>JAKPQH010000217.1 GCA_029580855.1 bacterium | reverse complement strand
CTCGAACCAGGCGTAGCGTTGACGAATCTGCTGCTCTGGGGTAAGCATGACCTTGGACATGGGTGACCTCCTTTTTGGGATGCACCTCCTGTCTAGCGCAGGAGGCCAGAAGTGTCACCCATGTCTCTTTACAACATACGGGGAGCCGGGATTCGCCTTGACAGGCCTGGGTACCCTCGGTATAGTCCGCAGCGGTCGATCGTCCGAAGGCGACACCCATCCCGGCGCCCCGTGCGGCCGGGCTTTTTTGTCTGGCCTGCCTCGCGATCCGGGCCCTCCCCGCCGGGACAACCAAGAGGAGACGGGTTTGTCCATGAAACGCTATCTGCTCGCCCCGGGCCCCACACCCGTGCCGCCGGTTATCCTCCAGGCGATGGCGCAACCCATGATCCATCACCGCACGCCGGAGTACGAGGCCCTCTTTGCCGAGGTGCGCCGGGATCTCCGCACGCTTTTCCAGTGCGGGAACGAGGTCTTGATGTTCGCAGCCTCGGGGACCGGCGCCATGGAAGGCTCCGTGGCGAACACCTTGTCGCCGGGAGACCATGCCATCGTGGTGCAGGGCGGGAAATTCGGGGAGCGCTGGGCGGAGATCTGTCGGGCGTACGGCGTCCGCGTCCTCGCCGTGACCGTCCCGTACGGCAAGAGCGTCGAGCCGGAGATGGTGGCCGCGGCACTCCGGCAGGCGCCCGAGACCAGGGTCGTCTTCGCCACCCACAGCGAGACCTCCACGGGCGCCGTCCACGACATCCAGGCGCTGGCCGGCATCGTCCGCCGCACCGACGCCCTCCTCGTGGTGGATGCCATCACCAGTCTGGGCGTCATGGACCTTCCCATGGATTCCTGGGGGGTGGACGTTGTCGTTTCCGGATCCCAGAAGGCCTTGATGCTTCCGCCGGGTCTCGCCTTCGCCGCGCTGTCCGACAGGGCCTGGGCGCGGGTGCCCGAGGCCCGCCTGCCCAAGTTCTATTTTGATTTCGCCAAGGAGCGCAAGGCCATGGCCGGGAACCAGAGCGCCTACACGCCCGCGGTGTCGCTCGTGGTCGGCCTGCGCGAATCGCTGCGGCTTATCCTGGCGGAAGGCCTGCCGAACGTCTTCGCCCGGCACGATCGGCTGGCCCGCGCCACGCGCGCCGGTGTTCAGGCTCTCGGGTTGACGCTGTTCGCGGACCACCCGGGCGCCGCCTGCACCGCCGTCAAGGCCCCGGACGGGATCGGCGGGGACGCGATCGTCAAGGGCTTGCGGAAGCGCGGCATCACCATCGCGGGCGGCCAGGGCAGCATGAAAGGCACCATGTTCCGCATCGCCCATATGGGGCACGTCGAGGTCTTCGATGTGCTGACCGCCTTGGCGGGCCTGGAGATGGTCCTGGCCGATCTCGGCCATCCGGTGACGCTCGGCGCGGGCCTGCGCGCCGCCGAAGAAGTCCTGCGGAAGTGATCGGAGCGTTCGGACGGCACCGCCGTCCGGCCGAAGAAGAGGCGGCGCATGACCGGCCAATACGAATTACCCAGTTCTCGCCTGCGCGTTCTGGTGACCGACCACCTCGCCCAGCGAGGCATCGACCTGCTCCAGACCTCTCCGGGTCTGGCCGTGGACGTCCGAAACGACCTGGATGCGGCGGGGCTGCTCGCGGAGTGCCGCACGGCCGACGCGCTCATCGTTCGGAGCGCCAGCCGAGTGACGGCGGACCTCCTCGCGGCTGCGCCGCGGCTGCAGGTGGTCGGGCGGGCGGGCGTGGGTGTGGACAACGTGGACCTGGAGGCGGCCACTGCGCGGGGGGTGGTGGTCATGAACACCCCCGGCGGCAACGCCATCAGCGCCGCCGAGCACACCCTTTCCCTGCTCCTCGCCCTGGCCAAGAACATCCCCCAGGCCGCGGCCTCCATGAAGGAGGGGAAGTGGGAGAAGGGTCGCTTTGTCAGCACGGAGCTGTCCGGCAAGGTCCTCGGGATCATCGGGCTGGGGCGGATCGGCAGCGAGGTGGCCAAGCGGGCCAAGGCGTTCAACCTCCGGATCCTCGTCCATGATCCCTATGTCAGCGCCGCGCGGGCCGAGGCGCTCGGCGTGGAACTGGCGGACCTGCCCGATCTGTACCGCCAGGCGGACTTCGTGACCATCCATGTCCCGGGTACCGAGGAGACCCGCGACCTCGTCCGGGCGGCCACCATCGCTCGGATGAAGGACGGCGTCCGGATCGTCAACTGCGCCCGGGGCGGCATCGTCAACGAAGCCGACCTCTACGAGGCGCTCCGGGGCGGCAAGGTGGCCGGCGCGGCGCTGGACGTCTTCGCCAAAGAGCCGATCACCGACAGCCCGCTCTTCGGCCTGCCGAACTTCATCTCGACCCCCCATCTCGGTGCCGCCAGCGAGGAGGCCCAGGAGGCGGTGGCCGTCGAGATCGCACAGCAAGTCATCGACTATCTCCAGAAAGGCATCATCCGGAACGCGGTCAACGCCCCCTCCGTCCCGGTGGAGGCGCTCCGGAAGCTCCAGCCCTACCTCCTCCTTGGCGAAAAGCTGGGGCGGCTCGCCTCCCAGCTGTCGGAGGGCCGACTCGCCGAGGTCCGCCTCGCCTTCCAGGGCGACCTCGCCGCACTGGACTGCGCGCCGCTGACGGCCGTCACGGTCCAGGGGGTGCTCACGCCGATGCACGACCACGTCAACATGGTGAATGCGCTGCCCATCGCCAAGGCGCGCGGCGTCCGGATCCAGGAGAGCAAATCCACCGAGTCGACCGATTTCGCCAGCCTGATCGCCGTGACCCTGTTCACCGACCGGCGAAAAAGCGAGGTCGCCGGGACCTTGTACGGCCAGAAGGATCCGCGCCTGGTGCAGATCGACGGATTCCGGGTGGAGGCCGTCCTCGACGGGCTGCTCCTGATCTACTCCAACATGGACGTGCCCGGAGTCATCGGCCGCATCGGCACCATGCTCGGACAGCACGGGGTCAACATCGCCGGCATGCAGCTGGGCCGGCAGGAGCGGGGCGGCCGCGCGGTGGCCGTCGTGAACGTGGACGATACGATCCCCGGGCCCGTGCTGGAGGAGATCCGTCGAATCCCGAACATCGTCTACGCCAAGGCTGTGCGGGTCTAACCGCTGGCCGGCTGGCCCTGTGGCGAGGCCTGTGGTATTGTCGTGTCGGCCGCCCGAACCGCGTCCGAGGCTGTGCGCCTGGGCCGCGCGTCTGGCGCGGAGCGGTGGAAGCAATTTCCCTCCAGTCTCCGGCGCGCCGGTGTTTCCCGGCGAGCGTCACGCAAACCTTCAAATACTTCGAGAGGCGCCATGGCCAACATCGTCGTTGTGGGTGTGCAGTGGGGAGACGAGGGGAAGGGCAAGGTCGTCGACTTCCTAAGCGAGCGATTCGACGTCGTGGCCCGCTACCAGGGGGGGAACAACGCCGGACACACCGTGGTGGTCGGGGAGGACAAGATCGTCCTCCACCTCATCCCCTCGGGGGTGCTGCGCAAGGGCAAGGTGTGCGTGCTGGGCAACGGCGTGGTCATCGACCTTGGCGAGCTGATCCAGGAGATGGATCAACTGGAGCGGCTCCATGTCAAGTTCGAGGACCACTTCTTCATCAGCCGCCGCTCCCACCTGGTGCTGCCCTACCATAAGCTGCTCGACGTGGCGCACGAGCAGCGCGCGACCAAAAAGATCGGCACCACCGGCCGCGGCATCGGGCCAGCGTACGTCGACAAGATGGCACGGGTCGGGATCCGGATCGGCGACCTGCACCAACCGGCACTCTTCCGGGAGCGGCTCTCGCAGAACCTGGCCGAGAAACGTGCGCAGTACCCCGAGAGCCGGGCGCTGGCGTCGCTCGAGCCGGACCGGCTGTTCCACGACCACCTCAAGCACTACGAACGGGTCCGGACCTTCTTGACGGACGCGTCCCTGGTGCTGGACCGCCTCATGACGGAAGGGAAGCGGGTGCTCTTCGAGGGCGCCCAGGGAACGCTCCTGGATGTGGACCTGGGGACCTATCCGTACGTCACTTCGTCCAGCGCCACCGCCGGCGGGGCGTGCACCGGGACGGGCGTCAGCCCCAAGCGGATCGACGGCGTCCTGGGCATCTGCAAGGCCTACACGACCCGCGTCGGGGAGGGACCGTTCCCCACGGAGCTCCTGGACCAAGTCGGCGATCGGATCCGGGAGCGCGGCGCGGAGTTCGGCGCGACCACGGGCCGGCCTCGGCGGACCGGGTGGTTCGACGCCGTCGGGGTGCGTTATGCCGCGCGAGTGAACGGACTCGACGCCTTGGCCTTGATGAAGCTCGACGTCCTGGACGGCCTGGAAACCATCCAGATGTGCACCGGCTACCGATACCGGGGAGAGTTGCTCACGGAATTCCCGGGCGAAGCGGATGTCCTGGCGGAGTGTCAACCGGTCTACGAGTCCCTGCCGGGATGGAAAGAGAGCACGGTCGGCATCGTCGAGGAAGGCAGGCTGCCCGCCAATTGCCGGGCGTATCTCCGGCACCTGGAAGCGCTGGCCGGCGTCCCGCTGGCGCTCATCTCGACCGGCCCGCGCCGCGACCAGACCATCGTCCGGTCCGGCGCCCTTTTGAAGAACTGGGGACTGGCCTCAGACCAGCAGTAGGTCGTTCCGCTGGCCGGGTCATCGTACGACAGGGGAACCCCGGGCGGCACGAAGTAACGGTACTCGGGGTGCGGCCGCTGGTACGGGTAGATCACCCAGGGGGCCGGCCCGCCCGCATCGCCGCCACGGGCCGCCGGGTAGAACGCGTGCCCGCGCCACCACGCGTCGGCCTGTCCCGACAACCCAAGCACGCCGAGCGCCCACGCGATACTCGCCCGCAACAAGGGAAAAACTCTGTAGATTGCGGCGGTCGCGGTGGATATTCTGGCAAGCCATCCTCCGGTGGAGCCGACTCCGCGACCGGAGAAAGCGCCGGACGACTCGTCCCGGTGGGATTGCCCAAGGCTGTGGGAATTGAAGCCGCGTGCCCCCCTGTGCTCCTTGTGGCTGAGACTATGACTCGACGACGCATCGGGGTGATCTCGGATACTCACGGGCTCCTTCGGCCCGAGGCGGTCCGGGCCCTGCGGGACTCCGAGTCGATCATTCACGCGGGGGATATCGGCAAGCCCGAAGTCCTCGACGCCTTGCAGGCATTGGCGCCCGTCAAGGCCGTGCGCGGCAACATGGATCGAGAGCCGTGGGCCCGCGGTCTCCCCAAGACGGAAGCCTTCGCGATCGACCAGGTAGCCGTGTACGTCCTTCACGATCTTCGAGAGATGGACCTGGTGCCCGAAGACGCGGGGTTCAATGTGGTGGTCAGCGGGCATTCACACCAACCCTCGATCCAGGAGCGCAACGGCGTCCTGTTCGTCAACCCAGGCAGCGCGGGCCCGCAGCGTTTCCGCTTACCGGTCAGCATCGCGCTCCTGCATATCCTGGGCGCATCCGTCGACGCCGAATTGGTGCCACTTCTCCCCTTGCCACCCATGCGCTCACTGCGCTAAACTGCACCCCGCGACCCGGTAGCTCAATGGTAGAGTACCGGCCTTTTAAGCCGGGTGTTCTGGGTTCGAGTCCCAGCCGGGTCACCATTCCTTTCTCCGCATCTGCGGCGTCTCTCCGATTTTCCTCAAGAATTCAGTCGACCCCAAAGTGTGACTCTGAACCGCCACGCCATGGTCACATCGCACCATGAAGCGCCTCTGGGAACTCGGTCCTAACATCAACCTTTGGTGGCCTCGGCGGCTCTCCGGTGACGCCTTGGTGGCGAAACGGGAATTGATTGACTTTGCCTGGGCCGACGGCGGAGAATATGCCTCCGCCATCGGCCGATGGCGGGCTCGGGGCGCCGCGGGGCGCCGGAGATCTCCGGGATTCTTCCAACCTCAACGCACGGCGGGCATGAGATGGGAAACATCCTCCAGCAGCTTCCGGTGGGCGAAAGAGTGGGCATGGCATTCTCGGGAGGCCTGGACACCAGCGCGGCCTTGCACTGGATGCGCGGCAAGGGGGCGATCCCGTACGCCTACACCGCGAACCTCGGGCAGCCGGACGAAACCGATTACGAGGCCATCCCGCGCAAGGCGCTGCAGTACGGCGCCGAGAAGGCGCGCCTGATCGACTGCCGCGCCCAGCTCGTGGCCGAGGGCCTCGCGGCGCTCCAGGCCGGCGCGTTCCACATCGCCACGGCCGGCCTCCACTACTTCAACACCACGCCGCTCGGCCGCGCCGTGACCGGCACGATGCTCGTGCTGGCGATGCGGGAAGACGACGTCCACGTCTGGGGCGACGGCAGCACATTCAAGGGTAACGACATCGAGCGGTTTTACCGCTACGGCCTGCTCGCCAACCCCAGCCTGCGCATCTACAAGCCCTGGCTGGATCAGACCTTCATCGACGAGCTGGGCGGTCGCCGTGAGATGTCCGACTACATGGCGCGCGCCGGCTTCGCGTACCGCATGCGCGCGGAGAAGGCCTACTCCACCGACTCGAACCTGCTGGGCGCCACCCACGAGGCGAAGGACCTGGAGCACCTCAACGCCGGCATCACGATCGTGGAGCCGATCATGGGTGTGCCGTTCTGGCGCGAGGACGTCGCCATCCGCCCGGAGGAGGTGACCCTCCGTTTCGAGGAAGGGCGGCCGGTGGCGGTCAACGGGCAGACCTTCGACGACCCCGTGGAGCTGATGCTGGAGGCAAACCGCATCGGCGGCCGGCACGGGCTGGGGATGTGCGATCAGATCGAGAACCGGATCATCGAGGCGAAGAGCCGCGGCATCTACGAGGCGCCCGGCATGGCGCTGCTTTTCATCGGCTACGAGCGGCTGGTCACCGGCATCCACAACGAGGACACCATCGAGCAGTACCGCGAGAACGGCCGCCGGCTCGGACGGCTGCTCTACCAGGGCCGCTGGCTCGACCCCCAGGCCATGATGCTGCGGGAGACCGCGCAGCGCTGGGTCGCGCGGGCCGTTACCGGCGAGGTCACGCTGGCGCTGCGGCGCGGCAACGACTACTCCATCCTCGACACGCGCAGCGCACACCTCACCTACAAGCCCGAGCGGCTGACGATGGAGAAGGCGGACTCGGCCTTCACGCCGCAGGACCGCATCGGTCAGCTGACCCTGCGGAACCTGGACATCGCGGACACGCGGGAGAAGCTGATCACCTACGCGCGGGCGGGCCTTCTCGGCCCCTCCCGCTCGCTGCCCCACCTCCTGGAAGAGGCCCAGAAGTCGCTGCCACGCCAGGACCAACCCGCCTGAGGTCTTTGCGATCAGGTCTCTCGCTTTGGGGCGAGCGATCCTTCGAACTCACGAAGAACACGGAGCCCGCGCCGGCCGCCTTCGAGGAACCGGCGCTGCCATGTCTCCAGATCATGGGCCGGCCCCCGCATCTTGCGAGACCCCTGGTCTCACAGCTACCCGTGCAGGCGCCAGAGGACCAAAGAGCCGGCCCCGCAAAATAGGACAAGCGGGTAAGTGAAAACTCTGCTCTACCGGACGGGCCGAGCAGTCGTCCCGGAACGGCGAGCAGCGGATGCACCGCCCCCGACGGCATCATGCCCCCGCGGTCACGGCCAAGGGGGCGCTCGCGGCCCTGAGAGGCGATCGGACCCTGGTCGAGCTGTCCCAGCAGTTCGACGTCCACCCGAACCAGATCACCCAGGGGAAAACACAACGCTTGGAGCGGGCGATCGACCTCGTCACGACGCCGGCCGAACGGCAAGCCGCGGGCCCGGACGTCACAGCGTTGCCCGCGAACATCGGCCAGCTGGCCATGACGGACGATTTTTCGCCCGGCGCATTCGGTCGGCTGCCCGATCCGAACGGAACGCGCTGCTCAGCCCCGCGCCCCCGTTGCCCAGCACACGCCCGTGTCAACTCCTGGCACTCCCGCGATCCCCGGCGTACTCCACGCCGCAGCCCGTCCCCGCGGCGGACGTGGCGCTGAGGCGGCAGAGCGCCACGCTCCACGGGGCGCATCCCGTCACCGGGCGCCGGAGGCTCCGCGCCCTGCGCCGGCTGCGCGGCGTGATCGTGGGCCGGAACCGGGTCGCCCCGCTGAGGCGCCGGAGGGGGGATCGCCGCCCCGTATCGGCATCCCCGGACCCCGCACCCGCATCCCGGCCACCCGGTGTTCCCGTACCTGTTGCGCGCTCTCGTGAGCACGGTCCCCCACCAGGTCTGGGCGATGGATATTCCCTATCTCCCCATGCGGCACGGCTGCCGCTCCCTGGTGGTCGTGCGGGCCTGGGCCACGCGCCGGGTCCTGGCCTGGCGTCTCTCGCACACCCTGCCGACCGATTTTTGCCTCGACGCCCTGGCAGCCGCGCTCCGGGCGCCCGGCGGCCCCGGGCTCCTCACCACCGACCAGGGGCGCCAGGTCCCCAGCAGCACCTTCGTCGGGGCAGTCCAGCAGCGCGGCATCGCGCGCAGCATGGACGGCAAGGGCGCCTGGCGCGACAACCTCTTCGTCGAGCGCCTGTGGAAAAGCGTCAAGTACGAAGAGATCTACCTCCATGCGTATGACTCGGTGCCCGAGGCCCCGCACTGCCTCGCCGCCTCTTTTCCGTTCTCCACCGCCGGCCGGCCCCATTCGGCGCTCGACGGCCGGACCCCGGATCTGGTGTACTTCGGCGTGCCGCCGCAACCGAGGGCTGCATAACATGATGCCCCGAGCAGCGCTCCACTTCCTGCGCCCGGTTTCCTGTCCAACTCCGTGGGGCCACCGCAATATGCCCGGTTAGTGATCCTGCCATGCTCCCGGACGTAGTCCATGAGTTGGACCTGGCGGCTATTCAGTCCCATCTCCTGCAGACGGGCCGTGGCGGTTGGTCCCTGCCGCAGGATGACTCGACGGAGGCCTGCCATCTTGACGTCGACTCCGAGCGTCCGGCCTCCCTCAGCATGGCTGCCATACGGATGGTCCCGGTCCCCCATTACTCGATCAGCCCGGCGGAATAGAAGGTTACTGCGATTCTCGGGTTTCGTCGGGCCGAATCATGATCACGTTGAGGGTCGGCCGGGGTGAGCGGTACAGCCAGGCGCCCGGATTCCAGATTTCCAGACGGTCATCGTGGAGGCGGACCTGGATGTCGGCGGCGCGCAGGTAATCCCGATGACAGATCGCATTGACAGGGGCCTCGCGCACGGCCTCCAATGGACACTCCCAGCGCTCACCGATGCAAACGCACAAGGTCAAAATTGAAAACCACAGACCTTGCACAGCAATGAGTAGGTGATTGCAACTCAGGAAATCGGAAAAAAACAAGAGAGTTGTGGGGCAGGCAGCCGGCGGCGAGCGGAGACCGCCGGGCGCCACAGGCTCGGCACCAGGCGATCCGGAGGATTGTTTGTGCTTCCAAATAACGCCTTTCTCACGCTTCGGACCCGGCACGTTCCGATTGAGTCGGTCTGCAACTTGGGCGTGCACTCGCGCCGCGCTTTCGGCCCTGACCCGGCAAGGGAGCTTTCTGCGGTTCCTCGGCACGAAGGGGGCGCGCTATGACGCCACCCAGTCTGAAGACCCGGTGCGGTCGAAAGCATGTCGATCTCGGATGCCGTTTTCTGCTGCTGGGCACACGGCCTATTGGCGTCAGCTCGAGCGCAGCCATGGCCATGCTGATATACGAAAGCGGGAATGGCCCCTTTGGAGACCCGTTCGTATCCGCAGCATTTGTCGTCGGCGACCAGTCCCTGGGGGTGAAGTTCCACATCTCCCAACGGATGATAGCGAGGAGCATCGGCGGATACTTTCGGCCATATCAGACAGACCCTTTTGTGGCCGACTCGAACACCTTTGGGGCCGTCGCGCGGCTCCATGGGTCGGGCGATTTCCCCAATTCCTTGGACCTGACCGGTGTCCACGTGTTCCCGGATGCGCACGCGGCGCCCGGCGGCTGTGCGTACCCGCACGGTGCGTGCCTGACGACACAACGGATGGGCGGCGGGTGCTGACCGGCGCCGGCGCGGCGATCGGGGCGGGCGGGACATTCATCGCGTAAACCACGAGTGCCGGGAGATTATCGCTTGACATCGAGCCTTTACATCCCGCACCCTAGAAGTGTGCCAGCCGGAATCCATGCCGGGAGTGTGGAGATGGTGAACCAGGCAACGGGCGCAGGGCCCATCGGGCGCACCTTCGAGGGGTACGGCAAAAAGGCCCGGCGGTTCCTGGTGGTCTCGATGTTCAACGTGGCGTTCGGCCAGAGTCTACTCGTCCTGACCCACTCGTGGCTCGGATGGGCGTTTGCCGTCTCGAACGCCGCGGCGGTCGTCCTGAGTGCCGGCCCCGCCTACATTCTGACCCGATACTGGGTCTGGGAGAAGTGGTCGAAGAACCGTCTCGTCACAGAGGTGCTCCCCTTCTGGGGAGTTGCGTTCTTCGGCCTCATTCTTTCGACACTCGCCGCCAAGTTTGCGGGCACCTACACCGACGCCCAGCTTGCCCTCAACCTCGTCAATCTCGCCTCGTTCGGCCTCATCTGGGTGTTCAAGCTCTTCCTCTTCGACCGCCTCATGTTCGGCGGGCATCCCCGCCCGCTGGAACCCACCCCTCAGGGTGTCGCGCTTTCTCGATGGTGAATGCGTCGTGCGAGGCGATCCCGCCCGAACCCTGTGGCGCGGACTGAGCCCGGACGGTCAACGACCGCTGGCGGACGCACCCGTCCGGCCGGACGGTGACGGTACCTCGCAGGGTTGGTGGTTACAGATTCTAGCGTCGCGGCCCGGGGCCGCGGGGAAGGAGACACCGCGCCGTCACGACGACGGTGAGGCGTCCACCGGCGCTACGCCGGGGGTCTCGGTCGTGCCGCCCGGATCGGTCTGGGCCGAGCCGAGTTTCGCCAGTGCGCTCGCCAAGGCCGCCTGTTGATCCGGGGTCGGCTTGGTGAATTCGATCCCGCTCTCGTAGTGCGACCGCCGGTCGCCTGTCAGCGTGTGCTCGGTGCCGCGGAGCCAGGTCCACGCGACGCGCCCGGTGAGTCGCAGCCCCCCGAGGGTGGGTGGGAGGTCCAGGTAGCAGACGACCTCGCCGTGCAGCAGATCCTCGTGCGCGATGCGGGCGCCGAGAGGGCTCAGGTTGAGGATCTGTACGCGGTGGTGCGCGAATTCTCCTTCGCGGAGCGACAACGGGATCGTGAGCCGTGCAACGCGTCGCGGGTCGGGTCTGGTAGGCATGACATATCACCCCCTTCGTAGCACGCACGTTCGCTGCCGGCGTCGCCCCAACCGTGGTACCCGTCGACGGAGACGCTGTCCCGAACACTCCCCTTCCGCGGTCGGCCCGCCGCCCCCTGTCGCGTAGCCCACCTCACACCTCGGTACGGTCGGCTGAGAGGCAGACCTCCGACGCGGCTTGGCACGGCCCGCCGGATCCCCTGGAGCGACTGTATCACAAGGTAACGAAAGAAGAAAACGCTCCGAGTTCGTACCGTCCGCTCACGTTGGGATCGAGGCGATTTGCCGGAAGTCGGTTTGGGGATCCCGGAGGAAAGCTTGCGTGGGTTGGGCAAGCCGGCTGACCTGGGTGTAGACGGGGGTGAAATCGGCTGCGGCGACGAACGGACCCGTCGAGACCGGGGGAGCCCTCTCGCTCGGGGTCGCACGCGGCGCGGTGCTCCACGTGCGGAGAAACCGGGGCCGGGTTTGGCACGCGTCGATATCCGTTGCGTGTGGGGGCACGGCGAGCCTCGGGGTGCCTGGGGATCCGCGGCTCACGCGGAGACACCTGAAAAGAGGCGACACGGACTACCGACGGCTGCCGGTCTTGGATGCGGCGGCGAAGTGCCGCAGGCTGTCGGCGATGGCCGCGCGCTGGGCCTCGGTCAGCGTGGTGAATCGGAGGCCGGTCCGTGCGATGAGACGAGAGTCGCCCCCAAGCTTGCGCTTGCGCCCGATGACGGCACACCAGATCACCTTGGCGGACAGACCCAACGCGCCGCACGGCGGCGGAAGGTCCAGGGCGCAGAAGGCGCCGAGGCGGAAAAGGTCGAGATGTTCGATCTGCGCCCCCAGGGGGCTGAGGTCGAGGAGGTGGACTTCGCGAAGGCCACGCACTCTGGCCGCCGGACGCTCGACCAGCTCGATGCGCGGCACCGCCCGCCTGTCCTGTGTCTCCGTCATGGTCGTCCCACCTCCACGAGCAAAGATACTCTACCATAGAACCCCCTCACGTGCACGGGCATTGGAACGGGTGGAGGCTTGCAGTGTCTCCTCGGCGCCGGTGGGGCGTATGCGGCCGATCGCCCCGGGCGTCCGGGGGTGATACACCTCCGTGTTCCGCACCCGAAGCGACCGATACCGGTTCGAGCTCCCATCGGGCACGGCCCTGCCTCGCCGATCCCTGCCGTGCCGTCGCGGGCCGATCGGCAGATCGGTTTGGAAGCAAGCTGGCGAAGCACGGTAGCGGCGCGCGTCACGTGTTGGATAGGATCGCGGGAAACGGCCTACCCGCTTATTCCCCCCGCACCGCGCCGTTTTCACGTCTGGACCCTTTCGGGGTCGTAGGACGTGCTACACAAAACGGGTGCGATTCGCGCCGGGAGGGGAAAGACATGGGGTTACTCGTGACGGTGGCCGGTTCGGCGGTGTTTTTCGTCCTGGCGTTCACGCTGATCGGCGGGCCTATGGTTCTGGCAGACTGGTGCCGCAAACACCGCGAGACGGTGATCGCGCGCCAAATCGCGCTTACCGACGCACTGGATGGGCGGTTTGGCGCAATCGTGGCGCCGGTCGTCACGAGGTCGCTGTTCGGCTCCTGGGAAGTCCGGATCGCCGTGCCGTTTCTGCAGTCCGCAGTGCTCTCCCAGATGCTTTCCGTGATCGACGGCGTCTTCGCCGACGGCGAGCCCACGCCTTCGCGTGCCTATCGAATCGCCCTCACCGTCGCGCGGGATGGCCGGTGCGCCGGGCCGGAGCACAAGGCGAGAGGGCGGGAAGCGCATTGGGCGCAGGCTCCGGGGTACACAGCCTGACACGTGCAGCGCGGCGAAATGCCGCCTCCGCAAGGCGCGCCGGGATCGGCGGGGAACGTGGGCTGGACTTCCTCGGCCGATTCCCGAAGGCGCTACAAATTCTTGCACAGTGAAAAACGACGCCGTCGCGCACTCCGTCCGACCGCTCTCCAAGTGTACATAGCTGTTTTCAAAAGCGTTGGTGTCCGTGGCGTTTGTCGCGGCGCACCCGGATGGCTTTCGGCATGGTGTGTGCTTGTCGATGCTGGCGGAGATCATCGGCATGGTGTAGAGTTCGGCTACGGGCTCACCAGGGGAGGCATTCCGATGAAGAGGGGCAATCCGCGCATGCCGAGATGGCGGATGAACGTGGCACCGGGGAGTCTTTGTGCGCTTTTTGGACTGCTGTTGATCGGCGTGACGCCCCTCGCGGCCGCGGCTTTCTCGATTTACGAGAGTGTGGCGCTCGGCCCGCTGGCAACGGGCGGAGACCCGCCGCCGGTCATCGTGGCGGATCAGTTCCTGGGCGTGAAATTCCACGTCTCCAAGCCGGTGACGACAGGCAGCATCGGGGGGTATTTTGCGCCGTATACCCGTGGAGTCGAAGCCGATATCGTCGGTGCCATCGTGCGGTTGGACGGGCCGCACGACTTCCCGGATTCCTTCAACCTCACCACGGACGACGTGCTGGGCAAGACGCTGATCCACATTTCCGAACCCGGCGGGGACTTCGCGGGAGACCTGACATTGACTCTGACCGAGGGTTGGTATGCCCTAGTCTTCGCCGCGACCGGCATTCAGGACAAGCACAACGCCATCATGCCTCGGATGGACACAGCCATTGAATATCCGTTGTACTTTTTCGGCAGGGTCCTCGACCCCAACGCGCCGGAATGGTTCGCCTTTCTCGACGGGGGCGGCCTGGAAGGGATCCGCATGTTCGTCGCCAGCGAATCGGCCCCTCCCGCTCGCACCGTTCCGTCCGTCCCCCTCGGCCTGGGCCTGAGCGGGGTCGGCGCGTCCCCCCAGGGGGCCAGATTCGCGATCCGCGGCGCGAGCTTGTCCGGGAACTGACCGAACAGTAACGACGCATTCTCCGACAGCCATAACCGGATCCCCACCCGACGGTTCACCGATTTTGTCTGCCGCCGCGTCCTACTGCATTTCGCCGCACGCGCGACCCTTGGTATCTCCTCATCCGAAATTTGTTCACCCTCCACCGAACCTCCCGTCTTCCCAGGTTTTATGGACTGAGATCCGCGAGGCCTGAACGATTACCGGAGCCCCCCGTTTCCTCTCCGCCGAGGTTACCGTCTATCTATTTGAAAACACGGGATAGGAATATTTCTGACCTTCTAAAAAATCGACCTGGGTATCGTCGAGCCGACATCGTGAAACGCAGCATGCCCCAGTTACGTACTGAAGTGTAGAGTGGTAAGTGATCACTCACTCGTTGATTGGATCCGAGATGGAGAGTCAAAAAAGACACCCTGTATCAGCGAAAGGAGGCTGTCAAATGCGCAAGCTGCTCGTGATCGCGTTGGTTGGTTCTTTGTTCTTTGCGGCCGTTCCAGGCGTCGCGCTGGCTGGGGGTCACTCGGGAAGCGACCTGGCGGCGGGTTTGGTCCTCGGGGCGACAGCAGCCGTCGTCGGCGGGGTTCTTCTGAACGTCTTCGCGCCGCCGGTCGTGTACGCGCCGGCGCCTCCGGTGGTCTATCGACCCGCCCCGCCGGTCGTGTACACGCCGGCGCCTCCGGTGGTCTACAGCGCACCCCCCGTCGTTTACGCCCCGGCACCGGTAGTAATCCATCGAAACGGGGCGCCCAAGTACCACTGGACGCACGACCGCCACGGGCGCGGCTGGAATCGCCGTTAACGCTGACGATGTCGCGACGCCGACGACGGACACGGGACGTCGCCCCGTGTCCGTCCCATGATCCGCGCGAAGTCCACGCATAAGCCGAGCCTCGAAGCCGCACAAATCAGAGGAAGACATCGAATCCGAAAGCCCCCAACTGCCGTGCGGCGGACTGGCGCATGGTGCGCCGTACGGGCGATCCCCGCGAACCGTCATACAGAGGTGACACTATGAAATCGCTGGGCAAGGTACTCCTGGGTTTTTTGATGGCAGCGCTGCTGTCCGGTTGCGTCGTCGTCCCGCTCGGCGGCTGGCAAGGGCACAGGCACGGGGACGGCGGATACCACCACTACCATGGATCCCGCCCATATCGCGGCAGATAGCGACCGGGTGAAGGATGAAGCGCTTGGGATGCTTGGCGAGGGGGTCGCGCCCTGCGGGGTTATGGGACGAACGGCCAACGCCGCTGGTTCTCGCTCGTCAGGTCGGCACGCTGCGTCCCCGATCGGACGTCGACCGGAGCGAACCAGACGAAGTCTTCCTGCTTCTCGCGCAGCCGTGCGTAGACGTATGCCCTTCCCGCGGGTACGTTCACCAGGACATAGTGGCCGACCTCGTCGGTTTGGACGCGCTTCGCCGCGTGCTTTTGGACCACGGTCTCCGCCTGCGCTTCGTGCTTTCGGACGATACCCCACACACGCTTCGTGGCCTCGAAAACGAGGCCTTCCGCGGCGCGCAGATTTCTCCAGCGCTGGTGGGACGCCGCCGCTGCGGATTCCCGAAGCGTCAGCGTCCAATTTCCCCGTCGCGCCCCGGCCTTGCCCCGCGCCGCCAACGCGCGATCCCACGCCAGCCGAGCCTCTTCGGACCGGCGCTCAGCCGCCTTTTGGGCTTCTACCGCCGGGGCAACCTCTTGTCGGAACGCGGCCACCGCTTCGGCCCATTCGCGCTCGAACGCCTCCGAGGGTAGGATCAGATACACACTGATCCGAGCCCCTCGGCTGAAATCGCCGGACACATTCCGGACGACCACGTCTCCCGAGAGGGCGCCGGAGCGAGAGCAGCCGATGAGTGTCGGCAGAACCGCCAGGATAAGCCATCCGACCGCCGCGTGCCGATTCGTGTCTCTCCCCGTGGTCACGCGCCACCCCCCTGCCCGAGGGATCCCAGCCGCTCCAGGATAGGAGGGGACTTTGCTGCACCCCCACCCGCCCAAGATATCGGGCAGGATAGGCCGCCTTCCCCTCCTCCGACTGGATGCTCGGGACGCTACCGAACCGATCCGAGAGCGTCAAGGGGAAAGGCGGCGCGCAGAGGTCACGCCGTGGCGGGCGCGCGCGGCGTCGTGATTTCTCTATTTGACTTCTGGCTGACGGCGGCGTATACGTGAACGGACGGACGGTCATGGGGGCACGTCGAATGTTTTGCCGAATGCTCCGAAACCAATCCGCCGACCGGTGGGCTTTGACCGGACTGCTTTGCCTGGCCTTGGCGTGCGGCGTGGCCGCGCCCATCCAGGTCTTGCTTCCGGAGGATGGGGGGATCTCGATCAGTCTCCGCGCTCCCCAGGCGCCGATCGCGGCGCTGGAAACCACCTCCAGCGTCCGGCTGGAAAAGCACGGCCAGGCGGTTCGCCTGACGTTCCATAGACCGGAACGAAGCGCGCACCCCTCCTCGCCCGAGCGTCCGCGCGGCGTTTTCCCCCGGCCCAAGACGTGCCATGCCTTCCAGTTGCTCGCGCGGCGTTTCTTGCGGCCGCGCCAGATGACCTCGCGCACCCCGAATGACGCGGACGATCCGTTCTTAGCCTCGCCGTCGCTCTCCTAGCTTGACGGACTTTCAGACTATTACCCTTTTTGGTGGACGGCCATGTGCGGGCGTGCGATGGCCCGTGCGGCGGTCTTGTCGTACGAAGGAGTGGGCGATGAGCGACCAGATCACCCAGGCCCCGGTGGGCCCCAGGGCACGACTCTCGAAGAACGCGGCGATCACGGTCATGGTGACCGGCGGTCTGATGATCCTGATTCCCTGGTTCTTCTTCCCTGCCGAGCAGGGATCGGTGTTGCAGATCGTGAAGACGCTCGTGGGGGTGACGGGCTTCGCGGTTCTGTGCGTGGGGGCGTATTACCGACCCTAGCTTCGAGGGTATCGACGGAAGGACCATGGCCCGCGCCATCTTGGCGCGGGCCATGGCGTTTATCCCTGTTTCAGGACGTCCCGGATCCGCTCGGCGACCTTGCGGCTTTCCGGATCGTCGGTGACGAGGTCGATCCGGTCCGGTCCCGGCACCCCGAGCCCCAGACGCGCCGCCCGCGCGATCTGATCCTGGTCGAACACGCGGCCTCGCGAGACAGTCGCGTTCCCGCCGTATATCCGCAGGACGGCCACGCCCACGGCGTCCACCGCGACGCGATCCGTGCCGAGGAGCATCAACTCCGGTTTGACCAGCGTGCCGCTCTCCGGCCCGCCGTCCGTGAAGGCCTCCAGGCCGTCGAGCACGATCATCGCGGGCCGGTAAAGCTGATTGATCTCCGCGATCATCTGCCGCTGGTGCGAGGAACCGTGCAGCTCGCTCATGTAGTTGTAGTTGTCGCGGGGGTCGTACTTGGCCACCATGCCCACCGAGTTTTTCAGCGACATCGTGAAGTGCCCGCCGTATCGGTGTGTCTTCAAGCAGCAGGTCTGGACGAGGAGACCCGCCTCCTGAAGTAGGCGGGGGAACAGCACCCCGCGCGACCAGTGGCCGCCCGGCAGCCGTTCGGCGGTCCAGCCCTCCGCCGGCGTCTCCTCCAGGACAGCGACACGGAACCCCAGCCGCCGTGCCATCCGGAAGACCCCCTTACGCTCCATGACCTGGCGCGTATTGCCCATCCCGCTGCGGTCGGCGACGACGATCTCGCCGACCCCGGCCGCCTGCAGCGCCCGCACCAGAACGTCCAGCGTGTCCAGGTGCGTCGAGGCGGGGAACGGGTCCGCGCTGTTGAAGTTGGGCTTGATCGCAACGCGGCTGTCTCGAGCCGCCCGCAGACCCAGCGTCGCCAGCCCACGGCGGATCCCCTCGGCCCGATCCGTCGTCCGCACCAGAAAAACCGGAGTGGTGGCCGCGCGTGCCGTTCCCGCCGTCATCGCCGTGCCGACCCCTGCCTTGAGAAGTGCCCTGCGCGAGATCCCACTCATGCCCTCCCCCTCTTCCGGGCCGTCACCGCCCGCAACGCCTCCGACCTGGTCGAGGGTATCCGACCGGCCGCCCCATCGTCAAGACCGACCGGGCGGGAACCGTCCAGCCTCGCGCCTACAGGCGGACAACAGAGGTGAGATGCCGCGGCCGATCCGGATCCAGCTCGGCGCCTACCGCTCGCCAGTACGCCAGCGCCTGGGCGAACGGAAGATAGAGGACCGATCGTGAGGCATCCGATAATCCGGCGTTGAGGGACACGCTCACCTCGGCCTCGGCGGGCCGGCTTGCCGCGTCGCGCAGGAGCAATACGGTGGCGCCGTGTCCACTCAGATCGCCAACCAGATCGGCCTCCATATCCGCCCCGGCGTCCGTCCCGAAGAGGACCGCGGTCGTCCGCCGATCCGCGACCGCGATCGGTCCGTGCCGGAACTCCAGCGGGTGGTAGGCCATCGCGGTCCGCTGGGCCATCTCGGTCATCTTCAGCATCGCCTCCCAGGCAATGCCGTGGGCGGGGCCGGCGCCGAGGAACACAAAACGGGAGGCGGTCGTGCCGATCCCCCGCGCCAGCGGAAGGGCGATCTTGAGGACGCGTCGCCCCAGCGCGGGAAGCCGGCGGAGCTCCCGGTGAAGTTCGGCGTCGTCGCCCCGCCGCGCGGCCAGAAGGAGCCCCAGCACCAGCATGCTGCTGAAAGACTTGGTCATCACCACGCTCCGCTCTCCCCCCGCCGGCGAGCAGAGCGCCAGATCCGTTGATCGCGCCAGCGGGCTGCGCGCCACGCACGTGAGACAGACCGTCGGGACTCTCCGACGAGTCGCCGCGTTTACGGCGCGGAGCGTCTCGGTGGTTGTCCCGGACCGCGACGCCGCGACGAGCAAAGGCGAGGCGGTCCGCGCAAACACGCTCTCGGGAAACTGGAAGATCTCCGAGGCGGGAACAGCTCTGGCCCGGAGGCCGGTGATCTGCTGGAAAGCCGACGCGGCCGTCATCGAGAGATAGTAGGACGATCCGCAGCCCGTAAAGATCGCCTCGTCCGGCGTCCACTTCTCGAAGAGGCGGTCCACCCGTGCGGCGTCCTCCTCGAAGCGTGTGAGCGCCGCCGCCCAGGCCGCCGGCTGGTCGTTGATCTCTCGCAGTGTCCAGGAGCCTCGCATACGCCCAAGTCCTTTCCGGGGGGGGTGGGCTCCTCCGCCCGACCTCCGACATCTAGCCGGCGGAGCTCCCCTTTGATCCGATGAAACGCTCCACATCCGCGCGGTTCGCAAAGGCGCCGCTGCCGCCGATCCGGGCCGCCGTCATGGCCCCGCAGGCGTTTCCCCAGGTCAGGCACGTGGCCAGGGGCCACCCGGACAGATACCCGAACAGGAATCCCGCGTTGAAGGCGTCCCCCGCCCCAGTGGGATCCAGCGCCTTTACCCGAAAACCGGGCCGCTCTTCCCGCCGTCCGGCCTGAATGGCGCAGGCGCCGTCCGGGCCTCCTTTTATGACGACGAGGGATACCGCGCTCGCGAGACGCTCGGCGGCCCGCCGCCAGTCGGCGTCCTTCCCCAGCGCAGCGGCTTCCAGCCGATTCACGAAAAGCACGTCGAGCAGCCCGTACAGTTCTTCGATGCCCGCGTCCCACGTCTCCGCCGGATCCCACCCGGGATCCAAGGAGACCGTCACACCCCGGGCTCTCGCCTGGCGGAGCACATCGGCGCATCCGGGCTGGAGACCGGGCTGCAGGAAAAGCGAAGAGGTGTGAAGATGCCGCCCCGACGCCAGATACTCGCGATCCACCTCGGCCGCCGTCAGGTGCGTCATGGCGCCCGCGAAGGTCAGCATGGCGCGATCCTCCGGGTAGGCCAGCGAAACCGTGACGCCCGTCCGCACAGCGGCATCGCGGATCACGCGGCTGGCGTCGATCCCCCGCTCATCCAAACACCGCAGGACGAATTCGCCGAAAATGTCCCTGCCCACCTTTCCGACGATGCCCACCGAAAGCCCCAGCGCGGCCAGGCTCGCGGCGCACAGCGCGGTCGAACTGCCCAGGGTGAACGTACAGCGCTCCGCCAGGATCTCGCGCCCCAGTCGGGGCGGGCCGGACATGCCGCCGAGGATCAGGTCCGGATTGAGCTCGCCGACGGCGACCACATCCAGCTGGCGCATGGGTTCACCAGAGAAACCGGAGGGGCGCCGCCGCGTTCCCGCTCCAGACGGCGCGCGGCGGCGCCCACAGCCGGCGGCTTGGGCGGGAGCCGGGCCGATCCCCCGCGCGCCGTCCCCGCCGCGAGGAAATGCGTGGGCCCGTCCCGCAGCTTGGGGGCGGCGTCATGGAATGACGACCCCGATACGCGTCAATTCGGCGGCGCACTGCTCCGGTGAGACGAACTGGAAGGCATGCATCCCCACGCGCCGCGCCCCCTCCACGTTGCCGGGCCGATCGTCGATGAAGACACACGCGTCGGCGGGAAGGCCCGAGCGCCGCAGCGCCTCTTGGTAGATGCGCGGCTCGGGCTTCATGGCGCCCACCTCGTACGAGACGATGCACTGATCGAAGAGGCGGATCACCGCCACCGTCTGTTTGACATAGCCGAAATGAATCTCGTTGGTGTCGGAGAGGAGATAGAGGGGATAGCGCGTGTGCAGCCGGCGGAGCAGATCGCCCGTACCCGGGATCTCGGTGAAGATGTCCCCGTACATGGGGAAGAACTCCGCGTAGGGCACCTCGGCGCCGAAGCGCTCCATCACCCGGCGGTGGTACTCCGGCCCCGAGAGGCGTCCCTGCTCGAACTTCGCATGCAGGTCGCCGTCATAGACCGCGGCGTAGATCTCCTCCGCGTCCCGGCCGATCCGGCGCGCCAGGCGTCCGCAGAAGATCCGGTAGTCGAACGTGCAGATCACGCCGCCGAAGTCGCTGATGATCAAACGGATGCCCGTCTCCACACCCATCACGACCCTCCAGGTCGAAGCCAGCGGTCAAGCCAGGCATAGGCCGCCTCCCGCATGGGAGCGGAAAAGCCGTGCCCTCCCGGGAACACGCGAAGCCGCAGGTGGTGCGCCGCCCCGCCATACGCGGCTCGCGCCTTGCCAACCGTCGCCCGCACCCCCGCCAGGGGAAAGATCGGATCCTCTTTCCCCGCCAGCGCCAAGAATGGGCGCGGCGCCACCAGACCCAAGACGCGGTCCAGGTCCCCGTATTGCAGCAAACGCGGCACATAGGCGGCAAAGTTGTGGTTGATGGCCCCGTCGAAGAGCGCGCGGTAGCTGCTGAAACCGCAACTCGACACCCCGACGGCGACCCGCCGGTCCAGGGCGCAGAGGAAGAGCGTCTCCTGGCCCCCCAGCGAATGCCCGAGGCACCCGATCCGCCGCGCATCCACCTCGCGCCTGGCGGCGAGGAAGTCGAGCGCCCGCTTGAGGTCCCAGAGCATCTTGGTCTGCAGACAGGACCCTTCGGTCAGCCGCCGGTTCGCCTCGAACCGCTCGTAGGCCTGGCCCTGCAAGGCGGGGTGCTGCCGCTGCTCGAAGCCGACGGCATCCGGAGCGAGCGTCACATAGCCGCGCGCGGCGAGTTCAAGCGCGTAGAACTGGTCGGGATCGCCGGCCAGCCCGGCCGGCTCGCTCTTCCCCAGGTGATACTGGTGATGGTGCTGATGGGCACAGAGGACGGCGGGATGGGGTCCCGGCTTTGCCGGTAGAAACAGGTACGCCCACACCCGCTCCCCTCGCTCGACAGCGTAGCTCACCTTCAACCGGATACCGCCCGGCACCGCCACGCGCTCCGCCGCGGACGGCCGGAGCGCGCAGTGCGCCGGCGTTCGCCCCAGGCAGCGTCGGAGCATCCCACGAAATCCGTCCGCCATTGCCCCCTCACGCCCCGAGCGCCGCCCGGTCCCCCAGCACGCGGTATGTGAGGAACAAGGGCAGGAAGGCCGCCAGGATGAGAATCGAGGCGAGCGCCGACGCGGTCCCGAAGTGGTTGCTGAAAACCTCGGTGAAGATGGCAACCGACATCGTCGCCCACGGCCCGGAGTACAGCAGAATGCTGGAGGACAGCTCGCCGATGGTGGTCATCCACGCCAAGGCGGCACCCGAGATGATGGCGGGGAACATCAGAGGAACGGTCACCTTGACGAACGTGCGAAACGGCGGCACGCCCAGACTGACCGAGGCCTCCTCCACGCGGACATCGATCTGTTGCAGCATGGCGGTGCACGACCGGACGGGATACGGGAGATGACGGATGAAATAGGACACCAGCAGGATCACCCAAGTCCCGGTGAGAATTACGGGCGGCCGGTTGTAGACCACGATCAAGCCGACGCCGACCACCGTGCCGGGGATGGCGTACGCCAGCATGATCAAGCTGTCCAGGAGCGCATGGGTTCGCGATCGGCGTCGGGCCAGCAGATAGGCAACGAACACACCCAGGGCCACGTCGAGGACCACCGCCCCCGCCGTCAGTCCGAAGGTATTGGCGATGGCGCGGGGAATTCGAAAAAAGATGATCTCATAGCTGTGCAGGCTGAAGCCCGCGTACATCACCGGCCCGCGCGTGGGCATAAACGACGAGACGATGATGGTGACGGCCGGGATGAGCGCGACACCGACCACCGCGTACGCGAAAATCGTGAGACCCAGGAACCGCCCGCGGCTGGTGCGCTTCACCCGCAACGGCTGGATGCAGACGACGTTGTAGGCTTTGCGGAAGGCGTAATACCGCTGGGCGAGCAGAGCGCTGGTGTTCACCAAAATCAGGAGACTCCCCAGCGTGCTGGCCATGGCGGGATTGCCGCCCAGCTCGTTCATGAATTCGCCGTACATGAGCGTCGGTAGCGTTCGCAGGCCCTCGCCGATGATCATGGGCGTGCCGAAATCCGCCATGGTACCCATAAAGACCAGGAGTCCGCCCGCCGTGAGGGAGGGAGCCAGGATCGGCAGAATGGCCGTGGTGACGACGCGGCGGGGCGGAGACCCGAGACTGAGCGCCGCATCCTCGATGGACTGATCCACAGAGCGGAGGGCCGCCGACACCAAGAGGAAAACAAACGGAAAGTACTGCACCACGAAGACCAGCAGGATCCCCCGCCAGCCGTAGATGGTGGGCAGGCTCCAGTCGACGGTCTGCAGGGCCCTGTTGACCAGCCCCATCCGTCCAAAGAGCACCACCCACGAATAGGCCCCGATGAATGGGGGCGAGAGCAGGGCCAGGTTTGCCGCCGTCCGGATAAAGGCCTTACCCGGCAACGGGTAGCGTGTAACGGCGAAGGCGAGCGACGTGCCCAGCACCAGCGCTCCGAGCGTCGCCACCGTGCTCAGGTATAGGCTATTGACGATGCTCGAATAGTAGTACCGGTGTGTGAAGAACCGCTGGTAGTTGGCGGCCAGAACAAAGCGCCTCTCCTCGCCGCTGAAGCTCGTGACGAGCACCGTCGCCAGCGGGTACACGAGGAACGCCAGCACCGCGAGAAAACCCGCGACCGTCACGGTCCACCAGAGATCGCGCCGCCGTCCGCGCACGCTACGCCTCGCCCACCTGATCGGACAGTAGGACCGCCCGGCTGGCGCCGAACCACAACGTGACGCGATCCCCCACCGCCCGGATGGCCGCAAAGTCGGGGTTGTGGATTTCGGCAACGACGCTCGACGCGTCTGCCACCCGGACCTGGTACCGCACGACCGCGCCCAAGTAGGCCGCCTCCACCACCGTGCCGGTGAGCGAGTTCCATGTCTCATCGGCGCTCGCGCCGCGCTCCAGCGCCAGTGCCTCGGGCCGCACGCCGACGGTGACCTGGGCGCCCGTCGCCCCGGCGGCGCGCACCTGCCAGCGCTCGCCGAACGCCGTGACCAGAGGCCGAAGCCCCGCCGGTGCCGCCGGGCCCTCCAGACGTCCGTGGAAGACGTTCATGGTTCCGATAAAGTCAGCCACGAAGCGGCTGCTCGGCGCGAGGTACAGCTCCCATGGCTTGCCGACCTGGAGCACCCGCCCGCGGTCCATGACCGCGATGGTGTCCGAGATGGCCAGCGCCTCTTCCTGATCGTGGGTGACGTAGATGGTGGTGATCTGCAGCGCGCGCTGGACGGCTCGGATGAGCGAGCGGATCTGCACGCGGAGTTTAGCGTCCAGATTGGATAGGGGTTCATCCATGAGCAAGAGACGCGGTTCGATGACCAGCGCCCGAGCCAGGACCGCCCGCTGCTGCTGTCCGCCGGACAACTGGCTTGGCATCCGATCCAGCAGCGTCTCCAGTTGTACCAGCCGACCGACCTCTGCGACCTTGGTCGCAATCCGATCCGGCGGAACGCGACGCGCCTTGAGACCATAGGCGATGTTCTCTGCCACGGTTAAGTGCGGAAAGATGGCGTAACTCTGAAAAACCACGCCGATGTTCCGGAGGTATGGCGGGGTGTGGTCCATCCGGTCCTCGTTGAAAAAGACGCTCCCGGCGTCTTGTTCCAGCAGGCCGGCCACGATGCGGAGGAGGGTCGTCTTGCCGCAGCCGCTGGGCCCCACCAGCGTGAACAGCTCCCCCGGTCGGACGTCCAGACTGACGCCGTCGATGGCGGCGGTCCCCCCGAAGCGCTTCGCGACTCCCTTCACCTGGACCCGGGTCATGGGCCGTCCCCGTCGCAAAAACGGGAAGCGAGGCCGCAGACCCGCCTCGCTTCCCGTTGGGTCGCATTCCACGCTCGACCCCCCACGCTCACTGGGTCTTGACGAGCGCGTCCTGGAAGCGTTTCAGCAGCTCCGCCCGGCTGTTGGCCGCGTAGTTGAGATCGTAGTTGATGGCCTTGATCTGATCCAGCGCCGGCAGCCCTGCGGGCGAGCCGACATCCTTCCGGACCGAGCGGCGGCCGAACTGCCCCACCATCAACTGCTGCATCTCCTTCGAGACCGTCCAGTCCAGGAACAGCTTGGCGGCGTTCGGGTGGGGCGCGTTCTTGATGATCGCGCTGCCGTCCAGCGTGATCGCCGTCCCCTCGGACGGATAGATCAAGCCGATGGGCGCCCCGCCCTTCAGGTACTCGAAAGCCGCCTGCTCGAAGGTGAGCCCGAGGGGGTATTCGCCGTTGGCCACTCCCTGGTAGGTCATGCTGGACTTGGGCAGCACCTTGCACTGGCGGAGCAGGTCCTCCACGAACTTCCAGCCGGTTTCGTTCTTTCCATAGATGGTGAGCCAAGTCACGAGCAGCGTGTAGGACGATCCGGACTTGCTGGCATCCGCAAACGCCACTTTCCCCTTCCACTTGGGATCCAGCACATCCTTCCAGGCCTTGGGCTTCTCGGCCTCGCTCACCAGCTTTTTGTTGTACATGATCACGTACGGCATGGTGGTGAACGGCGACCACACGCGATCCGCCGGCACCTCGCCTGGGAAGAAGCTTGCCGCCTCCGCAGACAGATACGGCTCGAACAGCCCCTTCTTGTCGCCGATCGCCTCGGGCCCAAAGCTCCAGCCGACGTCACCCAGCGGCCGGTCCTTTTCCGCCTCCATGCGCTTGATGATTTCTCCGGTTCCGGCCACCACCGTGGAGGCCTTGACGCCGGGGTATTTCTTCTCGAACGCCGCCACCACGGCGTTTACCATGTCGGCGTCCGCCGCCGAGTACACCACGACAGAACTCTCCGGCTTCCCCTGCGCCCAGGCCGTTCCAAGGGCCGTTGCCAGGACGCACGCGATCATCCCCAACCCCATCCGCCATCCACGTGTCCGTTCCATGTCGGCCTCCTTTTCCGGTTTCCGGTCCCCTCCAGCCGACGATAGGGGTACAACAACGAGTTGAAAATTGCAAGTGTCGGCACACGTCGGGGGTGCCACGGGGAGGCCGGGAGGGACCGGGTCACTGGACAACCCGGCGCTGCGCCGACACGGCCGCTTGGCCATCCCGCGGCTCGGCACGCCGCGCGGAACCGGCAAACGGCCGCGGAACCGTCGAGGACCCCGAGTCACCCCATCGTTTTAGAGGAGGTCCGGAATGCGGCGAACCGCACCGCCGCATGCGTCGGCGGGAGCGCGCCCGACGGAAGGGCTGCGTTCCCGCGGCGGATCCGGATCACATCCATGCCGACGCCCTTCGGCCCCAGGACGCCCGCCTCGGGAGTGTCCCCCACGAACACGGCCCGGCGCGATCCGATCCGCATCCGGCGGAGCGTTTCCGCCTCACGCGAGCCCTCGATGAAGGCGCGGCAAAACCGGGATACGGATACGCCGGGACACGCCGCCCGGACCGTCGCGTCTATCCGCGGGCTCCTGGATCGGATCTCCCGCCCGTCGAAGCGCACGAGGGGCAGGCGATCCCACGGAATGTTCACCGACGTATCGAACAGGCCAAAGATCACCGCGTCGTAGCGTCGCATATCGCTTCTCGACGGGCGGGTGTCCGCATCTTCGCACGTCCGCCCCGCGCCCCTTGACCTGAACGCCTCTTTGGTGGCATCCTCTTGGACATGCTGGCGCGGGGTCGCTCCTGCGCCGAGGATGCCGGCACATGGCCACCGAAAGCCAACTCATCGCGATCACGCTGCACCGCATTCCTCGCAAGGAGGTGTGCGGCGTCGTCGTCCTGCAACGTCAGGAAGACGCCACCTGGGTGGGGCGGTGTAGCAAGTGCGGCGAGGAGTTCCGTCTGGAGCAGGATCCGAAATTCGAAACCCAGGTCCGCGCCATGCGGAACTGACGTTGTCGACAGCCGGTCACCGGATACGGAGGCGCTGCGGCCCCAGATGCTCGTTCTTGCACCGCGGGCACCGCGACGGGTCGGAGAAGCGCGTTCGATCCTTGAAGCGAAAGCCGCACGCCCCGCACACCGGAGCGAGAATCGTGAGCCGCTGGCGCGGTGCCACCGATCGTGCGATGTGCTCCAGGTCGTTGACGATCACCCGTCTGGGCAACAGATAACGCGTGGCCAGCTCGTCCAGCGTCCAGTAGCGCTCGCACAGCAGTGCGCGAATTTCCTGCCGTCGTGTCTGTTCCACCGATTTCCCCGATGGGTCCGCAGATTACCTGCCCGCTGAAAGCAGGCGGGTGGGCGCAGATTGCGCAGATTTCACGGGGAATAAATCCAGCGCCAATCTGTGTCATCTGCGAAAACTGCGGTGGTGTTTCCGGCGGCTAACTCTTCCCCCCGCCGACCGTGATCCCCAGCCACTGCTCCCAGAGCCGGATCAGGACCGGCTGCGCCTGCGGGCCCAGCCCTTGCGCCTTGGCCATGCGGAAGAGCTCATGCGCCAGCGCCGTGACCGGCACCGGCACATTGGCCGTCCGCGCCATGTTCAGGGCGTATCCCACGTCCTTCGTCATGATATCCACGGTGCCCCCGGGAACAAAGTTGCGCTCGAGCAGCCGCGGAACCGTCTCCTCCATCACCCGCGATCCCGCCCAGCCGCCTTTGATCGCGTCGTGCAAGGTCGCCGGATCGAGGCCGACCTTCGCCGCCAGGCCCCACGCCTCGCACACGGCGGCGAAGTTCGCGGCCACGATCATGTTGTTGATGAGCTTCGTCGCCTGCCCCATCCCGCTCCCGCCCATGTGCACGACCGACTTGCCCAGACACGCCAGGATGGGCTTGACGCGAGCGAACGTCGCCGCATCCCCTCCCACCATGATCGAGAGCGCGGCGTCGATGGCCCCCTGTTCGCCTCCGCTTACCGGTCCGTCCAGAAAAACGAGGCCGTGGGCCGTCGCCGCCCCGGCGCAGTCCTGCGCCACCTGCGGCTCGGTCGTGCTGAGATCGACGATGACCGTTCCCGCCTTCATGACCGCCAAGAGGCCCGAGGCACCCAGGACGACCTCGCGCACCACGTCGCCCGTCGGCAAGGAGAGCAACACCACCTCGGCGCCTCGCGCCGCCTCCGGGACCGACATGGCAGGCTTCCCGCCCTCGGCGGCGAACTTCCCCAGCCGCCGCGCATCCGTATCGAACCCGACGACCGGATAACCGGCTTTCACCAGGTTGCGGGCCATGGGCCTGCCCATGACCCCCAACCCCAGGAATCCCAACGTGGTGTTCGGCATCTTGCGCTCCTTTGCGCCGGAAGTTGTCGGCGATTGTCGCCAGTACGGCTGGTGACCGCTGGAGTCCGTTCCATCCTCTCGGGGTCGCCGCTTCACCGGTGGAGCAAACCATATCCCGCAGAAGCGCGTCAAGGCGAATCCGCCTCACCCTCCGAATCGCGCGGTCAGGCCCCTGCCGGCGGCGCACGGGCGACCGGGCCCCTGCGCGGATCGCCACGGCACCCGACCCCGCTCCCGGCCGCCGCCGTCCCTACTTCGCGTCGCGCACCGCCTGGATGAGGTCCTTCCCGATCTCGGGCTCGTATTTGGCGATGATATCCTTCACCGCGTCCTGGAACGGCCTCTTGTCGGCAATGACGTTCACCTTCACACCCTTGGCCTTGATCTTGTCGAGATTTTCGGCCAGGGCCTTCTGGATGTAGTCGAGCTGGTAGTTCTCCGCCGTTTTGCCGGCCGCCCGGATGGCTTTCTGCACATCGGCGGGCAGGCTGTCCATCTTTTTCTTGTTCATCATCATCACGTTACAGGAGATGGAGTGCTCGTTCAGCGAGTAGTACTTGATCACGTCCACCCAGCCCCACGAGACAACGCTGGCCGGGTCGTTCTCGCCCGCGTCCACCACACCGGTCTGGAGCGAGGTGTACAGCTCCGAGGAGGGCATCGGGGTCGGCAGCATCCCCATGTTCTTGAACATGTCGATGTACACCGGGCTCTGCATGCTGCGGATCTTCAGCCCCCTGGCGTCCTCCAGTTTCTCGATCGGGCGCTTGGTGGTGAAGATCGAGCGCACGCCCGGCAGGATGTAGGTGATGAGGTACACCCCGTCGTCCTCGACCTGCTTGGCGATGACCTCGCCGACCTTGCCCTGCACCACTTTCTTGAAGTGCGGAGCGCCCTCGAACAGGTACGGAAGGTCGAACACCTTGGCCTGCGGCGCCCACCCCAGGATGTAGGTGGTGGCCCCGATGGCGAAATCCACCGCGCCGCTCTGGGCCATCTGGAACAGCTCCGCCTCGTTGGAGCTCAGCGTGCCGGAATGGAAGATCTGCACCTTGACCTGGCCCTTGGTGGCCTTCTCGACCTCGTCGGCGAAGATCTTTGGCGTCTCGCCCAGGAACCCGCCCTTCGGCGGTTGGCTTGTCGCCAGCTTCAGCGCGATCTGGCCCGCCTGGGCGATCGGAACTGCCGCCACGAGCCCGACCGCCGCCAGGAGGGCGGCGCCGAATCCGAACCAAACGATCGCCTTTCGACTCATGGGTACGTCCTCCTCCTGTTCCGCCGCCGTCAACACACGCGTCGCGGGGCTCGGTTCGCCCGGCTCACGATCCACATTCTTCGCTGCAGCGGTAACCACCCCCTCTCATTTCCCGAGCAACCACTCCGGCAACCAGGTGACAACCTCCGGAACGTACGCGATCAGGATCAGGATCACCGTCATGGCTGCCAGGAACGGCATGAGCTCCCACGTGAACCGCTCCACCTGGATATCTCCGATGGCCGCACCCACCCAGAGACACGAGCCACAGGGGGGACTCGCCAGGCCCATGGCGGCCGCGAAGACCATCGTCACCATAAAGGCCACCACGGGTATTCCAAGCTGTTCGGCCAGCGGCAGGAAGATCGGCGTGAAGATGAGGATGATCGGGATGGCGTCCAGGAACGTTCCGATGGCCAGGTAGGTGACGAGCATGCCCGCGATGATGATGATCTTGCTGGAGGTGTAGGTCGTGATAAACGCGGCGATGGCGTCGGGGACCTGGGCGATGGCCAGGATCCAGCCGAAAATCACCGAGGCGCCCACGGCGAACATGACCGTGGAGGTGCGCGTGCAGACGCTGACCGAGCTTTTGTAGATGTCCGTGAGCGGCGGAAATCCGCGCATCAGGATGGGCCCCACGATGAGAGCGTAGAGAATCGAGATGTTCGCCGCTTCGGTCGGGGTGACGATGCCGGAGAGGATCCCGCCCATCAGAACCACGGGAATGCCCATGGCCGGGATGCCGTACCACAGGGCTTTCAGTCGCCCGCCCCAGGTCAGCTTGGGCTCCTTTGGGAAATTGTACCGGATGCCGTAGTAGATGCTGACGACGAGGAGCGCGAGCCCCGCCAACACGCCGGGAATGACCCCGCCCAGGAGGAGGGCGGCCACGGACGAGGAGGAGACCAACGCCGCCACGACCATGAGATTGCTGGGCGGGATGATGACGCCGATCGTCGAGGCGACGACGGTGACGGCGGTCGCATACGCCCGGCTGTAGCCCTGTTTGATCATGGCCGGGATCAGCACCGTGCCCACCGCAGAGGTATCCGCCACGGCGGCCCCCGTGATCCCGGCGAAGAACATGGCGACCATGACCGTGATGTGCGAGAGCGCCCCCCTGATGTGGCCCACCAGGGCGTTGGCGACCCGGATCAGGCGGTCGAAGAGCGTCGTCATGGACATCAGGTCTCCCGCCAGGATGAAGAAGGGGATGCAGAGCAGGATGTAGTTGTCCATCCCCCCGAAGAGGCGCTGTGCCACGATGATCGTCGGCACTTCGGGGTGCATGAACTTGAGGGTGATATAGCCGGTGATGATCATGGAATGCGCCACCGGGATCCCCATGAACATCAGGATCAGGAACAGCAGAAGCAAGATGGCGCCGCTTACCATGGACGACTCCTCCGGCGTTCAGGCGAAGGGGTTGTCGGGTCGCTGACGGAGCGTCGTGACGATGTTGCGACCCCGGTTCAACAGACTGAAGCCGATAGCGACGGGGAGCCCCCAGTAGACCCCGTCGAGGCGAACCTGCATCACGGGCGAGATCATCCGCTTCCCCATATTGACGAACCGCAGGCTGTCCGTGAGCAGCCAGATAAAGAAGACGAAGATCAGGATCTCGCCCGCAGCCCAGAACAGGTAGCGCACCGACCGGGGCGCCTGCCCCACGAAGTAGGTCACCCGGAAATGCTCGTTGTGACGCTCGGCCAAGGCGTTCGCCAGGAGGATCAACCAGAGAAAGGCGAACCGAGCGAACTCCTCGGTCCAGGGAAGCGCGACCTGGAGCACGTAGCGGCAGATCACCTGGACGAAGATCACCGCGACGGTGATGTAAAGAATGATGAGCGACGAGATGTCGCAGAGCCAGTCCAGAACTCGTAGCGGTGCCGTCATCGCGACGATTCCTCTCCCGGCGGCAGAGGCATCCCCGGCGCGCCGAGCAAAGCGGAACCCCTACCCGGCGTGCCCGCCGGCGAGGAACGGGGCGATCGCGACGGGTCGGCCCGACTCCGCCGCCGCGTACGCGGCAAAGGTCGCCGCGAGTGTCTGGAAGTTCCGCGCCCCCGACTGCGTCACCGGCCGGCCGGTCAGCATGCAGTCCACGCACTCGCGCTCGAACAGATAGAAGCTCTCTATGTAGTCGTCGTAGGGCGAGCGCGTCTCGTCCATCACGACCGTCTCTCCTTGCGTCACGCGAAACCGGGCCGACATACCACGGGCCATGGACCCCTCGTACAGGACGCTTCCCCGGTCCGCTTCCAGCAGAAAGGCCCCGTGGGCCAGGCCGCCCGGCTTCCAGCCGATGTCGATGACCGCCGTAGTTTCCGGGTATTCAAAGATCACCAGCGCGAGATTCTCGCCGTGCACCCGGGGGTGGTACCGGTGGAGCCGCGCGTAGACCCGCGGCGGCGTGCCAAGGAGCGTGCACACCATATCCACGAGGTGCGTTCCGTATTCGAGCAGCACGCCCCACCGCGTCTTCAGCTTGTAGACCTCGGGCGGCTCCTTGGCGTCGTACTGCGACAGCCGCAGCAGTCGCGGCGTGCCGAGGCGCCCCTCGCGGAGCAGCGACGCCACCGTGCGAAACCACGGTCGGTAGGGATGATTCTCGTGGACCGCGAAGAGCTTCGGATAACCGTCTATGGCGGCCACCAGCTCCCGCGCGTCGTCCAGCGAGTCGCAGAGCGGCTTCTGACAGATGACGTGGACGTTCGCGGCCTTGGCGGTCAAGCAGTGCTCGCGGTGGAGCCACGGCACCGTGAGGATGTCGACAAAGTCGAGGCGCGCGCCCCGCAGCATGGCCTCCAGATCGGGATAGAGCGTCGCCTCCGGAAAGAATTGATCCCGCCGCGCCTGGGCCCGCGCCGGCGTGCGATTCGCGAGGGCGGCGATCTCAACTTCGGGAATCCGCCGCCAGCCCCGGAGGTGGAACTCCGAGATCATCCCGCAGCCGAACACTCCACCGCGAAGTTTCGCCATGGGGTTCTCGACACCGCCGTGTTGTTGTCCCGACAGACCGCGTAGCCGGACCAGGAACGACCGGGCGTGTCGAAGACATCGGCGCCCGCCTTGCGAGTCAAAGGATCGTCCGGCCCCCGTCCACAGCCAAGTTCACGCCGGTGATAAACGCCGCCTCATCCGACGCCAGAAACAGCATGGCCTTGGCGACGTCGTCGGGCGTGGCCGCGCGGCCGAGCGGGCAGATTCTGCTCCAGCCGTCGAAGGCCTCCTGGCCGTAGGCGCCTCGCGTCATCGGCGAGTCCACGATTCCGGGGCAGACGCAGTTGACCCGGATCCGGTGGGGCGCCCCTTCCAGCGCGGCCATTTGGGTGAGTTGCAGGATGCCGGCCTTGGCCGCGGCATAGGCCCCGTGCCCCTCCTTCACGCGGATGGCCATGCGGGACGCGATGTGCACCACGGCGCCGCCGCCGCGTTCGCGCAGCGTCCTCAACGCCGCCTTGGTGACCAGAAAGGCCCCGGTGAGGTTCACGTCCAGCATTTCCCTCCACTCGGCCTCCGGCGTCTCCTCCAGGAGATGCCCTTTCATGGTTCCGGCACAATTGACCACGACATCAAGTCCGCCAAGGGTCTTCACCGTGTGATCCATGGCGGCTTGGACCTGCTCCCAGCGCGTCACGTCGCATCCCACGGCCTCCGCCCGGCCGCCCGCGTTGCGAATGTCGCCCGCCGTCGCCGCGCCGGCCGCCAGATTGACGTCGGCAACGACCACCGCGCCGCCCCGCTTCGCCAGGAGCACCGCCGTCGCCCTGCCGATCCCCGACCCCCCGCCGGTCACCAACCCGACCTTCCCCGCAAATTGCATGACGCCCCCCGTGCCGTGGCCGCGCACTCCAGCGAGCGCATCGGCGGCCCCGTCCGCCGCTCACGTCACGCACAACGGGTTGCGGCGGACGGGAACATGCCCCCGCCTCGTCGGTTGCCGACCCGCCCATCGTCCCCGCGCTCGGCCGTTCCACCGCGGCGCGTGGCTCGTGCCCCTCTCAGTACTCCTTGAGCAGCTGTCGCGCAATCACCAGCCGCTGGATTTCGCTTGTCCCCTCCCAGATCTGATAGACCTTGGCCTCGCGGTACATCCGCTCGATGGGGAAATCGGTGCTGTACCCGTAGGCCCCGTGGATCTGGAGGGCGTCCGCCGTCACCTTGACCGCGACGTCCGACGCCAAGAGCTTGGCTTCGGCCGCCTCGCGGATGATCGCGCGCCCCTGATCCTTCAGCCACGCGGTATGCCGCAGGCGGAGCCGGGCGGCCTCGATCCCCACCGACATGTCCGCCAGCATGAATTGAACGGCTTGCAGATTCGCGATGGGACCGCCGAACGCCGTCCGCTGCTTGGCGTAGCGCACGGCCTCCTCCATGGCGGCTTGCGCCAGCCCCACGGCCTGGCAGCCGATCCCGATGCGGCCCGTGTCCAGCGACATCATGGCGCGCTTGAAGCCTTCCCCTTCGCCGCCCAGGAGATTCTCCTCGGGCACCCAGCAGTTGTCGAAGACGACCTCGCCGGTCGCCATGCCCCGGACCCCCATGAGGTGCTCTTTGGAGCCCGTGGAGAAGCCCGGAGTGCCCTTCTCCACGAGGAACAGGGTGACCCCCTTGTGGGCCCGGCTCTTGTCCACGGTGGCCACCACGATGGCGAGATCCGCAAGCATGGCGCAGGTCAGAAAGCGCTTGGTCCCGTTCAGGACATAGCCGCCCCGCTCGGGCCGGGCCGTGGTCTGGATTCCGGCGACGTCGGAGCCCGCGCCCGGCTCGGTCTGCGCGATGATGGCGATCTTCTCGCCCGCGCCCAGAGGCGGGAGGTACTTGGTCTTCTGGGCTTCGGTGCCGTTTTGGAGGATCATTTTCTGCATCAGGGTGCTGAGGAGTTGGATGTCGGCCACGACCACCGAGGCGCGCGCCATCTCCTCCTGCGCGATGGCCCAGCTCACGGTATCCATCCCCGAGCCGCCGTACTCCGGCGGCACCGCCATGGACAGAAGACCCAGCTCCGCCATGCGTTTCCAGAGATCCCAGGGGAACTCGTCGGTGCGGTCGATCTCCGCGGCCCGCGGCTTGATCTCCTTCTCGGAAAACTCGCGGACCATTTCTCGCAGCATCCGCTGCTCGTCGGTCAGCTCGAAATTCATCCCTGTCTCCTTTGGACTGCCAACTGCGGAACGCCACGCCCCAAAAATAAATCACGGCAAGAGGCACCTGACGCACAAACGGCTCGGCCGTCGATGGGGCCCCGGGTCCAGGCGCCGGCCCGCGCGCTTCTGGTGCATCCCATGGTGATCCGTGATGCCGGGATCGCGGTTCTACGGCCCCGTCGCGCGCCGGTAGATCATCAAGCCGTGCTCGCCCTCGCCGACGACCTCGTTCCGCTGGTTCAGCATGGTCACGTACTCGACCACGATCCCCCGATCCGGCTTCTTGGTCTCCCGCTTGCTCTGGATCTTGACGGTCAGCCGGAGGGTGTCGCCGATCAAAATCGGCGCCGTGAACTTGTAGTTCCAGTAGAGCGAGGCCATGTACCGGGCGGTGGCAAGCGCGGGGATCCGGATTTTCAGCCCCTCGGTCAGCGCCAGGCCGAGCAGTCCGTGGGCGATCCGGGTCTTGAACGGGGTCTTCCGGCAAAACTCCTCGTCGCTATGCACGGGGCTCCAGTCGCCCGAGAACGCGGAAAAGTTCACCACGTCCGTCTCGGTGATGGTCCGGGCCGGCGATTCGTGCTCCTCGCCGACCTCCATGTCCTCGTAGTACCGCTCCATCGCCGCTCCTTTTGATTGACCAATTGACGAGTAGACCATTTGCTTGTTCGCCCCCTCACCCGTGGACCGCCGTGTCCCTGTCGTGTCGTGTTTGCTGCTTGCTGCCGGCTACCGCCGTCCTTGCGCCTAATCGCCCCTGCCCCTCTGCTCCCCTGCGCCCCGGCGGCTCGTCCCGTCACGCCCAATCGGTCGCCAGCCCCATGGTCTCCGCCCGGAAGATTCGGGCGTCCATCGGTTTGCAGTCGGCCGATACCTGCAGCGGGAAGCCGATGGTCGACCGGATGTCGCGGTCCACATCCACGCCGGGAGCAACCTCGACCAGGATCAGGCCGCCCGGGCCAAGCCGGAACACGCATCGCTCGGTGATGTACCAGATCTCCTGGCCCCGTTCGGCCGCGCGCCGCCCGTTGAACGTCACGTGCTGGGTCTCCGCCACGAATTTCTGAAACCGGCCCTCTTGCACGATCGTGAGCCGCCCCTCCGCCGCCCGCGCATCCAGTCCGCCGGCGGTCAGGGTTCCGCAGTAGAGGATCTTCCGCAACCCCTGCGACAGATCGATGAAGCCTCCGGCTCCGGCCAGGACGTGCGGCTGCGCCCGGAGCCGGCTGACGTTGGCATTGCCGCTCCCGTCCACCTCGGCGAAGGCCAGGCACCCCACATTGATCCCGCCGCCGTCGATCAGGTCGAACTGCGCCGCGGAATCGATGATGGCTTCCGGGTTATGCGAGGCCCCGAACGCGAAACCCGTCAGGGGCAGCCCGCTGATCGAGCCCTGCTCCACCGTGAAGTCGAGCTGGTCGTAAACGCCCTCCTCGAAGGCGATGGTCGGCACCAGCGACGAGATGCCGAAACCCAGATTCACGATGTTCCCCGGCTGAATCTGCATGAGGGCGCGCCGCGCGATGACTTTCTCCGGGCCGAGCGCCACGGGCTCGATGGGAAGCCGCGCCGTGCGGATCTCGCCGCTGATGGCCGGATCGTACGCGATGCCGGTGTTCTGCCGCTGGTCGGGATCCACCACGATGGCGTCCACCAGGATACCCGGGACCTTCACCATCTGCGGGTTGAGCGTGCCGGCGGTCACCACGCGCTTCACCTGCGCGATGACCTTCCCGCCGGAATTGTGGGCCGCCATGGCCTGCGGGAGGACGCCCATGAATGTCCCCTCGTGCTCCAGGGTCAGGTTGCCGCGCGTGTCGGCGGTAGTCCCGCGGATGAGGGCGACGTCGATGGGGAAGGAGCGGTAGAGCAGCCATTCCGCGCCCGCGAGGCGGACCACCTCCACCAGGTCCGGCGGCGTCCGCGAGTTCATCCGGCCGCCCTGGTCCCGCGGGTCGACGAATGTCCCCAGCCCGATCTTGGTGATCACGCCGGGCTTTCCGGCGGCGATGTCCCGGTGGAGATGCAGGAGCGGACCCAGCGGGAAGTTGTACGCCTCGATCTGCTCGGCGAGAATCAGGGCGTAGATCTTGGGCGCCGCCTTGGACGCCGGCCCGTTGACGTACGAGCCGCCGATCAATCGCTTGAGGAGCCCGGGGTGAGCGAGATGATCCAGGCCGATCGTCCCGAACGAGTCGCCCACGGCCAGCGGAAAGACCACCGTGAGATCGCGCGGCTCGCCCGTCTCGCCGAAGCGCTCCCCGATCGCGGCGAGGACCTTATCCGGAACCAGCTGAGCCGCCGAACTGCTGACGGTCAGCGTGGCCCCGCTCGGGATCAGCCGCGCCGCGTCCTCCGCCGTCAGGATCGGTTTCTGTCGTGTGCCCACGGAGACCTCCGTCGGAGAGACCACGCGTGCGCGTTCACCGGGCGGCCCCCGGCGTGCGCCTGCAGCCCCGCGCCGCAGGTCTGCCGGATGACCAGCGTCGGGGCCAAAACCTGTGGGATCGGGGCGTCGGCGAGCCGACCCCTGTTCCGAATGACCTCCAGGATGCCGAGCGCCGCCAGCCGCCCCATTTCTCCTGTCTGCTGCGCCATGGCGGTGAACTGGACCCGCGGATGGCCAGCGATCTCGATGTCGTCGAAGCCCACCCCGGCCACCTCGCCGGGTATCCGCACGCCGGGGTCCGATGCGGCGCGGATGACACCCGGAGCCATCGGACCGTCGCCCGCCACGATGGCCGTCGGGCGGCGCCGGCGTTGGAGACGATCCGGGGCGGCCGCCTGGGCCGTTCCGGCTCGAAAGGCGCCGGGCCGGATGAGGTCGGAATCCGTGAAACGCCCGGCCTCCCACAGCGCCCTGCGGTAGCCTTGAAGCCGCTCCGACGTCGTGGAGATGTTCGGCAGCCCGCTCACGAACCCGATGCGCCGGTGGCCGGGCGCGATGAGATGCCGGGTGAGGTCGCAGCTGGCCCGCACGGTGTCCAGGACGATGCGGTACCGACGCCGACTCCGTAGCCGGGGGTTGTGCATCAGACAGGGATAACCGGCGCCGACAAGCCCTTCGACGACGGGATCGTCAAAAAACACGGATCCGACCATGATGCCGTCCATGCGCCGCTGCTGCAGGATCTCCACCTATTCCTCCCGCACGCGCGGCCGATTGGCCGTGTTGCAGAGAATGACGTTGTACCCCTTGGCCTTTGCCGTGTCCGCGTAGAACGGGTTGGTGATGTCCGCCGCCACGCCCAGCGTCCGGGTCTCGCGACGGGCCAGGCTGCGCGCCACCGCGTCGGGGCGGTCGCCCAGCACCCGCACATGGCGCGCTGCCCGCGGGCCCGCACCTCGGGCCGGATATGGTCGTACTGGTTGAGGACACGCGACACGGTGGCGCGGGACACACCCGCGCGGGACGCCACGGCGGCGACGGTGGGAGGGCGGCTCGGCTTGGGCGCGTGGGGCACGGCTCCGGTTCCCGGCAGTCTGTTCAAACCGGTTTCAAGAACGTGGGCACACTAGCCGAGACGCACGGATCGTGTCAAGGGAAACGCCGCTTGGGAGGTGATGCGGAAGACGGTATCGGGGCCGTCCACGGCGGCGCGGCGGGGTCATTGTGCGCGACGCGCGCTCGTGAAGGGGTCGGCCGCACGACGTGCCGTCCGCGCGGGGCAGGCGCGGGCCGGCCCGGACGCTCGGCAGAGCATCTCCCGTGATGACGCGCGGCGGGGCGGGTCGCGTCCGGCTCGTCTCAGGGGGCGAAGATCCGCTTGCAGCGCCAACACAGGATGCGGATGCCGGGCCGGATATGGGCCTTGGTCACGCGCTGCGGAGCGTCGCAGTGCGGACAACGCACGTAATATGACCAGATGGCCGATGCCACCATTGCTGGAAGACGCCACATGCGCAGCGCTCACACCTCGCCGCCCGCGGTTCCGGCCGGCGACGCCCGGGCCGACGCCCCGACGCGTCTTCTCAGAGATGATAGTCGCCGGCCGCCTCGGGCTGGTACAGGATGCGCTCGATCCGCAGACGTCTCACCCCACCGGGAACTTTCCACTCCACCGTGTCGCCTACGCGGTAGCCGAGCAACGCGGTGCCGACGGGCGCCAGGACGGAGATCTTGCCCTGCTCCGAGTCCGCCTCGGAGGGAAACACCACACTCAGATCCATCTCCGTCCCGGCCTTCAGGTCCTTCACGCGCACCTGCGAGCGCATGGTGACCACGTCCTCGGGGATATCCGCGGCCGCGACGGTTTGCGCCTTGTCCAACTCCTCCTCCAGCGCCTCCAGGTGCTCTTTATCCCGGCTGGTCCACACCCTCGTCCCCAGGAGAAGCCGTTCCAGGCGATCTCGGTCGGCATCGGTGATGAAGATCTTTCGCTCACGCACGGGGTCCACTTGTCCTTTCATCCCGGATCACGGGTTCACGGGAAGATACCACGCTGCTTGTACACTGTCTCCAGGTGGGAAAGGGCGACAATATATGCGGCCGTCCGCCAGTCCACCCGGCGCTGCCGCGCCGTATCCCGTGTCCGGTCGTAAGCCGCCGTGATCTTGGCGTGCAGCTTCCGATCCACCTCTTCCAGCGCCCAGTATTCGCTCTGCTTGTTCTGGAGCCATTCGAAATAACTCACGATGACGCCGCCGGCGTTGCAGACGACATCCGGGATCACATCGATGCCTTTGCGACGAAGAACCTCGTCCCCCTCGGGATCCGTGGGACCGTTCGCCCCTTCGGCGACGAGGCGGACATTCAGCATCGGGGCCGTGTCGGCCGTGATCTGGTTCGCCAGGGCGGCGGGGACGAAGATATCCGCCGGCGTGGAAAAGAATGTCTCGTGGTCGACGGCCCGGGCGAATCCGACCACCCCGCCGTTCGCCCGGACGTGCACGGCCAGCGCTTCGGTGTCGAGCCCCTGCGGGTTGGCGATGGCTCCCGTGACGTCTTCCGCGGCCACGAGCTTGGCCCCGTGGCGCGCCAGCAGCCGGGCGGCCCAGGAACCGACGTTGCCGTAACCCTGAACGGTGAAGGTGGCCCGCGAGAGGCCGCTCCGGCGCTCGTTGGCCCAGCGTTCGATGAGATACACGATCCCCTGCCCGGTGGCCTTGTCTCTGCTGAGGCTCCCACCGCTGTCCACCGGCTTCCCCGTCACGACGTGCATGTGGCGCTGCCGGTCTTGGGGGGGTTGGAGGGCCTGGTACGTGTCCAGAAACCAGGCCATGATCTGGGCATTCGTGTTCACGTCGGGTGCGGGAATGTCGTACTCGGGCCCGATGTTGTTCCCCAAGGCATAGCAGAAGCGCCGGGTGATCCGCTCCAGCTCGGTGTGCGAGTAACGGGCCGGATCGATCTGCACGCCGCCCTTGGCACCGCCGAACGGGAGACGCGCGATGGCGCTCTTCCATGTCATCCAGGCGGCCAGGGCCTTTACCTCGTCCAGCTCCAGCGCCGGATGGAACCGCAGTCCGCCCTTGAACGGACCCAGGGCATCGTTGTGTTGGACGCGATAGCCCGTCAGCAACTCCACCCGGCCGTCATCCATCCGCACCGGGAAATGTACCACGATCTCGTTCATCGGTGCCGACAGGATCTTGCGGACGGCGGGGTCCAACTGGATGAGATTCGCCGCCTTCTCGAACTGCCGCTGGACGGCCTCGTACACGGGAACGCCCCTCGTGGCAGGACGGCTCGCCGCCTCGGCGCGGGGGGGCGCGACTTCCGTGGGCGGGGTCAGCGCATGCGCCATGTCGTCTCTCCTGCGGGTTTCCCCCGGCGCCCCGTCGGTTTCGGGCGCCAGCGTCTGGCCGGGCGGGAGTTCAGGGCGTCAACCCGTGTTCGTCAGAAACCGGTGACATCTGACTCAGGCCAGCTCCTCGCAGTGCCAGACGCCACCCGCCGGTTTCGGATAGGAGCACGTGTGGCGCCGCGCGCACTGGACGCACAAACCTTTCAGTTCCGTCGGCGCCCGTTCGGCCGCATCGTCGGACGGGAAAACGGAGGCGACGACCGTCCGGGAAGCCCGCTCGGACCGCGGCGCATCCACCCCCTCGAACTCGTCGCACGAGTGGACGGGCCGGTTGGGGTCTCGGGGGAACGTACATTCGGGGGCCTTGACACAGGTGCGGCAAAGCCCGTGCCGGACAGAGATTTGCCGGATTGGCGGGCCCGTGATTTCTTGAAGGTCCGGGGTGGTGATAGGCATGGGTCTCGCTCCTCTCTTCCCGCTTTGCCCTTCGCCGCATGGAAGCGGAGGTCTCATTGAGCATAAGAAGCAAAAGCGGTGCCGCGCGTATCGGCGAGACACCGGGAACCGCAGACCGCCGTAAGTGTTGAAGAATGCAGGAGACAACTGGGAAGAAAGAGCGAGCTTTGGATCGTACGGACTCCGCAGACGATCCAGCGGAATCGAGGAACAATTCCCCGTCGGGGAGTTTTTCCCCAATGGAGCGGCACACTACGGATCGGCGACACCGAGATGTTTTAGTTTTTCACGCAGCGTTTTCCGGTCGATGCCGAGGATTTTTGCGGCCCGCGTTTTGTTGTCGTTGACGCTGGTCAGGACGGCGCGCACGTGCTCTGCCTCGACCTCCGCAAGGGTGCGACGGAGAGTGGCGGGGCGAGGGGCGGAGAAACGCATGGATACCGGCAGGCTCGGTACGTCGATTTCCTCCCCGTCCGCCATGACCACCACCCGTTGGATGATGTTCTCCAGCTCGCGGACGTTGCCGGGCCAAGGGTACGCCACGAGGTTGGCCAGGAGGGCGTCGGAAAGGCGGGGGACGGGCCGCCCCAGCTCGCGGGAGAATTTCTCGGCGAAGTGCCGTGCGAGGAGCAGCACGTCCTCTCCCCGCTCCCGTAGCGGCGGCACCTCGATGGGGATCACATTCAGCCGGAAATACAGGTCTTCCCGGAAGACCCGCCGCTCCACCAGGGTGCGGAGGTTCTTGTTGGTGGCCGCCACGATCCGGACATCCACATGGCGGGGGTGCGAGGCCCCCACCATGTACACGGCCTTGTCCTGCAGGACACGGAGAAACTTCACCTGCAGGGGCAGGCTGAGCTCGCTGATCTCGTCCAGGAAGATCGTCCCGCCGTCGGCGGTCAGGAAGAAACCCGCCCGGGAGGTCACGGCCCCCGTGAAAGCACCCTTCATGTGCCCGAAGAGCTCGCTCTCGATCAGTCCCTCGGGAATCCCCCCGCAGTTGACGGCCACGAAGGGTGCGGCGGAGCGGCGGCTGCTGTAGTGGATGGCGCGGGCGACCAGCTCCTTCCCCGTCCCGCTCTCACCCGTGATCAGGACGGTCGCGGTGGTCTCCGCGGCCTTCCGAATCGCCGCATAGACGTGCTGCATGGACTCGGACCGCCCGACGAAACCGGGCAAGGGGCCGACCGCCGCGGCAGGAGCCGGCGCGGCGATCCGGCGGCGGCTCTTCTTCTCCAGGGCGCGCCGCACCGCCTCGAAAAGCTCGTCGTCCGTGAACGGCTTGCACAGATATTCCGCGGCGCCGGTCTTGATGGCCTCGATGGCCCCCTCGATCGAGGGGTACCCGGTGATCATCACCACCTCGGTGTCCCTGAGGTTCTCCCGCACGTGACGGACGAGGTCCAGGCCGCTCACCTGCGGCAGCCTGTAGTCGGTGACGACGAGGTCGATAGGGGTCGCCTCCAGCACCGCCAGCGCCTCGGCGACGCCGGGAACGGTAACGACGCGGTACCCCTCCGCCTCCAGGTTGCGCCGCACGACCTCCAGCGTCTCGGGGGCGTCGTCGACGACGAGGATGGTTTCGCTGTCCGGTACGGGCGTGGTCATGGCGGACCCGGCACAGGGGTCGCCGGTGGGGCGGCGGGAAGGCGCACCTCGAAGCGGCTTCCTTTGCCGGGCTCGCTCTCGACGCGGACCGTGCCGCCGTGCGAGGTGACGATGCCGTGGACAACCGAAAGCCCCAGTCCGGTCCCCACGCCCGCTTCCTTGGTCGTGAAGAACGGTTCGAAGACCCGCTCCGCCGCCTGCCGCGTCATGCCCACCCCTTGATCCTCCACGGCCAGGACCACGCTGTCGTTCTCTGCAAACGCCTCGACGGTCAGCGCGCCGCCGGCCGGCATGGCCTGGATGGCGTTGACCGCGAGGTTCACCAGGACCTGGACAAGCTGGTGCGGATCGCCGTGAACCGCCGGAAGGTTCGGCTCGATCCGGCGCCGGATCCGGACATCCGTCTTTGCCGCACGCGCTTCCACGAAGGGAAGCCCTTCGTCGACGATCTGCTGCAGGCCGATCTTCTCCCGCATCGGCGGCCGCTCGCGGACGAATAGCATCAGCTTCTTGACGATCTCCCGCGCGTGCAGGTTGGCCGCGATGATCTTGTCCAGATCGGCAACCACCGATACCGGCAGTCCGGGGTGCTTGCGGCAGAGCTGTGCAAAGCCCAGCATGGTGGCGAGCGGCTCGTTCAGCTCGTGGGCGACGCCGGCCGAGAGCTGCCCGATGGTCGCCAGCCGGTCGGCATGCCGCACCTGCTCCTGCAGTCGAGCCCGCTCCTCCTCCGTCGTTCGCCGGACCACCAGCGCCGCCACCTCGCGGGCCACGGAGTCGATGAGCGCCCGCTCTTCCTTCAGGAACGGCCCTTCGTCCGCCGCCGGCCGCGGCTCGCTGTACGCCACCTCCACCTGTCCGCGCGTGTGTCCGCGGACGACGATGTCGGCCGATTGCGTGGTATCCATGGGCGCGAAGCCCGATGTGACGTACGTACCACCGTCGAGAACGATCCGGGCGTGCGCGATCTCGGGATACTGCCAGGCGGGCGGCAGAAGCCCCACGACCTTCTGCAGGATGACCGGCACCGGCTCGTCGTGCTGTCCCGCGACACGCGCGATGCCGTGGAGGCACGTCAGTTCCTTCACGCGCTCCACCAGCGCCGCCAGCGTGCGGTCCCGGGCCGGTTCCTTTCGCATGCGGTGTGCCGCGCGTCCGCCCGCGCTCGCCTTCCTGCGCCGCATGGCAACCACCGTACCAACGGCGGCTGCGCGTGTCAAGGTGGGGCTCGAGGGATCAGCACGTCTACAACGCGTATCGGGTGGGGCGGGAGCTCGGAAGGTCCGGCCTCCGTCAGACCGGATCGGGGAGCAGGACCGTCCGCAGCGTCGTCCGGTCGGCCACCATCTGGAGCGCGGTCTTGAGTTCCGACATGGCCAGACGCGCCGTGATGAGGCGCTCGACGGGGACTTCGCCGGCGACGAGTTGCCGCACGGCCTCGGCGACGTCCACGGGGGTGTGGTGATAGATCGGCTGGATGGCGATCTCGTGATAATGGAGATGGCCGATATCCACGGGCAAGGTCTGCCCCGGGGCCACGCCGCCGAACGACACGAGCGTGCCGCCTCGGCCCACCAGACTCAACGCTTCGCGATGCGTCTCCACGGCGCCGATCACCTCGATCACGACGTCGGCGTCCGGCCGGCCCACGGCGGCTTGCACGGCGTCGCGGGAGGAGATGGCGGTCGTGTTCAGCGCATGGGTTGCGCCCATGGCCTTCGCCACCCGCAGCCGGCTGTCGAGCCGGTCCAGCGCGATCACCACCATGTCGGACCCGTGGCGGCGGCGCAGGGCGTTCAGCAGGAACAACCCCATCGGGCCGGCCCCGAAGACCACGACAGCGTCGCCGGGAAGCACCGGCATCCGGCGCACCGCGTGGAGGGCGCAGGCGTACGGCTCGGTGAAGACCACCCGGTCGAGCGGGGTCCCGTCGGGCACGGGGTGCAGGTTCACGCTCGCCAGCCGCCTCGGAACCAGGATGTAGGGTGCGAACGCGCCGTTGACGTACTGGATCGTCTCGCACATGCTCGGCCGGCCGCGGCGGCATTGCCGGCAGAGCGCCCCGTCCTCGGGAAGGCACGGGGCCGAGTTGGCGGCGGCCACCCGCTGCCCGGGGCGCCAGCGCCCTTCGGCGCCCGCACCCACCTCCACGATCGTCCCGGCCCACTCGTGGCCGAAGAGCCCCGGGATCGTGATCATCGGATGCCGCCCGCGAAGATACACCTTCCGGTCGGTGAAATCCACCGACGCCACGTCCACACGCGCCAGGACCTCGCCCGGCCCGGGGCGGGGGATGGGGACATCTTCCATCCGGATGTCCTCGGCGCCATACAGCAGGGCGGCACGCATGCGACGGGACGCGGGCAACTCCGGCGCCCCGGCGGTTGGGGAAACCGATGGCGAAGTCATGGGTGATAGACCACCTTGGTGGCCAGGCCTTCGCGCTGAAGACGCACACCCTCGTCGAAGGCGTCAAGCGGCAGACGGTGGCTGATCAGCGGCGCCACACGCACGCGCCGTTCGGCCAACAGCTCGAACGCCTGGGCGAGAGTCGCCGGCGTCGAGGAATACGTGGACACGACAGTCAACTCGCGATGATAGAGATCCGAGAAATCCAGGGCCAGCCGCGGCTCGTCCGCGACATCCGCAAACACGTTGATCCGGCCGCCCGCCCGAATCGCGCGCTGCGCCTCCTGCAGAAGACCCGCGTTCACCACGGTGAGCACAACGCCGTCCACGCCCGCACCGTCCGTGAGATCCTCCAGGGTCTTCCGGATCCCGGCGGCGGGATTGGCGACCGTCGGAACCCCCAGCTCGCGGGCCAGCGCCAGCCGCGTCTCCGCGATGTCCAACACGATGGGGTCCGTGCCCCGGGCCAGCAGCACCTGTGCGATCAGCAGGCCCATCCCGCCGGCCCCCACCACGGCGATACGGTCGCCGGGTAGCACCCGGGATCGCTCCACGCCGCGCACGGCGCACGCCAGAGGCTCGGTGAAGGATGCCTCCTCGCAGGTCATCGCCGCCGGAAGGCGGAACGCCACGTGTTCCACGTGCAGCCGTGGAATTCGAATCAGCTCGGCGAAGCCGCAGGGGTCGACGTTGGTGGCCTTGAACTGCGGGCACATGGACTCGCTGCCGTGGCGACACGCCCAGCAGGAACCACACGGCACGTGATGCGCGGCCGTAACGCGGTCGCCGGGGACAAAACGGGTCACCCCGGGCCCCACCGCCCGCACGACACCCGCAAACTCGTGTCCAAGCCGCACCGTGGCGGGTCCCCGTGGTTGCGAGAGCTTGGCCAGGTCCGTCCCGCACAGACCGGACGCCCGCATCTCCAGCAGGATGTCGCCGGGCCCCAAAGCGGGTGGCGGAGTATCGGTCACACCGAAGCCGCCGGACGGCAAAGCCAGAATCGCTTTCATGAAGCGGCATGCGCTCCGAGATTCGAGTCCGCCAGGCTGCCGAAGATTTCCAGGGTCCCGGGGGCGGGCGTGTGTCAGTTCTCGCCCGCTGGACGGCCGGAATCCGCATCAGGGGCGTCGCCGGCCCGCACCTCGTCAGGATCGAGGGTGCGCTTCCGCAGTCCTTTGAAGGGCAACGACCGGGCCAGCACCTTCTCCTTGCAGTCGGCACAGCGCCAGCCGAGACACAGGCCGTACTTCTGCCAGATCCAATCTGCCGGGTACATGCGGCCGCCGCATTTCCGGCAGACCTTTGTCCCCGACTCCCCGCTCCAGCGCGGGCTCAGCGGCTCGTGCCGCTGGCGCGGCCGATCCGTCCGCCGCCCCCTGTGTCGGCGCGGACGACCCCCTTCTGTCTTTGGCCGCGCCGCGCTCCCGCCCCGCGGCTTGGGCGTGTCAGGCCTCCCCCGTCCCGGCTGACTCATGAAATTCCTCACCTCTGCGGCTCGCCGGTCAGCGCGGACCCCACCCGCCTCCCGCATGGCGCCCGCACGTCACGCGCCGCTGCCTGCACATGAGGTCGGCAGGACCGCACCGCCGAGTTCGGAATGCAGGGAAGGCGCCGACGATGGGTGGCCGGCGCGGCCCCGCGACGGCGGGAACCGCGCGAATTCTGATAGCCACCCCCCGACCCCCGGCCCGCAGCGGTGCCGTTCCTCGCGGCGGACATCGCCGAGCATGGCACTCACCGCGGCCCGGCCGCCCGGTCCTGCCGACACGACGGGCAAGGGCACAGGGATCGCAGGTAATCGAACGAATAGATCCCGCTGTCGTGTCGGTCGCTCCACACAAAATTGATAGCGTAACGCCCGACCGGTGACACATTCTCGACCTGCACTTGACCCGTTTTCAGCACCGGCCCGCTCAGCACCGTCAGGCTCGGTCCGGTGGATGCGGAGGCTTTGCCCCGCTGGTCATCGCACAGGGCGCAGGGGCACTCCCTGCGGAGCAGGTCGAACGGATACACACTCTCGTGGCCATCCTTCCAGAGGACGCGCATCTCGCGTCGGGACGGACTCACGGAGATATCGACGGGGTCGGTGGACGGTGCCTGGCTCACGTTGAACCCCCGGAATCGATTGGCAATTGACGGTCGCCGATTGCAGATTACGGACCCGGCCCGGACACTCGAGTCCGCGTGGCGAATCGCAAACCCCCGGCGCTCAACCCACGATCTGTGATGCGCAATCATCACTCTACTGTTGTCAATCGTCAATTTCCTCAACGCCCGCGCTGCAGCCGAAACGAGACCGCCAACTCCTCCTCGGCCTCCGGGACCATGCCCAGGTCGCGGTACACCGTGGAGAGGCTCGTGTGGTACAGCGGTTCGTTTGGATTGACCGCGATGGCCTTTTTGATCGCTCCCACTGCCTCAGACAACCGCTTCAGCTTGTGAAAGGAATGGCCCATCGCCAGATGCGCGTCGGCGAAGTCGGGGTCCAGCGCCACCGCCTTTTCCAGCTCGGTCAGGGCGCCTTCGTAGTCGTTCTTCCCGTATAATCCCAGGCCGTTCCCAAAGTGCTCCTCTTTTGTCGACATCCGCTGTCTCCTCTCGGATGTCCGGCCACGCCGGTCACGAACTTCCCACCGGCTGAACCGGCGCCGCGACGGCTGCCCGTCGCCGCCTGCGGCGGCGCTTTGTCTTTGCGTCGCCGGTCTGTCCCTCCGGCGGAGCCGGGGCGCCGGGGCGCGCCGACTTGCCGTGCGACGAACGTCGGCGGGCGGGCGTCGCGGCCGCCACTTCGGGCGTACGCGGGGTCGGCGTCACGAACAGGTCGTCGTCTGCCCATTCCACGGGGATCTTGTGCCCGATCAGCTCCTCGATGGCCGGGAGCGCCAGCACATACTCCTCGTCGGCCAGACTGATCGCCTTGCCCGAGGCCCCTGCGCGCGCGGTCCGGCCGATGCGGTGCACGTAATCCTCGGGGTCCTGCGGCAGGTCGTAGTTGACGACATGCGTGACCGCCTCGATATGCAAGCCGCGCGAAGCCACGTCCGTCGCCACCAGGATGTGGAGTCCGCCCTCCTTGAACGCCCGCATGATCTTCAGGCGCTTGCGCTGATCCACGTCGCCGGTGATGGCCCTGGCATGATAGCCCTGACGGACCAGCCGCTCCGCCAGCCGCTCCGCCGCGTGCTTCATGTTGGCGAAGATCAGGATCCGCTTCCCCTGCTCCCGCCTCAAAAGGCCGAGAAGCAGCCAAAACTTCTCCTCCTTGGCCACATGGTAAAGGACTTCCTCGACACCCTCGGCCGTCACGCGCTCCGGTGCCACCGCCACCATCGTCGGATTGTTCATGCACTCGTATGCCAGCTCCAGCACCTGCTGGCTCAATGTGGCGGAGAAGAGCGAGGACTGCCGCTTCTCCGGGGACGGAAGATGGCGGACGAAGTAACGGATGTCCTTGATGAACCCCATGTCGAACATCCGGTCGGCCTCGTCGATGACCAGCACCTCTACGGCGTCCAGCTCGTAGATCCCTTGCTTCAAATAATCGATCAGGCGACCCGGCGTCCCGATGAGGATATCCACGCCCGCCCGCAGCGTCTCCCGCTGTTTCTGGTAGTCGACCCCGCCGTACACGACTTGCATGTCGAGTCCCGTCTCGCGACCCAGGACGCAGGCGTCGCTGTGGATCTGCACGGCCAGTTCCCGCGTCGGCGCGATGATCAGCGCGCGCGGGGCGGCGACACCCTTGCGGCGGGTGTCCGGCTGCCGCAGCAGTCGGGTGAAGATGGCAATCAGGAACGCCGCGGTCTTCCCGGTCCCGGTCTGCGCCTGCCCCGCCACGTCCCGGCCGCGAAGAGCGATGGGCAGCGTCTCTTCCTGGATGGGAGTACACGTGGTGAATCCGGCGGCCTGAATTCCCCGCTTGACGGACTCGGGCAGATCGAGAGACACAAAATCCATGGTCACCGCGTGATCACAGGAGACAGGCCGCCTCGCTTCGAGGAAAACCCGGCGGGACGGAAACCGGCGCTTGGGATCGTTGCAAGATCGCGAGAGCCCGATGCGGTCGGCTGCGCTTGCGTACAGAGATTACACTCGCAGGGGCAATCCTGTCGAGAGGTTTTCTGGGTCCCGGCCACCCGGTCAGGGTGCGATCGGGACCACCAACCCTGCCCCACCAAAGGGATGCCTCGTCCTCTGCGCGACGGGAAGGCAACGTCCGGGAGCCAAATCAGGGGTGGATATCGCCAAGAAGGGTGATTCGGAGAGTTGGAAACGACGCACTCACACCGTCCGGCCCCTGGCTACGTACCGGTGGCCGATCCAAATCAGCGCGCGGTCTCCGCTCGACGGTGAAATCCGACACGGCGCAAACCACTCACGCCGCTTTCCGCTCGTCGCTCAGGAAGGCGATGTACCGCTGGAGGCCCTCGAAAAAGACCTGCTCATAACGAAGAAGCGCCTCGAGCGATTCCTCGCGGTCCAGCGATTCGAGTGTCGCCCATAGTTGCGGCTCATACCTGCGCAGGTACGGAATGGCCCCTTCGACGTACTCGGCTTGGAGCCGTTTTCCCATGGCCGTGATGAGGGCTTCCAGATCCGCGATCTGCTCGTCGCTTCGGCTTTTCTTGCGTCCCCGAGGGATGGGTGTTTTCAAAACGGCTTGCATGCGTCTCACCCCTTTCTTTGCACCTGCGCCTTGCCTGTAATATCGGCTTCGCTCATGCTGATCTGTATACCATACAGACGTTTGGTTGTCAAATATTTCGCTCGCCCGTATCCAGTGCATGACACGAGCCATTATCCGGCGCAGACGGGCCGCCACACCCGGGGGGAACCTGCTCGCCGGGAACATGCCGAAAATCTGGGGCTTTTCCGATGAGTGACCGGTTTGAACGGACGTTGGGGGGTGGGATTCGCCGCGATTCGGGTCCCGGCGACCGTGCAGAAGTCGCACAGGGCTCAACGTATGCCCCCGCCAGTAGCCCCGCGTTCGAGACACCTGCGCCGCGCGGATCGGCCGGCCCGGCTGCTGCGTCTCAGCCAGGCGCGCCCCCGGAAAGCGCCGGGATCAAATGCACCTCGTCGGTGTCCTGGAGGACATACCCCGTCTCTGCCTGACGGCCGTTGATCACAAGCAGGACGGAATCATCGCACCGCGACAACGCGAGGCGCTCGAGGAGGTCCCCCAGCGTGCTTCCGGACGGCAGCGTGACCTCGAGGCGGCGCAATGGACCCTTCGATGTGCGTCGCTGCAGCGTCGTGTGCAGATGAACACGGACGGTGACGGCTACCAATTGAAAAGGCCGTCCAGATCCGACTCGGATGCGTCGAAGACCGAATTGTGCGGCGGCAGCGGCTCGGTCCGCATGTACTCGGGAATCCGGTCGTCCGCCGCCGTAAACCCCGCCCGCCGGTTGAACTCGCGCTCCAGCGTGAGCGTCTCTTTGCCCAAGACCTGCAGGATATCGGGACCCACCTGCCAGCCGTACCGGGCGTGCAGAAGCTCGGGGATCACTTCCGGCTTCACCATGAATCCGAATCCCGCAAAGATGCACGCGCCCAGGCAATCGAACCCCGCCATGTTGATCTGCGCGCCGCGCGAGGTGGCGATATTCGCCTTGGCGTCGAGGTGGTCCACCTTGGCCCGGACCGTGTTCCCCGCCGTATGATCGGCCCCCTGCGGGGAGGTCACGTAGGTCGTCCCGGTCCCTTTAATGGCGCGCGGCTCGTAGGCGGACATGGCCTGCCCCTTCACCACGGGCACCCGCTGGACGCCGAGGACCCGTCCGGCCACCGCTGCACCGTGCCCGAGGATCCGCCCCAGCGGCGTGCCCTGCCGGATCTCGGCCAGGAGCTGCAAGCCGCGCGCACCGTCCCCGAACGCCATCAGGCCCGCCTCCGCCGCCACGCCGAGGGATGCGCCCATGTCGATGGTGTCCAGGCCGAGGTCGCTGACCTCCCAGTTCAGCCGGGCGATGGTATCGAGATCGGCGATCCCCAGATTGGATCCCAACAGCCCGATCGTCTCGTATTCCAGCGGCGAGACGATGGCTTTCCCGTCCTCGCCGCCGTACGTGTTGGAGCACTGGATGATGCACCCCGCCATGCACGCGTGGGTGGGCTCGCTCTCGCCGCCCCGCTGGAGAAGCAGGTCCCGCATGTGCTCGCCGCTGATCGTCTCGGCGCCCTCGAACTTCCCGCTGCTGAAGTTTCGGGTCGGCAGGCCCCCCAGCGCGTTGCACATCTGCACCATGGCGGGGGTCCCGTACTCCTGGTACGTCTTGGTCTGCGGGTGATCCAGCGTGTTGGCGGTCAGGACCTTCTGGGCCGCCTTGAAGGCCTCGCGATGGGCGATGGGAGGCTTCTTCCCGCCCGCATCGTCGAAGACGACGGCCTTGAGCCGCTTCGCGCCCATCACCGCGCCCAGGCCGCCGCGGGCCGCGATGCGGGACGGCACCCGATCCTTGTCCAGGCTCTGGATCCCCGCGGCGGCAAGCCGCATCTCACCGGCCGGTCCGATCAGCGCCATGGCGACCTTGTCCCCGTACCGTTTGAGGAGGCGCGCTGCCGTGTCGTGGACCCCGAGCCCGGCCACGTCATCCGCGGGTTCGAAGCGGGCGCCGGCCAGGCTGAGGTGGAGCACCCACCAGCCGGACCGTGCTTTCGCGTCCGTCCGGCACTGGTCTTCGAGGATCAGCGCTTTCATCCCCATATTGGTCATGTGCAGTCCGGTCGAGCCCCCGGCGTTCGCCTCTTTGATCCCGCGCGTCATGGGGCTCTTGCCGCCGAAGGAGATCCGGTCGCAGCTCGTCAGCATGTGACCCACGAGCAAGCCGGGTGCCAGGACCAGTCTGTTGTAGGGGCCGAGCGGCTCACAGGTCGGGGGCACCTCGTCCAGCAGGATGCGGGCCGAGAGCCCGCGCCCGCCGAGGTGATCCCATTTCTCGGGCACCGCTTCGCGCTGCAAGGTTTGTTCGCGCAGATTGACCCGCCAGATATCCATGACACCTCGCTCCTTATGAGTGAACCCGTCGAGAATCTCTCGCTTGCCCACCCTCGTCAAGCGCCACCTACATCGCATCCCGGGCGTGCCGCGTGCCTAACCGCTCATGCCGGCGGTGCTCGTCGTACAAAAACAGCGCCGTCGCGCCCAGGATTCCCGACTGCTTGGAGAGGCCGGACCGGACAATTCGCGTGCCGCCGACGGCGCGCTCGAACGCGTAGAACTTCGCCCATCGTCGCACCGGCTCCATCAGGATCTCGCCCGCCTCCATCACCCCCCCGCCCAAGATGATCATCTCCGGATTACACAGGTTGACGAGGGCCGCTACGCCGGCTCCCAGGGCTTGTGCCGCTTTCGCCACCACCGCCTCGGCGACGGCGTCGCCTCGATCGGCGGCGCGAAAGAGGAGCGGCGGATCGATTCGACCCGGATCGCCCGCCGTCAACTCGGCCCATACGGGCGAAGGCGCCGCTTCCAGAAGTTCGCGAACCTGCGCCACCAGATCCGGACCCGACGCGTACGCCTTCACGCATCCCCGGCTTCCGCAGAAACAGGGACGCCCATCCATATCGACGGTGATGTGGCCGATCTCTCCGGCGTAGCCGCTCGCGCCGCGGACCAACGAACCGTTGAGGATCAAGCCGCCGCCCACGCCGGTCCCCACGGCCACCATGGCCACATGGCGCAGCCCCTGCGCCTGACCGAAGCGCCATTCCGCCAGACAGAGCGCGTTCACGTCGTTGTCCACCGCCACCCGAAGACCCGTCGCCTCCTGCAGCACGGACCGGAGGGGAACGTTCGCCAGTTCGGGGATGTTCTGGATGTCGGTCCCGATCCGCCCGGTATCCTCCTCCACCGCCCCCGGAACCCCCACCCCGAGGCCCCGCACGGGAAGCCGGAACATCCGGGCGTCGTCCGCAAGACCCGTGACGAGCTCCAGGAGATTCCTGAGAACCCCCTCACCCCTTCCGCGGCGCTCCGTGGCCACCGTGTGGGCGCTGAGGATGGTCCCGTCCGGATCGACCACACCGCCTGCCAGACCCGTCCCTCCCACGTCCACGGCCAGAATGACGCCCCGGTCCGGGTCACCGTTCACGGCCGCCGCCCCGATACGCCGGCCAGCTCTCTGTAGCTGATGAGGCGGACGCCGGCCTCGGTCAGCGCGGCCCGTGGGCGCGGATCGCACAACGCATGCAGTTCCCCCTCGCGCTGTTCGCGGTACGTGCTGACCGAGAGCGCCTCGTCGGCATACCCCGGATGGCACATCAATTCCGTGACGCCGTGTTCCATCGTCTCGATGAACGTTACCAGGTTTTCGGGCGTCCAGTACGCAGCCGCGCCGACGTCCCCCACCATCCGATCCGGGGCGGCCAATCCGCGTTGACGGATCCGGAGAGCCATCTCGGGTGTGACCGTTCGCACGGGAAGCCCCAGGTCGGCGGCGACGTCGAGCACCGCCGCGAAAACCCGAGCCAGCCGGTGCATGTGATAGTGGGTGTCGATGTGTGTGGGGCGACACCCGAAGGCCTCCTCGAACCGCCTGGCCTGCGCCGCGGTCTCGTCGCGGATTTCCGAAGGGACACCGACTTCGCCGACCCGCGCTCGATCCCGAACAAAGCGCCCGCTCGCATCCACCAGCGAGGAGACTCTGCCCGCGGCAAGAACCGGCGTACCCAGCGTCAGATTGACGTGAAGCCCGAGACCCAGTCGAGGCGCCTGGCGCGCCAGATCCCGGCTCTTGGCCAGCCCTGGGAGATTCACCATGACCGTCGTGCTGGTGATGATCCCGTGCCGGTGTCCATGCAGGATGCCGCGCGTCACCCCCTCGGTCAGATTGAAATCATCCGCATTCACGATGAGGTACGTGGGCACGGGCTACTCCTTCCGACCGCACAGGACCAACCGCGAACACGTGGACGGTCGCCCCGTCAAACCGGCGCTATCCGGACTGACCGAGCGGATGTAATCCAAACGCTCGCGGGCCAGACGGGGAAACGGCTGGTCCTCGCGGGCCACCACGCGGGGCAGCAGGCCGGCGCCGCGCAGCGCCTCCATGGCCCGTTCGATCCCCAGGAAACCGAAAAGTGTGAGGACCAACCGACCTCCGGGCTTGAGATGCGGCGGGCTTTGGCGGATAATCCGATCCAGCAGCAGCCAGCCATCGGGCCCGCCGTTGTCCGTGCGGGATTGCGGATCGCTCCAGTCCCGGTCGGGTGGCGTCGGCATCTGCGGCGGATTGGCGGCGATCACGTCGAAGGCTTCTCCCCGCACGGGCTCGAACAGATCTCCGGCGCGGACCTCGAGCCGGCCGGCGACGCCGTTGAGCAGCGCGTTGGCCTGCACGCATTCGACGTACGCGGGCACCACATCGGTGGCCACCACGCGGTGCCCGCGTCTGGCGGCGAGAATCCCGGTCAGGCCGGCCCCCGCTCCCAGATCCAGAACGACGTCGCCCGGCTGAAGCGGGAGGTGCCGCACCAGGAGGACGCTGCCGAATTTCGGGGTCAGGCCGTCCGTGGGCACGCGGATCAGGCAGTCCTCGAAGAGGAAAAAATGGACACCCGCGCGCTGGACCATGGAAGACTCCCCGACGCCGGACGAACGGAGAACGCGGACAACCTACCAGAGCGGGGCGGGTCCGTCAATCGTGGGCCCGGTGCGATGCGGCGTGACAACGGGAGAGGAAGCCGGATGCGCATGCGATTGGGTGCCCTCCTTTTTGCCGTTATGGCCGTAGCCGCGTCCGACGCCGCGGCTGCCGTCTGGACCCGGGCCTACATCCGCCAGCTCCCGGACTCCGCATTCGCGGTCGTCGAGTCGTCTCCCGAAGGCAAGCCCATCCGGCACCTCCCTCACCACGACGCCACCGGCGCGCTCGATCTTCCCCACCTCTGCAATGCGATTGCCCGTCTTCCCCAGGTCAAGTGGCGCGACCCCGCCAACGCCGAGATCGCCCGGCGGCACCTGAGCGAGCACCTGGACCGGGTGGGGCGAGGCGCCTGCCGCCCTGTCCCGAGATCTGCGCAATAGCGGCCGGCCGGCGACACAGTGTGGTGGGGACCCCTGTCTGCAGACCCCCGCCGCGGTGCGCAGAGCACTTCACCGGTCGCACGCTCGCCTTCAGGCCCTCGACGCTCTTCTTGCGGTTCGTAATGACCTGGTCCAGCGTGTCCGGCCGGAACGTGTCGCCGCTGGCCCTCCATGCGGACCGGCGCCCCTACGCAAGGACCATTTCCAGCGCCCGGAGCGACTGCCTGATCATGTCCCGCAGGTCGGCCAGCGGCGGGACCTCCGGCGTCCGCCAGCGAGGCTCGAAGTCGCGCGACCGCTGTCGCGGCGACAGCTCGTAGCTCACCGGAACGCCCGGCATCTGCCCTTTCAGGACACGGGCCAGCGCCGGCAGGTCGAGGATGCCGTCACCCAGGGCCACCCAGCGCAGGAGGCCGTCCACGATCTTCGGGGTCTTGACGTGGACGTGGGCTACCACGGGCGCGAGCAGGGCCAACTCTTCCGCCGGGTTGATCTGCCCCTTCGAGTAGTACCAGGCATTCCCGGTGTCGTAGTTCACGCGAACCGCGGGGTGATTCACCTCGCGGATGAAATCCAGCACCTGCTGTTCCCGGTCCACGAGATCGCCGTGATTCTCCAGCGCGATCACGACCCCCAAGTCCCTGGCGCGCTCGGCGATGGCCACGATGTTTTTCCGGAACGCCTCCCCCCTTTCCGCAGGCCCGGCGATGGAGTTCACGCACCGCGCCCCGACGTTCCGGGCAAACGCAAGCCGTCGATGGAAGCGTTCAACGGCATCCGGCCCCGTCAGGTCCATGTGGACGGACAAGGACAGACAGGCCAGCCGCCGCGCCGCCAGCTCGTTCCGTAACCAGACTGCACGCGTGTCGCAGAAGTCCTCCTCGACGAGATGCTGGAAGATCTTGTCCACACTGGCCGGCTCGACATGCCGGACGCCCAGCGCGGCCAGCTCGTCCAGCGCGACCTCCAGCGGATACCCATCGAACGCCATGGTGCTGACGGAGACGATGCGGTCCATCGACAAGCTCCCGGTTCGGCGGTTCGATGGTTCGGCGGTTCGCCAGTTCGGCAGTTCGGCGGTTCGGGTACGGTCGAACCCGCGAACCGTCGAACGGTCGAACCGCTTTGTCGCTTCGGCCCGACCATCGCCGGTAGGAACATGACCAGATCGGGAACGTACGTGATCAGAAACAGCACGGCGATCTCGATCAACAGGAAAGGCAGGATGGCCCGACTGATCGCATCCAGCCGGAGATCGGCGATTCCGCAAGCTACACCGTCACCAGCGCCACCTGATCTCTCAGAGCAGATCCATCGGCTCTCCCCTCACCCGTACGCGTGGCGCTCGGCACGTCGCCCCTGCACAATCTCGAAAGTCCGTCTGCGCCAAAGGTGTTTGAAAAGGTCCAGATACCAGGCGCCGCACCAGTACCCATTCGGACGGGCGTGTGTGTCCAGACACCGCGGGAGCGCGGCAATGCCGTAAACGGGCGTTTTTCAGCAGCGTATTATGCCTGCATTCCCCAGCGGCGCACTGTGCGCAGTTCGATGTTTCGAAACACCAAGTTCTCCACGGCCGGCCCGATGAGGATGACACAGAAGAGTCCCGCGAAAACGCTCGGCACCTCCAGCTGATTCTTGTTCTCGTACCCGTGAGGATACGGGGGAAGGCTGCCGAGCTGCAAAGGCGATGTCTTGTTTCTGTCACGCTTGCGCCTCTTGTGGTTTCCGGGCCTCGATGCCCGCGTCCTTCTTTCCCAAGCACTCGGCGCTAGGCACCCGGCGCCTTTCTTGCCTGCACCCCCGCGATCTCCTCCAGCACGCGGGCCGTGACGGTCTGATCGAGTTCGCCGAATCCTTTCGCGAGGGCGGCGCCCTGGATCTGCGCGACCGCCCCCAGCGCGAACATTGGTGCGCCGACGGCTCGCGCCGTCGAGAGGGCCAGCTGCACGTCCTTGTGGGAGTGTTTCAAAGGGAAGTTCGCCGAAAAGTCCCCAGAGAGCACCTTGGGCGCCGTGCGGCCGATGAGCGGAGACCGCTCCGTGAGCACCTCCGTCACCACACCCAAGTCCAGGCCCGATTTCACCGCCAGGACCAAGGCCTCGTTCATGGAGGTGATGATGCTCGCCCCGACCAGGTTGGCGCAGAGCTTCAGGACGGAACCGTAGCCCATGGGGCCTATGTGGAGCACCTTCTTCCCCATGGTCTCGAGAAGGGGCTTTGCGGCGGCAAAGTCCTCTGCGCTTCCCCCGGCCATGATCGTGAGGGTCCCCTGCTCGGCCGCCCCGACGCCACCGGTCACCGGGGCTTCGAGGTACCGCAGACCCGCGGCTTTTGCCTTGGCTGCCATGGCCTGGCTGGTTGCCGGATCCACCGTGCTCATGTCGACAACCAGCGTGCCCGGCCGGCAGCCGGCGAACACCCCTTCGGGCCCCTCCAGGACTGCGGCCAGCGCGGGCGGGTCGGCAACCATGGTCACGACGATATCGGCGCCGACGGCTGCTTTGCGCGGCGTGACGGCGACCGTCGCCCCGAGAGCCCTCACCGCTTCCGCCTTGGCCATCGTGCGGTTCTGCACCCGCACGGCATAACCGGCCTTCAGGACATTCTTGACCATGCGCCCACCCATGATCCCCAACCCGATGAAGGCTACCGTCGGTCCCATGGCGTTTCGCTCCTTGGCGCGCGGCGCCGCGTTTACTTTTTTCGGCTGCTATCCCAAGAGTGTCTAAACATGTAACGTCTGGAAAGTAGAAGCGCATCGGGGGACTCGGCTATCCTCCTCGGGGCTCGCAACCCAGAGAGAGGAGGCCAAGGACCGATGCGCCTGGAAACGTTGATCAGGAAGTCGCTTGGAATGAAAGCCCATACCGTGGTGAAGGCGGAGGACCTCCCGAACGGGGGCCTGGTAGCCCAGATCGACCGCCTGCCCGGGCGCCGGCTCTGTTGCGGGGAGTGCGGCCGCCCAGCCCCCAAGGTCGCGGGGACCCGCCGACCGGAACGCCGGTGGCAGGATCTGGCCCTGCGGGATCAACCCCTCTGGCTCGTCTACGCGCCGTACCGCGTCTGGTGTCCCACCTGCGGCCTGCGGGTGGAGCGGGTCCCGTGGGCGGAGAAGTGGCAGCGGGTGACCCATGCCCTGGCCCGGGCGGTGGCGACCCTCGCCCGGCAGCTGGACTGGGCCTCGGTAGCCGCCCACTTCCGCGTGAACTGGAAAACCGTCGCCACCGTGGTCGAGGCCGCGGTCTTGTGGGGTCTCGCGCACCGCCGGTGGCTGCCCCTGCACGTGATCGGCATCGACGAAGTGAGCCGCCGGAAGGGCCAGCCGTACCTCACACTCGTCTACGACCTGGCCCGCCGTCGGGTCGTCTGGATCGGGAAGGATCGCGACGAGGGGACGCTCCAGCGGTTCTTCGCGGGGCTGGGCTGGCGCCGGACGCGCCCCATCCGCGTCGTCTGCTGCGACCTGTGGCGGCCGTATCTCGCCAGTCTCCGCACGGCCGCGCCGCAGGCGACCGTCGTCTTCGACCGCTTCCATCTCACCCGCTCCGCCGCGGACGCCGTGGACACGGTCCGCCGCCAGATGTGGCGGCAGCTGGCCGTAGCGGAGCGGCCCACCTTCCAGCGCACCCGGTTCCTCTGGCTGAAGAATCCCGCGAAGCTCCGGCGGGACGAACGGCCGCGCCTCTCGGGGCTCCTGCGCCTGAATGCCCCCATCGTGAAGGCCTACCTGCTCAAGGAGGACCTCCGCCGCTTCTGGGACTACCGTTCCAGTGCGTGGGCGGAGGACCACCTCCGGCAGTGGCTCTGGCGCGCCAGTCACAGCCGGCTTGCCCCCCTCACGAAGCTCGCCAAGACGATCCGCACGCACCGCGATGGGATCCTCGCCTGGACGAGGCTCCGCGTGACGAACGGCGCCCTGGAGGGCATGAACAACAAGGTGAAGGCGATCAGTCATCGGGCGTTCGGCTTCCGGACAC
>JAKPQH010000216.1 GCA_029580855.1 bacterium | reverse complement strand
GCGCGCTGGCCCCTCAAAGGGGCCTGACCGCGCGCGCAGGGCCGAGCCATTTGAATATCTGCAGTCCATGCGTGCGGTCCTACACTGCCACATCGGGAGGTTTCTGAGCAAAAGCACACTCCCGGAACTGTCAAACTTTGGTGAGTCCCCCGGCAGAGCCGGGGGGTTACCCATTGAACTTACTTCTGGGCGGGCGCCGGGGTAGCCGGCAGGTTGATGGTGATGCCCCGCTTCTGCAACTCCACCACGATGGTCTCGGCGTTCTGATTTCCCTGGTTCGCCAGTTCCTGCGTCCCCCGGGCGATGGCATCCAGTTGGGCTCGGAGCTTCGCGGCCTCCTGGACCGGCGCCTCCTAGCTGGCGAGAATCATCTTCAGCATGCCGCGCTCGCGCATGAGCTGGCTCGTCTGGAACCCGGTCCACACGACGAATGCGATCAGGACGATACACACGGGAATCATCAGACCGCGGATTGCCGGAACAGCCTTCTGGATATCATCCGATTCTGTGTACATTATGTGTCCCCCTGGCCCGCGTTGCTCTCCAACACAGCCGGCGAACATTGCGGGCTGAACCAAAGCCCTTGGGGTCGGCGATCCGGGCTAACGGGGTCCCTTGGTTCGGCCACCAGGCGCGGCTGGCGCACTTGGCGCAGGCGCGGCCCCGGTCGGTTGGTTCAGGGTGAACGTGATGCCCTGGGGCGCGAGCAAGTTCCGAATCTGATCGTCTTTATGCCGGGCGGCAAGATTCGCCAGCGCCGCGATAAGCTCCCGGTTCAGGCGATCGAACTGGATGCTCTGGTTGATGAATTGCTGGCGGTCGTTCACGTCTCCCTGGATTGTTCGATTGCCGAGGAACAGGAAGATGTTGACGATGACAAAGGCAAGGCTCAGGACAGCGATCCCGGAGAGCGCCCCGCGGAACCACGATTTCTCAAGCAGCATGCTGCCCATTGCCGCCTCCTCCCCTCTGGGATCAATCCAGAGTATTCACCCCCAAAGACACCAAGACGCCATGAAACCGTCGGGCAGCCACGGATCACCGTGGCAGGCTGTGGTTCAGCCGCGATGCGCTCGCGCCGCGAGCCATCTAGCAAACGGGGGCAAGGCAGTCAACCGGACCCATATCGCGCGCCCGCGCCGTGGGAATGGAACTCCGGATGGAATTTCCTTTGTTTGCTTGCGCACCGTGCAACCGTTCTATATTCTATCGCCTGGCCCAAGATGTCTTCTCGGTCACAACGCACGCACGCTGCGTTCGGAGGCACAGCCGTGAATCGTGAGCACTGGAAGTCCGCTCTTCTAGGCGCCGTCCTTCTTGGATTCCTGTCCTTGGCGGTGGCCGGATGCAGCGAAGATCCCGAGGTCAAGAAGCAGCGGTATTTTTCCCGGGGCGAGCAGTATCTGGCCGCGCAGAAGGTGGATGAGGCCGTCATCGAGTTCCGGAACGCGATCCAGGCGGTCCCGACGTTCGCCGAGGCGCACAACCAGCTCGGACGGGCGTATCAGCGAAAGAGCTGGATGTTCGACGCGCGGTCGGAATATCAGCGCGCGATCGAGTTGAAGCCGGATCTCGTAGTGGCCTACCTGAATCTGGCCCGGGTCGACCTCGACATCGGGGCGGTGACGGACGCGGAGGCCGCCGCCGATCGCGCCATCGCGATCGCCCCGCAAAGCGCCGGAGCCCGCGTCTTGAAGGGCATGGCGCTTCTGCGGCGGCAGCAGGCGGCCGAGGCGCTGTCCTTTATTCAGAAAGGGATCGAGCTGGACCCGGACCTGGTAGAGGGATATCTGGCGCTGGGAGACGTGCATCGCGTCCAGAAGAAGGACAAAGAGGCGGAGGCCGCGTATCGCAAGGCCCTGACCCTCAATGCGGAGCTGGTCGAGGCCCATGTGGGACTGGGAGCGTTGGCCGTGGCGCAGGGCCGCACCGACGAGGCCATGCAAAGGTTCCAGGCGGCTGTGAAAGCCGGCCCCACGAACATGGCGGCGCGGTCGAGTCTGGCCGGCCTTCTGGCATCGCAGGGGAAATTCGACGACGCGCTGGGCCAGCTGGAGGCGCTCCCCCTGGGACGCATCCCCGACCCGCGCGTGGCGATCGCGCTGGCGAGTCTGTATAACCGTACCCAGAAGTTCGAGAAGACCGTCGGCCTCCTGGTGGGCGTCACGAAGGTGTTCCCCCGCATCTGGGAGGGCCACTATCTGCTGGGCGAGGCGTATCTGGCGCAAGGAAAAAACGAGGCGGCGCGCGGCGCATTTCAGGAGGCCTTGGTGATCGCGCCGGAAAGCGTCGGCGCGCGGATGCGGCTGGGGCAGGTGCTGGCCCGGCTCGGCCAGCCGAAGGAGGCGCTGGCGCAGTTTCAAGAAGTCGCCAAGCGGGCTCCGGAGATTCCCGGGTTGCGGCTGGAGCTGGCCGGCACGTACCTTCGGCTTGGCCGCGTGCAGGACGCTCTGCGCGAGTCGAAGGCGGTGCTGGCGGCGAACCCGAAGGACGTCCACGCGTACGACATCCTGGGTCTCACCTATGCGGCCATGCAGGATTACGAGAGTGCGCTGGGCGCCCTGTCGCAGGGGCTGGCCCTGGATGCGGGATCGGTTCGGACCCATCTCGCCAAGGCGCAGGTCCACGAAGCCCAGGGGAAGACGGACCTGGCCGAGCAGGAGTATCGGGCCGCCATCCAGGCCGATCCGACGAGCCTCGCGCCCCACCTCGCGCTCATGCAGTCCCTGCTGCGCCGACGGCAGTGGGATCAGGCGATCCAGGCCGGCCAGGCGGCGCTGGCGGTGACGCCGAAGAACCCCGTCGCGCACAATCTGATCGGCGTGGCGTACCTCGGCAAGAACGACTCGAAAGAGGCGGAGAAGGCCTTCCGGGCGGCGCTGGAGAGCAATGCCAAGTTTACGCCGGCCTACACCAACCTCGCGCGGCTGGCCTTACAGGACAGGAAGGTCGACGAGGCCGAGCGTAACCTGCGCGCCGCGCTGGAGGCGGCTCCCAACGACGTGCCGGCGATGCTGAATCTGGCTGCCGTCCTGGTCGCGGAGGGGAAGCCCCGCGAGGCCGTCCAGCACCTGGAAAACGCAGTGAAGCTCAACCCCGAGCTCTGGATTGCGCAGCTCAGCCTCGCGGATCTCTATGCGAAGACGGGACGGCTGGACGAGGCGGAGGCGGCCGCGCAAAAGCTCCTCACCCTGAACCCGCGCCTGGCACCGGCGTTCATCGTCCAGGGCAGCGTGGCCATGCAGCGATCCCGTTTCGACGAGGCGGAAAAGGCCTTCCGCAAGGCGGTCGACGCCGACCCCAAGTCCGCGCTGGCCGTCTACCAGCTCGCACGCCTGCAGCTCTTGCAAGGCAAAAAGGCCGAGGCCGTCGTCTCGCTCAAGCGGGCCCAGCAGCTGGACCCCGGCAAGCAGCTCGGCCGCGCAGAGCTGGCGGCCCTGGCGGCCGGAGAGGATCCCACCAAGGTCGCCGACGCGCTCGAGCGCGAGACGCGGGAGCTGCTGCGGGCCCAGCCGGACCAACCCGGCCTTCGCACGCAGCTTGGCGCCATTCTGCTTTCCCGAGGAAAGGTAGACGAGGCCGAGGCCGAGTTTCGGTCCGCGTTGAAGGTGGCCCCGCGGTACGCGCCCGCCATGCTGGGCATGGCCCGCATCTCCCTCGCGCGGAAGAAACCCGACGAGGCCATGGGCTTCGTGCGGCTGGCGCTGGACGTGAATCCGAACGACGTGGAAGCGAACCTGGTGGCGGCGCACGCGGCGCTGGCGCAGGGGAGGCGGGACGAGGCCGCGAAGCACTTCGAGACCGCCCTACGGGTCAACCCCACCATCGTCGCGGCCAACGTCGCCATGGCCGACCTGAGCCTGACCCGCGGCCAGAGAGCCGAGGCCGCGAAGTACGCCAAGGCTGCGCTCAAGGAGAATCCCCGGCTCGCAGGACCGCTCGCCGTGCTTGGCCGGGTTGCGCTGGAAGAGCGCAGGCTCGACGAGGCCATCGATCTGTTTCAGAAGGCGCTGGACGTCAACCCGAACCTGACCTCTGCGTTTTTCGGTGTCGCGTATGCCTACCAGCTCAAGGGTGACCGGGACCGGGCGATCCAGAACTATCGGAAGGTCATTGCGCTCGCGCCTGGCGATGCCGCCTCCTACAACAACCTGGCCTGGCTGCTCGCCGACGCCGCGGCCTCGCACGGCGAGGCGCTCCGGTTCGCCCAGAAGGCGCTGGAGCTGGAGCCGCGGAATGGCCGCGCCATGGATACGCTGGGCTGGGTATACTTCAAGCAGGACAAGCTGGCCGAGGCCGAGAAGCAGTTCCGCGCCGCGGGCGAGATTCTACCCAACGAAGCGGCGATCCAGTATCACCTCGGCCTCGTGGCGCACCGGCAGGGTCGGACGGCGGATGCCTCCGCCGCCCTCAAGCGCGCCTTGCTGATCAACCCCAACTTCGAGGATGCCGTCACCGCGCGAAAACTGCTGCAAGAGCTGGGAGGTTAGCGCCCGAGGGAGCCCCGGCCGTCAGCAAGCCGGTTGCGGCCCGGACCTCCTGTGTCGAATGCGAACTCCACGGATCATTCCCCCGATCCTCGGGGTCTCCCCTCTCCCGCCCGCGGCCTCGTCGGGAACCGGCCGCCCCTGTTCCGGCGGCGTGGGCGACGCACCGGCGCACGCTTCGGTACCGCGGAGGCTCCGGCGTCCCCGACCCGTTGCCGCCGGAGAATGCAACGGGTGCCCGCCGGCTGACCGGGAACCCACCCGCAGGGTGGGTGGGGCCCAGCGGACTCGGGGCGTCGCCGGGGGCCTCGATTTTTCCGCCGACTTGCGCTCGGCGCACCGCTCAAAAAGACCCGGAATGCAAGCCGGCGCGTGAGGCGGAGTGCGAGGCGGACTTCACGCGTACGCCGCGGATGGGCCGTTTTCGGCACCCGGAGTCAAGCGCGCCACAGCCACCACACTATCAAGCCGACCATCGTAAAGGCCAGGGCGAAGCGCGCGAGGAGGGCGACGGCTAGTCCGACCAGGGCGCCCAACCCCGCCTTGAGGCTGTGCTCCATTTCCCCGCTCTTGAACAACTCCCCCGCCACCGCGCCGACAACAGGGCCGACAAGCAGACCCGGCGGACCGAAGAAGAGGCCGACCACCGCACCGATGATTGCGCCGACGACCGCCCACGCGCTTCCGCCGAATTTCCTCGCCCCGACGGCGCCTCCGACATATTCCAAGCCATAGGCGAGCGCCGCCAGCGCGGCAAGCATCAGGAGCCGGCCGGCCCCGATGGGGCTGAAATCGGTCACCAGCGCATAGAGGAGCGCACCGGCCAGGATGAGCGGCGTCCCTGGAAGCAACGGGATCAGCGAGCCGGCGAGGCCGGCGATCAGCAGCGCGGCGACAAGGAGGTAAACGCCCAGCAGCGACAGATCCACGATGCGATCCTCGCAGCTCGCCCTGGGCCAGCCCTGAGTCGAAACACTGCCTCGCGCAATGCCGCCAGAGCCGCCCCGGGGAGCAGGGTTCGATTGCGGTCCTCGGTTCTGCCGATAGGTAACCCTGCGGGCCTTGGCGCGCGTGGGGGAAGAACCGCAGCGTTTTGATTCAACCGGCCGCCAGCTTCTGGAGCGTCAAAAGCAGAACGTTCGCGCCCCGCTCCACGTCCTCGTCCGAGGTGAACTCCGCCGGCGAATGACTCCGCCCGTCCTTGCTCGGGACGAAGATCATCCCCGCTTTGGCGACTCGCCCGACGACCTGCGCATCGTGGCCGGCCATGGCGGGCAGCCGCATGTGCTTGTAGCCCAACTCCTGCGCAGCCGTCACGATGCACCCCTTGATCTCGTCCGCCAGCGGCACCGGCTCGATATCCAGGATCGTCTCCACAGAGACGGTGAGCCCCCACGCGGACGCCACGTCGGCGATAAGCGCGCGCGACCGGTCGGCGAGCGACCGCAGCATCTCGGCCGACGCTTCGCGAAGCTCGTAGGTCAGGTAGGTTTCGGCCGGAACGATGTTGGCCGCGCCCGGCTTGACCTTCAGGACTCCCACCGTCAGCCGGCTGGCCGCTGTGCCGTGGGTGAGGACGAGTTCTCGTCCCTGCTGGACCAGATCGGTCGCGCCCAGGAGGGCGTCCCGGCGGTCGGTCATCGGCGTCGTGCCGGCGTGGTCGGCCCGGCCGCGAAAGGTAACCCCGAATCGACGGAAGCCCACGACGGCGTCGACGACGCCGATGGGGACGCCGTGCGTCTCCAGCACCGGCCCCTGCTCGATGTGCAGCTCGACGTATGCGCGGATCTCGGTGGGGTCCCGGTATGCCCCGGGCGCCGCCATGGCGTCCATTCCCACTCGCGCCATGGCGTCGACCATCCGAAGCCCCGTGGCGTCCTTCAGGTTCGGGATCTCCTCGGACCGCAGCGTCCCGGTGAACGCGTAGCTGCCGAAGAACCCACCGAAGGCCCCCTCCTCGTCGGTGAACGCCACCAGCTCCAAAGGGTGTCGCAGCCGAATGCCTTCCTCCTTGATCCGCCGCACGCACTCCAGCCCGGCGAGGACGCCGAGGGCGCCGTCGAACATGCCGCCGTTGGGAACCGAGTCCAGGTGCGAGCCGACCATCACCACCGGGCCGCCCGACTGCCAGCGGCCGAAGATGTTGCCCGCAGCGTCCACGCGCGACTCCAGCCCGGCCGCCCCGATCCGCTCCTGGAGCCAGCGGCGCGCTTGCATGTCGGCCGCGCCCCAGGACGGACGCGACACACCCCCTTCGGCCGTCCGGCCGATCGCGCCCAGCGCCTCCAGATCCCGCCTCAACCGTGCCGCATCGACTCGCATGTCCACAGCCTGCCTCGCTTTCGTGTCGCGCGCCGCCCAATCGCGTGCGCTCATCTGAGCCGGAAGGATGGCAGTGTGTCCATCAACCCTGCTTTGTGCGCGAGTCCTGGTCGCGGACCAGGCAGGCCAGCGCGTCGAGGCCGGCCTGCGCCACGACCAGATCCTGCTCGCCGGTCCCTCCGCTGGTCCCCACACCACCCACGCAGTACCCCTCCACGACGATGGGCAGGCCGCCGGCGAAGGTCACGTACATCTCCGGCCCGGCGGCCAGGGGCAGGGCGATCGCCATGTGGTCGTCCAGGGGATTCCCCATGGTGCCGATCTTGCCCGTGGGCTTCCGGTTCGACGCCGCGGCGCGGGCCTTGGCCATGGCGATCTTGATGTTGTGAGGTTTGCCCTCGTCGGTGCGGGCGAAACCCAGCAGGTGTGTCGCCTCGTCCATGACGGCGATGCTCATCGGCACGCCGATCTCCTCGGCCTTCTTGACCGCGGCCAGCAGAATCCTGTTGGTCCCCTCCCAGTTCAGCTTGAGCGCGCGCCGGGTGATCATAATCTCCTCCTTGACGAAGTCTCGAGTGTAACGGCCCACACGCATACGGAGACGTCCGTCATTTTAAAGGGGGGCGGACCGAGTTACCAAGCGAATCTTGCCATTTCTCTTGCAGAGAGCCTCGCCCCGAGGCTATTCTGGGGGTCAACGATTGAGGTGCCCGGCAGCGGTCCCTCTGCTTGGCCCGTACGCATGACTCCAACCCCTGTGGAGGGGCGCGAAGCGCCCGACGATCGCGGACTGTGCCGCGCCGCGGTCTTATCGCCTACCTCGCGAAAGGAGGAGTATCATGTCCGTTCAGTTGCCAAATCTGCCGTATGCCGAGACTGCCCTGGAGCCCCACTATTCCGCCAAGACCATCGGTTTTCACTATGGGAAACACCACAAGGCGTACGTGGACAACCTCAACAAGCTGACCCCCGGAACGCCCCTCGACGGCAAGTCGCTGGAGGAGATCATCGCAGCGTCGGCTGGCGATGCGTCGCGCGTCGGTGTGTTCAACAACGCCGCGCAGGTTTGGAACCACACGTTCTTCTGGAACTGCATGAAGCCGTCGGGTGGTGGACGGCCAAAAGGAGAGTTGGCCCAGCGGATCGACCAGGCGTTTGGCAGTTACGAGAAGTTCGCCGAGCAGTTCAAGGCGACCGCGGTCGGCCGCTTCGGCAGCGGGTGGGGATGGCTGGTCCTGGACGGCGGGACGCTGAAGATCGTCAGCACCGCCAATGCCGACACCCCCATGGCCAGCAAGCAGACGGCGCTCTTGACCGTGGACGTGTGGGAGCACGCCTACTACCTGGACTACCAGAACCGACGGCCGGATTTCGTGCAGGCTTTCCTGGACCACTTGGTGAACTGGGACTTCGTGGCGGGGAACCTGGCAAAGAAATAGCGTCCGGTCCACCGCACGTCGGCCGACCAGAGGTCGAGCGCCCTCTCCGCCGGGCCCGCGCCCGCGAGAGGGCGTTCGCCTTCCGGCGGAAGGCGGCGGGCATCTCGCGGCGCCGGATGGGAACGAGCCGGCACGGCCGCTGATCGGGCCGTCTGCGGTCCAGGCCGCTGAAATCCAGATCGTGATCCGCGGTTCGACTCGGCCGAGCCGTGCGGCTCAGACCTCCAGCACGACCTTCCCGACGCTCTCCCCGCTCTGCAGGTGGCGGAGCGCCGCCGGTGCCTCGGCAAAGCGGAAGCGCCGACCGATCAGGGGTGGCCTGTCCGCGAAGCGCGCCAACTGGTCGTATGCCCGGGGGAGGCGGTCCGCCTGCTCCCACAACCAGATCAGGTTGAACGCCATCACGCTTTTGTTCTCCGCGATCATCCGCAGCGGATCGAGCCTCGGCCGGCGCCGGTATCGGAGCGCGAGGCGCAGATAGTCCGGCCGCGCGCCCTTGGGCATGAGGTCGGCGGCGCCATAGACCACGATGCGGCCTCCGGGTCGCAAACGGTCGTACGCGGGACGGAAGTACGGGCCCGCCACGGCGTCCAGCACCAGGTCCAGCCCGTCCAGACCGAGGGCTGCCAGCGCCCCGTCGAGCTGCCGGCCGAACACGCGGCGGTCGCGCACGATGATCTGGTCGGTCGAGAGCCCGAGGCGTTGCATCAGAAAGTCGCGCTTGGCCGGGCGGCCCACGGTGGCGACAACCCGCGCCTCCTGCGCGGCGAGAATCCGGAGGGCGTTCAGGCCGACGCCGCCGGCCGCCGAGTGCAGGAGCACCGCGGCGCCCCGCTTCAGCCCACCCAGCTCCAGCAGGGCGTACCAGGCCGTCAGCCCCTGCACCGGAAACGCGGCGGCCTCGGCGAAATCCCAGTCGGTCGGGCTTGGGTGCAGGTACCGCAGGTCGATGTTGAGCGCCGTCGCGTAGGCTCCGAAACGCGTCAGCCCCAACACCCGGGCGCCGGGGCGCGGCGCGCCGGGCTCCGTCGCTGATCCCAGCGCCTCCACCACGCCCGCGAACTCCAGGCCGGGGACAAAGGCACCCCTGGGTGTCGCCGAATACAGCCCCAGACACGCGAACAGGTCGGCGAAATTCAGCCCGATGGCCCGCACGCGGACGCGAGCCTCGCCGGGTCCGGGATCGGGGAGCGACTCCGCCACCCGCACCAGGCGCCGCAGCGAGCCGGCGTGCGGGATGCGCCACACCTCGCGCGTGTCCACGGGGCGCTATCCCGCCTCCGCAGCGGCCGGCGCGGGCAGTCGCCGCTCCGTCTTCCGCAGGTGATAGGCCACAAAGGTGTCGAGGGACGCGATCGCCGACCGGATGTCGGCGTACACGGGAAGCCCGCCGTCCTCGAGCCGCGAGACGAAATTTCCGTAATACCGTCCGGCATTCACGGAGACCACCATGGGCTTGTCGGTCCTGGCGGCCAGGCTCACGAGGAGGCTCGCCAGGCCGTCGGGGTGGTGGCACGTGTCCGGATCCGTCTTGAGCGACACGGCGTGCGGGACGACGGCGACGAAGACGCAGTCGACGCCGGGGTCGAGGATGACGGCCTCCACGAAATCGGCGTACATACGGTCGTCGGCCATGGGCGTGATGTCGAGGAAGGGCGAAGACACGTCCACGAGTCCGTGGCGGTTGATCGCCTTGAGCCGCTCCACCGTCTCGGGCGTCAGCTGCGCTTGCGTCAGACCGCGCAGCTCGTCGGCGCCCATCGTGCTCTCGAAGCCGGCGTTCGCCACACCGGCCACCCGGCGCCCGACCGGTGGCTTTGCCGCCAGCAGCGAGAACGTCCGCACCAGATCGTAGTACTCGTCGATGGTCTCCGCCAGGATCGCCCCGGCCTGACCGCAGGCGGCCCGAAACACCTCGTAGCTGCCCGAGATGGCCGCCGTGTGGGATGCCGCCGAGCGAGCCCCCGCCTGGGTGCGCCCCGCCTTGTACATGACGACCGGCGTGGTCATGCCGCGCGCGATCTCGAAGAACCGGCGGCCTTCGCCCTCGTCGAACCCCTCGATGTAGCATGCGATGACGCCCGCCGACGGGTCTTTCTCGAAGTACGCCAGCAGGTCCGGGCCCTTGACGTCCAGTTTGTTGCCGAAGCTCACCACCGAGCGGAAGGGCCGGCACCCGCGCAGCTTGTCGATCGCCGTTACGGCCAGCGCACCGCTCTGGCTGAGGAGGACGGCGTTGGCGTGCTCCGAGGAGCGGATGGCCAGTCTGCGCTCGTTGATGAACAGCGTGTTGACCCCTCGCAATCCCCCGCCGTCGGCCGGGCCGGGCGCAAAGTAGACGCCCATGCAGTTGGGCCCCAGCAGGCGGAGTCCGGGCGGCATCGCCCGGCGGATCTCCTCGGCGAACTGCGCGTACGGTATCGCGGTCGGGATCCCGGGGATGAGGATCACCGCTTTGACCGAGCTTCCCGCCAAGGCGCGCATGAACTCGGGCACGCTCTGGGCGGGCGCGGCATAGACGACCAACTCCACGCGGTCGGCGATCTCCGCGAGGCCCCGCCGCAACGGGTAGTCCGTGCCCCCGAAGCGCACGTCGCCGCCCTTTGGATTGATAAAAAACAGATCGGTCCGTCCCTGCTCGTGGAGCAGCTCCGCGATCTCACGGCCCAGGCTGTACTTGGCCGGGTCGGCGGAGACGCCGACCACGGCCACGCCGCGGGGCCGAAAAAAAGCCTCGAGATTGTCGGTGTTCGGCCCGGCGGCCCAGGCCTCGGCCTCCGCGGCGGCCCGGAACTCCGCCAGGCCGTCGAGGGCCACGAACCGGTTGTCGCGCGAGATGACGAATGGATTCACCTCGAACGCTGTGAAGACATAGCGCGGATCCGACGCGATGGGCGAGTAGCGCAAGGCCAGCATGCTCATCGCGGCCACGGCGCGCGCCATGTACTCCAGGTACTCCGGGTGGCCGATCTGTTCGAATTTGTGGCGGATGTGCAGCGACCGCACGAACGCCAGTGCGTCGGGATACTCCAGGGGAGGGAGGAAAAGGTTCGCCGGGTCGTAGTGCGCGGCGAAGAATTCGGCGTCATCCCCGCCCTTGCTGACCGTGAGGACCGGCCCGAAAGCCGGATCCTCCCGGAATCCGATCAGGGTTTCGTAGCCGATGGCCTGCGTGTGCGGGACGTATTCCACGAGGAGAAAGCCGACCACCGCCGGCGCCCCGCCGGCCGCGAAATGCGAATTCACCTCCTCGCGCATCTGCGTCAGGACGAACTGGACGTAGAGCGGGTCCGCGGCGCTGACCCGCTTGACGCCCCCCAGCCGCTGTTTGTGGGGGATCCCCGGCGAAACGATCTTGGCCATCACGGTGTGCCCGACCGCCGCGAGGATCTCCGCCGTGGCATCGCGCGCGTCGTGGACAAACCGGTGCCGCGGCACCCCCAGACCGATCGTCTGCAGGATGGCGTAGACCTCGTGCTCGTACAGCACACCGCGCCCCTGCGCTTGAGCGCGCGCCAAGATCCCGTCGATCCGCGCCATCACCTCCGGGGTGAGCGTCATACCGAGCCTCCACCGAGAAACAACGCGCGCGGCGGCGCGCTGCCCGGGGACAGGCGGGAACCGGCGGCCACTTCGGCCCCGTCCCTCACACAACCGCCGGTTCCACCCACCCCGGAACCCGCTCTGCCAGATCCAGCGCCTGACGAGAGTCTTCGCGGGTCACGTATTTTGCGAGGCGGCGTATCGGGCCTCCACGGCGTATTCCGTTTGCGCGCCGGCCTGGCGAATCGTTTCGAGGGCCTCGACACCACCCGCGGGGCGAATGCGAACGCCGACCCTCGTGCGGGGGTCGGCGTTCGCGTCGGTCCGGGATTCATCCACGGCCGAGCCGGGGTTGCTTGAAAAACAGCAGTCGCTGCAAACAAGGCAAGTCCGGCCCAGGCCTCGATCCGTCATTCCGGCGTCCGCCGGAATCCCGGCGATCTCCTCGTGACACCGGATCCCGGCTTTCGCCGGGTCGACGATGCCCCTGTCTCGTCGCTCTCGGGTGACGCCTCGTTACGACTTGAAGAAGAGCGTCGCCGGATGCGACGTGTTGGGCGTCCGCGCGTGCTGCGCGTTGGTCTGGCGCGCCGGGACGTTCCCCATGTTGTTCTTCACGATCCGTACGCCCATGAACGCGGGAGACACGCCCACGATGCCGATGGCCCAGCACTCCTCCACCAGGATCTTCCAGATATCCTTGGCAATCTTGATCCGCTCGGCCTCTTTCTTGCCTGCCGCGGACCGGAGGAGTTCGAATGCTCGGAGCATCTCGGGATTATCCGGCTTCTTGCCCTGGGTGCCGTTGCTGGCGTACCACCGGGCAAAGGGCATCCCCAGGTGGCACTCGGCCGGGTCCACCGGTAGCACGTGACGCGGGAACAGATAGAGGTTCTCCGACCCACCCACCGTCCAGAACATGATGTGGTGTTCGGCGTTGGCGGTTTTGGTGAAAGCCAGGCTGCGCTCGGTCTCTTTCACGTCGGCGTCGAGTCCGATCTTCTTCCACTGCTGCTTGATCATCTCGGCGACCTGGGTGTACGGGATGAACTGGCCTCCCACCGTCATCAACTCGATCCGGAGGCGCCCCTTCCCGTCCGTCCGCAGGCGATAACCTTCGCCGTCCTTTTTTGTCAGGCCGATCTTGTCGAGGAGCGCGTTGGCCTGCTTGAGGTCCAGCGTCGCCCACTTCTTTCGGTACTCTTTGCCGGGGTTGATGGCGACGTCGTCGGCCGGCGCGGCGGAGCCGGCCGTCCCGATGCCGAGCCAGAACGCCTCGTTGAGCTGGTCACGGTCCATCCCCATGGACATGGCGCGGCGGAAGTCCCGATTTTTGAGCCACTTGGACACCTCCGGGTCGCCCTCGTAGGCGGTGTTCACCAGCATCGCGGCATCGGCGCCGCTCTGGGACGTGTCCAAGTGCACGGTGTAGTTGCCCTTCTTCTGGTTCTCGATAAAGACGGGAAGCTTGGAAAGGCTGATGTGCCGTTCCTGCAGGTCGTACTCGCCCGCGACGGCGCGGAGGTTCAACACCTCTAGGTTCTCCGCCAGGTTCATGACCAGCCGGTCGATGTAGGGCAGCTGATTGCCGGCTGTGTCCACGGCCCAGTAAAACGGATTGCGCTCCATGCCCCACGTCGGGGTGTTGATCGGACTCACCGTCTTCCAGGGTCCCAGCGTCGGCAGCTCGGTGTTGAGCGCCCAGTTGGTCCGGTTGCGGATATAGCTCACCCAGCTGTCGAAACCGGCGGCTTTCGCCTTGCGCGTCACCTCGTCTTCCGACGAATATTTTGGCAGGAACTGCTTCAGGTAGTGGGCCGGGGCGTATCCGCCCATGAAATTCGCGCGTGCGCTCCCGGTGGCCTGGCCGCCACCGATGAGCGTATCGCCCGCCAGGACGTCCACCAGCAAAAAGTAGGGCTCGGGAGACTCGAACACCACCGTGAAGTCGTCACGCTTCGAGATCCGCACCGGCTTGCCGCCCACCTGCAGCTCCGGTATCGAGGTGGCCACCAGGGCCTTGTTCTGGTAGATCTCCTCGTACCAGAAGAGGATGTCGTCGGCCGTGAAGGGCTTCCCGTCCGACCACTTGAGCCCCTTGCGCAGGAAGATCGTGCACACCTTCCCATCGTCGCTGAGCCGCCAGTCCTTGGCGAGAGCGGGGGTCACCTTGTTCCCGGTGTAGTCGAACATGAGCATCTTATCCGTGGACACTATGCGGTTCCCGTTCTCGTTGTCGGCAGGTCCCGTGAACCCGCGCCGCCAGCGGCCGCCGTATTTGCCGATCTCCTTGAGGGGCTTCACGACCATGACGTCTTCCGGATCGGGCAGTCGCTTCTCGACGGGCGGCAGCTTCCCCGCCTTGACCAGCTCGGCCAGCATCGGGGCTTCGGCGAACTTCTTGGGAAACTTGGCGACGTCGCGAATGATCTCGGGGCCTTCCAGCTTGCCGATGTACTGGGCGCCGAGCGGTGCGCCGGCGGCGGCCGATCGCACCATCCCGAGCAGCGACTCGGGAAGAGCGGCGCCCGCCGTCGCGGTTGCCGCCAGCTGGAGAAATGTTCGTCTGCTCAGCCTTCCTTTGGACATGAGATGACCTCCCTCTGCAAAATCGAGAATGCATCAAACCAATACCGGGGCACGGCGCCGCGAAAGCCGCCCCGGCCGACCCATGGCACAAACCGGCACAAGCTTCGCGTAGACATGACGCGAGTGTCAAGGGGAAACAGGCGTGGGTTCGATGGTTCGACAATGAGACGGTCCGGCGGTTCGATGGTTCGGCGGTTCGGAGATCGGCGTTCGAGGCCCGCTCACCGACTTCGGGGGCACGCCTGGGCCGTAGGTCCCGCGCCTCCGACGGACGCCGTCGTCGCGTCGGACACCGGCAGCGGAACCGCGCGCTCACTTGAACTCCGTCAAAAAGTCTCGGGCCCCGGGCTGGAGCAGGTTGGCCAGCGACACGTAGATGAAGAGCGCACCCAGCTCGATGGCGCGGCGAGCGGTCGCGCCGCCGGTCGTCAGCACACCGGGGGCGCGCCCCGCTGCCCGCACCCGGCGCACCGCATCCTGCACCGCCGCCTGGACATCCGGATGATCCATCTCGCCGGGATGACCCATGGATTGCGCCAGATCCCCCGGCGCAATGAAAAAGGCGTCGATGTGCTCGACCGTCACGATCTCGTCCAGGTTCTTCAGCGCCTCCACCTCCTCCAGCATGGCGACGACCATCGTCTCCGCATTGGCGTGCACGGTGAAATTGCCCTTCACGCCGAGCGCGGCTCGGCCCCCCGCGTAACCCCGGTGGCCGATGGGCGCAAACTTGGCTGCCCGGACCGCGGCCTCGGCCTGGGCGCGGGTGTTGATGTGGGGCACCTGCACGCCGCCGGCCCCGCGGTCGAGCGCCCGGGTAATGGTCGAGTGATCGTTGGACTGCACCCGGACGATCGGGGTGACGTCCGCGAGCTCGGCCGCCCGGACCATGTGCTCCACGTCTTCCCAGCCGACCGGGCCGTGCTCGCAGTCGATGAAGATCGCGTCGAACCCCATCCGGCCGAGCAGCTCGACCAGCCCCGCCGAGCTGTACCCCGGCGCCACCACGCTGACCGGCTTCCCCGCGGCGAGTTTCTCCTTGGCAAGGTTGTGTCGCATGGCGCGCTCCTTGTGGACAGTCTTGTCACGGATCTCAGAGCTCAAACGGCCTATCCCCTCGGGGGCCCCGGCGGGCTCTGAGGACGTCCGCCGGAAGATCCTCGAACTGCCGGAGAAAGGCGAGGTACTCGTCGAGCGACATCGGTCGGCCGCGTCTCGCCCGGCGGAGGGCCTGCACGTCTTCCGGACGCGTCCGGAGACCCGCTTCAAGGTCCAGCGGTGTCGACGATCTTACGGAGCTCATCGAATCTCCCCAGAAGACCGTGCCGCTCGAAGTGACTGCGGATTTCGGCGACATCGACCTCCGGAACGCCAAGGATAAACTGGAGATCGGCCATTTCCTGGAAGGTGCGACTCGGGTCATTTTTCATGGCCAGCACCTTCATGGCCGCCAGGTGTTCCGGCTTGGGCACGCGGACGGTTCTCCCGAGGATCGGGACGGGTCCGGCGCTCTCGAAGAGGCGCGTGGCCGTCGGCTCACCGACGTAGACGCAATCCACCCGTCCGAGCGCAGGGAGCGGATGGACGTGATTCGAGTATCCTTCGGAACAATACAGGGTCTCGTAGCCCAGCGACTCGAAGAAGGAAACCAGGTCGCCTCGCGCCGCGGAGTCCACGGCGAAATCGAGATCCTGCGTCGTTCGATTCATTCCATACGAGGACAACGCGAAGGCACCCACGAGGGCATATCGAAAGCCGCGCTCGTCCAGAAAGCGCGTCACGGTGTCCAGAACCCTGATGAAATCCACCGATGTTTTCCCCTGCAAGATCCTTCCGGCCTGCCAACCACACACGCATCCGCAGCATGCCGCAAGCCGCCCGGCCGCGTCAAGCCAAAGTCGTGGCGAATACCGCAACGGACTTGGAGCGAAGCCGCCGGATCGCCAAGCCAGGGGATTCGGCCAAGCTCGCCTGGGCCGCCCGCCCGCTTCGCTGCAAGAGCGGCGCGTCAGCCCTGGGCGAGGACGGCGCGAACGCGCGCCACCTCCGCCGCGGTCAAGAGAACGCCGTCGCTGGCCGCCGCGTTGGCCCGGGCCTGCTCGGGCGTCTTGGCCCCGGGAATGACCACGGAAACGGCGGGGTGCGACAGGCAGTATTGCACGGCCGCCTGGGCCAGCGTTTTCGATTTCCCTTCGGTCAGGAAGCCGAGCTTGACGACCTGGCCCACCATCTGGCGGATCTTCTCCGGCGGGTAGGTCCGGGACCGATGGTCGTTCGCCGCGAATCGCGTGTCCGTAGTGAACTTGCCCGAGAGGAAACCGGAGGCCAGCGGGACGCGGGCGATGACCCCGACGCCTCGTTCCTGCGCCAGCGACAGCAGCTCCGCCTCCGCCTCGCGCTCCAGCATGTTGTACACGACCTGGATCGTGTCGGCCTCGGTGTTGCGGATCACCCACGGCCCGTGCGCGCACAGGCCGACCGAGACGCCGAAGTGCCGGATCTTCCCCGCCGCCTTGAGCGCGTTCAGCGCTTCGAACGTTTCGTCCCGGTACTGCGCCGTATCGGTGCCGGAATGCAGCTGGTACAGATCCACATAGTCCGTGCCCAGCCGCGTCAGGCTGGCCTCGATGGCCTCGGCGATCCACTGCTTCGAGAAGTCCTTGACCCACTCGCCGGCGGCCGTGGTCCGGTTGCCGACCTTGGTGGCGATCACCACGCGATCCCGCTTGGACTTGAGCGCCTTGCCGAGCAGCACCTCGCTCCGGCCCGCCCCGTACGCGTCCGCCGTGTCGAAGAAGGTGACGCCGGCGTCATAGGCGGCCTGGATGGCCCGCAGCGACATGGCGTCATCCACCTCGCCCCAGCCGACCTCCACGGAGCCAAGCCTGGACGGCCCCCCGATGGCCCACGCCCCGAACCCGACCTCCGAAACCTGCAGACCCGTGCGACCCAGCGTCCGATAGTGCATCCCGTCTCCCCTCCGGCATTTGTGCGGTTCGCTCCGGCGCACCCGACTGCCGCGCCCCCATGGCTCGGCCAGTATCCCGGGAGAAGCCGTCTCGGTCAACGCCCTATTCGCGTGTGCACAGTCGTCGCCCGGCGGAGAGCCGGCGGGGCGAGCCGCCGCGCGTCCTCGGCCGGGCCCGGCCACCGCCAGCGCGCGTTGCCGATTGCACTTGACATCATCTCACACTAGACATATTCTAGCGCGCATGAGCAGCATGCTGGACAGGCTCAGCGCCTACGGGATTCAGCCCACCCCGCAGAGAATCGCCGTGGCGGAATACGTTTTGAACACCGTGGACCATCCGACCGCGGACGAGGTGTGGATGAACGTCCGCGACCGCTGCCCGACCCTCTCGCGCGCCACGGTCTACAACACGCTCAACCTGTTCGCCGAGAAAGGCCTGCTCAGGACACAGCCGCTGAGGGAAGGCGTGGTGGTCTTCGATCCGCACGTCACGCCGCACCACCACTTCATCGATGAAGAAACCGGCAAGGTGCTCGACATCCCCTGGGACGCGGTGAAGGTCACGGGCGAGAAAACCCTCCGGGGTCTCGAGGTCAGGGAATACCAGGTCGTGCTGCGCGGTCGGAGGCGGAAGTAGTTTTTTTTGGCTCGGCCATGTAGACGAGGTACAACTCTAGACACTGTCTATCGTCGGGAATCACGCGCGTGTGACTCGAGGCAGGTGTGCCCCGCGCGCCCTCTTTTCCATCCAGGATCTGTCCCGCGTCACGCCGACCCGTCAGGAGCTGTGCCCGCCGGACTGCTGCGCGAAGGGGTTCGCGTTCCGGTCCGGCGCCGGTCTGCGGCACCGCAAGCCGCACGCACCCCTCACCCGAAAGGAGCGAGCGATGAGCGAGAAGAAGAGGCTTACCAACAACGCCGGCGCCCCGATCGTCGATAACCAGAACATCATGACCGCCGGGAGGCGTGGCCCCGCCCTCCTGCAGGATGTCTGGTTCTTGGAGAAACTCGCCCATTTCGACCGGGAGGTGATCCCCGAGCGGCGCATGCACGCCAAGGGGTCCGGGGCCTACGGCACCTTCACGGTCACCCACGACATCACGCAGTACACCAGGGCCAGCCTTTTCGCCAAGGTGGGGAAGAAGACCGACATGTTCGTCCGCTTCTCCACGGTGGCCGGCGAGCGCGGCGCGGCGGATGCGGAGCGCGACATCCGCGGCTTTGCCATGAAATTTTACACCGATCAGGGTAACTGGGACCTGGTGGGCAACAACACGCCCGTCTTCTTCCTGCGCGACCCGCTCAAGTTTCCCGACCTCAACCACGCCGTCAAGCGCGACCCTCGCACCAACCTGCGCAGCGCCAAGAACAACTGGGATTTCTGGACCTCGCTGCCCGAGGCGCTGCACCAGGTCACCATCGTCATGAGCGACCGCGGGATTCCTGCGACCTACCGCCACATGCACGGCTTTGGCAGCCACACGTTTAGCCTGATCAACGCCAAGAACGAGCGGTACTGGGTGAAGTTCCACCTGCGAACCCAGCAGGGCATCAAGAACCTGTCCGACGAGGAGGCCGAGGCGATCATCGGCAAGTGCCGCGAGAGCCACCAGCGCGATCTGTACGAAAGCATCGAACGGGGCGACTTCCCTCGCTGGACCATGTTCATCCAGGTGATGCCGGAGCAGGAAGCGGCGCGCTGCCCGTACCATCCCTTCGACCTCACCAAGGTCTGGTTCAAGAAGGACTACCCCCTGATCGAGGTCGGGGTCATGGAGTTGAACAAAAACCCCGAGAACTACTTTGCCGAGGTGGAGCAGGCGGCCTTCAACCCGGCCAACGTCGTTCCGGGCATCGGCTTCTCCCCCGACAAGATGTTGCAGGGACGCCTGTTCTCTTACGGCGACGCCCAGCGGTACCGGCTCGGCGTGAACCACCACCTGATCCCGGTCAACGCGCCGCGCTGCCCGGTCCACAGCTACCACCGCGACGGGGCCATGCGGGTGGACGGCAATCACGGCAGCACGCTCGGCTACGAGCCCAACAGTTACGGCGAATGGCAGCACCAGCCGGAGTTCGCGGAGCCGCCGCTCGGGCTGGAAGGCGCCGCCGATCACTGGAACCACCGGGAGGACACCGACTACTACTCGCAGCCCGGCAAGCTGTTCCGGCTGATGAGCCCAAAGCAGCAGGAGCTACTTTTCGGCAACACGGCCCGCAACATGGGGGACGCGCCGCGGGAGGTCAAGATCCGGCATATCGGCAACTGCCTCAAGGCGGATCCGGCCTATGGCAAGGGCGTGGCCGATGCCCTGGGTATCCCGATGAGCGAGGTGCCCCAGTAGGGGCCCGCGTGGCGGCGGCCCTCCACCGCAGTCAGGCACCGGTCCAAACGCCGACGCCCCGCCCCGGGACTCCGGGGCGGGGCGTCGCGTCTTCCGGCCATCGCGCGGCGACGCACGGCGCCGCGCCGCCCGCAGCGCACGCGTCGGGGATCACGCCGAACGCAGCAGCCGCTCGACCGCGTCTATTACGGCGTCGGCGGTGAGACCGAAATGCCGCAGGAGCGCCTCGTAGCTCTCCGCCGACCGGCCGAAGCTGTCCTGGACGCCCACGAACTCCACCGGCGCGTGGCGCACACCGCGGAGCGCCTCCACCACCGCCGACCCCACGCCGCCCGCGATGTTGTGCTCCTCCGCGGTGACGATGGCCCGCACCCCATCCGCCAGCCGCACCACCGCCTCCCGGTCGATCGGCTTGATGGTGCTCACGTTGAGCACCCGCACCGAGACGCCGCGCGCGGCCAGCGCCTCCGCCGCCTCCAGCGCCATGGACACCATCACACCGCTGGCGAACACCGCGGCGTCGGAACCCGCGCGGAGCGTCCAGATCTTGCCGATGCGGTAGGGCTCGTCCTCAGGGGTGACGAAGGGTAGGTCGTTCCGGTTGATGCGCAGGTACACGGGTCCCTGCCAGTCCAGCAGGCACGGCACCATCTTGCCCACCTCGACGGCGTCCGCCGGGCAGAGAACCGCCATCCCCGGCAGGGCGCGCATGATGGCCACGTCCTCGAGCGCCTGGTGGGTCTTGCCGTCCCCGAAATCCGACAGGCCGCAGCTGGAGCCGCAGATCCGCACCGAGAGCCCCGGAATGCAGATTGAGTTCCGGAGCTGGTCGTAGGTCCGTCCCGACGCGAACACGGCGAAGGAGTGCATGAAGGGTATCTTGCCCGCCAGGGCCAGCCCCGCGGCGGTGGAGGCCATGTTCTGCTCGGCGATGCCCATCTCGAAATAGCGCTCGGGGAACTCTCCTTGGAACAGAACCGAGCGGGTGGACTTGCCCAGATCCGCCTCCAGGGCCACCACATCCCGGTTCCGCTTGCCCAGTGCGACCAGCGCCTGCCCGTACGCCTCCCGCAGGTTCTTCACCGGTACCATCGTTCTCCCCCTATGCGCTCGCCAGCTCAGCCCGCCGGGCCTCGATCTCGGCCACGGCTTGTCGGTACTGCTCCTCGGTCATGCTGCCGTTGTGGAAGGCGGCGTTCCCCTCGGCGAAGGAGACGCCCCGGCCCTTGACCGTGTCGGCCACGATGACCGTGGGCTGACCCGTGACCCGCTCGGCGGCGTCGAGCGCCCCGAGGACCTGCCCGACGTCGTGCCCGTCCACGGTCAGGACGCGCCAGCCGCAGGCGTCCCACTTGCGTTCGATGTCCGGGATGTCGAAGACCTCCTTCGTGGGGCCGGTGGCCTGCACGCGATTCCGATCCACGATGCCCGTAAGATTGTCCACGCCGAACCGCCGGGCGGCCATGGCCGCCTCCCAGAGCTGCCCTTCGGATAGCTCGCCGTCGCCCATGATGACGTAGACCCGGCTCGCGCGGCCGTCCAGCCGCAGGGCCAGCGCCATCCCGACCCCTATGGACAGCCCCTGCCCCAGCGAGCCGGTGACGGCTTCCATGCCCGGCGTGTTGGCCAGGTCCGGGTGCCCCTGCAGCCCGGCCAGCGTCTTCACCCGCGTGAGCTCGGCGCGTGGGATGACCCCGTGCTCGATGAGGGCCGCGTACTGGATGAGCACCGCGTGGCCCTTGCTGAGGAGAAAGCGATCGCGATCCGGGTCCGTGAGCCGCACCGGATCGAACCGCATCTTGTGGAAATAAAGGGCGGCCACGATCTCGGCCAACGACAGCGAGCCCCCCAGGTGCCCCGCCTTCCCGACGCCGATCATTTCCACGACGTCCGCGCGGAGCTGCTGCGCCACGAGCTGCAGCCGCCTCACCGTGACGTTGTCCGCCATGTTCGCTCCCCCGTGCGCCACGCGCTCCCGCCCGGCCGCTTCACACCCGCTTGGGCAGCGCGCTCATCGCGCCGATGCTGAAGCCTCCGTCCACGAAAAGCAACTGTCCCGTCACGTACGCGGAGGCGTCCGAGCCGAGGAACACCACGGCGCCGTCCATGTCGTGGGGCAGACCCGTGCGGCCCGCCGGAATCCGCGCAGTGGTGCTGGTCACCCAGTCGGGATTCTCGTAGAGGATGGCCGTCTGCGGCGTGTTGAACCACCCCGGCGCCAGCACGTTGACCGTGACGCCCAGCGGGGCCCATTCCGCGGCCAGGGCCTTGGTCATCTGGGTCATGCCGCCCCGCGCCGCGCAGTACGGGGAGATGCCGGGCATCCCGAAAAGCGCGGTGCCCGAGCCGATGTTGACGATCCGGCCGTGCTTCTGCGGGATCATCGCGGCGCGCGCCACGGCCGTGGACACGAAAAAGGCGCCCCGCAGGATCGTCCCCACGACCGTGTCCCAGTCTTCCGGCGTCATTTCCACCGCCGGTTTCCGGATGTTGCACCCCGCATTGTTGACCAGGATGTCGACCCGGCCGAAACGGGCCATGACCCGGTCCACCATCGGCTGGATCGTCTCGACCTTCCGCGTGTCGAGCACGCACGGAAGGGCCGTCCTCCCCATCGCCTCGATCTCGCTCCGTGTCTGCTCCAGCTTGTCGAGGGTCCGGCTCGTGATCGCCACGTCCGCCCCCGCCCGCGCCAGGGCGCGCGAGAAATACTGTCCCAGCCCCTGGCTCCCGCCCGTGACGATCGCCACCTTCCCGGTCAGATCGAATTGCCCTGGCATCCACACCTCCGCTCGCCACTCCGCAAAGCGCATGGCGTATGGCGTCCGACGGCCTTCCGCCGGCGCTCCACGCTTGGCGCTCTGCGCTGTGCGCTTTGCCCCGCCGCTCTGCGCTCTGCGCCATGCGCTTTGCGCCCCTGCGCCCCTGCCTACGGCCGCAGCAGGATCTTCATCAGCCCGGGCTCCCCGTGGTGAAGCGCGTCAAACGACGCCTGGCCCTCCGTGAGTGGGAGAATCCGGCTGATCAGCGGCTTCACCTCCAGGCGGCCCTGCGCGATGTAGTTCAGACAGGCGGGGTACTCGCCGGCGATGGCGGCAGAGCCACGGATGGTCACCTCGCGCGAAACGATCTCCTGCAGGTTCATCTGGATCTGCGGCGTCACGTTCCCGATGAGGGTGAGATTCCCGCCCAGCTTTGTGAGACGGAGGCTCATCGCCACCGTCGCCTCGACCCCGACGGCCTCGAAGACGACGTCGGCGTCGGGTCGCCCGATGGCCTTCCGGAGCGCCTCCGCCGGGTCCCCCGTCGCGGTATTGACGACGAAATCCGCCCCCATCTTCTTGGCGAAGGCCAGTCGGTCCTCCTTGACGTCCATAAACACCAGGGTCCCGGCACCCTTGATGCGTGCGCCCTGCCCGGTCAGGAGGCCGATCTGGCCCGCCCCGACCACCACGACCACGTCGTTCACGTCGATGGGCGTGATCCGCGCGGCGTGCATCCCCACCCCGGCCGGCTCGATCATCGCGGCCTCCTCGAAGGAGACGGCCGCAGGCAGCTTGTGGATGATCCAGGAAGGCACCACCACGTACTCCGCCATGGCCCCGTCGGCGTGGAACGTGGGGGTGGAGACCCCGACGATCTTGCGGGTCTGGCACAGGTTGACCTTCCCCAGGCGACAGGCGGGGCAGTGATTGCAGTACACCGTCGAATCGAACGTCACACGCTCGCCGGGGGCCACGCCCGTGACGGCTCGCCCCACCTCGTCGACCACGCCCGACGCCTCGTGGCCCATGATGATGGGGGGAATGCGCCGCCCGGTGGTTCCGGTATAGCCGTGGACGTCGGACCCGCAGATTCCAACGGCCTGAACGCGGATGCGGACCTCGTTCTCCTGGGGTGTCGGCACCGGGACGTCGCGGATCTCGAATTTGAAGGGGGCGGTGTGGACGAGCGCTTTCATGATGGTGGCCTCCAAGACAGGAAGAGCAGCGATATCCGACCGGCGGCACCCCGGGGGCCGGGCCTCGGGATGCCCGAGACATGCGTGTGGAGTATACGAGAGACCCGGCGGGAGAATCAATCCGGCAACGGCCGAATGTCAGGCTTTCCTGACCCCGGCCGCACCCCGATCGCGCCCGGCCCGTTCGGGGCTCACAATGAACCGGCTCTGCGCGTCCCCCCCATTGTCCAGTTGTCGGTTGTCGGTTTCCCATTTGACATTGACCCCGCCTCACCGGCGGGAAGGTGTCCAGGTGTACTCTCCCCCGCGCAGGCGCTGGCTGCGAGGCGGCAGGCACCCGGGGTCGCTGCGCGTCTCCACCACCTGGCACCACTCTCCGTCCACCAGGGCCTGCAGATAGGTCCGGACGCCGCTCCGAACACCGCGCCAGCGCCGCACGCGCGCGACATTGGCGGGCGTGATCGCCACCACCCGTGTGGGCTCTCCAACCTCCTCCATCGCACGAACTCCTTGCGCATCGGCCCGACATGGAGTAAAAAACGGCTCGAGTGACATCTGTGCGGCGCGATCAACCCGCGACGCCACGCGTTGACCCGAGGGGAAAATCATGGCCAAACTGCAGAAGGCCGCTGGAGTCGACGTCCCGCTGGTGGAATCCCTGGTGAAGACGCACTTCGGTCCCGAAGCCACCGCCCAACTCTCCTGGAGCATCACCCGGGGGCGCTATGTGCGTTCCGATCTCCCGCAGCGCCTGGCGGTGCCCCAGAAGCTGTTCGGCGTCCGCGTCTGGTGGAGACCCATCGGCGAGTTCTCCGACAACATCGGCTTTCGCTTGGAATTGTGGAGGCCGGAGTGCCTGCCGCAGGCCGAGGCCCTCGTGGCGGACTACAACGCCAAGACCCAGGGGACGAAACTGGAACTTGCCCACTGCTTCATGGGCTCGCGCGCCGCTCGCCGCGCGGCGGTCGCCTGATCGTGCAGGGCGGCGCAACCCGACCATGTCTTGCCGACAGAGAATCCCGCCAGACGTGACGGGATGGGCTCGGAATCGCTTGACTTCCGCACGACGCGGTGAAGGCGTACCGCATCGGTGAAAAATATGGTCCGTGGCAGGCTGGTCAAAGAGGTCCAGATGCAAGGCGGTGCACGATCCGACGGGTACCCACCGTAGGTGGGTGCAGGCGTACTCGGGTACCCATTCCGATGGGTGCGTACGTCGCAGCACCGCACCCATCGTTCCGATGGGTACCCGGCGCACCAACGCCGCCGGGTACCCACCCAGAGGGTGGGTGGGCCTCTTTCACCAGCCTGTTAGGGTGTGGGTCGACCGCCCGGGCGATACCCTTCCAGATCCAGCACGACGAATCGATACCCCGCCGCCTTGATCGCCTGCACGGCCTGGTCGGCAAGCGTTGCGTCCAGGAGCCGCGGCCGCTCGTCCGGCGGCAGCTCGATCCGGGCGATCGTCTCGTGATGTCGGACCCGAACCGACCGGAACCCCAGCGCCCGGAGCGCGGCTTCGGCGCGCTCCACCTGGCCGAGCCGCTCGATCGTCACCGGCGTCCCGTGCGGGATCCGCGACGCCAGGCAGGCCATGGCGGGTTTCTCCCACGTCGGCAGCCCCAGCGCCCGAGACAGCCGGCGGATCGCCGCCTTGCCCAGTTGCGCCTCCAGCAACGGGCTGCGCACCCCCTGCTCGCGGGCGGCCTGGCGCCCTGGCCGGAGGTCGTCCAGGTCGTCCAGGTTGGCGCCCTCCACCACCCAGGTGTAACCCTCCGCGCGCGCCACCGCCTGCAGCCTCGCGAAGAGATCGGTCTTGCAAAAATAGCACCGGTCCGGCGCATTGGCCACGTAGCCCGGCTGCTCCATCTCGCCGGTGTCAATCCAGCGATGGCGGGCGCCCAGACGCCGCGCCAGCGCCGCCGCCTCCTTCCGTTCGGCCTCGGCCAGGCTGGGGGATACGCCCGTCACCGCCAAGGCGTTCTCGCCCAGGCATTCCACCGCCACCGCCAGGAGAAAGGTGCTGTCCACCCCGCCGGAGAAGGCCACGACCACACGACCCATGTCCCGCAGGGTCCCGCGCAGCGCGTCGTACCGGCCGACCAGGGCCGGGTCCAACGCGGCAAATGCATCGCTCATGTCGAGTCCCCTTGCTCCCCGGTGCCCCCCCGGACCACGGGCGCCGGTGCGCTCACCGCTGGCACGACAAAGATCCGGCCCTGGAGGCCCCACCCGCGATCCTCCAGCGCCGCTTGCACCACCACGTCCCGGCCGAGGTCGCGCGCGGATGCGAACACGTCGCGGACCACCCGGGGCGCATCGTCGAGATGGATCTCCGGCGCCGATGGGAGGACGCGCCGGCCCCACCGATCTCCCAGCTCGCTCAGGAACGAGGAGGCCACGATATTGCCCGCCTCCTGGATGGCGGAGCGCTCGGACTCGGTGAGGGGGCGCGGCTCCGCCGGGATTCCCATCAAGGCCTGCAGGAGTCGGTAGACGGTGGGCAGCGACAGCAGGATCAGGATCCAGCCGCTCCCCTCGCCGCGGATCTCGATCCGCAGCGCGGCCGGGAAGCCGGCCGCGGCGTCGGCCGGGAGTGCCGGTTCGCTGGAGCCCAGACTCCGGATCTCCAGACCCGCGAACCGCACGGGATGCCCGAGCATCCGGCCGAGGGACTCGGCGGCCCGGGCCAGACCGCGCTCGCCGAGCTCGCGAATCCTGCCCAGGTCCGCGTGGGCCCCCGCGCCGGGCTCCGCCACATCTGCCCCCGTCGCTCACAAGGTATTGAGATCCAGGATGAGCACCGTGCTGCCGTCCCCCAGGATGGTCACGCCCGCGAAGCCGCGCACGCCCTTCAACGACCTGTCCAGCGGCTTGACCACGGCCTCACGATACCCCACGAAGCGGTCGACCGCCAGGCCGATGAGCCGACCGCGCATCTCGCAGACCACCACCAGCCGCGACGGCGGCGGCGGGACGGCCGGGGCGCCCAGCAGGTGTCGGAGCGTCACCAATGGCAGGAGGGCCCCGTCGCGCGCGATCACGTCCTGCCCCTGCGCGTGCTGGATCTCGTCGGCGTGGATCTCCAGGATCTGCTCGACGGCGGAGACGGGCAAGGCGTACAGCTCGTCGGCGATGGCGACCAGGAGCACGGCCACCACCACCAGGGTCAAGGGGAGCTTGATCGTGAACGTCGTCCCGCGGTCCACTGCCGAGTCGATGAGAAGGCTGCCGCGCAGCGACTCGACGGCGCCCCGCACGACGTCCATGCCCACACCGCGACCGGAGACGTCGGTGACCTCCTTGGCCGTGCTAAAACCGGGCAGCGTGATCAGCATCATCGCGTCGGCGTCGGTCAGAGTGTCGATCTGCTCGCGGGGGGCGACCCCCCGCTCCAGGGCCGTCCGCCGCAGCGCGGCGGGGTCGATGCCCCGGCCGTCGTCCGTCACCCGGATGACGACGCTCTCGCGTTCTTTGGACGCCTCCAGCCGGATGGTTCCCACCGGCGGCTTGCCCTTGCGCACCCGCTCCTCGGACGGCTCGATGCCGTGGTCCACGGCGTTGCGGAGAACGTGGAGCAGGGGATCCGGAAGCTCTTCCAGGATGGCCCGGTCCAGCTCGGTGTCCTTGCCCAGGACTTCGAAATTCACCTCTTTGCCGTGCTTGCGGGCCAGGTCTCGGACCGCCCGGGGAAAGCGGTCGGCGATCATCTCCAGCGGCATCATGCGGAGCTTCATGGCGTGCTGCTGTAACGCCTTGACCAGGCCTTCCACCCGCCCGGCGCTCTCGTGGAGGCGCGGGGAGCCGATCGCCTGACTGATTTCGACGAGCGACCCGTTGGCCGTCACCAGTTCACCCACCTGATCCATGAGGTCGTCCAGCAGGCGCGTGTCCACCCGCATCATCGTGGCCGTGCGGCGCGACGCCGGCGCCGCGCCGGGGGCGGACGGCGCTGCGGGGGAGGGCGTCGGTGGGGGAGACGCCGCGGGCTGGGGCGGAGCCGCCCTCGGCGGAGCCGGCGGATCTACCGGGCGCGGCGCGGTCGGCGGCTGCTCCCGGGCCGGCCCCGGGGCGACCTGGCGGGGATCGGCGGGAGCCTCGGGCCCCGCGGGACGTACCACGACGGACGCGACGTCGGGGAGACCGCCCAGGAAGGCCTGCACCTCGGCGCCGCTCCTGGCCGTCGCAACCAACATGGAGAGCACCCCGGAGAACTGACCCGCCTGCACCTGTTCCATCGTGGGTGCCGAGCGGATCAGCTCGCCGAGGTCGCGCACCCGCCGCAGCGTGATATATGCCCGCGCCGACGGCAGCGGCGCGTCCGCCGCGATCCGCAGATCCACGGCGAACTGCCGGCGGTCGGGGGGGGTGGGGTGAGGGGGCGACTGCGGCGTCGCCGGGGCGGCGGGAGCGGAGGCCGCCGGGGCGGCTTTGAGGATGAGCGCGGCCATCTTGGCCAGATATTCGTCCGACTTGAGGCCGGGGGCCGATCCCGCCGCGATCTCCTCTACGGCGCGGCGCAGCAGGTCCACCCCCTCGAAGAGGAGGTCGACGCCGCCGCGCTCCAGCGTGCCTTTGCCGCCGCGGTACTGCTCCAGGAAGTCTTCCATGCGGTGCGAGACCTTGGCCAGCTCCTCGTACCCCATGGAGGCGGACATCCCCTTGATGGAGTGGGCCTCGCGGAAAAGCGTGTCGATGGCCCCCCGCTCCGCGCCGTCCTGCTCCAGCGCCAGGAGGAGTCCGTCCATGCGCTGCAGCCGGTCCTGGGACTCGCTCACGTACATCTTGACATACTTCGACATGTCCATGGACTTACCCTCGCCCCGGGGCCACGGCGTGGCGCTGCAGGCCCGCCGCCGCCATGGCGGCCTCGCGGATGGCTTGGGCCATCTCCCCGATGGGCACCATGCGGTCCGCCAGGCCCGCCTCGGCCAGCGCGCGCGGCATCCCGTAGACGATGCAGGTCGATTCCGCCTCCGCCAGGATCGTGCCCCCCTGCGCCTTGATGGCCTGGGCGCCCTCCACGCCGTCGCGCCCCATGCCCGTCAGCACCACGCCGATGGCCCGGGGCCCGAACGCCGCCGCCAGCGATATGAACAGGTCGTCCACCGAGGGGCGGACCCCATAGCGCGCGGGCTGGTCCGTCAACCGCATGCGGTAGAGGCAGGGCCACGACCGCTCCACGATCAGGTGTCGCCCGGCCGGCGCCATGTAGACGCGCCCCGGAAGAGCCGTGGCGCCGTCCTCCGCCTCGACCACGGGGAGGGCGGACGCCTCGTTCAGACGGCGGCCGAGGACCCCGGTGAACCGCGGATGAATGTGCTGCACGAGGAAGGCCAGGGCGGACCGCGGGAGTTCCAGGCCGCCGAGCAGCGAGAGCAGGGCGCGTGGACCGCCGGCCGAGGCCCCGACCCCGATCCCCACCGGCAGCCCGACGCGGGGAGGCCGTCCCGGTCCCTGCCGCCGACCCGAGGCACCGGTCACCGTGCGTCTCCCGAGTGCGTGGGCGGGACCAGGGGCTGGAGGCGTTCGTCCAGGCCGAGCACGCTCTGCACCACCTTGAGGACGCGGCCGGGCTGGAACGGCTTCACGATAAAATCGCGCGCGCCCGCTTCGATCGCCTCGGCGATGAGCGCCTCCTGGCCCAGGGCGCTGCACATCACCACCTTGGCGGCGGGATCGATGCGGATGATCTCGCGGAGGGCGCTGATGCCGTCCATCTGCGGCATCACGATGTCCATGGTCGTCAGGTCCGGCCGCAGATCCTGGTAGAGACGCACCGCCTGCACGCCGTTCTCCGCCTCGCCGGCGATCACAAAGGGCCCGCGGGCGAAAATATCCCGGATCATGCTCCGCATGAAGATGGCATCGTCGACGACCAGGATCTTGAGCACGCCCACCTCCGGCCGACGGGCTCGGCGCGCCGTCAGGCGCTCGGAAATTCGGACGTCCCCCGCGACTCCAGCGCGATTCCCCACTCCGGCAGATACCGCGCGAACACCCGGGCCAGGTCGAGCAGACCCACCACGCGCCCATTGACCTCGAAGACGCCTTCGAGGCAGTCGGGTCCGCCCTCGCGCGGTGGGGGCGGCTCGATCGCCGACACCGGAATCCGCCGGACGCCGCCGATGGCTTGGACCGCCAGGCCCATGCGCAGCTCCGGCTCGCCGAGATCGAGGACCACCACATGCGTGCGCGGCTGGGCGCCGGGGGCGATCTCCAGACATTCCGCCAACCCGAACAGGGTGAGGACGCGCCCCCGGATGTTGAGAATCCCCAGCACCGCGCCGGGGGCGTTGGGCACACGCGTCACCCGGTCCAGCGGCTGGACTTCTCGCACGTGGGCGATAGGCAGGGCGAACCACTCGTCGCAGGCCTGGAAGAGGATGACGCGCCGCATCTCTTCCGGTGCCGGCTCCGCCACCTCCAACGGGTCCAGGCGGGCCAGCGCGCCCGGCGCCGCGCTAGCGTCCGACATGGAACCGGGCCACCAGGGTCTTGAGCTTGTCCGCCATGCCGCTCAACTGTTGCGCCGCCTGCGCCATCTGCTCCATTGACGCCGTCTGCTCCGTGGTGGCCGCCGCGGCCTCTTCCGTGGAGGCGGCGTTGTCTTCGGCCACCTTGGCGATCTCGTCGATGGTCTTCACCAGCGCCTGCGCGCCCTCGGTCTGCTGCTGGGTCAGCGAGGAGATCTCCTGGACCTTCTTGACCTCCTCCACCACGCCGCGCACGATCTCCTCCAGGGCGTCGCTGGTGTAGGTGAGGACCTCCCGGCCGGAAGCGATGTCCCGCGTCGCGATCTCCATCGAGCTCACGACCTTGCTGTTCTCCGTCTGGACTTCCTTCACCATCTCGGCGATCTTCTCGGCCGACGTGGCGGTCTCGGTGGCCAGCTTGCGGACCTCCTCCGCCACCACGGCAAAGCCGCGACCCGCCTCGCCCGCGCGCGCGGCCTCGATGGTCGCGTTGAGCGCCAGGAGGTTGGTCTGCTGGGCGATTTTGGTGATGACGTCCACGATGGTGCCGATCTGCTGGGTCCGCTCGATGAGGGCCTTCACCCCGCCCGCCGCTCCCTCCACGATGCCGAACACGCCCTTCATCTTGTCCATGGCCTCGCGGGCGGACTTGCCGCCGGTCTGCGCCGTGTACCCGGCCTCGGCCGCCGCCTCGGCCGCCGCCTTGGCGCGCGACGCGATCTCGTTGATCGCCCCGGCCATCTCCCGCATCACCTTGGACGTCTGCTCGACCAGCCCCGCCTGGTGCTCCGCCCCCTTGGCGATCTGCTCCACCGTGCCCGCGATCTCCTCCGTGGAGGAGTTCATCTCTTCCGCCGACGAGGAGAGAGCCACGGCGGACGCCGTCACCTGCTCCGCGGTGGTCTTGACCTCCCGCGCGATATCCCGCAGGTTCCGCACCATCTGGTTGAAGGTCGCGGCCAGCTCCCCCACCTCGTCGGACGTGTTCACGGGCACGTCCCTGGTGAGGTCGCCCTCGGCCACGACGCGGGCCGCCGCGGCCAGCGCGCGAAGCTCGGTGGTGAGACTCGTGGCCATGAAAAAGGCGAGCACGAGGCCGACCACGATGCCCAGGATGCCGGTGAAGATGAGCATGTACTCCTGGGGAATGACCCGGCGGAGCGCCGGGATCGTGGACAGGAGGGCCGGCACGACACCCGTCGCAACGATCACCGCGAGGAAACCGAGGTAGAGCTTCTTGCCGATGGTCGTGGCTTGCATGAATATCCTCCGCGCGGGGACCGGGCCCTGCCGGTCCGCCGGTTGCGCTGCGACACCGCCGGCTAAAAATCAAACCGGCTAAATTATCGTGGACGAAACGACGAAGTCAAGCGGAATGGCCGGTTTTGCCGGGGTCCCCGGGGATGTCCTGCCGGCCAGTCCTCTCCCGCGATCATCGCTCACGCTTCCGGTACACGCGCTCCGGAACGTTCACCGGCTCGAAAACGTTGCGGGTCGCCCCCGCCAGCCCCTCCACTTTTCCCAGGACGAGATAGCCCCGCGCGCTCAGGGCGGCGTGGATGCCGAGCAACACCTGTTCCTGCAGCGAATCCGACATATAGATGAGGACATTGCGGCAGACCGCGAGGTCGATGCGGCCGAACGGCACGGGGTCCAAGATGTTGTGGCGCTTGAAATGCACGAGCCTCCGGAGTTCGGGCCCCACCGTATACTGGACGCCGGCGGCGGTGAAGTACCGCTGCCGCCAGCTCGCGGGCACGGATTTGAGGCTGGACGCGGGGTAGCGGCCCTCCCGGGCTGCGTGCAAGCACTCCGGCTCGATGTCCGTCCCGTAGATGGTGGTGGAGTACCGCTCGAGGGCGTCCTGCGCCGTCTCGCACAGCAGCAACGCCAGCGAGTAGGCTTCCTCCCCGCAGGCGCAGCCGGCGCTCCAGAGACGCAGGGCGCGGCCGCCGGTCCGGTCCTTCTCGGCCAGGATGGCCGGAAGCACCTCGTGCTGCAGCGCGTGGAAAGTGCTGGGGTTCCGGAAGAACTGCGAGACATGAACGGTGAGCGCCTTGACCAGCTGTGCGCGTTCCAGGGGATCCCGCTTCACCAGCTTGAGATAGGTCCGAAGATCCGCGGCTCCGGACGCGCGCTGCCGGACCGCGATGCGGCGCAGCAGGCAGCGGTCCTTGTACCGGCCGATATCGATGCCGCCGGCGGCGAGCACCACGTCGCGCAGACCCCGGTACGCTTGCGCCTCCGCTCCGGTCAAGGACCGGCCGTCGGGCGGCCTCCGCTCCGCCTGCCGCTCGGTCTGCATCCGTCTCGGCCTCTCGCTCGGGCGCCCGGGCCGCGCCGTCACCGTTTGCGCCGCGGCTCCTTCTTCTCGGCCTTCTCGACGTTCGCCGGGGCGGCGACCGCGGGCTCGGGCTGTGCGTCCATGCCGGAGACGACGCGCAGGTTCTGCTCGAACTCCTTCAGGCGGGCGACCTCGAGCTTGAGCCGGCTGAGTTGCTCCGCCTGTCCCTCCAGCAGCGACGCCAGGGACTTGTTCTCCTGCTCCAGGTAGGTCATGCGCGCCAAGTCCACCTGCTCGCGGAACAGCCGCACCGCCGACGTGGTGGAGCCCACCAGCAGGACCGCGGTCAGGAGCCCCGCGACCGCCAGCAATCGGCGCGAGACCCGCACGCGGTGCAGCCGCCCCGACTCGGTGAACGCCACGACGGTCACCGCACCCCCCGCCGTTCGCCGCCAGCGGGTCATCCGCGTGCTCCGCCAACGTCGCGCCTCGGTTCTCATGCGCGCCTCCTCAGACCGCGTCCGCGCCGGAGTCCCGGTCTCCACCCGCCCGCTCGCGGGTCGGTCGCGCCGGGAGTGCGTCGCTGAGCCGCGCGAATTCCTCCAGCGTCAAGGTCTCTCCCCGGCGCATGGCCGCCACCCCGGCCCGACCCAGCGCGGCTTCCGCGTCCCGGGCCGGCCAGCCCGCCCGGCACAGCGCGTTCCGAAGCGTTTTGCGCCGGGCGCCGAACGCCGCCCGAATGACCGTGAAGAGCTGCCGGGGCTCGGCCACCCTCACGCGCGGAGCATCCAGCAGATCAAAACGGACAAGCGTTGAGTCCACCTCGGGTACCGGGTGAAAGGCGGTCCGCGGGATGGCCTCCACCGCGCGGACGCTGGCCCGATACTGGCAAGCCAGGGTCAAGGCGCCGTAGCTCTTCCTTCCCGGACCGGCGGTGAGGCGCTCCGCCACCTCGCGCTGCACCGTCAGGCACAGGAACTCGAAATTCTCCCGCTGGCGAACCAGCCGGAGAATCAAGGGGGTGGTGATGTAGTACGGGATGTTCGCCACCACCCGCGCGCGGCCACGTCGGGGGTCGTCGCGGAGCGCCTGGGTAAAGTCAAACTCCAGGGCGTCGGCCGACCGGATGGCGAACCGCGGGTTGCCGGCCAGTCGCTCGGACAGCAGCCGGGCGAGGTCTCGGTCCAGCTCCACGGCCAGGACGCTGGCGCCGGTGCGGAGCATGGCGTCGGTCAAGATCCCCGTCCCCGGGCCGATCTCCACCACGAGACTGTCGGGGCCGAGCTCTGCGGCGGCCACGATCCGATCGCGCACGCCGGGATCCACGAGGAAATTCTGCCCACGCCGTCGGCGGGGTCGCAGCCCGTGGGCGTCGAGCAGCGCCCGTGTCTGCGACAGGAGGGAAGCCCGGGCCGGTTCCGTGCGGGTCACCCGCCGTCCGCCCCGGAGGCCGAGATCTGGGCCAGACAGACGCGGGCGAGCGGGTGCTCGGGGTTGAGCTCGAGGGCCCGCCGCCAGGCGGCCATCGCCTCCGCCACGTGTCCCGTGCACCGATGGAGCTGCCCGAGGTTCACGTAGGCCTCGACGTATCGCGGGTTGAGCTCCAGCGCCCGCGCCAGCGAGGCTTTGGCCCCGGCATAGTCCCCAAGCTCCCGGCAGCTCGCCGCCCGCCGGTTGTGGATGTCCGGAAAGGTGGGGCAGAGGCCGAGCGCCTTGTCGTACTCCCCCACCGCCTCCGCGTACATTCCCAGCGCGTGGTACTTCCGGGCCAGGTCGGCGTGCGCGTTGGCCAGTTTCCCGAGAATCGCCGGCTTGGGGTGATCGGCGTCGGCGGACTCGCGGTCCTCCAGCACGGCCATCTCCGCCGCCGCGGCGTCGTACGCCCCCATATCCGCCAGCGTGACGGCCAGGCTGAGCCGCGCCTCGCGGTAACGCGGGTTGAGCGTCAGGGCGCGCTGGAAGAGGTCCGCGGCCCGCTGCCGCGCCCCCCGCAGGCCGGCGATCACCCCCAGCATGTGGTAGACGTTGGCGTAGCCCGTATTCCCATCCAGGACCCGGAGCAGGAGCATCTCGGCCTCGGAATACTCGCCCGCCTCGAAAGCCGCGGTCCCGCGCCGGACGAGCTGTCGGATATCGGGGGGCATGTCGTGGTGGATCCTGCGCCCGTCGCCGCCTCGGCCGCCCGGGCGGCGGGCGATCACTGAAAGATTCGATAGCTGCGTACGGTCTCGCTCAACTCGTCCCAGGTCTCGCCCAGCGCCTGGCGCATCCGCTGGAAGACTCCGGGCCCCTTCGGCTGAGGGGGGCCCGTGCGCACCAGCGCCACCTCCAGACGCTTGGCCGCGGCGGGGGCCCACTCGGACTGCGAATGCTCCTGGAGCAGCCGTTGAAATGCGGCGCGGGCCTCGTCCTTCTGCTCCAGGCGCCACAGCGACTCTCCCAGGAAGTACAGCGCCTGGTCGTCGGACCCGGCCGCGTCGTAGTTGGCCAGCAGGCTCGTGAAGCGCCCCACGGCGGCGGCGTAGTTGCCCCGGTCGAAGTAGAACCGTCCGACGTACAGGTCCTTCTCGGCCAGCTTCTGGCGCGCCGCCGCGATCCGCTGCCGGGCGTCGGGCACATACTGCGAATCCGGTATCTGGCGGACCAGCAGCGTGAACTCCTCCAGGCCCTTCTTGGTGTAGCTCTGATCCCGGTCCGGAGCATCCGCCGCCCGGACGTAGGCCATCCCGAGGTAGTAGTGCGCCTCGTCGGCCCGCTCGTGCTGGGGGTGCAGCTCCAGAAAACGCTGGTACTCCGCCCGGGCTTCGTCGTACTTCTTTTCCTGGTAGAGCGCCCGCGCCGTTCCCAGGCGGGCCGCCGCGACCAGGTCGCTGTCCGGGTACTGGTTCATGAGCCGCTGCAGCGCCTTGCGGGCGTCGTCGTAGCGTCCCCGCTGCATCTGCCCCTCGGCGGACCGCATCAGCTCCTGGTCCGACTGCTGGGTCTCCCGACGCGCCGGTTTGCCGTACAGGAAGTCGTAGGCGACGCAGCCCTGCAGGAGACAGACAACCCCGAGGACCCCGAGCAGCGCCCACACCGCGCGCCGTGCCGCGCCGCGACCCGACATGTGCTCTCCGGCCCGAGGCTGTCTCATGCGCCCCTGCCCCGCGCGGCCGACGCGCCCGCTCAGGCGGACTCGGCCTTCTTCTTGTAGAGGACGATGGGGTGTTTGCGCTCCGACACCACATCGCGGTTGATGATGCACTCGCTGATGCCGGACTGCGACGGCAGCTCGTACATGATGTCGAGCATGATGTCTTCCAGGATGGCGCGGAGCCCGCGTGCCCCGGTCCCGCGCCTGGCGGCCTCTTCCGCCACCGCCGCCACCGCGTCCTCCGTAAAGGTCAGCGTCACCTGTTCGAAGTCGAAGAACTTCTGGTACTGGCGGAGCAGCGAGTTCCTGGGCTCCCGCAGGATACGGACCAGCAGCTTCTCGTCCAGCTCGTGCAGGACCGCCGCCACGGGCAGACGCCCCACCAGCTCCGGAATCAGGCCGTAGCGGAGCAGATCCTCCGGCTGCAATTCGCCCAGCAGCTCCGACAGCTTCCGGTCCTTCCGCCCCGAGAGGTGCGAGCCGAAGCCCACGCGGCGCTCGCCGACCCGCGCCTGGACGATCTTCTCCAGCCCCACGAACGCGCCGCCGCAGATGAACAGAATATTGGTCGTGTCGACCTGAAGGTAGTCTTGTTGCGGGTGCTTGCGCCCGCCCTGGGGCGGGACATTGGCCACCGTCCCCTCCAGGATCTTGAGCAGAGCCTGCTGGACGCCTTCCCCGGAAACGTCGCGTGTAATGGAGGGGTTCTCCGATTTGCGGGCGATTTTGTCGATCTCATCGATATAGATGATGCCCCGCTCGGCGCGCTCCACGTCGTAATCCGCCACCTGGAGCAGCCGCAGAATGATATTCTCCACATCCTCGCCGACGTACCCGGCCTCCGTCAATGTGGTGGCGTCGGCGATGGTGAAGGGGACATCCAGGATCTTGGCGAGCGTCTGGGCCAGCAGGGTCTTACCGGAGCCGGTGGGCCCGATGAGCAGGATGTTCGATTTGGCGAGCTCGACGTCGTCGAACGACTGGCGGGCGTTGATCCGCTTATAGTGGTTGTGCACCGCGACGGCCAGGGTCTTTTTGGCCCGTTCCTGACCCACCACGTACTGGTCCAGAGCGGCTTTGATCTCCGCCGGCTTCGGCAGCGCGCTCCCGCCTTTGGGTTTCTCCTGCTCCCACTCCTCGGCGATGATGTCGTTGCAGAGCTCGATGCATTCGTCGCAGATATACACCGTCGGGCCGGCGATGAGCTTCCGGACGTCGTCCTGGCTCTTGCCGCAAAAAGAGCACTGCAGCTTTCCGCCACCCTTCACCGCTTTTGCCATCCACACCTCTCTGTCGTGGAGGGCCGGGCCCGCGGGTCGGGCGCGGCCGAACCGACTCCCGCCCGCGCCGCTACGCGGCCGCGGGAGCCCCCGCCGATGATGCCTCCTCGGCTTTCCGTTTGGCCAGGTCCCGATAGAAGATGACCTCGTCCACCAGGCCGTACTCCTTGGCCTCCTCGGGCGACATAAAGAAATCCCGGTCGCTGTCCTTCTCCACGCGCTCCAGAGGCTGGCCCGTGTGGCGCGCGATGATGCGGTTCAGCTCTTCCCGCATACGCAGGATCTCCTTCGCCTGGATCTGGATATCCACCGCCTGCCCCTGGGCGCCGCCATACGGCTGGTGGATCATGATCCGGGAGTGCGGCAGGGCCATGCGTTTCCCTTTGGTCCCGGCGGCGAGGAGCAGGGCGGCCCCGCTGGCGGCTTGCCCCATGCAGATGGTTTCGATGGCGGGCTTCACGAACTGCATGGTGTCGTAGATCGCCAGACTGGCGGTCACCGACCCCCCCGGCGAGTTGATGTACACGTGGATGTCTTTCTCGTGGTCCTCCGCCTCCAGGAAGAGGAGTTGGGCGATGACCAGATTGGCCCCGATGTCGTCGATCGGGGTCCCGATGAAGATGATGCGGTCTTTCAGCAGGCGCGAGAAGATGTCGTAGGCGCGCTCGCCCCGGCTGGTTTGCTCGACCACCATGGGAACCAGCATGCTATATCCTCCACCCGCGCGCCGTCCGAACGGCGGCGGGGACGCAGACTGCGGAGATCATGCGGGCCTGATGAGGTGGAACGCGTCCGTGATCGTCGCGTGTTGGAACAGGAAATCCATCGCCTTCCGTTCCAGGATTCGCCCGGTCAGACCGGCTCGCCGTACCGGGTCGTCCAGGACGCGACGCACGCTCGCGGCGTCCTGCCGGTAGAGCGAGGCCAGCGCGTTCGCCTCGGCCGCCAGCTCCTCGTCCGTCACCGTCAGCTGCTCCTGCTTGGCCACGGCCTCCAGCAGGAGCGACTGCTTCACGCGCCGCATGGCCGTCTCGCGCGCCTGCGCCTGCAACGCCTCGGGATTGTCGGGGAGACCCTCCGCCCGTCCGCCCGTGGCCCGGAGCGCCATGGCCATCTCTTCCAGGACGATGGCGGTCTCGCGCTCGACCATGGCCTCCGGCACCTCGATGGGATGCCGCTGGATCAACTTCTCCACCAGCGCGCGCTTCAGGGCCGCCTCCTGCTCGCGCGCTTTCCGCTGCTGCAGCCGCTCCCGGAGCTTGTCCCGCAGCGCCGCCAGCGTCTCCACGTCGCCGACGCTTTTGGCGAAGTCGTCGTCCAGTTCGGGGAGGCGGCGCTTCTTCACTTCCTTCACGACCACGTGGAACTCGACAGAGCGGCCCGCCAGGTCCTTGCGCGGGTAGTCGGCCGGTATCTGCAGGCCGAAGCGCTTGCTGTCGCCCTTCTGCATGCCCGCCAGCTGCTCGGCGAAACCCGGCAGGTAGCCCTCGTGACCGAGAGCGACGGTGAGGTTTTTGCCGCTGCCGCCTTTGAAGGGTTTCCCGTTCAGGCTGCCCTCGTGGTCCAGAACGACCAGGTCGTCCCTGAGCGCCGGCCAGCCCTCCATGGGCACGTATTCGGCCGAGTCCACACGCAGGTGTTCCAGCGCCCGGTCGATTTCCTGCTCCGAGACCTCCACCTTCTCCCGTTCCAGCGGGACGCCGCGGTAGTCCTGCACCGCCACGGGTGGCTTGACCTCCACCACCGCTTTGTACGTGAGGGGCGCTCCGGCCTGGAAGTGGACATCCTCGACGTTCGGCTGACCGACCGGCTCGAGCGCCGCTTGGGCCAGCGCCTCCTGATACGAGTCGGGGATCAGCGTGCGCAGGACCTCGTCGTGGATTTCCGACTCGAAACGCCGCCGGATGATCTCGCGAGGTACACGCCCCCGCCGGAAGCCGGGAAGCTGGAGCTTCTGGCCCCACTCGCGAAAGACGGCCTCGACGCGGTCGGCAACCCGCTCGGTGGGTACTTCGACGTTGAGAACGCGCCTGGATGGAGTCAACTCCTCGACGGTGACTTTCATGATGTCTCACGCGGGGTGAACGCAGGGGTAATCGGCGTGGTGCGAGAGGGGGGAGTTGAACCCCCACGGGTCGCCCCATCCCGCCCTAAACGGGACGCGTCTGCCATTCCGCCACTCTCGCCGCTGTACGGCGAACCGGATGGTGGGCCGCGCAGGACTCGAACCTGCGGCCCGCTGATTAAGAGTCAGCTGCTCTACCAACTGAGCTAGCGGCCCATCCGTACGACGATTGCCGAGTGTCGATTGCGGATCGCAGATTCAAAACCTGCCCTGACAATCGCCAATCGAAAACCGTCAATCAACAATGCCTTTGCTGGCGCGCCTGGGGCGACTTGAACGCCCGACCGACTGCTTAGAAGGCAGTTGCTCTATCCGCTGAGCTACAGGCGCCCCTCACGTTGCGGATTTCGGACTCCGGAATTCCGACTGAAAGACCCGCTGCCGCCTTTCCGCATTCCACAGTTCGCAATCCGAAATCGTCACTGGCGCGCCCGGAGAGGATTGAACTCCCGACCTGCTGGTTCGAAGCCAGCCGCTCTATCCAACTGAGCTACGGGCGCCCTCTCCAAAAACTCAAATTGCCGGTTCCAGATTGACGGTCGAATGCCCGGGTCTCGATCTGCAATCGCCAATCGGCAACCTGCAATTCCTCCTTGGGGTGAACGGAGGGACTCGAACCCTCAACCCCTGGAGCCACAGTCCAGTGCTCTGACCAATTGAGCTACGCTCACCATCCCCCTCGCGGATTGCGGACTGAAACACCGACGTCGTCGATCCGTATTCCGCAACCCGAAATCGTCACTGGCGCGCCTGGCGTGATTTGAACACGCGACACACGGCTCCGGAGGCCGTTGCTCTATCCGGGCTGAGCTACAGGCGCATAACGCGATGCGGATTGCGGAGTTCGAAATGTATACCCCCATCGCTTCGTTCCGCAATTCGCATTCCGCCGGTCACAACCCCTCCCCTGGTCGGGGCGAGAGGATTTGAACCTCCGACTCCCTGCTCCCAAAGCAGGTGCGCTACCAGGCTGCGCCACGCCCCGAGACGTCTCAGTCCTGCGCCGCCGCGCCCGGCGAGGACAGGATCCGCTTCAGAATCGCCCGGACCCCGCGCACCGCCTGCGCGCGATGGCTTAGGCGGTTCTTGACGCTCGGGCCGACTTCGGCCAGCGTCCGCCCGAGCGAAGGGACCTCGAAGACCGGATCGTACCCGAAACCGTGCGACCCCCGCGGGGTGTCGGTGATCCTCCCCTCACACGTCCCCTCGGAAAAATGCACCGCGCCGCCGGGTTCCGCGACGGCGATCACGCAGCGGAATCGGGCCGTCCGTCTGTCGGGAGGGACCCCTCTGAGTTTGTCCAAGAGCAGTCGGTATCTCTCGGCGTCGGTCTTGCCCGGACCCCCGAACCGCGCCGACAGGACGCCCGGGGCGCCGCCCAGCGCGTCGACCTCGAGACCCGAGTCGTCGGCCAGTGCCACGCGCCCCGTGGCCGTCGCCACGGTCACGGCCTTGCACCGGGCGTTCTCCAGAAACGAGGCGCCGCCCTCCGGAGGCACCCTAACAGGCCCGACCCGGTCGAGCGGCACGATGCGTACGTCCAGCCCTCGCAGCAAGGCGGCAATCTCTTTGTATTTCGCGCGATTACCGCTTGCGACGACCAGCGTGATTTTATGGGTGGGGGGTAGGTTTGTCAAGAAACTAAAACCGGCCGCGCCCAAAAATATCGAACGCACGAAGTATGAGATTGCAGCACACGGCATTTCTTACCACGGGACGTAACCCGGGCGCAACCGGAAAGGAGGAGGCGCGGTGGCCGGCCACCAAGGGCTTGCACGTTGAGACTCACAACAGTCACTCGAAACGTTTGTCAGGAAGATGTGCGACCCCCAGAAACACCACGAGCGCCGAGGAAGCCCCGGCGCTCGTGGTGTCCTCCTATCGTGAACCCCGCTACCCGCGACGGCGCCGCCGGCACACCCGCCCAGCCAACAACCATGCGACTCCGGAGCCGACGAGAAGAAGCGTGGACGGTTCGGGGACCGGAACCTCTCCACCCCCACCAGAAATCACGGCACCCAGGCTGACGGTGCGCACCGCGCTAATGGCATGCGTTCCTCCATATCCGTATTCACCGACATAGGCAATATTGGCTGACTGCAAAGTTCCGCTGTACGTGTCATAGTAATAGTAGTGTCCCGCGTCATCAACCTTCACCATCGGCACCCAATGATCGCCCCCGTACGCGGCGTCCTGGTCAATAGTCAACCATACAGGAATACCATCGGAGAGCCATGCGGAGGTCTGTGTGTAGAATGCTGTGTCATCAATATACCAACCACCGGAGGCGTTTTGCGCGTAGAACGTGGCATCGTTGGTCCAAGCATCACCAAACGGGCCATAGGAGTTATAGCCGTCTGGGGCTCCTGTCCAACTTCCGGGGTGGGTTGCGTCATAGGTAGGCCCAACGTGGATCACGACATCAAGGCTGTATATAACCGTTTGTCCTCCGATCACCTGTGGACCCCTGCTCGCGACGTAACCTTCCATCCCTGGCCTCACATCATAAATATCGCCCAAGCCATCGGGATGTGTATTCAAGTATGTGCTACTGTGGAGTGCCCAGGCTGTCGCAAGCCCTTGGTTCACGCCCGCCGGGGTCGGATCAGTCAGCAGATTAGTGGGGCCGTACGTATTTTCAAAATAACCCAAGATCATGGCCCCCGTCGTTGGCCCACATCCAACATAAGCCCCGCTGTCCATGTACGCAGCGGTATTGTATGGGTAGGCGGGAAAATCTGCGAAATTCTTTATTTCTATAGTCGTGGCTTCTGCAGATCCGTACGAGAAGGCAATGAGCAGAACGATTGAAAGGGCCAGCCCCACATACCGCCTTGGCCTTTCCATCTCACACCTCCACACGGCAAGATAAAGCTTGCGAAATCTTAGCCCTGACAAGCAGCAAACACGCCCGCCGACCATTCGCGTAATCACCGAGGGAGCCGAATGCTGCCGACGGTGCGAATCATCCGCAAGCTAGCTGCGATGCCGCCGCCACGCCACCCCGCCAAGCATCGCCAGGCCGGAGGCCCAGACAAGGAGCATCGAGGGTTCGGGGACAGCGGCCGGAATCACTCGAAACGTCAGGTCGGAACTGGGACCCGCGAATCCCCGCATGTACATGACGCCGCCCGGGTACGTGTCGTCGGACACGTCGGGCCACAGCTTCGACCAAACCCCCCAATAGGTGCTGGTGGTGAGCGTGCTGATCTCAGGGGTGTACTCGGCCCCGACCGTGAGCAGCACGGCGCTGAAATCCGCATCCGCAAAGCCAACGAAGCCAGCAGACGGATCGATCGAGGTAGCGCCGAGAGCAGGACTGCAAAGCCGGCCCCTTCGTGCAGGGTGATCGTCAGCGGCTCTGCGCTCGCGTGGTCGGGGTTTATCGGTTCAAAGCGGAAGCCAATCGACAGGATGTGTGCATCCTCGGCCGTGAAACTCTGTCCGATTCGTTGATTCTCGTAGACCTGGTTGAGCTGTGAGAACTGGTCTTGCAGGATCAAGCTAGCACCTGCTGGCCCTGCGGTCCATGCCGCCAAGCCAGCAATGAGGGCGGCCAGCGCCATTCTTGACGCACAAGAGCCCACGAAATCAAGCCGCGGTTTTTTCATAAACTAATCTCCTGTCCGGTCTACTCTCTCGTTCTACAGATGGCCGATACGAGTTTTCTTCTCACGCAGGTGCGTCATGGTCTTTTTGCTCGTCGGAGTTTTTTGTCAGACCACGTCCTCGTAAAACCACAAACGCCCCGGCTGCCCTTCGACATGGTCGTCGAGGGTGTCGAATGATGCCGGCGGCGTCATTCCTCTGCAGCCTACTTGCGGTGCCGCCGCCAGGCCCGCCCAGCCAACCACCATGCGACTCCGGAGCCGACGACAAGAAGTGTGGAGGCTTCCGGGACAGGGGCAGTGACTTCGGCGCTCACGCGAGCCAGAAAATCGAGCGGTCCAGTCGCAGTAATCGGTATCCAGCCGGTGACGGTCCATTCCCATGCAGACCCTGAGTCTGAAGACCCAACAGTCGGAGGACTGGCCACCCTAAGCGCGCCATTAACTTGCGGAAAAATACCGGAGAACTCGACGGTCCATGTGAAGGTATCGGGAACGGTCACCGATAGGCCTGTCAGAGACGCGCGGTCTCCGTCCCGCGTTATGGTGATGGCATCGCTCCTGAAGAATGGCTCGAAGAGAGGGGCAGACCCATCCCCCCCTCATAGAAGCGTACGATGGCCGTTGCCGACTCGAAGACACGCAAAGTGTACCCAAAGAGAAAATCGGTAACCACCCGCTCCGTCCCGGCAAGGGTTATGCTTTCCCCCAATTCATACACCGCCGTGTCCGGCCCCACTGACTCGCCGGTCGGGTAGGCCGTGTTGTCGTACACCACGGTGGCGACCGCAGGGGTATGCATGAGGACAAGGCAACAACAGATGGGTAAGAGACTCCGGAGCCGTTTCATGGTTGTGTTCTCCCCGTTCTGCTACAACCACAATGGAGCGTTCACAGAAACACAAACGCCCCCGCCGACCACTGCCGTGGTCACCCGGGGGCGTCACATACCCATGAGGGGAAAGCCGCCATGGGCGCACCCTCCCCTGCAAGAAAGCCTTCGTTACGCTATGGAAAGCATAAACCGTGCCTGGCCCTGCGGAGCCGTACGCGGTAGAGGCTCGTGATTCATATTCGTGAATGATTTCAAGGACTACGAGGCCGCCGGTGGAAAGGTGGCTCGGTGGGGCTGTTTTCGGGCATTGGGGTAAAATTGGAAACTTTCCCGACGGTCGGGCCGGAAACTGGTGAGCCGACGGCCTTGCGGGCCGCACTGGACGCGGAGATTCGTGCACGAAGGAAAACTGGAAGCTTTCCGAACGATTGGACGAAGTTGCAGTGCTCTCGCCACGCACGCGAAGGCCGCCAAGACGGCTATGGCTCTTCCCTCAAGGGACTGAGGAGCCGTGACGACAATTCCGTCCTAAGCGCGCCATGGCGAGAGGCGGAGGCTGTTCTTCTTTGCGCCCTTGGCGTCTTGGCGAGAAAAGTCCGGGCCCGCGCTATCGCGCGCTCGCGGAGCGCTCGGCGAGCAGGCGCCGCTGGAGCGCGATCAGTTCCTGGATGCCGGCCGAGGCCAGGCTCAGCATGGCGTCAAGCTGCGGCCGATCGAAGGGGGTCTCCTCGGCGGTGCCTTGGACCTCCACAAACTTCCCGCCGCCGGTCATGATCACATTCATGTCCACGTCGGCGATGGAGTCCTCGGCGTAGCACAGGTCCAAAACCGGCTGCCCGTCGACCACCCCCACGCTGGTCGCCGCCACGAACTCTTTGAGCGGCAGGCTGGAGATCTGCCCGTTGGAGCGGAGATAGTGCAGCGCGTCGGCCAAGGCGATATAGGCCCCCGTGATGGCCGCCGTCCGCGTCCCCCCATCCGCCTGGATGACGTCGCAGTCCATCCAGACGGTCCGAGGGCCGAGCGCGGCGAGGTTGGTCACGCCGCGCAGCGATCGCCCCACAAGGCGCTGGATCTCGAAGGTGCGCCCGCTCGGGCGCCCGGTCGAGGTCTCGCGCGACGTCCGGGTCTTCGTGGAGCGGGGGAGCATCCCATACTCGGCTGTGACCCACCCCTGCCCGGTGTCGCGGAGGAACGGCGGGACGCGGTCCTCGACGCTGGCCGTGCACACGACCTTGGTCTCGCCGACCTCGATCAGGACCGAGCCCTCCGCGTGGCGTAAGAAATCCCGCGTGATTTTGACCGGTCGCATCTGGTTGGGTTGTCGCCCGTCGGGCCGCATGGTGTCCCCATTCCTTGTGCGATGTTGGAGAGACGCGAGGTCGCATCCGAGGGCGTAGATTCTCCGACACTCACGGCGTACCCTCGGGCGGTGCGGAGACGGTGGAGCGGGTTTGCTCCTCGAGTAACTGGGGCTGCAGGGGCCGGCGCAGGTCGACGGTCCCGACCTGCGCGAACCAGTCGTGGCCCTCCGTGAGGAACTGGACCCGCTTCACCTCGCTGAAATTGGTCGCCAGACTCAGAACGATGGCGGACACGGCCAGCGCGGCGCGGCTCTCGTTCCCCACCGCCAGCGTCTCGATCCCTTTGTTGAAGTCGAGATACAGGATTCCGAACTGGTCCAGGAAGACCCGGCGAAGCTGCGCCGCGGGCGGGCACGCGGGCACGGCACCCGTGCCGTCCGTCCGGGTCAGCTCTTGAAGAACTTCTCGTACGCGATCCGCGAGCGCGGATCGTCGCGGGACGATCCGCTCTTCCTCCACCAGGTTGCCTTTCGCCTCGTGTGGAAAGAACAGACGGACACGCACGCGCTCCGGCACCGCGGCCGACGGCGCACGCGTTCCCTGCACCCGCGGGCGCACGAGGGAGAGGTCCGCCGTCCGAGGCCACACCTCCCAGGCAATGGCCCCGACGATCGCGCAGCTTGTGAGCCCCAGGGCGCACCAAGGCCACACGGAGCCGCGACGCCACAATCCCGCGAACACGGTTCAGGACCCGACGCCGGCCGGGGCGCTTCGCAGGCCCAGCCGCTGCTCGTACCGAAGTTTGTAGGCCGCGATGCCGTCGAAGAGTGCCCGCGCGATCTGCTCGCGATACTCCTGGCGCTGCAGCTTGCGTTCCTCTCTCGGATTCGTGATGAACGCGCTCTCCACGAGCACCGCGGGCATGGCGGCCGTGGCCAAGACGTAGAACGGGCCGGACTTGACCCCCCGGTTCTCCACCCGCAGGATCTTCTCCATCGCGGACAGGATACGCTCCGCCAGGTTGCTGGATTCCTTCATGTCGCGCGTGACGGCCATGTCCGCGAGCGTTGACCTGAGCAACGACTCCAGGTCCTTGCCGGGCGTCCCGTTGTTCTCGATGACCAGATTCTCGCGCTGGGTGGATGCCCGCGCGTCGTTGTCGGATGGCTCGCGCGTGAAGTAGAAAGTCTCGAAGCCCACCGCGCCGCGCTTGTTGGCGGCGTTGACGTGCAGGCTGATGAGGAAATCCGCCTTGACGCGATTGGCGAATGCGCTCCGCTCCGGGAGCGGAACGAACACGTCGTCGGTGCGCGTCATCAAAACGCGGACGCCGAGCTGCCGCTGGAGCAGCCGCCGGAGGCGGAGGGCGAGATCCAGCACCACGTCTTTTTCCATGAGGCCGCTGGGCCCGATGGCGCCTGTGTCGTGCCCGCCGTGGCCTGGGTCCAGGACGATGGTCAGCGGTGGGGTTTGCGCAGGATCGGCGGCGGACGGACTCGCGATTGTATCGGCCGCCGGCTCCCTCGCGGGCTGGGTCGGAGTTGCGGCCGGTCGCGGCGCCCGATCGCGCGGGGGTGCCGGCGGCGTCTGTGCGAGGACAGGCGACGGGGCGGGTGCGCGCGCCTTGGGCGCTCCGGCTGTGGCCGGCGCATTGAGCTCATCGGGGGGCGCCGGGGTCCCCTGTGCGGCCGCGCGCTCGGTGTCGCCGGGGACGGGAAGCAAGACATCGACGACGAGCCGATGCGGATCGGCGAGCATCAGGGTCCGGATCTTCACCTGACTCGGTTCGCAGAACAGCAGGATTTCGACACCGCCGGATCGGCGAATAGGCTGGATGGATCGCACCGGTCCGCGGGCGAAGTCCAGCCGACGCACCCGCTCGTCCAGACCCACGCCGGGGATGACAACGCGGATCGGACCGGAGGGCGGCCGGTCCACGGACCACTCTTGCGGGCCCTCGAGGTCGAACACGATCCGCTTGAATCCCTCATGGGTTCCCACGCGGACCTTCGTGACGACGCCGAGAATCGGAGTCGTGGGGATGCTCGCCCGCACCGACTCCAGCCTCTTGGAGGTAGAAGAAACGGGCTGAAACCGGCCCTCGGACGGTCCAGCCAGCGCCTGGCGACCAATCCCAAAAGACGAGACCACGGCGAGACCTGCGAGCAGGCAACGAAAAAGAATCGATCGGAACTTTTGCTCACGAAAAAGAAAATGCATGTGTGTTTCCGTGCGGTTGTTTCCCTATGTCTAACACAACGGTTGCACACCTGTCAATTAATGCGTGGTTCTCGGACCGAAAGGAACGTATCCGTGTCATCCGACCATGCCGCGGCGACGCCGACGCCCCACCGGCGTGCCCCGGAGCACCAAACGCGAAGAGCCCCATGCTGTTCGCATGGGGCTCTTCAAATAAATCCCGGCGGCGACCTACTTTCCCACCCAGTTGCCCGGGCAGTATCATCGGCGCTGGAGGGCTTAACTACCGTGTTCGAGATGGGAACGGGTGTGACCCCTCCGCTATAGCCACCGGAAACCTATCACATCGGGCCGCCTCGGGATTCGTCACATCCCTTCGGTCCCGACGCTGATGTAATCCCGGATCTGCGCGAACTGTTTTTTGCCGATCGCCTTCTTGCCAACCAACTCGTCCAGTTTCCGATACGGGCGCCGCTTGATGATCCGGTCGGCAGCCTCTGGGGTCATCCCGGGTAGCCGACTCAATTCGTCACGACCCGCCCGATTTACATCGACCCTGGTCGCCTTCCTCACGACGCTGGAGGTCACCGAGATGCCTGTACTCTCAGTCGCGAAAGGTCGCACCGGCGATCCGCCCGCGGCCACGGTCAGCAAACCCAAAACCATAGGCAAAACGACAGCACGTCGCATGGACACACGCAAAAGGAATAGCGGTTCGGGTGCCTCTCTGCTTCCCGGATGTAAGGCATCAAAAAAGAAATGTGAGGTCAAGCCTCACGGCCGATTAGTACCGGTAAGCTGAATCCCTCACGGGACTTACACCTCCGGCCTATCAACCTCGTGGTCTTCAAGGGGCCTTGAGTCCTGGCCTTTCGGACAGGAGGGAGATCTCATCTTGGGGGGGGCTTCGCGCTTAGATGCCTTCAGCGCTTATCCCGACCGAACATAGCTACCCAGCAATGCCCTTGGCAGAACAACTGGGACACTAGCGGTTCGTCCATCCCGGTCCTCTCGTACTAAGGACAGCTCCCCGCAAATCTCCTACGCCCACCGTAGATAGGGACCGAACTGTCTCACGACGTTCTAAACCCAGCTCACGTACCGCTTTAATGGGCGAACAGCCCAACCCTTGGGACCTGCTTCAGCCCCAGGATGCGATGAGCCGACATCGAGGTGCCAAACCGCGTCGTCGATGTGGACTCTTGGACGCGATAAGCCTGTTATCCCCGGAGTACCTTTTATCCGTTGAGCGATGGCCCTTCCACGCGGGACCACCGGATCACTAAGCCCTGCTTTCGCACCTGCTTGACGTGTGGGTCTCGCAGTTAAGCTCCCTTATGCCTTTGCACTCGACGCACGATTGCCGACCGTGCTGAGGGAACCTTTGGGCGCCTCCGTTACATTTTAGGAGGCGACCGCCCCAGTCAAACTGCCCACCTGGCACTGTCCCCCACCTGGATCACAGACGTAGGTTAGAACTCCAGCGGAGCAAGGGTGGTATCTCAAGGTTGGCTCCACCCACTCCGAAGAGCAGGTTTCAACGCCTCCCACCTATCCTGCGCATGCTGCACCAAAATCCAATGCCAAGCTACAGTAAAGGTTCACGGGGTCTTTCCGTCTAACGGCGGGTATCCGGCATCTTCACCGGAACTTCAGTTTCACCGAGCCACGCGTTGAGACAGCGGCCAACTCGTTACGCCATTCGTGCAGGTCGGAACTTACCCGACAAGGAATTTCGCTACCTTAGGACCGTTATAGTTACGGCCGCCGTTTACCGGGGCTTCGATTCAGGGCTTCGCCTTGCGGCTAACCCCTCCTGTTAACCGTCCGGCACCGGGCAGGCGTCAGAGGGTATACGGCGCCTTGCGGCTTAGCACCCTCCTGTGTTTTTAGTAAACAGTCGGTTGGCCTGATTCTCTGCGACCGTCCACCGCTTTATGGTGCGAATCCACTGACGGTGATCGGTTCCCCTTCTCCCGAGGTTACGGGGAAAATTTGCCGAGTTCCTTAACGCGTGTTCTCTCGAGCGCCTTGGGATGCTCTCCCCGTCTACCTGTGTCGGTTTGCGGTACGGTCACCTGACGACTCGCTAGAGGATTTTCTAGGCAGCGTGGGCTCAGTCAGTTCTCCTGACCCGTAGGTCAGAATCCCCATCACCTCTCAGGGAATGCGCCCCGACGGATTTGCCTATCGGAGCCCCCTACAGGCTTAGACGCGCACATCCGATCGCGCGATGACCTACCCTCCTGCGTCCCCCCTTCGCGTCTTTGTCGTCGTCCGGTGGTACAGGAATGTTGACCTGTTGTCCATCGCCTACGCCTTTCGGCCTCGGCTTAGGGACCGACTAACCCTGGGCGGATTAACCTTCCCCAGGAAACCTTAGACTTACGGCGTCTCGGTTTTTCACCGAGATTATCGCTACTCGGGCCGGCATAATCTCTTCTGCAACCTCCACCAGTCCTTCCGGTCCGGCTTCACTGGCGGCAGAATGCTCCCTTACCATCCCGCCTTGCGGCGGAATTCGCAGCTTCGGTAGTAGGCTTGAGCCCCGTTACATTGTCGGCGCCACGTCACTTGACCAGTGAGCTGTTACGCACTCTTTAAAGGATGGCTGCCTCTAAGCCAACCTCCTGGTTGTCAAAGCGATGTGACAGCCTTTCCCACTTAGCCTACATTCTGGGACCTTAGCTGGCGATCTGGGCTGTTTCCCTCTCGACCACGGAGCTTAGCCCCCGCAGTCTGACTCCCGGACTTTAGTCAGCGGCATTCGGAGTTTGGTTGAGGTCGGTACCCTGGTAAGAGCCCTAGCTCATCCAGTGCTCTACCGCCGCTGCTGACCATCCGAGGCTAGCCCTAAAGCTATTTCAGGGAGAACCAGCTATTTCCAGGTTTGATTGGCCTTTCACTCCTATCCTCAACTCATCCCAAACGTTTTCAACCGTAACGGGTTCGGGCCTCCATGGCGTGTTACCGCCACTTCACCCTGGTCAAGGATAGCTCACCTGGTTTCGGGTCTACCGTATGCAACTCAATCGCCCTGTTCAGACTCGCTTTCGCTACGGCTTCGCCTGGTCGGCTTAACCTTGCCGCATACGGTAACTCGCCGGCTCATTAAGCAAAAGGCACGCCGTCACCCTGTTCCATCTTGCGACGGAACATAGGGCTCCGACTGCTTGTAGGTATACGGTTTCAGGTACTATTTCACTCCCCTCTCGGGGTTCTTTTCACCTTTCCCTCACGGTACTGGTTCACTATCGGTCACCAGCGAGTATTTAGCCTTGGAGGGTGGTCCCCCCAAATTCCCACAGGATTCCACGTGTCCCGTGGTACTTGGGATCCCGACCCGAGGAGTCTCACGCCTTTACCTTACAGGACTGTCACCTTCTGTGGTGCGCCTTTCCAGGCGCTTCAGTTAGGCCTGAGATTTTTTACTCCCCGTCCCGGCCGCAGCCGGAACCGGTCGAGCCCCACGACCCCGACGCCACAACGCCTGCGGGCTATCACGTGACATCGGTTTGGGCTATTCCCTTTTCGTTCGCCACTACTGGGGGAATCGCGGTTGCTTTCTCTTCCTACGGGTACTGAGATGTTTCAGTTCCCCGCGTTAGCCTCCTGCACCTATGGATTCAGCGCAGGATCCACCGGGATTAACCGGTGGGGGTTGCCCCATTCGGGAATCCCCGGATTGGCGTCTGTGTGCGACTACCCGGGGCTTATCGCAGCTTACCACGCCCTTCATCGCCGCTGGTGCCAAGGCATCCACCGTATACCCTTAGTAGCTTGACCCCACTTTGGTTCGGTGAAACAGAGAAGACACCCGATCGCTATTCAGTTGTCAAAGAGCACATCCCCTGTAATCCAGGGAACACTCAAACGCGCTTATACCATCTCGTGGTGGAGATGAGCGGAATCGAACCGCTGACCCCCTGCTTGCAAAGCAGGTGCTCTCCCATCTGAGCTACATCCCCATTTTTTCGCCTCGAGCGAAAAAATGCTCAGGTTTTCGCGTGGCGGGAACTTTGGTGGGCCTTCCTGGGATCGAACCAGGGACCTCACGCTTATC
>JAKPQH010000215.1 GCA_029580855.1 bacterium | reverse complement strand
CGGCCTCCATCTGCCGGATGCAGTGGGGGATCCACTTCTCGCTCAGGCGCTTGACCTGCTGCTTCCAGAACCCGTCGAGCTTGACGTGGGCGAAACGGACCGGCTCCAGCGGGGCGGGCACGTCCTGGGCCCCCGCGCACGCAGCCAGCGACGCAACGACGACAGAAACGGCGATCAGTCGGATCTTCATGGCAGCCTCCACCGTGCGGGCAGTGTACCCCGCGACGGCTGCGCGTTCAACGCGAAGCGCCGGCGACTGCGACGAACCTGAGAACCCACGCCCGCTTGACGCTTGTCCCTTCCCAGGGCGGGGATATACTGTTTTGAGAATGCGACGGATCGTGTGAGGCAGGGGCCTGCCTGCCGGACAGGAAGGCTGCGGATATCCGCCCGCTACCCCCGACTCCCCCGGAACCGTCGCTCAATAGAGCCCGGTCAAGCTCCCGGTCAAAGCCCATGCCAAGAACGATATCGCGATGCCTGAGCGTGTTGTTGCTCTTCCCGCTGGCGGCGGAGGCGCAGCGGGTGCCGCATGTCGGCTATGTCTATCCCGCCGGCGGACAACAGGGCACGACGTTCACCGTGACGCTTGGCGGGCATTCGCTGGAGGGTGCGACCAGCGCATTCTTCTCCGGCGCCGGAATTCGAGCCGCGTTTGTGCGCCATGACCGTCAGGTGACCCCAGGCGAGCAGAAACAACTGGTGGAAGAACTCGCCGCGCTCCGCGAGAAACGTCAGAAGACGGGCCTGACGGCTTCGCAGGAGAAACAGGCTTCGGAAATCCGGCGGAAGCTGGACGGCTTCGGGCGAAGACTGGCCAACCCGGCGCTGAGCGAGTTCGTCACGCTTGAGGTTTCCGTGTCGCCCGACGCGGCGCCCGGCCAGCGCGAAATCCGCCTCGGTACGCCGGTTGGGTTGTCGAATCCGCTTGTGTTCTTCGTCGGACAGATGCCCGAATTCAGCAAGGGCGACTGGAAGAACATCCCCAAAGGTCGCGGCAGCATGGACCCCGAACTCAGTGCGGTTCCGAACGAGCTGCGCATCACGTGGCCGGTCACCGTCAACGGCCAGATCCAGCCCGGCGGGGTGGATCGGTTTCGTTTCGCGGCGAAACAAGGACAGCGACTGGCATTCATCGTCAAGGCGCGGGAGTTGATCCCGTTCATCGCCGACGCCTCGCCCGGCTGGGTGCAGATGAAGCTGACGCTGCTTGACGCACAAGGCAAGGACGTGGCGTGGACCGAGGAGAACCGCCTGCACGCCGACCCGATGTTCGCCTTCCACGTCCCGAAGGACGGCGAGTACCAACTCCAAGTCCAGGACTCGCTATATCGCGGCCGCGAGGACTTCGTCTACCGAATCGGCATCGGAGAACTGCCGTTTGCCGTGAGCCGCCTGCCCGGAGGCCGCGTGGAGACGGGCGTTCAGGCCGTCACGCTGCCTGCCGTTGTCAACGGCTGCATCGCACGTCCGGGCGACCAGCACGCGCTGCGGTTCGAAGGGCGAGCCGGGCAGCGCGTCGTGGCGGAGGTCGTGGCTCGCCGGCTCGACTCTCCGCTCGATTCCATGTTGGTGCTCACCGACGCCGCCGGCAAACGGATCGCGTCGAATGACGACTTCGAAGACAAGGGCGCCGGGCTGAACACGCACCACGCCGACTCCTGCATCTTCGTCACGCTGCCGGCGGACGGCGCTTACGTCGTTCACCTCAGCGACACGCAGCGAAAGGGCGGGCCCGATCACGCCTACCGGCTGCGCATCAGCGCACCGCAGCCGGACTTCGCGTTGCGGGTTGCGCCTTCGAGCGTCAACGTCCGCGCCGGCGCCAGCGCGGCGCTCACCGTGTACGCGGTGCGTCGTGACGGATTCGACGCCCCGATTGCACTGGCGTTGAAAGGCGCGCCGAAGGGCTTTGTCCTGACCGGCGCCGAGGTGCCGGCGGGTCAAGACCACGTGAGGTTCACGTTGAGCGCGCCTCCGGTGCCCACGACCGAGCCGCTGACGCTGGAGATCGAGGGGCGCGCCAACGGAATCGTGCGGACGGCTGTTCCGGCGGACAACGTGATGCAGGCGTTTGCCTACCGGCACCTTGTTCCCGCGCAGGAGCTGAAAGTGGCTGTCTGGGGCCGGGCGGCGCCGAACGCCGCGGCGAGAATCGTGAGCGCGGTGCCGCTCAAGATCCCGCCTGGCGGCGCCGCTCGCGTTGAGGTGAGCGTGCCGGCGCCGCCGATGGCTGGCGAGATCGCCTTCTCGTTGAACGGCGCGCCGGACGGAATCACGCTCAAGGAATTCACCGGGCGAACGCTCGTGATAGAAGTCGACGCCGCCAAGATCAAACCGGGCCTGGTCGGCAATCTGATCGTCGAGACGTTCGTTCAACGCGCCGCCGCCGACGTGCCGGAGAACAAGCGCCGCGTTCCGCTCGGCGCGCTGCCCGCGATTCCGTTTGAGATTGTCAAACCCTGAGCGGCTGGGCCTACGCGAACGGTCCGGGCTTGAGGTACGGCTTGAGCGCGTCGAATCGGAAGTCGATCTCGGCGACGTCCTCCTCGCTGAGCTTGAGTTCCGAGAAGACGGGCTTCGCGGGGACGCTGCCGCCGGGTCCGTAGTGGCGCGAGATCATGTTCCGGAACACGCCGCGCTTCTTCCAGACATGCAGGTGCGGGCCGCGCAGCGAGCCGCCCGGATGCGTCTGGCTCAGGTTCGTCATCAGCAGGAACTTGCCGTACGCGTCTTTGAGCGTCGCGGGGTCCGACCCGCTCTGCTGGAGGTCCCAGATGCGGGTGAGGAGGTCCGCGTAGACGGCCCGTTCGGTGATCAGGCCCCGGCTGCCGAGCCGCGACTCGTACAGCCACCCCAGCCCGCCGCGGGCGCTGAACACGCGCCGGATGGGCGGCTGCGCCGCCACCAGGGCCCGCGTCCGCGAGATGATCGGACCGGCCTCCTCCTTGACGTACCCGAAGCACGGAAACTCCCTGGCCAGTTCGATCAGGAGCTGCACCGAGGGGGTCGGCCCCTTGTACGCGACGCCGCCGGTGGTCTGGATAATCACGGGCCGACGCGCGACGCCCGCCAGCGCCCGCCAATACTGGCGCATGTCGTCTTCCGTCTTGCCCGAGTCCGGCGGCCGCGAGATGATCGCCGTCGGCGCCAGCTTCTCGACGTGCCTGGCGTAGACCAGCATGTCGGCTGTGTCCTTGCCCTGCACGCCGAGGCACAGCGCCGTGCGGAAGTTGGCAGCCGCCTTCGCCAGCACCTCCATCCCCTGGAGCTTCTCGTCCCGGGTCAGCAGGTCGACGCTGTCGCCCGACTGCGGCCAGATCATCCCCGGACACCCGCACCAGTCGACGAATCGCGCCTGCCTGGCCAGCACGTCGAAGTCCACGCTACCCGAGTCCGTGAAGGGCGTCGACAGAATCGGAAACGGTCCCTGGACCTTGGGGTGCGCGGCGGCTGGGGTGTTGTCTGGGGCCTTCTGCGGTTCGCCTGCATGAAGGATCGCTCCGGCGACGAGGCCCGATGCGCCGGCCATCGCAGCCCCGAGGACCTGTCTTCGCGTGACGTGCGGCTGTGTGAACATGGCATTTCTCCGCTAGTAGATGGCGAGCATGATTCCCCCCGTACGCTGCCGCTCAGCACCGTCCAATCGAGTGTCCTGTCAGTCTTGCGGCGAGTCAAGGAGTTCCTGAAGGCGCTGAGCCAGGGGCGACTCGAAGCGGGCGGGCCAGTCCGGTCCGATCAGGGCGACCTCCAGCAGGTCCAGAAGATGTACCTGGTCCTTTCGCCGAAACGACGTGAGCTTCATTCGTACCAGTGCTTCCAGGGCCAGCACGCAGATCTGCCCCTCGCCCGGGCGAGCGGATTCGCTCACGTCGGGGGCCGCCACCGGATACTCCGGCTGGACCCTCTCCGCGGCGAGCACCACGTGCACGGCGTCGCGGGCCTTGGCATCGGGGCCGTCCAGGAAGATGTCCATGCCCGCGACGTGACGGCGAACGAACCCCGCTTTCTCCAGCGCCTCGCCCGCGGCATCCAGGTCGTCGCGTCGAAGGAGGATGTCCACATCCTGGGTGTTGCGCACGGCGGCGGTATCCACCGTGGCCACCCACGCGGCGACGGCGTTTCCGCCGGCAACAGCGTAGGGAACCCCAGCCGCCTCCAGCGCCGCCGCCGCCCGCAGCAGTCGATCACGCACCCGTTCCACGGCCAGCACCATCCTGTCCAGCAGACTGATGTTCGAGGGCATCGGAAGCATCGTCCGTATTGTACCAGAACGCACCTGCGCCGGAGCGAAAATCGGGCCGCCACATTCGCTCAGGTCACCTCATCCGCACCGGGCGATCCCTCTCCACGCCGGTGGGGTGGCCCGGGTCGACGTCCACGGGCGGCCAAAGCGCCTGGCCCTGTTTCTGGGCGGCGATCTGGGCGCGGTCGTTGCCGATCCAGCCGATCTCGTTGGAGTTCAGGTCCAGCCAGAGGGTGATCCGCCGCCACTGGTCGTCGGTGAGCTTGAG
>JAKPQH010000214.1 GCA_029580855.1 bacterium | reverse complement strand
CCTTCGCCGTCGTCGCGGTCCACGCGGCCCAGCCGGGTGCGATAGTGGCCGCCAGGCGGGACAGCCCCTTGTGCCTGGGGCTCGGCGAGGGTGAGTACTTCATCGCCTCGGCGGTGCCCGCTTTCCTCGCAAGCACCAGGGAGGTGATCTACCTCGAGAACGACGAGATCCTCTCGGTGGACCTGCACGGTTACGGCGTGACCACGCTGGAGGGCCTCGAGGTCGTCCGCGATCCGGTGACCGTGGACTGGGACCTCGACGCCGCCGAGAAGGGCGGTTACGAGGACTTCATGCTCAAGGAGATCCACGAACAGCCACAGGCCGTCGCCGACACGATGGGTGACAAGTTCAACGAAGACGGCGAGATCGAGATGGAGGAGCTCGAACTCTCGGCCGAAGCCGACCGCTGCCTCCGCAGAATAGTCGTGGTCGCGTGCGGCACCGCGTTCCACGCCGGCCTCCTCGCCAGGTATCTCTTCGAGCGCTGGGCGGCGCTCCCGGTGGAGATAGAGGTCGCCTCGGAGTTCAGGTACAGGAACCTGGTGGTGACCTCCGACGACCTGGTGGTCGCGATAAGCCAGTCCGGCGAGACGATGGACACCCTTGCGGGGGTCAGAGAGGCCCGGCGCAGGGGAGCCCGGGTCATCGCTATCGTGAACACCGTCGGCAGCCAGATGACCCGCGAAGCCGGCGGCACCATTTTCACGCACGCCGGCCCGGAGATAGGGGTGGCGGCGACCAAGACGTTCAGCGCCCAGATGACCGCGGTCTACCTGCTGGCGATGCGCCTGGGCAGGCTGCGGGGACACCTGCGTGACGCCAGGTACGAGAAGAACGTGGCGGCGCTTCGGGAGATGCCTGATTTGATGCGCAGGGTGCTGGAGGACGACAGCGCGGTTGTCGCGGCGGCGCGTCGTTACCACGACCGCGACGATTTCCTCTTCCTCGGGCGGAGCGTGAGCTACCCCATCGCGATGGAGGGGGCGCTCAAGCTCAAGGAGATATCCTACATACACGCCGAGGGGTACCCCGCCGGCGAGATGAAGCACGGGCCGATCGCGCTGCTCGACGAGAACGTTCCCGTGGTCGCGCTGGCGCCCAGGGATTCCGTCTACGAGAAGATGGTCAGCAACATCGAGGAGGTCAAGGCGCGCGGTGCGCCCGTCCTCGCGGTGGCCACGGAAGGCGACGACTTCATGGCGGAGCTGTGCGACGACGTATTGTGGGTGCCCGACACCTCCGACATGCTCTCGCCTCTGCTGACCGTGCTGCCGCTGCAATTGCTCGCCTACCACATCGCGAAGATGCGGGGGTGCAACGTCGACCAGCCGAGGAACCTGGCCAAGACCGTGACCGTCGAGTGATGCGCCGGCGGGATTGATGACATGGCTTACTGCCCTGAGTGTGGACGCGAACAGAGGTGCGGCTGCTCGGAGTGTCACATCTGCGGCGTCCCCCTGGTGGAAGGAAGAGGTCCGTCGCGGACATCGCCGGGCGCCGGCGTCTGGGGCCGGGGTTCCGGATCCGAGCCGCCGGGGTTCGCGGGTGTGCCGGAAGAAGGCCGGGGGGACGGGGTTCCGGGTTCCGGACGACAGCCGGTGAACTGGCTTGCCCACGTGTTCCTGATCCTGGGCTCGAGCCTGCTCCTGATATGCCTGGTGGACATGGCCAACTCGGTGAAGCACTTCCCGGCGGTGTTGCCCATGGCGTCCGCCGCCGAAGGCACCAGGAGGGTCGGGTACTACCTGGGCATCCTGCTCTACACTAACTCGGCGCGGGTCCTGACCGGGTTCGCGCTGGCCTCCGGGGGGGTGCTCTCCAGCAGGATGACCGGGAGAGACGGCGGCTGGGACCGGGGGATACGGGGGATGGGCCTGTGCATGGGCGGGACGAGCGCGATCTTCTTCCTGGCGGCTCTGCTGCTGGTGCTGCCCCTCGGGCGTGTGCCCAGCATCCTGGAGGCAATGCTGCCCCCCCTCTGGGCCGCGGTGCCGGTGCTGTCGATCACCGGGGCGGCCCTCCTCGGAGCCGGTTACCTCATGGCCGCCCGGCTCGCCACGGAGAAGGAGTCCGTGTTCAGCAGGCTGCGCGGGATGGTCCGGCGTGAAGGGAGCGAGGACGGTTGAAATCGAATCAGTCGGAACGCGAGGGTGGTGTGACGCGTTGAGGGTCGTCCTCCCGTCGGAGATGGCGCGGATAGACCGCATGGCCGTCGAAGAGGAGGGCATTCCCTCGCTCGAGCTGATGGAAAGGGCCGGCGAGGGGGTTGCCCGCGCCGCCAGGGACATGCTCTCCTGCGGTGCCGGGCGGCGGGTCGCGGTGGTTTGCGGGAAGGGCAACAACGGTGGCGACGGCCTGGTAGCAGCCCGGCGCCTCTCCGCCTCGTTCGAGGCGTCCGTCTGCGTGGTGGGGGCAACGAGGCCGGACTGCCTGTCGCCGGATTCCCGCGCGAACTTCGAGCGCCTGCCGGGAACCCCTGTCGTCGTACAGTGGCTCAGCGACCCCGGCGAGGTCGCGGAGTTCGCCCGGGCGGCGCCGACGTTCGACCTGATAATCGACTGCCTCTTCGGGACCGGCTTCAAGGGCCCCGCCTCCGGCGTTTTCGCCGGGGTTATCGACGCGGTGAACGCCTCCGGCAGGCCGGTGCTGGCGGTGGACATACCGAGCGGCGTGGAGGGCGACACCGGCGCGGTCGCGGGCCCGGCGGTGGTTGCGGAGAAGACGGTGACGTTCGCCGCGCCCAAGGTGGGGCTGGTCCAGTTTCCCGGAGCGGGCCACGTCGGTGAGATGGACGTAGTCGACATCGGCATTCCCGACAGGCTCGTCGAAAATGTGCCCGACTCGCGGATATTCGTGACCACCGAGCAGGAGGCGGACGGCCTTCTGCCCCACCGGCCACCCGACGCCCACAAGGGGACGTGCGGGAACGTGCTGGTCATCGGGGGGTCGGCGGGCATGAGCGGCGCGGTGTCTCTTTGCGCGCAGGCGGCGCTGCGAAGCGGCGCCGGCCTGGTCAGGGCCGCGGTTCCCGAGGGCCTGTGCGACATCATGGAGACGAAGCTGACCGAGGTCATAACGGTGCCGGTGGCCCAGGGGCGGCGGAGGAGCCTGTCCCTGGAGGCGGCGGACGTCCTCATGGAGTGCGGCCGGAACGCCTCAGCCGTGGCCCTGGGGCCGGGAATGTCCACCGAGCCGGAAGCCCGGGACCTCGCCAGGCGGCTGGTCGCGGGAATCGAAGCCCCGCTGGTGCTGGACGCCGACGGCCTGAACGCCATGGCCGGCTCGACGGACGCTTTAACGAAACGGCGGCACCCCCTGGTGCTCACGCCGCACCCCGGGGAGATGGCCAGGCTGCTCGGCACCGACACGGAGGCGGTGCAGAGGGACAGGATAGGCGCCGCCCGGCGCGCGGCGGCGGATTGGGAAGCGGTGGTGGTCCTCAAGGGGGCCGGGACCGTGACGGCGGGGCCGGACGGAGACGTCTACGTGAACCCCACCGGGAACTCCGGGATGGCTACCGCGGGGATGGGCGACGTGCTCACCGGGTGTGTGGCCTCGATGCTGGCACAGGGCCTTGGAGTTCTCGAGGCGGCGGTCGCCGCCGCGTGGTTCCACGGATACGCGGGCGACCTCGCCGCCCGGATGGAGGGCCGGGTCGGGATGACCGCCGGGGATGTGGCAAGGCACCTGCCCCTGGCGCTGCGCAGGGTGCCGGAAGAAAGGTGGTCTTGAATGAGAGAAGTGCTGGTCGAAGAGGCGATGACAGGCGACCCGATAACCGTCTATCCCGATACGAGCGTGACCGACGTGGCGAAGATCATGGTGGACAGCCGCGTCGGAGGGCTGCCGGTGGTGAACGAGGAGGGCGACCTGCTGGGGATCGTCACCGAGAGCGACCTGGTCGTGCAGGAGTCCGACGTCGAGTTCCCCTCGTTCGTCAGCTTCCTGTCAGGGTACGTGTTCGTGCCCGGCAGCCTGCACAGGTTCGAGGAAAAGTTTCGCAGGGCCGTCGCCGCGACCGCCGCTGAGGTTATGAGCGAGCACGTGGTGACCATAGATGCCGGTGAGACCGTCGAGCACGCCGCGACCCTCATGACCCGCCGGAAGCTCAAGAGGCTGCCGGTGCTCGAAGACGGGCGGCTGGTCGGCATGCTGACCATGGCCGACATTGTCAGGTTGATCAGCAGGGACATCCCCGTCCTGGGGACGGAGGAGGAATGAGCCGGGCGGGCGAAGGCAGGCGGGGCTCGCCGGGAGGCGGAGTCGTAAGGCCACTGTGGGCCGAGGTGGACCTCGACCGCATCCGGCACAACGTCGGCCATCTGCGCGGGATCACCGGGGCCGGTTGCGCATTCATGGCGGTGGTGAAGGCCGACGCGTACGGCCACGGAGCGGTGCCTGTGGCCGGGGCGGCGCTCGAAGCGGGGGCCGATTGCCTGGGCGTTGCGCTCCTGGAAGAGGCCCTGGAGCTCCGGGCGGCCCGGATCGACTGCCCGGTGTACCTGTTGTTCGAGCCGCCGGCGAGCGGCGCGCGCGGGGCCGTCGAGGCGGACGTCGTATGCTCGGTCTACACCGAGGAGTACGCCCGCGCGCTGGCGGGCGCGGCGGACGCGCTGGGCAGGAAGGCCGCGGTCCACGTGAAGGTGGACTCGGGGATGCACAGGGTGGGGGTCCCCCCGGAGAAGACCGCGGAGTTCGCGGCCGCCATCGACCGGCTCGAAGGAGTTGAGGTTACCGGCATCTACACCCACCTGGCAGTGGCGGACAGGGCCGGACACCCTTTCACCGCCGAACAGCTCGATCGCTTCGAAGGCGCCGCCGCCGCCGCCGACATGGCGCTGGGCCGCCGGCTCGTGAGGCACGCCGCCAACAGCGCCGCGCTGATGTCGGAGGCCCGGAGCCATTACGACATGGTGCGTGTCGGGATCGCGATGCTCGGGCTGGACCCGTCGCAGTCTACGGGCGGTGTGCCCGGCCTGGAGCCCGCCCTGACGCTTCGCGGTGAAGTGTCTTTCGTGAAGACGGTCCCTGCGGGCGAGGGCATCAGCTACGGGCTCACCTACGCCCCGGAAAAAACCTCGACGATCGTCACGCTTCCCGTCGGGTACGCCGACGGGTGGTCGAGGCTGCTCTCCGGCAGGGCGGACGTCCTTGTCGGCGGCCGGAGGAGGCCGCTGGTGGGGACCGTTTGCATGGACGTCTGCATGGCCGACCTCGGTGACGAGGATGCCGCGCCGGGCTCACCTTTCGTTCTCATCGGGGCCGAGGGGAGCGAGCGGATCACCGCCGAAGAAGTAGCCGCGAAGATGGGGACGATCAACTACGAGATTGTCTGCATGATCAGCTCGCGGGTGCCGCGGGTGTTCGTCGAAGGAGACAAGGGAGGCGGCCGATGAAACTCTGCCCTCGATGTGGAGCGATATGGGACGGCGAGCGCTGGGTTCCCGAACCGGAAGAGGAACTCAGGAAGGCTTTCGGCGACGGCCGGCGCGAGGAGCGCCTCTGCCCCGGAGACCTGCGCCTGGAGAGGAAACAGGTCG
>JAKPQH010000213.1 GCA_029580855.1 bacterium | reverse complement strand
TGGCGCGGGCGCGCGACGCCGGACAGGCCGCCTTCTGTGAGCCGGCGCCACAATATCTCATCCTGGACGATCGCGTGTACGAGGGCAGCGAGCCGTGGCGCTACATCCTCCAGCCGCCGCTGCGCGCCCCCGGCGAGCCAGAAGCGCTCTGGGAAATGGTCGCCGCGGGGGCGGTGGACATGTTGATGACGGATCACTGCGCCTACACCCGCGAGCAGAAACTCGCCGTAGATGATTTCACCCAGACGCCGGGCGGCTTGCCCGGGCTCGAGACGCTCCTCCCGCTCACGGTGACCTACGGCATCGGCGGCGGCTATCTGGAGTGGCCCGATGTCGCCCGTCTGCTCGCCGCCAATCCCGCGCGGATCTACGATCTCTGGCCCCGCAAGGGCGCGCTGCTCCCCGGCTCCGACGCCGACCTCGTGCTCTACGATCCGGCGTATACGGGCCTCCTCAGCGCGGAGACGCTGCACAGCGGCGCCGGTTACACTCCTTACGAGGGACTGGCAGTCAAAGGGCGCGTCGTGGCCACGATTCGGCGCGGCGAAGTGCTGGTACGCGACGGCGTCTTCCTGGGCGCGGAGGGCAGCGGTCGGTTTGTCCCGCGATGAGTCATGGGTAATGGGGGGATGGGTAATGGGGGAGGCATGATGAAGCGTTGGATGGGATGGCTCCTGCTGGGCGCTATGATGGGACTGCTGATCGCGTCGCCCGTCGCCGCCGCCCCCCCAGCGCAAACCCAGACGATCCATGTGGTCCAGCCGGGAGAAAACCTGTTCCGCATTTCCCTGCGCTACGGCGTGACGGTGCCCGCCCTCAAAGCGGCGAACGGGCTTTCCAACGACCTCGTCTATGTGGGGCAGCGGTTGGTGATCCCCACCGCCGGCAGCGAGGCGCCCGCCCCCGCACAACCGGTCGCCGCCACGGGAAAGCTGCACACCGTCGGACCGGGGGAGACGCTGAGCGCCATCGCGCTGCGCTACGGCGTGACGTCCTGGGCGCTGGTACAGGCGAACAATCTCGCCA
>JAKPQH010000212.1 GCA_029580855.1 bacterium | reverse complement strand
GGCGTCCTCGTCGGGGGAGGCGGAACCTCTCTCTTGGCGGGCGGCGCCTCCGGTTCCTTTGCGGGAGGTTGAGGAGGCTCCGGCTGTTTTTTGATGGGCGTCGGCGCGACCGGCTCTGTCTTTGGGGGAAGCGGAGCGGGTGGAGGCACGGGGGCCTTGGGGGCGGGCGGGGGCGAATAGATCGACGGAGTCGTGGTGCAGCCGCTCGCACCCATGACGATCGCCGCCACCAGGCCAGGCACGCAGATTTTTTTTGCCAGACAGCGTTGTATGGCCGCCACCATATCCATTCCCGTTTGTTCGAGGCCTATCCCAGCGGCAGGCGGACGTCGAAGGTCGTCCCTTTGCCGACCTCGGATCTGACATCGATGCTTCCGTCGTGCAGCTGGATGATCCGGTACACCACGGAAAGGCCGATCCCGGTTCCGCCGGGCTTGGTCGTGTAGTACAGACGAAAAATCTTTTCGAGATCCTCCGCAGGGATGCCGTTCCCCTCATCCGCGATCGTCACCCGTGCGTACTCCCCCTGATCGAACGCCGTAGAAATTCGGACGGCCCCCCCACTCGGCATGGCCTGACACGCATTGAGGAGGATATTCATGAAGGCCTGCCTCAGCAGTTCCTCATCGGCTCGGATAGAGTGCAGCGCGGGATCCAGCTCCGCCACGAATCGCACGCCGACGGGTTGCCACTCGGGGGAAAGGAGCGCCTCCAGTTCGCGGAGCAGCCCGTTCAGATCAACGGACGACAGCGCCAGCTCTTGTGGTCGCACGAATTTGAGAAAGCCCTGGACCGCTCGATCCAGACGCTTGATTTCGGTGCCGATGACATCCAGATTCTCCTGGACCACCTCTCTGGACGCACCCAGCCGGTCCTTCAGGAGTTCCAGGTGGATGGTCATGGCGTTCAACGGGTTCTTCACCTCGTGCGCCACTCCGGATGTGAGCCGACCGAGGCTTGCCAGCTTGGTGGAATAGCTCAGGAGCGATCGCAACGTCTTGATCGACTCCAGATCTTTCAAAAGCACCATGGTGCCCATGGACCGCTCGGCATCCGCCACGGCAAACCGCGACACGACCAATTCTCGCGGCTTCCCGTCCCTGCGCAGAACGATGGTGGTGCTCCGGCGGCCGCCGCCGTCCTCGTCCTCGCTGAGTATCGGCCGGAGAGGGTGGGACGGCTCCAGGGCCTCGTCCACCCGCCACCCCTGAATCTGCCGGGTCGGCTTGCCCAAGACGACCTCGGCCGCCTTGTTGACAAAAAGCACGCGCCGGTCCCGAGTGAGGAAAATACACCCGTCCTCCAGTTGATCCACTACCTGCTGGACGTGCACGTTGTCCCCGAGTCCCCTCAGGCGGTCCGACTGCAGTTGTTGGCTCAGCAGCTGCAGTTGCGCTGCGAGCTCCTTGAACTCCTCTTCACCGTCGAGCTCCGAACCCGCGAGGACTTTCCCCTGGCGGAGTCCTTCGACATCGCGCGTCAGCTGTCGAATCGGCTTCAGCGCGCCGTGGGCCAGTCCGATTGCCACAAGCCACGCCACCGGCAGCACGACTCCCGCGAGGCTCAACCCTCGGAGGAGCGAGGCGTTGACCTCGCGGCGCAGCAAGCTGGTCGGAAGTCCCACCCGAATACTGCCGAACGGTCGTTCGTTCAGCTGCACCGGCAACGTCACCTCGTACGTCGCGCCGGCCCGATACGTGAGGAGAAACCGCCTGATCGCATTGGCCCCCAGGATGCTGCGCAGATTCAGCCGCGGCGGGATCACCGTTCCCTCTTTGCGCGCCTCGCTGTGCAGGATGACGGTGTTGGTGGGATCCGCCAGCAAGACATACAGGATACCCGTGGAGTACCCCACGCTGTCGTCGAGAAGACTCCGGAGATCGCCGTCGCCTCGCAACACTTCCCACGGGTCTTTGCCCGGTGCCCGCGCCAGGGCGCGGCGGTTCTGGGCGTAGATCTGCTGGGCGACCAATTCGGCCTGGTTGATTGCCCCCTGAATGCTGACCCGCGTGAGCTGAAAGAAATGCAACACGGTGGCCGCAGCCACGATCAAAACGGTGAACGCGGTCACGGCGAGCGTGTCTTTTGTTTTGAGACGGAAACGCATCTACGTCCCGTAACGGTGCAGTTTGTTGTGGAGCGTCTTGATGCTGATCCCGAGGATGCCCGCCGCCCGTGCCTTGTTGTTTCCGACGGAGGCCAGCGTCTTCAGGATCAGGGCCCGCTCCGCCTCCTCCACCGTCACGCCGACCTGCAACGTGACGGCGTCGGTCTCCGACCCGACGGCGGAGTATGTGAGGCCCGGCGGGAGATGCTGGGGGCCGATCAACTCTCCGTCGCAGACGATGAAGGCGCGTTCGATGGTGTTCCGGAGCTCCCGGACGTTTCCCGGCCACGGGTGGGACAGCAGGATCCGCTCCACCACGGGGTCGACGGCGCGAACGGGCTTGGCGTACTTCCGACCGAATTCCTGGATGAACGCTTCCACGAGCAGCGGGATGTCCTCCCGCCGCTCCCGGAGCGGCGGGAGGGCCAGGCTGAAAACGTTCAGGCGGTAGTACAGGTCCTCGCGAAGTCCGCCATCCCTGATAGCCTGGATCGGCTCTCGGTTCGTGGCCGCGAGCACCCGGACATCCACCGCAATTTCGATCTTTCCGCCGAGGCGCCGGACCACGCCGTCCTGCAGGATACGCAGAAACTTTGCCTGGGTGCCCGGACCCATCTCGGCGATCTCGTCCAGAAAAAGCGTGCCGCCGTGGGCGAGCTCGAAGCACCCCAAGCGTCGCTCCAGGGCACCCGTGAAGGCGCCGCGCTCGTGGCCGAAGATCTCGCTTTCCAGGAGCGTCTCGGGAATCGCCGAACAGTTGACCGCCACGAAGGGTCCGCCATTGCGCGGCGAGAGCTCGTGAAGGCTGCGGGCCACCAGCTCTTTTCCCGTCCCGCTCTCCCCCGAAATCAGCACCGGCGCGGAGGTCGGAGCCGCCTGATCCACCAGTTGAAAAACCTCCTGCATCACCCGGCTCTTCCCCACGAGATGCCGGGTGCCCCAGACCGCCTGGAGTTGGCGGCGCAGGACCGTGACCTCCCGCAGCGCCTCGCCTTTCTCCAACGCCTTCTCGATCAGAATCCGCAGCCTCGGCAGATCCACGGGCTTCGTGAGGTAGTCGTACGCGCCGTGTTTCATCGCCGTGACTGCCGTCTCCACGGTCGCGTGCCCGGTGAGCAAGATGACGGTCAGAAACGGGAAGTCGGCCCGTAGGGCGTTCAGCAGACCCAGCCCGTCCAGTCGGGGCATGAGCACATCGGCGATGACGACGCGGGGAAGAAACTTCGCCGCCTTCTCCAGAGCGTCCTGGCCGTCGGCGGCTTCCGCCACTTCGTATCCCCAATTGGCGAGAAGCGCCCTGAGTCCTTTGCGCGAGGCCTCTTCGTCGTCGGCAATCAGAATCCGATGCGCCATCGTCTCTCCTCTCGGACGCAGTCTGGTATATTACCTTGGGGATGCGCGTCAGGTCTCGCAGAAAATACGCCGCGTGCTGCCGCCCTGTGGAACCGTACGGTTTCCACGCGGTAAGTCTGGATCGCCGCCGAGCTGGACCGAAAGGTACAGGTGGATATCCGGAGAGGTCCGTCCGGGTCGAGCCGAAGTTCGAAGCCCGACCCTACCGCCCGCCGCCCGCGCGTGGCCTGTGTTCGATCTCGCGGCGAATCTTGTCGCTCATCTGGCGCGTCGTGTCCCGGTACACGTCGGCCGGTCCGGGCGAAACCTGCGGCGGCGTGGACGGGTGAATAGAGAGCACCTCGGACCTGGGAATATCGATGGTCTCGGTGGGCTTCTCGATGCGCAGCGTGTCGCCGACGATCTCGACCTTGTCCGCCTGGATCGTGCGTCCGTCCTTCAGGAAGATCGTCTCTCCCGCCCCAGCGCCCTCCGGACGTTGCCCGAGGAACATCGCCAGCAGCCACAGAAGGAAAATGACGCGGGCGCCGCTCCGCCTGCCGGCCCGCCATCCCGCTCGCATGCAGGCAGTATATCGCGGGAACCGTTTCGGTACCGAACCAAATCGTCGAGCGTGGACCGACGATGGCATATCACGCGGCGCGGACCGGGAGCACCTCGTCCAGCATAGCCTGAGTCTTCGGCCACACCGCCTCCACGGCAACGATCGCGTCTTCGCACCGCCGGACGTCTTCTGCCTTGGGCCGATACACTCCGCGAATCGCCTCCCACCGCGACTTCGCGACCTCCTTGCGGCGGTAGAGGTCGACGAATGCGGGATGGTGTTTCGCGTTCAGCGCGTCCGGCGCGTTGGCGAGCGCCACCCGCAATCGCTCGAGGTCTCGTTCCCAGAGCGCGATCTTCGCATCCATCTCCTCGCGTCGTCTACCCTCGGCCATGGTGCGCTCCCCGGTTTGCGGCACGCCGTAGCCGGAGCGATCCCCACGCCGGCGCGGTGCCGGCGACCCGAGACGCTCCGTGCCCTGCGACGCACGATCTATACCACGCCCGCCGCCCTCTCGTCGAGTCGCGATGATCCCGGCCGACCGGGAAGCGCTTGCAGCGAACGGGGACCATCGTTTACGCTCAGGTTACCCGCGGGGGGACAGCGGGCGGCGGACAAAGACGCCTGGGCCTTTTTCAGCGGCCCGGCACGGAGGACACGATGACCCCTCGATACGAGATCAACCAGCTGGAGAAAGAAGAATCGTGGCGGATGTTCAGGATTATCGGGGAATTCGTCGAGGGATTCGACGCGCTGTCGCGGATCACGCCGGCGGTCACCGTTTTCGGTAGCGCCCGGACTCGCCCGGGGGAGTTCGCTTACGACTTGGCAGAGGCCATCGGGCGTGAAATCGCCGCCGCGGGCTTCACGGTCATCACCGGCGGCGGACCGGGTGTAATGGAAGCGGCCTGCAAGGGCGCGATGACGGCGGGTGGGAAAACGGTCGGACTCAACATCGATCTGCCCTTGGAACAGAAGGCGAATCCGTACGCCACGATTTCCCTGCATTTCCACTATTTCTTCGTCCGCAAGGTCATGCTGGTGAAGTACGCGACCGCGTTCGTGCTCCTCCCCGGCGGCTTCGGAACGGTTGACGAGCTGTTCGAGACCGTGACCCTGATCCAAACGCACAAGATCCGGCCGTTCCCGGTCATTCTCGTGGGCCAGGACTACTGGCGGGGTCTCCTGGAGTGGCTGCGGGTGCGCGCCCTGGTGGACGGGTTCATCTCGCCCAGCGATCTGGACTTCTTCAGCGTCACGGACGACCCCGCCGAGGTCGTGGCCAGGATCACGGCGTTCTACCGGGGCGGGGAAATAGACTTGAGTTCGCCGGCGTGAAGGCGCTTGGTGGCGCGGCCGGCGGGATGAGCGGGTGGAAGAGTTCCCGGCTGCATCAGACCATCGGCCCCGGCGGTTCGCCCGCGATGGTGCCGCGAGAATCCGCGCCGCGGTCGAAACAAGTACCCGACGTCCCCACTCAGGTGCCACGTCCGAATTACGGCCGTGTTGGGCGCCTCACCGTTAAGGGAGGCGGTTGCGCCGCACGGTGCCGCCGTCATTCCACGCGCACCACCATCGCTGCGGGGAGCCGCGCCAAAAGATGACGCAGCGTCTCCTCTACTTCCTCTTCCCGCTTGGATTCCAGCGTCACCAGGACGGTGTGATCCGGATTGTGCAGGATGGGATAGGAGCCGATCTGCACCGCCGAGAAGTGATCGACGGCATTGCAGAGGTCCGCGGCGATCTCGCCCTCGTCGCAGCGCAGGTAGATCCGTCGCACGACGTACGGGGCCTCACGGAAGGTTTCCCGGATGCGGGCGAACTTCCGCCGCACCGTCTCCGGCACGCCGGGAAAGATGAAGACATTCTCGCAGGCGACGATGGGCAGGCGACCCGCCTCTTCCCCGAGCAGCCGACTCCCCTCAGGAACCTCCGCCATCCGTAGCTGGGCAGCGGTGATTTCCGCCCCGTAGTGCTGCCGGAGCATCGCCTCCAGGAGCGGGTCGCGCACGAGTCGCCGGCCGAACGTCTGCGCGATGGCGGCGATCGTCACGTCGTCGTGCGTCGGGCCCACCCCGCCGGTGGTGAACACGAAGTCGTGGGTCTGCGCCATGTCCCGGACCGCTTCCACGATGACCGGGCGCTCGTCGGGAATGGTGACCATGCGGCGGACCTCGACACCCAGGTCCCGCAGCTCGCGGGCGAGGTACGGCGAGTTCTCGTCGGTGACCTTCCCACTCAAGACCTCGCTGCCGATGATCACAATCCCCGCGGTCTTCGCCATCCTCTCACCATGCGCTGTCGTCACGCGTCGAAACACTGCTCCGACCGTTCTGCGCCGACCGCTGACGGCTGAACGCCCATCGCTGCCTCAGAAATACCCCTCCATCAGCCGATGGATCCACGGCGGCAGCCGCGGCGCCTCGACGGCATCGAAGCGCGGAACGTAGGGCTTCACGTCCAACACGGGGGTCCCGTCGATGGCGTCGAGGCCGCGGACGACGAGGCGATTCCTCTCGCGGCGGAGCAGTTCCACCGCCGTCACCCCCACGGGATTCGGCCGGTGCCTGGCCCGCTGCGCGAAGATCCCGACCTCCGGCATGTCCGACCGCCCCTGCGGGCGGCGGCGCATCCGGACGGGCTCGGCTTCCGCGGCGCGGTCCATCCAGAAGAGGATCAAGACGTGGGAGAACGAGTCGATGCCGTCCAATCCGTCGGCGAGCGCCTCGTCCAGGACGATTTCGGACTCGACGCGGCCCCAGCCCTCGTCGACAGGCTCTTTGACCGCGTTGCGGACCACCCCGATACGTTCCACGCCACTCGCTCCTTTCGCCCGAGCGGAGCAATGACCCGCGGAGACCCTCGGCTTCGCCAAAAAGCCGTCAGCCCCGCAGGGAATCCGCGGGTCGTACGGAGGCCTTGGTCCGGACGACGGACATGCCGGCCCTCTCCAGCACGACTTCGCCGATCTTGGGGTGGACGCCCAGCGGGGCGGTCACACGGTGTGCGACGCCCGGAAACGCCGCCGCCGCCGCCGCCGCCATCCGCGGAATGTCCGTGGTGGAATGGCGACCGGGGGAAAGGAAGTACGGATGGACGACCACCAGCGTGGCGCCGTCGCCCACGGCCCGCTCGAACGCCTGCCGGATGCTGGGCTCCGCCAGCTCCATGTGCGCCGGGTAGACGCGCGGCGACCCGCAGAGGCCCTTCATCATCTCCACGACATCCAGGAGTGTGTCGTTGGCGTCTTGGAAGCGGCTCCCATGATCCACCAGGATGAGCGCCGTTGTCGGGTTTGCGTGGCTCACGGATATCACTCCTCCCGCGCCGCCGCCCCTGCGGCCGTCATGGACCCGTGCGGTTTTTGCGCGCCAGTATAGAGGACCAACCCGAACGCGCCAAGGCCGGTAATCGCCGAGTCGTCGATTTCGCCGATGGGCCGGGCCGCTGGCACGGCATTCCGGTTGCGCTGCGGCCGCCTCCCCAAGTAGAATGCCCCCGCGTTTTGGTGTGCGCTGGCCGTCGGCGGCCGGGAGGACATGGGAGGTGAGCACACAGCCGGTGCTTCACGGATGGGGACTGATTCTCGGCGCATCCAGCGGATTCGGCGAGGCCACGTGCCGCGCGCTGGCCCGGCACGGTCTGAACATCTTTGGCGTCCACATGGACCGCAAAGCCACGCTGGCCAACGCGGAACGGATCGTGGACGAAATCCGAGGCATGGGCCGCGATGCGGTCTTTTTCAATGTGAACGCGGCGGACGCGGAGAAGCGCCAGGAGGTGCTCGACCAGATATCGCGGCTGCTCGCGGAGCGGGGCGAGCCGCACGCCGTGACCGTCCTTCTGCACTCCCTGGCGTTCGGCGCGCTGCGGCCGTACATCACCGAGGACCCCAAGGATGCCATCAGTCAGTCTCAGATCGAGATGACTCTGGACGTGATGGCCAACAGCCTGGTGTACTGGACGCAGGATCTGGTCCGCCGGAAACTGATGGGTCCCGGCGGAAAGATCTTCGCCATGACCAGCTCGGGCGGGACCCATGTCTGGCCCGCCTACGGCGCGGTCTCCGCCGCCAAGGCGGCGCTGGAATCGCACGTCCGGCAGCTGGCCTTCGAGCTGGCGCCGCTCCGCATCACCGCCAACTCGCTCCGCGCCGGCGTCACCGACACGCCGGCGCTGCGCAAGATTCCCGGCAACGAGAACCTGATCGCGGGCGCCATGGCCAGGAACCCCGGCGGCCGCTTGACGACCCCGGCCGACGTCGGGGCCGCCATCGCCGCCCTCTGCGCGTCGGGCACGCATTGGATCACCGGCAACGTCATCGGCGTGGACGGCGGCGAGGACCTGACGGGCTGACGCGGTTCCGCCCGCTGAGTGTCGGTCCGGAACGCCGTCCGCCGCCCGCCGAGGGCGGCCGGTGGCTTGTGCCGCCGCGGCACCGTGCGCGGTCCGGATCAGATTGGCGATCCCAGGAGCGCTTCCTCGTACGCGTAGAGCGCCGGCGATCCTCCCGTGTGGACGAAGAGCACGTGCTCGCCCCTCTTGAAGTAGCCCTGGCGCACGAGGTCGACGAGGCCGGCCATCGCCTTTCCCGTGTACACGGGGTCGAGGAGGATAGCCTCCGTGCGGGCGAGCAGCTGGACCGCTTCGACCATCGCGGGGGTCGGCAGGGAATAGCCGGGCCCCACGTACTCGTCAAAGCACAGCACGGTCTCGCGCGGGAGCGGCCCCGCCACGCCGACATAGGCGGCGACTCGTGACGCGAGACCGTGGATCAGCTCTTCCTGCGGCCCCTTCTTGCGGCTGACGTTGATCCCAACCACCGGGATGCCGCTGTTGCTCCCGTAGAAACCGGTCACCAGCCCGGCATGGGTGCCGCCGCTCCCGCTGGCGCAGACGACCCGGTCGATGCGGATGCCCAGATCGAACGATTGCGCGAGAATCTCCTCGGCGCACGCGACATAGCCGATCGCCCCCACGGGGTTCGACCCGCCCGTCGGAATGATGTAGGCCGTACGGCCCTGCGTCTTGAGCTCCTCGCCCATCTCGCCCATGATCTGCAGCAGGGGGCTCCCGCCGGATACGACCTTCACCCGCTCCACCCCCAGGAGTCGATACAGGAAGTTGTTGCCGCTGCCGGCGGGATTGTAGCTGCCCGGCACCCGCTCTTCGAGCAGCAGCTGGCACTTGAGCCCTTCCACCACGGCGGCCGCCAGCGTGAGCCGGCAGTGGTTGGACTGCACCGCGCCGCAGGTGATCAAGGTGTCCGCTCCTTGGGCCAGGGCGTCGGCCACCAGAAACTCCAGCTTGCGGGTCTTGTTGCCGCCCGCGGCGAGGCCGAGCAGATCGTCACGCTTCATGTAGATGTCGGGGCCGCCCAGCAGCGCGGACAGCCGCTCCAGCTTGTGCAGCGGCGTCCGTCCCTCCGTGTAGCGCCGCCGCGGGAACCGCGCCAGATTCATGACTCGCTCCTTATGGGTCCGATCGGTCCTTACACCGGCCGCCGCCCGGCGGCTGAAGATGATCGGTTCGAGGTTAGTTCACCCCGGCCTCGGCAGCCTTCTTCGCCAGATAGCCACGGGCGGTCAGCATCTCGTCCAGGGTGCCGAACGCGTTCATGTAGTGTCCCGTGAAGCCTTTGGCTTCCACGCGGCGGAACATGTCGACGAAGTCCAGGTCGCCGTCCCCGGGCTTGAGATGGACCTCATGGCCCAGCCGGAAGCAGTCGGCGATCCGCACCTCGTCGACCCGCCCGAAGTCCAGCGCGTCGCAGAACCCCGCCACGCCCTCGGGCACGAGGTGAGCGTGGTTCACCGTGAAGGAGAGCCGGAAGTTGAGAGACCGGATGCCGTCGAAGTAATAGCGCCACTCCTCGAAGCTGACGGGAAGGTAGTGGATCTCGGCCTTCGCGGGCTCGGTGTTGTGGTTTTCGAGGAGAATGCGCGCCCCCCTCGTTTCCGCGTAGGCGACAAGCCGCTTCAGGCGTTCCAGACCGGCTTCCATCCGCATCTTCCTGTCGGAGGTGAAGTGGTAGCCCCCGTGGACGACGATCCACTTGGCCCCCAGCTTGGGGTAGATATCCACGTAACTTCGGAGATACCGGTCCACCGCCTCGGAGACATAGGGCGAGTACTCCGCCACGTTCACGGCGGAGAGCGTGTGCAAACCGAGCTGAATCCCATACCGTTCGCACGCCGCGCGCACGCCGGCGGCGCGGGCGTCATCGAAGGTCGTGATGGCGTTTGTCGCCGTATCGAGCTGGACGTCGAGATAGCGCACGCCGTTTCGGGCCGCCCATTCGATGCCCTCCTCGAGTCGGATGCGGCGGCCGAGGTCGATGCCGATCCTGTCTTTGAAATTCATCTCGCCTCCGGATTGCTTCGAAGCCGGCGCGGTGCGCCCGGCGGTCCGTTTGGCGGATTCGCCGACTGCAGGCCATCGGTCTCGTATCGAGGGCGAGCATGCCGCAATCCATGGCAAGGCGTCAAGCCCAAAGAAACGACCCGCGCAAGCGCAGGCCGATGCCGGCCGTTCGCGTCCGATTCCGCCTGACCCAAGGAGCTGACACACCAAAAGGTGATTGCGTTCCGAGCCGACCGCCGCCGAATTTGTCTACCTAGCCAGAACCTCGGAATCGTGATAAAAGCGTGGCTCGGTCCGGGCGTTCCGGGAACCGATGCGATCGCACCCAGCGCGCGCCGTCAGGCGGCGTACCTTGGCGTGTGCCGGCGCAAGGAAGTAATTCTGGAGGAAGAATCCCATGCTCACCGACCATCTGCCCCGTATTCGCCTTGCCTGCCTGCCCACACCACTGGAGGAATTGCCGCGTCTCACGAAAGCCCTGGGCGGGCCACGTCTCTACATCAAGCGCGACGATCAGACCGGCCTGGCCGGAGGCGGCAACAAGGCCCGCAAGCTGGAATTCAGCGTGGCCGAGGCGCTGCGCCAGGGGGCGGACACGCTCGTTACCCTCGGCGGGGTGCAGTCGAACCACTGCCGGCAGACGGCGGCGGCAGCGGCTCGCTGCGGCCTGCGATGCATCGTCGTCCTCCGCGGCCACGCACCCGCCGCCTCGAACGGCAATCTCCTGCTGGATTATCTGCTGGGCGCGCAGGTGGTGTTCTCGGGAGACCGGACGCGGGAAGCGGTCGCCGAGGATGTGGTCAGGGAGCAGCGCGCCGCGGGTCATCGGCCCCATCTGATTCCCCTGGGGGCATCCAACGAGATCGGCGCCGTGGGGTTCGCGGCAGCCATCGAGGAGATAGATCGCCAGGTGAAGGAGCAGCGCCTGCACGTGGATCGCGTCGTCTTCGGCAGCAGCTCCTACGGAACGCAGGCCGGGTTGTGCGTAGGCGCCAAGGCGATCGGATTTGCGCCCCAGATCGCGGCCATCGCTATCGACAGCACGCGCGCGGAGGTGCAGGCGGGAGTCGCCGGGCTTGCCGAAGCGACCAGCAGACGGTTGGGCCTCACGCTGACCGTCGCGCCGGACGAGGTCGTGGCGTACGACGGCTACCTGGGGGCGGGGTACGCGGTCATGGGCGAGCCGGAAAAGGAGGCCATCTCTCTGGTGGCGCGCACCGAGGGGATTCTGCTGGACCCGGTGTACACGGGGCGGGCCATGGCCGGGTTGATCGATCTCATCCGCCAGGGCGAATTCGGCAAGGACGAGACGGTCGTCTTCTGGCACACGGGTGGCTCGGCCGCGCTGTTCGCGTACGCCGACCAACTCCTGGAGGGGAAGACCCGATAGCCACAAAAGGCACAGAGGCACAGGCTTGCCTCGTGGCACTGCCCGTAGGAATTTGTGCATCTTGCCTGCTCGCTGCGCAGCAAGCGGGTGCCTCTTGTGGCCGGTCTTTCGAAGCTTTTATGCAAGGCATTCCGTTTGTCAAGATGTCGGGTGCGGGGAACGATTTCATCATCGTGGATAATCGCGGGGGAATTCTCCGCGACATGGCGCTGGAGCGGTTTGCACGCGCGGTCTGCACGCGGCGGATGTCGCTGGGCGCCGATCAGCTGATGATCATCGAGCCGGCCACGTCGGGCGGCGATTTTTCCATGCGGACGATCAACGCCGACGGCGTGGAGGCCAGGATGTGCGGCAACGCCTCACGCTGCGTGGCCCGCTACGCCTACACGCGAGGCATCGCCGGCGCGCGGATGACGATAGACACGCTGGGCGGACCGGTGTATGCCAGGATCGAAGGCGACGAGGCGTGCGTGACGCTCCAGTTGACGTCAGGAATCGAACTCGATCGCGTCCTGATCGCTGACGGTGAACGTCACGTCGCGCATACGGTCCAGGTGTCGGGTGCACCGCACGCCGTCGTGTATATGGACGGTGTGGCGCGCGCCTCTAACGAGTCGATCCGACGCATGGGTGCGGCCATCCGCCACCATCCGGATTTTCCTCAGGGCATCAACGTGAATTTCGTCGAGGTGCTGGATGACCACACGCTCTGGCAGCGCACCTTCGAGCGCGGCGTGGAAGGCGAGACGCTGGCATGCGGCACCGGCGCCGCGGCATCCAGCGTCATCGGTGCCGTGCTCGGAAAGGTGGACGCCCCCGTCCGTCTGCACGTTCTGGGCGGCGAACTGAGCGTGTCTTTCATACGCCGGGGTAACACCTTCGACGAACTGCTCCTCGGAGGTCCCGCGTGGTTCGTGGCCGAAGGCGTCCTGCACCCCGAAGCGTGGTCCTGGCGCGCCCCCTGACCACGGAAGCCGCCCCGGTGGGCGGCTTTCTTTGTGGTGGACCGAAAGGACTCGAACCCGTGACCTCTCGCGTGACGCGCCGGAGGACGGTCCTCAGCGCGTCATCGTGACCGAGGAGTTTCCGGTCGCACGGAAGGTAAACGGGATCCCCTCATAGGTCCCCGTGCCCTGGCACGAGGTGGAGACGGTCAGCCAACCGGTCCGCCCGTCGGCGCTCACCGTGCCGCGGGCGGTGGCGACGTTCTCGGTGAAGGTCATGGCCAGGCCCGGCAGCGGCGCACAGCCGATCCCTGAGAGCTCCACAACGTTTCCCCGCAGCGTACCGCAGCGCCGGAAACTCGTCCCCGCCCCCGGCGGCGTCCCACAGATTTCGGTGCCGTTCTGCTCCACGCTGATGGTCCCGGATTCGCTGATGGGATCGGTGCCTGTCTGGCACTGGCCCAGAGCGCAGATCGTGTAGGTGAAGCTCCCGTTCTCCGAGTAGTACCAACTCCCGGCGAGATTGAACAGGACCTCGTACGCGAGGGCCGCGCTGGCCTCGGGGGCGTCCGCGGTACTCCCGGCGCTCCGGGCCCAGACCCCCACCTGGTAGGGCCAGCGGGCCGTCGGGGTCCAGGTGGCGGGCGTCTTACAGGGCTGCCAGTCCCGCAGCGTGGTGTAGGTCACCCAAGAGGGATCGGTGCTCACGAGCCACTTGCACTGCTGGGGGGCGAATCCCCCGGTGACGGTGGCGGTGAACGTGAGGGCCGTGCCGGTGACCTGTGGTGCAGCCGGCGTGACCGTCGCGGTCACCGTCATGGGGGTGATGGTGTAGGCGAGTGCCGCGGCGGCCCCGCCCTCGGGGGCGTCCGCGGTGCTCCCGGGGCTCCGGGCCCAGACCCCGAGCTGGTAGGTCCCGGCCACGGTGGGGGTCCAGGGGGCGGGGGTGCTACAGGCCGTCCAGGTGCGGAGGACGCTGTACGTGGCCCAGGTGGGATCCGTGGTCACGAGCCACTTGCACGACTGGGGAGCCGTCCCCCCGGTGACGGTGGCGGTGAGGGAAACCGTCGCCCCTACCCTCTGTGGAGCAGACGGGGTGGCCGCCACGGTCACAGTCATGGGCGCGACGGTGTAGGAGAGCACGGCTGCCGCACCGCCCTCAGGAGCATCGGTGGTATTACCGCTACTCTGGGCCCAGAGGCCGAGCTGGTAGGTCCCGGCCACGGTGGGGGTCCAGGGGGCAGGGGTGCTACAGGCCGTCCAGGTGCGGAGGGTAGTATACGTCGCCCAGGTGGGATCGGTGGTCACGAGCCACTTGCACGACTGGGGAGCCGTCCCCCCGGTGACGGTGGCGGTGAGGGAAAGCGCAGTGCCGACCTGCTGCGGGGAGGGTAAGCTCGGACTGATGCTCGTGATGGTTATTGGCATCGGTGCCGTGACGGTGTAGGCCAGTGTCTGAAAGGCCTCCCACGTGTCCGCGGTGGTTCCGCTGTTCCGCACCCAGACTCCCAGGGCGTAGCTGCCGGCGACGGTCGGGGTCCAGGGCACGTTACAGGCCCCCCAATCGCGCAACAGGCTATAGGTGGCCCACGAAGGATCCGTGGTCACGAACCACTTGCACTGGTAGGGAGGGGCGCCTTCCGTCACATTCGCCGTGACCGTGATCGGCGTCCCGAACACCTGCGGGGAGGGCGGCGTAGCGATGACACTCGAGATGACAGGCGGCGGGTTGACCGGCACGCTCAGGATCGCGGCCACCCACACCAAACTGTCGCTGCCCGCGCTCAGCACCGCGCTGGCGCTGGTGGCGCCGCCCGCGAGGGCCGACGACACGTCGTAGCTCCGCGTGTCCGAGTAGTTCCCGTTGCTCCCGTTGAACTCATTCGTCGCGAGGAGGGTGGTGTTCAGGCCGGCGTACTCGGGGATATGAGCTTGGCCGTCGCCGACCACGAAGGTCAACTTGGCTCCGGTGGGCGGCGTGGGGGCGGTGAAGCCGGTGAGGGAGGTGGCGTAATACTGATAGCTTCCCCGGAGCGTGACGGCTCCATCGTTGATGACGATGCGCCGGGCCGGGTGCCCCGGTCGGCTGTAGAGCACGACGAGGCTCGCACCTTGGGAGTCGTTGGTCGCCATACCAGTGGGGGGCGTGGGCCCCGCTGGCAGGCCGGCAATCGTGTAGCTTCCGTTGCCCGTGACCCGACTCGTCACGTCCGCCCGGTAGGCGTAGCTCTGGAGGGCGCCCCAGTGAGGGTCATCGCTCTGGCCGATCACGATGCCGCTCACGGCTGTGCCATTCAACGTCGGCGCGGTGAAGGTCCCGCTGACCCCAAGGGTCGCCCAGTAAAGGTAGGCCTTCTGGATGGTCGCCCCTGCGGGGATCCCCGTGAGGTTGATGGTACCGGTTCCTGTCCCCCGGAGGCCAACCCCGGCGCTCACCACATCGCCGGTCACGGTCTGCTGGAGGAACGACGCGAGATCGGGCGGCGGCACGGCGTCGCTGTTCACGTAGACGTTGTCGTAGGTGGCTGCGATGTAACCGTAGGCGCCTTCTTGGTTGATAATCACACGCGTTCTCACTTCTTTTGAGCCTAACGAAGGGGGCTTCACAACAGGGGCCGGGAAAGGTCTGAGGTCGTACGTCTTGCTGATGGCGAGGTCTTGGATCCCGTACGTGAAGATGGAGCCATCCCAGATCAGGAAATAAGTATGTGTATCATTCAGGCCGACCGTGGCGAGATCATCCGTCACCATCGAGGTGGTGGCTTCGCACGGGACGTCGTTACAAAGCGAAGCGCTGAAACGTACCGTGAGCGGGCCGCCGTTATTTGAATGAACACGGATGTGAGCGTAGACATTACCGGTTTCGTCGGATGGTCCCCTGCTCGAGCCGACATTGTAAAACGCCCCGTTCAACACGCGAGCTTGGACACTGCTGTTGGTGGATTGAAACGCAGTCACTGCCACGTCGGCGCGAAGGGCGGTTACGCCGTTCTGGTTGGCCGGGTGCAAGCGACTGGTGAAGTTCGTGCCGACCGCTCCGGTCCCGGCGGCCGCGGACACGAATTTTCCGCTCTGGACCTGTTGCACCAGTTCCAGGTTGGCCCACCTGGCCGGATCGAGCTGCGGCCCACTGTAGGGGGGACCATCGAAGTTGTCATACAGCACGCCGTTCACGTACACGTTGTCGAAATCACCCGCAGCATATCCCTCGCCGCCCGCCGCCCCGATGTTCAGCTGGGCACTGAGCTTCTTCTCGACAACATTGGGTGTCGGCCTCACAACGGCCTGGCAGGTCGGATACGCGGCACAATCGGCGGGGTTCACCACCGTGTCGGCACCGTCCACACGGAAAGTGAACACCGCGCCGTTCCAAGCGATCCCGAGGGTATAGGTCTCGCCGAGGGCCGCGGATTTGACCGTGGTGGCTGGGACCACGTCAGTCCAGGTACTGCAATCGCTGTCCGCGCACTTGTAGACGTTGTAGCGGATATCGACGCCACTGGCGGTCCCGCGGAGGAAGAGCTGGGCACGCACGTCTCCCGTCGCTCCCGAGCCCGTCGTGCCGTCGCTGTAGTAGTTGCCCCGGAGCCGCAGCCGAGAATTACCGCCGGGCGGTGCCGTGTACCCGGTCAGACGCGCATCTGCACGGAACGACTGGATGCTCCCGGGGTTCACAAAATCCAGGTCGGTCGACGGGGTGTGCGGATAGGTGCTCTGACGGAGCGCTAACGCCAGCCTCCCGCTGCGAATTTCCCGGACGATTTCCGGATCTTGCCAATTCGCCGCACTGATCTGCCCGCTCGAGAAATCGTCGTACAAGGCCAGAGTGGCCGCCTCACTGCCGACAGCTCGGATGACGCCAAGGGCCAGAATTCCGAAGAGGAGCATCAGTGGACGACGCATGGCGAACCCCCCTTCAGACAAATCAAACTCCACAGCGATCCGTCTTCGTGAAAAGAATCCACTGGCGTCCTCGGCTGTGATCTCCATGACCGTGCAGGGTCACGCCGACGCGATCATCACCTCCCCCGCAACGCTTCGCCGCCCGCGGGATCGCGGCGACGCGTGACTCAAACCGGCCGCCGCTCAGCTTTCTGCGCACCGCGTAAACACAAACGCCCTCGTCGACCATTCACATGGTCACCGAGGGCGTTCATTTAAGAACGGGGAAGAAGCCACCATGGGCCCACCTTCCCCTGCTGAGGCATAACTCAATGGTTTAACAGAGCATTTTGCGTGCCTAGCGATTCAGAAATACCGGACATCTGCACTCTTGATCGATTAACGTGAATCCTGACTTGTTGTTGCGGCGCGAGCGATCCATCAAGCGATCTTGACGGCAGATCCTCGGGTTGGCGAAAACTGATAACTTTCCCGACAGTCGATTTTGCATTGACTGCGGTAACACCGCGTAATTGGGTCCCAGGATGCGGAAATTCGGGTTTTGGAGAACCCGATAACCTTTCCGACAGTTTTGCGTTTCGAGGTACGAGTTTTCCGGAATCGACACTGGAGTCCTTCTTTTCGCGTTTTTCGCCTGCGCCCCATTCTTCCTTTGTGACGGAACCCTGATCTTTCGACCCGCCCTCGCACGGATAGGCCGGTCGGTCTAAAGGCGCGCCCCGAGCGGTTGGCGTGGGCCGGCTCGGGGTCCTGCGTCCGGAGGCAATCGCGCTTCCCCGCCATCACCGTCGATCCCGTTTTTGCGGACGAGTCGATTGCGCCGATGCCAATGACCCCTTTCCTATAAAAGCAAGCGGGCGCCCCTGGTAAAACCTGACTGGCCTGTGCTAGCATCTGAAGGCTTCCGCCCACGCCGCGGGAGATCGCTCTCGTACGCGAAGCGACGCCGGCCGGCCAGTCTCCGCGCCGCAGCGAGTCGGCGGTGCACGACGGAGGCGCGGCGCAAGCGCGACCGTGTCGTGCGAAGATTACTCAAAGCCGCTGTGCGCGTGATTGTTAGCGTGGAGATGCACCAAATGAGGAGCGTATGGCAATGACAACACCGAGACCGGAGCAATTGGGAGTTGAGGAACGCCTGCAAAAGCTGGAGCGAGCATTGATTGCGGCGAAGCGTCGGAACCGTTTGTTGTTGGCGGTTGGGGGATTAGCCGCCGCGGGGTCTATCTTCGCCTGGGTAGTCGGAAACACCGCAACGACCGCCCAGGCCCAAGGGCCAAAATCGATCCGCGCCAATGAATTCATTCTCGAAGATCCGAAAGGCAAGACCCGCGCCATGCTGGCCCTCACCAAAGATGGACCTTGGCTGGCCTTGCTCGACGAGAACGAGAAGCACCGCGTCGGGTTGACCGTCAGCAAGAACGGGCCGGGGCTGGCCTTGCTCGACGAGAACGGGAAATTCCGCCTCACGCTGGAAACGGACAAGGACGGGCCGAGCCTCCGGCTGTTCGACACGAATGAGAAATCTCGCGTTGGAGTGGCCGTCAGCAAGTACGGCCCCGGCCTGGTCATCAACGACGAGAGCGGCAAGATCCGTGCGGCGCTGGACATGGTCCCGGATGGGCCGAGCCTGCGCCTGTTCGACGCGAACGAGAAGCCTCGCGTCGGATTGACGGTGAGCAAGGATGCGCCCGGCCTGGCCATCAGCGACGAGAGCGGCAAGATCCGTGCGGCGCTGGACATGGCCAAGGACGGGCCGAACCTGCGCCTGCTCGACGCGAACGAGAAGCACCGGGTTGGGGTGGGCATCAACAAGACCGGGCCCACGCTCGCCCTACTCGACGAGGACGGCAAGTTTCGCGTCACGCTGGATGTGGCCAAGGACGGGCCGAACCTGCGCCTGCTCGACACGAACGAGAAGGATCGTATCGGGCTGACCGCGGGCAAAGGCGGGCCGGGATTGGTTCTGAACGACGCGAGCGGCACCGGGCGCGCCACGCTGGACCTGCTCCCCGACGGGCCGAGGTTTCGCCTGATCGACGCGAACGAGAAAAACCGGGTCGGCTTGGCCATCGGCAAGTACGGTCCCGGGTTGGCCATCAGCGACGCGAGCGGCAAGGTGCGCGTCGGACTCGCCGTGACCACGACTGGGCCGGGCCTGGTGCTGAGCGACGAGAGCGGCAAGGTGATCTGGTCGCGACCGTGACCCCTTTCGCCTGATCAGCGGCACCAGCACTCTGCAGCCGGCGCTTAGGGGACGCCCTTTACTTATTTAACTTATTTCTTGACAACAATCACTCCGCCGACATACGGTCTCTTCATGCCACGCGGGCCGCGTCTCGACACATCTGGCGCCATACACCACGTTATGGCGCGGGGAATCGAAGGGCGTTCGATCTTCTCTGATGACAGGGATCGGCAGGACTGGGTTGACCGTTTGGCGGTTGTCGGGCCCGAGACCGGACTCGCGGTATTCGCCTGGGCCCTCCTCCCAAATCACGTACACCTATTGGTCAGAACCGGGAAACGACCCTTGGCGACGACCATGCGACGCCTCTTGACGGGATACGCCGGGACATTCAATCGACGCCACAAACGCAGCGGCCACCTTTTCCAAAATCGGTACAAATCCATCCTCGTGGAGGAAGAACCATACCTGCTGGAGCTTGTACGGTACATCCATGCAAACCCGCTTCGCGTCAAAACCGTCGTTGATCTGGATGCGCTGGACGGATACGCGTGGACCGGTCATAGTGCTCTCATGGGCCGTGTTCCTCGCCCGTGGCAGGCTGTCGGTGAGATACTGGGCCGATTTGACGAACACACGCGGGTTGCAAGACGCCGTTATCGTGAGTACGTGGCCGAAGGAATCGTACGGGGTCGACGCCCAGAGCTGCAGGGCGGCGGGTTGCGCCGCAGCGTGGGAGGATGGGAGAAAGTGCACGACCTTCGCCGAGCGCGCGAGCACGGAATGGCCGATGAGCGTGTCCTGGGAAGCGGCACCTTCGTGGAAGAAGTATTCCGCGCGGTCGGCGCACAAAGTAAACCCATGCCCCGCGCGGTGGCATTGGTACAGCTGCCCAAGCTTCTCCAGCGGTGCGCGGCAGTCTGGGGGATCAGCGTGGAGGAACTGTGCACAGGAAGTCGGCGGCGTGTAGTTTCGGAGGCCCGAACTGTGGCCGCCACTATTGCGGTGCAGAGGCTTGGGCTGCCCATGGTCGATGCGGCGCGCACCCTTGGTGTATCTTCGGCCGCCATTCACCGAACGCTGCCGCACTGCAATGCGATCCTCAATCGCCGAGGACTAAGTCTAGAAGACCTGTTGGTAGCCAAGAGAGAAAGTTAAATAAGTAAAGGGCGTCCCCTATTTTGCAGAAAAAGAAAAGGGGCCGTTGTTACGACCCCCGGTCTCTTCTGGCGGGGCCGACGGGACTCGAACCCGCGACCTCCGGCGTGACAGCCCAAATCCAGACAATTTGACCATAGAGAATCCATAGGTTTATCAGTGGGTTTCTGCTATTCTGTCCGCTGGTGTGCCCTGGTTTCCGGTGGTTTTTTCCCCCCGTGGGCACGTCGGCGGGCACGTTGTGAGGGTCCCCCGTGACTGAGCGACAACCGCGACTGTCCCCGAGGATAGGCTGGCCGCAGATTATTGCGCGGGCAGCTGCAGGCCTCGGCAACCTTCGCGCCCGGCCGACGCATACCCTTCTCGCACTCCGCGTCTACATCGTTCATTGGGTGGTTGACGGGCTGCTGCGAATGCGCGGCGCCCACCTGAACCCGCCGGCCGTGGCCGAGCGCGAGGCCGTCTATCGGCAGGCTTTCGAGAGTGTCAACATGGCTACGCCGGCGGAGTGGCGACAAGAAATCGTTGCCTTGTACTGGGAGCCCCACCGCGACGGGCCGGGCGTACGGGCGCTCGTGCTCCTGTTGGTAATGCTGGAGTTGCTCAACGCGGAATGTCGTCGGCGCCATGCTCACAATACCACACGGCAGGCCGTCGAGGCATGGCGCCGAGGCGAGGGCAACCCGGACGCAACCCTCGACACCCTCACCCGCACGTGGAGGGTCTTCGGCAAGCGGCTGGAAGAGTGGTATGCCCCGCCGGTGGCTCCGCCACATCGCGGCGATACGACGAGTGCGCGGGCAGCGGCTTGGGCCGAGCATGACGGGAACTGTCTGGATGAGCTTCGGAAGGTCGTCGCCGCCTATGACGCCGTGGTGGACGATGTGACCGCGGGGGACGTGAGCATCCCGCCTCTGTCGGACGGGCCGTTTGCGCCGCTCTATCCGGTGCGTCGGCCGTGGTGGAAACCGAGCGCCACCCGCCTGTGCGCTGAAAACATCCTGGCGAGCCTTCGCGAACTCTACGCGAAGACAGACGATGGGATCGAAGCCTACCCTTTGAAGGCACTGGACCGCCTCCGGGCGCACCATGAAACCCATAGGACCGGCCACCTGCCCTTGGACGAGGCGGTGGCTCTCGGCGCACGCATCCGGACCGGGGTGCGGAAAGGCGCGAGAACAACCCCGACGCCCGCTCCCGATGCCCCGCCTCCGGAGGCGCCACCGGACTATGCGGAACGCCTGGAGGCGTTTGTCTCCAAGACCTGGGGCCGGAGCATGTGGGAGGCACTGAAACTCCGCATCATGGACACCCGGACCTCGTGGGAGGCCGTCGCCCGCGCGGCCGGCATTTCCAAAGCTGAAATGCTGTTCCGCCGCCGAATGCTGCGAGAGTGGCGGGCCTCCGAACACCTCCGCTAATTTTTTTCTCACGATAACTCCTTAACAATTCACGACGTACAGACACGCGAGGCTCACGCCTCGCATTTTTTTCGGCCAAAACTTGCACGGGGGACGTGTATAGGGGTGAAGGGATGAAAGCGAGGGAGCCATGGTGAAGATTTTGGCGAACGCTGATGGGGTGCAGGCGGTAACGCTGGAGGGGGCCGACGCCGTGGCGTTGAATGACCTGACCTGGCCGGTGATCGCGAAAGAGATTCGCCGGTTGGATCGGATCCTTCGCGCACGGAAACGGAAAGTTTTGCGGAGCCTGTAGTTGCCCATCACGAGAGGAGAGGACACTATGCCGTTCCGGACACGGAACCTCAACGAGGCCGCGCTGCTCGTCGCGCACGGCCACCACCCCACGCGAACCACCGGGAGCGGAGCCGCCGTCACCTTCGAGTTTGACGACGTGGATGCGACCGTGGCCGAGGCGTTGATTGCCTCGGACGCCTACCGGGCCGCGGCTGCCTTCCGTCGTGCCTGGGTGGAATGCCGCCGGCTCATCGAAGCGGCCAACGGCAATGCCGGCAGGGGCGTGCCCCGATGAGCCCCCGCCACCTGCTCGACCTGGCACGCCTCACACTACTCCGCCTCCGCGTGCGGATTGCTCGGCCGCTCCCCGCCGTTGCCATGGTCCTGTTGCGGGCCTTGGACCGCTGGGCGGCGGAGCGTGCCGTTGACCGCCCCTGGACGGCGGCCGCGGCGGATCGGCTGGATCGGGTCCTTTCCCGTGAGGACCGCGAGCCATGACGACGGATCGCTTGCAGGCGCACCATCTCGCGGACCTCAAAGGTTCCGGCCTGTCGGATGAGACGATCCGCGCCTCGCGTTGCTATTCGGCGCAGGAACCCACCACCCGCGAACTCCTCGGCTTCGGTGTTGGCCCCGGCCTCGTGTTTCCCTTTCCCGGAACCGAGAACACCAAGGGCGTGCCGTTCGTCCAAGTTAAGCCCGACACGCGGCCCGAGGGACTGAACGGTGCGAAGTACGTCTCGCCCAAGGCCGCCGGCTGTCGCATCTATGTCCCGCCGATTCTCTCCGCCGATCGTCTGACGAATCCCCGCGTCCCGCTTTACGTGACCGAAGGCGCGAAGAAAGCCCTGAAGGCTTGCCAGGAGGGCCTGACGTGCATCGCGCTTTCTGGGGTGGACGCGTGGCGGGACCATCGCAACGGCAAATCCGCGCCGATCCCTGACCTTGACAAGATCGCGTGGAGGGGCCGGCGGGTGTACGTCGTGTACGACTCCGACCTTACCACCAAGCCCGCCGTGCGTTTCGCCGAGTTTCGACTCGCCCGGGAGTTGCGCGAGCGCGGCGCCGAGGTGTCTGCGGTACGCCTGCCGGGCGGGCCGGACGGCGAGAAAGTGGGCCTGGACGATTATCTGTGTTCGCACAGTGTTGAGGCGTTCTGCGAGTTGGAGCCTGAGCCGATCCACCATCCAGCGAAAGACGCGGACGTGCCTGTGGTGCTCCCGCCGGCCGAGGTAACACGGGAGGGCGATGATTTCCGGTTCCGGTGGCCGAGTCTCGCGGTGGACATCGGCCTGTCGCGTCTGCGCGACGCTGGCGACGGGGTGCAGAGCGAAATTAGCGTCACCCGGAACGGGCTGCCGCTGCACTGGAGCCGGCTGAACCTCGCCAGCCTGTCGGCCCGGGAAGGCCTCGTGACGAAGCTGAGCCGCACCCGGACCAAGATCCCCTGGCGGGAGGTGATCGAGGAGGCCTGCCGGGAGACGGCGCGCCGGTTCCGCGAGGGTGCGCCCACGGTCGAGCTGGTGCCGCAACTCATCGCCGAGGAGGCGCGGCACGTCGTGACCAAACTGATCGTCGACCACAACGTCAACGTGCTCTTCGCGGACGGCGGCGCCGGGAAGTCCTTGCTGGCGCTGGCGCTCGCGATTGCGATTCGCACCGGAACGGCGCTGCCCGGCGGCCTGGTCCCGCGACGGACCGGCCCGACGCTGTACCTGGATTGGGAATTTGACCCGGCCGAGCACCAGGACCGCTTGGCGCGGCTCATCGCCGGCCTCGACATTCGCGGCCCCGTTCCTATCGCCTACCGGAAGATGGTGGGCGGCGTGGCAGACGAGGCGCTGATGCTCCGACAAGAAATCGCCAGACTCGGCGCCGTCCTGGTGGTCGTGGATAGCTTGGCCCCCGCGTGTGGGGCGGAACCCGAAACGGCTGACGCCAACATTCGGGCTTTCGCGGCGCTGCGCAGCTTCGGCGTGGCGAGTCTCGTGCTGGCGCACGTCTCAAAGGCGATGGTGGACGCCCCGAGAGGTGCGCGGCCGTTTGGCTCGGTCTTCGTGCAAAATTTGGCCAGGAACGTCTGGGAGTTGCGCAAGGCGGAGGATCAATCGGACGCCAATGTCCTGACCGTCGGCCTGTACCATACAAAAGCCAACGGCGGCCGATTGCTGCCCCCGTTCGGGCTCCGCTTCGACTTCCTGGGGGCACAAACCTACCTGGAATCCTCCGAGATAACGGAGGACGTGGCTCTCCGCGAACGCGCCGGGCTGGGCTACGCGATCAAGGCCCTTCTGCGGTCCAGTCCGCATACGATCGCCGAACTCGCCTCGGCATTGGACACCAGCGACGAGAATATCCGGAAGGCGCTCTATCGCCTTGAAGAGAAAGGGGTTGTCGTGCGCGTGGGCGATGGGAAACCTGCCCCCAACCGCCCCGTCCGCTGGGCCTTGAAAGCGCGAACGGAGGACGCTTGTGGAGGTGACAAAAAATGACAGAGGACGGAGGACGTTCCTATAAGAGAAAAGAAACATCCTCCGTCGTTTTCAACGACGACGGAGGACGTAGCATCCTGGGAACGGAGGACGTGACATCCTCCGTTGACAGTGGACCGGCGAACCCCACTCCGACCGACGAACACCTTCGGCGGGTGGCGAAAGCACGTCGCGGACAGACGGCAATCGCGCCAGCACGCAAGCTCGTGTGGCTGCTCTCGTACTGCGAGAACATCGGGCAAGACTGCCAGGTCCGCGAGTGGTGGGCCTACCTGAAGACCTGGGATGGAGCGGTGGAGATTCGGCCGGAGACGTTGCGGTGTCCAGTCTGCTGCAAGCACTCCGCCAATTGGGTGGAAGTCTACGTCGGATCGTAAGCAGTGGCCGTGGAACCCATAGAACAGGAATGCGCCAAGAGGCCGAAAAACCGACCTGCAAAACTCAGTGAGGCAAGGCCCAATGACCGCAGACATGGAACGCGGCAGTTCCGAGCCAGTCAAGGCACAGTCAAAAGGCCGCTACTCGTACAAGAGCCCCGGCCGCGTGGAATTCATGCGTAGGTTGAACGCGGAAGGCCGTGGCGGGGTCGGTGGCAGGCGTCCGACGCACGGCCGGCGGGCTTTGGTTGAATTGCTCAAGCGTGGTCTGGACGATGGGTCGCCGGTCGTGGCCATGCAACGCGAAGCGGAGGCGGCGTATCTTCAGGACCTCGGCGGCCGGGAGAATGCGACCAGTATGGACCAGGGCCTTGTGCGGCGCATGGCGATTCTCGACCTCGACCTCGCGTTACTCTTGGCGCAACGGGACGGCTCGGCTCGGCTTTCCCGAAACGACGCGTCGCAGCTTCGCCAGGACATTGCCAGAAACACGGCCGCATATAGCGCGTGTGTGAAAACGCTAGGGGGTCCTGGCCGGCGCACGAAGCCGGCGGATCGAGAAGTTATTATCCGCCGAGCGTGGGATCCCCCGGCACCCGACCCCGGTCAAGGTGAGGAGGCCGCCTCGTGACCGAGGAGCGGGTTTTCCTGCCGTCTGCTCGCCGCCCCCGTCCAGGCCGGCCGCGCAAGGCCGACAACGGGCACGTTCCGGGCACGTCACACGCTGGCGGCCTTGATGACAGCGGGCGAAATGGGCGCCCCCTGGCTTGCGAGGCCAACGCTCCCCTGCTCCCGCGGCTGCTCGACGTGCACCGGACGGCAGAGTATTTGTCGATGCCGGAGAGCAGCGTCTATGACTTGGCAGCTCGAGGGGTGCTCCCACGGGTGCGGGTGCCGCTGCCGGACGGGCAAGAAATACGACGGCTTTACTTTGACAAGAGTGACCTCGACCGTCTCATTGACTCGTGGAAGGAGTAAACGAAATGCCAAGTGAAGAACAGAAAGTGGCTGTGCAGAAGCTGTACGCCGACGCCCTGGCCGACAAGGGCCACGAGATTCACTCCCTGGACGCGGAGGTGGCAGCGCGCGGCGCGGAAAAACTCATGCTGGGCGTTCAGGAGATCCTAGGCGTCGAGGCCGACCTGGTGCATGACAGTTTTGGTGGCGGGAGTGCACCACCGTCCACAGGCACCACGCCGACTGAGTCCCCTGTGTTTCGCAGCGCGCATGCCGCACAATCGGCCGCAGCCCAGGCCGGCCTGAACGCCGCAGAGTTTCAACAATTCGTCGCGGAAGAGGGACGGTACCCGGCCGGCGCGTTCAACGAAGAAAGCATGCTCGACGGCCTCAACCCGGTGGAGCGTGACCGAGCGCGGCGCCTCCATGCGCGTGGGCTGCGCCGACTGCCGCTGTCCGTCCGTGTGCACCTAGAGACTCGCGGGACGCATTACTCCCCCAAGGTTTTCAACCGACTCGTTGCGCTCGGCCAGGAGTTGGAGGAGCTGGACGCGGCGATCAATGCCGAGGCAGCGCGAAACCCTGGCTCAAAGCGATTGCGGGAACTGGTGACGCGGCGCGACGGGCCAGGCCACACCATCGTGGCTTTCTAGCGCGACGAGGGGTGGGGGCCCGGGGCGACGGCGCCCGCAAGCTACACGTTATGTGCGATACATCGACTTTCCCAAAATCTGGAACGCCCCTTTTACCCCAACCGAAGGAGGACCCTCATGGCCACGACTCGCGCCACCGGGTTCTTGACTCGCAAGAAGAAGGAGACCTCTCCAATGACGAACGTACCGCAGAATGCAATCCGCGAGAAGCAGGCAAGCCCCGTGTCGGACGCGACCCCGACCCCCACCCCTGCGCCGCCCAAGTGGGAGACCGCGCAGGACAACCTCGCCGCAAATCGGGTCCAGGCAGGCCAGCAGGATCTGGCGGAGGCCCGCGCGTGGATCGAGCCCATCCTCCCCGGCGCCAAGGCCGGCCTGGCGGATCGCATGGAGTGGCGCACGGCCCCGGTCGTCCCTGGCCCCAACGACGACTTTCCCCCGTATCCGTCTGTTGAAGCCCTCCTGGCCCACGCCATGGCCCAGAACGCCCCAGGTTGTCCCGTCTGGGACGACTTCACGCGCTGCCGCCAACGGGTGGCCGGCTACGTCGAGGACATCGCGATCACGACGAACGCCCTCGACCGTCTTGCCCGGCTGCGCGGCGAGGATTGCGACCGGCCCGCGTGGTTCCGCCAAGCGCACCGCTGGCCCCCGAACGGTCTGGTCGAGGGCCTCGCCAACACGCTGGCCAACATGAAGAACATCGAGCGCGCCGACCTCGACTCCGCCGCCCGGGCGCTGGCGAACAAGCTGAGTTGGCTCTTGGTCTGGTCCCGCAACAACGCGGTGGCACCGCTCACCGGGAGCCTGCTGCAGTCCGCCCGGACCGTCGAGCCAAGCCCGACCGTGACCGAATTCAACCCGATCGGCTACCGCATGGTGGGGGCCTGAGTCATGCCGGAGATCCTAATCTCCTACAAGCCGAACCCCGTGCAGGCGCGGATCCACGCCTTGGCCCGGGAACACCGCTTTCTCGTGGCCGCCTGCCATCGCGGCGCGGGCAAGTCCCTGGCCGCCATTAACGAGGCACTCGACGCGGCCTTGTTCACGCCCACCCCGGCTCCGCGGGCGTCCTACATCGGGCCATATCGCAACCAGACCAAGCTGATTGCGTGGGACTACCTCAAGCGCCTGGCCGCCGTCATCCCCGGGGTGGACTTCAACGAGACGGAGCTGCGCGCCGACTTCGCGCACAACGGCGGGCGGGTGTTCCTGGCGGGGGCCGACGGGTGCGACCACCTGCGCGGCGTCCACCTCGACATGCTCGTGCTCGACGAACCCGCCTTCCATCCGCCCACCGTGTGGCCGGAAGTGCTGCGGCCGACCCTGGGCGCCCGGCAGGGCCGCGCCCTCTTCATCGGCACATTCCTGGAGAAGTCGAATCACTTCTACCAGACCTACGAGAAGGCCGGGAGCCTCCCCGAGTGGGGCCGCCTCCTGGTGAAGGCCTCCGAGTCGGGGATCCTCACGCCCGCCGAACTCGCGTCGGCCCGCTCCACGATGAGCGAGGAGCAGTACGCCCGAGAGTATGAACTCGAGCCACTGGCGATCACCGAGGCCAGCATCTTCGGCAAGTGGATGGCGCAGGCGTGGAAGGACAACCGCATCGGGCATGTCGGCTTCGATCCCCGGTTCGACGTGTGCACGGCCTGGGACTGGGGCCGCCGCGATCTGACTGTCTGTTGGTTCTTCCAGGTGATCGGCCCCGCGTTTCACTTCGTGGACTACTTCGCGGCCAGCGGCCTCACCGTGCCCGACTACATGGACATGCTCAAGGAGAAGAAGCGCGAGCGCGGCTATTCCTATGGCCTCCATTTCGGCCCGCACGACACGGAAACCAAAACCATCCACGCGGAGAGCAGCATCGCCGACGAGGCCGCCGAGCATGGCGTGTTCTTCGAGGTGGTCCCCCGGGGGACGAAGGCGGCCGGGATCAACAAGGTGCGGGAGGTGCTCCCCCGGTGCTGGTTTGACGCCGAGCGGTGCGAGGAGGGAATCACGGCGCTGGAGCAGTACAAGTACACCTGGGATCCCGCCCTTGGTGTCTTCTCGAAGGAACCACAACACGACAAGCATTCGCACGGTGCGGACGCCTTCCGGACCTTCGCCATGGCCGACGTGACGCCGCTCACCACGGCCGACACCAAGGTGAGCGACTGCATCATCGCCTTCAACCCGCTTCGCCGGGGGCACGACTATGAAGAGCTGCACCGCTGGCCGTGAGCTGTGACATGCAGACCTTTCGATCTGAAGTCCGCCGCCTGCTCAGCCTGGGCGGCGTCGCCCCGGACACAGCGCGACCCGGCGAAAACTTGATCTGGCTACTTGTCCGGGGCGGCGGACTGAAAAAACGCCGGCGCCGCAGCCACGTGAAACCGGCATTCCAAGGGAAATTTCTTGGCGCGATGTACCGCCCACGGGCACGCTAACCACGCACATGAAGGAGAGAGGCATGGAATCGACCGAGAGTCCCGCAACCGTAACGGCACCGCCCACCCCGGAGCCCACCGTCCGGCTCGAACCGTTCTCCGTGGATCACGCACGAGAAGTCATCGGCAAGCACCAGTGGCCAGGGGCGGTGGAAGCGCTCGTCCGCGGTCCGGCCGTCACCCTGCGGCATGTGAACGGCAGCCTGCTCGGCTGCATCGGCCTTCTGTTCCCCACGCCCTGGGCGGCGGAAATGTGGTTGCTCGCCACGCCCGCGGCAGCGGAGCATGCGGACGAATGCTTTTCGCACGTCCAGAGCATCCTGCAGGAGTTTGCGGCTGGCTATGGTCCCCATCGCATTTCAACCTTCGCGGACCCCAAGGATACCGTGCGGCTGGAATGGCTGTCGCGTCTGGGGTTCACCAAAGAAGGGACAGTCCGCCAGATCGGGCCATTGGGCGAAAATTTCGACATCTACAGCTGGTTGCCGATCGTGGTGCCGGCGAATGGGGAGGGCCAGTAATGGGACTCGAACCCGCAGTGGTCATGGCGGTCGCCACGGCCGTCTCGACGGCCGTCTCCATCGGGGCCACCATCTACGCAACGCAACAGCAGGCAGCGGCCGCGGACCGGCAGGCGGACATCGCCCGGGTGCAAGGCGAACAGGCCCAGCTAGCCGCGGAAGCGGAAGCGGAAGACCGACGCCGCCGATCCCGCTATCTGCTCGGCCAGCAGCTCGCGGCGGCCGGCATGTCGGGCGTGGCGCTCGAAGGCTCGCCGCTCCTCGCCATGGTGGAAAGCGGGGTACAGGAAAACCTCGAAGCGCGGCGGATCCTCTACAAGGGCCGGCTGGGTGCCGTGGGGGCCGCATCCGACGCTGCGCTGGCCGAGGCACAGGCTGAGACCTACCGGACCTCCGGCTACATCCAGGCCGGCACGTCGTTGTTGCGGGGCGGCACGCAAGCCTACGGCTACAAGACCTACGGCTCGCAGTGGAAAGGGTGGTAGGAAGACGCCATGAAGCTCCCGGACCCGCCGGACGAGCTAATCCTCGTGCCGATCCTCGAAGCGTGTCTACTCCTGACGGCGCGGGAGTACGTCGCCGGTCTTCGGCGGGGCCGTTGGTGGAAGCGTCGTCGGGCGATGCTGGCGCGGGAAGACAAACGGAACAACTCACAACAGGAGGTTCACCATGAGTGACGCCACGAATGCAGTGCTGAGCGAGGAAGAGCAGCAGATTTTGGATTCCGAGGCCGCGCGGTATCACTTTGGCGCCTGCATCTGTGGGCGCCTGCCGGATCTGCGAGCGAATTTGGGGAGTGACAATTACATGGCCTGCTCCGTCTGCCAGACATTTTGGTGCGTCGGATCCAATCTGTTCTCGGACTGGCGCGTGGAGACGGAGGAAATTTGGGCAAGGAATAGAGCCATGCTTGCCGGCTATACGGAAATCGAAAGCACAATCCCGGATTGGGCCTTGCAGCGAATGAAGAATTTTCGCGGAGTGATACCGTTTTCGGTGTCTGCAAGAAATGTTGGCAATACCGAGGGGTGTCAATGAGTCAGCGAGTCATGGCCGAGCCCGAGCCCGTCTACCGTGGCCTGGACCGCTGCGACCTGTGCGGGGCGCCGCTGGCCAAAGGGGAACAGCTCGCCGGCGTGTGCGCGAGGTGCCGGGAGGCTACCTCCCCGTCATCGCCTGTGGTAGCATCCCGGCCGGTGTCAAAACGCT
>JAKPQH010000211.1 GCA_029580855.1 bacterium | reverse complement strand
CGTGCCGGTCACGCTCGCCGGCAGCTCGCGCACCGCCGCGCCCTTGACCGCGAAACGCAACGGGAGGCGGAAATTCGACACCCCCACCTGCTGGATCGGCACGTCCGCCCCCTGGATCTGGCCCGCCGGGCCCATCATGTCCGGCAACGACTCCCGGTATTCCGGGGTCACCCGGAACTGCGGGTCGTAGGCGCGGCGCGCGGGCACGTGACAATGGACCGTCCCGCACCGCGGGCACGCTTGTTCATTCTTCTTGGTGGGCTTCTTCATGTTCGTTTTTCGATGCGCGACGACTGGGCGGGTGATGATAACCGCCGGCGCGGGAGACGCGCCAGGCCGACGCAAGGGGCAGAGCAGTTGCACACAAACCGGCGGTGGTCAACGCCGGCGCGGGGCGCCGATGCCGCGCCGGCGGGTTTCCCGCAATCACCGCACCGTCTCCGCCTGCTTGCGGAAAGAGTCGCCAGCACCGGCGGCTGGCTCAATCTCCGTCCCGATCGCCATGCCTGCACTGCGCTTCTTCTACGGTCCCTTCGAAGTCGGCGTGTTCAGCGGAGACTCCTATCCGCATGAACCCGGCATCTACGGCTACAGCCCCATCGAGGGTGACGGTCATGAAGAACTCCAACTGGCCCGCCGCGGCGGTGCCGAGCCCCGCTGCCATTTCGACGCCGACGGACACCGCATCACCTTCACGGTCCGCTCCAGCCCCCGCTACGGCCGGCTCGAACTCTCCGATTTCACCTCCACCCCGGTTCCGACCGAAGGAAGCGGAACAGGTTGAGCGACCAGGGTCGCCCCTCCCTCGCGGCGGCATGGCGGGTGGCCCAAACCAAGCATGCCCCCTCGTTCCTGCCGGAGAGAGGGAGACCCGGTTCGCTACGATCGCCCGCCCGCGGAAATTCCGCTGAGGTCCGCCCTCCGCGCAGTGCCGGGTGAAAACGAGCGGCGGGCCGCCGCACCTTTGTGGCAACCAAGACGCGACGGTGACCCTGCCTCCGCTGCCCCCCACATTGGTAGCGAGAAGCAGGGCACACCGTCGCGCTGATTGGTCAGTCCCATCCGGGAACCAGCCTGCCCCGGGCAAGAACGGCCACCGCAGTCGGGCCGTCCTCACAATGGCAACGATTCCGCTCGGCAGGACCGGCGATCGCTCCGCTCAGGAGCGGAAGGACCGGAAGTCGGCTGCGACGCGGATGGATGGTTGCCACGCCCGGAACGCTGCAAGAATCCACGCGATGGGCCACCTTGCCCATTACCAGCCAGCAGTGAGCGGCTTGCCATTTATTTGGTAAACGGAGAGCCTTGACCCGTGCTTCAGGTCAGTCGTCACCCGCGGATCCACCTCCTCCTCGCCGTCGCCGCCCTTCTGGCGGTCGGTCGGTTGGACGTTCGCGCCGCCCGCTGGGATGACACGGGGATCGGGCTGCCCTTCCTGCGCGTTTTCACCACCTACGACACTGGCACGCTCTCCCATTTCCACTGCGCCCTGACTGCCCGGGATGGCATGCTCTATGTCGGCCACCATGGCCTGCTGGCCTTCGATGGCGAAACCTGGCGTCCCCTGCCGGCGCCGCCCGAGCGCATGATCACGGCGCTGGCCGAGGACGAGGCCGGGCGGATCTGGATCGGGGGCGACAATCTTCTCGGCTACCTCGCCGACCAACCCGCCGGTGAGCCGGCGTTCCACTCGGTGCTGGAGCGGTTGCCCGCCGAACACCGCGCGGACCTGGGAAGCATCAGCGCACTCTTCACCCAATCCGACGGCACCATCGTTGCCGTGGCGGAGCACCGCATCATCGAGCTGCGTGCGACCGGCACGCGTGTCCAGTCGCTGCCGGCACCGCGCCCGCTTGCCGCCTGGCGCGACGATTCCGGCGAGATCATTGTCGTGCAGCCCGGGATCGCCACCCTGCGGCTGGCCCCCACGGGGATGGAACCCGCCGGATTCCCGGAGCCCTACGCCTCCGCCGGCGTCGACTGGGGGCTGCGTTTTCCCGGTGGCCAGCGACTCTTCGGCTCGGCCGGCCGCCTCGTCCTCCAACAGGAGGGCAGCACCATTCCCCTCGCCACCGAGACCGCCGCGCTTCTCCAAAACGACCGCGTGACCGGCGCGATCCCCTTGGCGGACGGGTTCGCCGCGCTCGCCACCCGACGCAGCGGAGTCCTCATCCTGGATGCCGCCGGTCGCCTCGTAAACAGGATCGATCGCTCCGTCGGTCTGCCGGACAATCGGGTCGAGCACCTGACCATCGGCGAATGCGGCGGACTTGTCGCCACCACCGCCGAGGCCGTCACCCTTTTCTGCGACGAACCGGCGGCGACATTCTTCGATGCCCGCCACGGGCTCACCGCCCAACGCATCGCCTCGATCGTCCGCTCCGAAGCGGGACTGTTCCTCGCCAACGGCGGCCGGGTTCTCCAACTCGATGATACGCCCGGCGCAGCCGGCGGCGGGCGCTGGCGCGCCAGGCTCGAGCGGCCCGAGCCCGTCGCCGCGTTGGTTCCGCTCGGGCGCAAGCTCCTCGAGGCCAACGCCGCGGGCCTTTCCCTCTTCGATCCTGATTCCGGGGCGGATACGATCCTGCGCCAAGGCGGCATCTCGGCGCTCCAGCCCCTGCACTCGCCCGTCCCCGCCCTGGCCTGGGTCGAGGACTCCCGCTTCCTGCGCGCCGAACTGATCGACGGTTCGCTGCGCCAACTCGCCTCCCCGGTCGAGATCGACCGGGATGCCTCCGGACTGATCGAGGCCGCGGACG
>JAKPQH010000210.1 GCA_029580855.1 bacterium | reverse complement strand
CGAACAGGGCGGGCCAGTAGCGGCGCGAGGCCTGGCCTTCGAGGTTGTCGGGGTCGCCGGACCTGACGCGGCCCGCCATGGCGGTGAGGCCGTGGTCGTCGCCGTAGAGGTCGTGAAGGAGGCGGGCCTGGGCGCGGATCTTGGCCTGGACGATTTGTTTCCAGGCCTGTTTGCCGGTGGGCGCGGAGGCCTGGATCTGCTGGGCGAGGCGTTCGGCCTGCAGGTGGTGGCCCGCGATGGGGAGCATCATGCCGGCGGGCAGGCATTTGGCGTCGCACACGATGACGGGCGCGCCCGCTTCCGCCAGGCCGGCGAGCACCGGCTGGGTGAGCACGACGGCCGGATGGGAAATGACCAGGGCGCCCATCTCGTCGAGCGGGATGGACGCCTTCCGTTCGCCGCCCTGCTCGATCACCAGGCGCCGGTCGGCCACGGAGAGGCGCGCCCCGTCCTGCGCGATGTCGATAATGCGTTCCAGCATCAGTCGTTCGCCGGGTACACTTCGCCCAGGGGCGACACCGAGACTTTGCGGCAGTTCAGGCGGTTTAGACTATTTACAACGGGCCTATATAGGAATCTGGTCCTTTCTTCGGCGGAGGATGTCATGGGGATGTCCTTCTTTTTCCGCGCGTCTAGGACGTGCGTGCATTGAAGAATACCACCGGCATGGAACGCGACTCCCCGAACGAGATAGAGTTCGCGGGCCGTATCGCCGTTGCCGAGCTCGACATCGAGTTCGACGATGTCTCCCTGGGTGAGGGAGAAGAGGAAGCGGCGGTTGTCATCCCAGTGACGGTTGACGATGGGTTGGCGTTGTTTACGGCGCTGGTAGGCGTCGAGGAGGGTGACGACGCGGCCTTCCCATTTTTTGACCTTGCCGTCTTTGTCGAGGACTTCGAAGATCTCGATGTGGCTGTTGCCGCGGGTCCAGACGTAGCGTTCGCTGGGGCCGTGTCCGATGGGAATGACGTCGCGGGTGTATTTGAGCCGGACCTTGTGGATGGGGATGGTCTGCCCGGCGCGGGGGCCGTCCTTGATGGGGATGCGGGGGTGGTTGGCGGGGTTGGAGAACGCCGCCTTGGGATCCTCGCCGTGGTCGCGGAAGTGCTGCCAGACGATATCGCGCACGGTGGGATCGGCGATGTTCTGGATGTCGGCGGCCTTGAATTTGTCGAGGGGTTTGCGGACCATCACATAGGGTTTGCCTTCCCTGTCGGTGCGGGGCGGGCTGTAGATGGTATCGTCGTGGAAGGAGCCGGAGACCTTGCGGGACGGACGGTGAGAGACGACGACGCGGTCGATAGCGCGCTGGACGTCTTCCAGGAATCCCGACCAGGGTTCGGTGACGCGTTTTTCGAAGCCGTGGGTGCGTCCGCGTTCGCGGAACTGGGAAGCGGCGGCGTCGCTGAGGGCTTTTACGGTGGCGCGGTCGGTCAGCGCGATGGCGACGGCGTCGACGGCGTGGTGGCGGTGGTCGGCGCGCTCTTTTTCGCCGCCGTCGCCGAGGATGGAGTTGAGCCGCCACGCGCCGCGAAGGTAGCTGGTGATCTGGCCGCGGCTGACCTGGATGCGGCTCTGGGCTTCGGGACCGTAGAGCCAGGAGAGGTAGCGGGCGGCTTCGCGGGAGGCGAACTTGGTGTCGTTGAGCTGGCGCGCGCTGAACGTCTCGAATTCGAGGAGGTCCTCGGCTTTCATCTGGAAGCGGCGGAGTTTTTCACGGGCGGCATCGCCTTCAAACCGGGCCACACAGGCGAGGAGGTCGTCCCAGCGTTCGGAATGTTCATAGGCCTCGCGGGGCGTGCGGTTCTGTTTGACGTTGCGGTTCTCCTCGTGGTAGCAGAGGGTCTTGTTGAAGAACGAATCGTCGATGCAGCGGCTGAAGGGGATGATGTGTTCGATGTCCCAGGGGGAATCGTGGCTGAACAGTTCGTGGAACGGGATGGTTTTCAGGGTGTAGGGACAGGTGCCGCCACACTCCTCCCAGAGCCGGGCCTTGAGGATGTCGCGCCCGGTGACGCGGGGATCTCCGGTGGTCTCGCTGATCTTCTGGCGTAGGGCGTCGTTGGCCTTCCGGCGTTTCTGGTTGTCGGCGGTCATCTTGCGCCGGTCTTCGCGGCTCTTCTTCATTTCGCGGGCGAGCTCGATGCGAACGCAATCGGGCTTTCCGTACTTTCGGATGATCGCGTTGACCACCCGGCGGGTTTCGGTGAGCGTGCGCATGACGACGGGGTTGCGGATGGTGTTGCAGGCCTCGCTCACGCCGGGAAGGTGGTCGAGCACGTTTCGGGCCCAGTTGCCCTCGAACGCCTGGTCGCGCGCGGTGGCGTACGGGATTCCCTGTTCCATGAGGGGCAGGATGGCGCGCATGGCTTCGCGGGAGAGGGCCATGTAGCCGGATTCGAGGTGCACCTTGCCGAACGCGGCGGCGGCTTCAGGGTCAAGATCCCAGGCGTCGCGGCCGCGCCGTTCGAGGGTCTCGGCCTTTTCGATACCCATGACCTCGCCGACCACGGCATCCTGCTGTTCGCGGGAGAAGCTGTCCCACCGGTCGCCGAACACGGCGCGCAGCGCGGCGGCGGTTTTGTTGCCGGGAAGATCTTTCTCGCCCCCGCGCTCGAAATTGAACTCGACGCCCTTGGGCAGCTTGAGCAGCCTGGCAATCCCTTTACTGGCAATCCCTTTAAACGTCAGTTTGGCATGCTGTTCCATTTCTTCGAGCACGCGTGCGCGTTCCTCGCCGGTGAGATGCCGGTGGGACTCGTCGGAATAGATGACCTCGAGGTCGTTGACCTTCTGGAGCATGCGGAAGCGCTGGGAGATGAGCAGGGCTTTCGGGGCGCGCTTTTTTCCGGGGACCAGATCGCAACCGCCGATGAGACCTTTCTGGCTCTTGAGCGGGCGCTGATGGAAGATGGCGTCTGCGATCTGTTTTTTCAGCGCATCGGAGAGCAGTCCGCGGTGATGGGGGCGTTGCGCCTCCCAGATGGCCTCAAACTCGTCGAGATACATGTCGCGCGCGGTACAGCGGTGCCGTATGCGCCGTTCATTGACGGGATCCACCCGGGAGAGGAATTCGCCGAGGGTCCGCACGCCCCCGGCGGCCATGCGCTCGCGCAGTTCGCTGATGGCGGGCTCCACGGTTCCTTTGTCCTCGTCTTGCTTGCCCGACTTGCGGTTGCTGAGGTATCCCCGGCGTTGCGCGAGGTGGTAGAGGGCGCGCCCGAGCTCGTGCGGGTCCAGGGGATGGTCGAGGGCGCGGCAGCGGAGGAAATAGGGGAGTTGGTCGAGCACGGAAACGGTGGCTTTGCCCGGCTGCCCCGCCTCGCGGTATTTGGTGTAGATGTCGCGGTCGAGGGCCTGGAGAAGCCGGTTACGCTCCCCGGGCTTGCGCATGGCGCCTTTGGGGAGGAGCCCGTTACGGCTCAAGAGGCAGGCGAGGTTTTCGATGCGGCGGCCGCGGCGTTCGCATTGGCGGCGGCGCTGACGGGCTTCGCGCCGCTCGACGCCGCGCGCGGTATCTTTTCCGGACTCGACGTCGCCCTCGGTCCCGGCATCGAACACGCGCACGCCGCAGTCGGTCAGGCCGGTGGGCTGGCCGTTGGTGTATTCGAGCAGCGCCCACCCGACCGAATTTGACCCCAAATCAAGACCGAGCACGGAATACTTGTCGACGGTGTCCATAGTCTCCCCCCGAACACGCTTTTTTGCTGTTGACAATGCGCCCCTGAGCGTCTATTATACTATATAGTATACCTGAGCGGTGATTCCATCAAATCACAGTAAGGGGGTTCCCTTACGGGAATCATCACGGTGGGCTCCGCTGCTTGCAGCGCCCCTATCGCTCCCTGCCGAAAGGTTTGGGGGCTTTTTTTTGTCTGCCCGCATCCGTCTGGGCCACGGCCGGCACAGACGGGGAAGCGGGCATGTTTTTGATGCGCTGCCCCTGGGAGCGCCGCCTTGGGATCGACTGGCGCGGGGGTGGCGCCCGGCGATGGCCGGGGTGGGCTATCTCGAGGCGGATGCGGGGAGGGGTCAGGTTCGGGGGGCGTCGTCGCGGGAGCGGGCTTGGGGTGCGGGGGCGCGTGTGGCGAATTGGGCGATGGCGCCGGCGAAAGCGAGCACGGCCCAGCAGGCGACGCCGACCCAGCCCTCGCGCACAGCGAGGAGGGTCTGGCTGGGTTTTTCGAGGGCGCCGGGTCCGGCGAGGAAGAAGAGGACGCCGGAGATGACGAACCAGGAGCCGATGGCGGCGGTGGCGAGGATGACGATGGTGCGGCGGAGGACGAGGGTAAGGAGGCCGCCGGCGCCTCCGGCGGCGAGGACGGCCCAGGGGATCCAGGGTTGTTGCATGCCGGCGGTGAGGTGCATGGCGGCAACGAGGGCGCCGAGCATGCCGAGCAGGAAGATGCCGCTGCGCACGAGAAAGGCGAGGGCGACGGCGCCGCAGATGCCGCCGAACAGGGCGGTGAGGACGATGGGGATGGTCTCGCCCTGGCTGATCCAGGCGGCGAAGGCGGCCGCGACGGCGCCGGCCAGAAGGAATCCGGTGAGGATGATGATGAGGCGCAGGGTGCGGTAGCCGAGGAAGCAGTAGAGGGTGCCCACGGCGATGGCGATGGCGACGGCGCCGTTGTTGGCGGTCAGCGGAAGGTCTTCAAACGCGGGGAGCCGCCAGGTTGTGATCATGTCGTTCATAGCGGGAGGATCTTGAAGGTCCCGCAGCGTGAAAGTCAACGCCGGGGGCGCGGTCCGGGCCGCGGAGAGAGGCGGATGGCGCAGGGGGCAGGGCAATCGCAGTTAATGCGCCCCGCACAAAGGGTCTTCGTGAGACGGGTCGTTTGTGACCCCTGCCTCCGTCTCCCCTGCCAAAGCAGGGGTCCAGATCCCGTGCGGCTGCACAACAGCGCACGCGGCATGCGCCCGCCCGCAGGCTTACTGGATTCC
>JAKPQH010000209.1 GCA_029580855.1 bacterium | reverse complement strand
CTGTCCGTCCTCGCGGGAGGCGCGGGACGCCATACACGACCGCATCGAGACGCTACGACGAAACGGGCACCACATCCGCGGCCGCGTCGGGCAGTCCGGCGGGTACGTCTACGTCCGCGGGCCGAATGATGCCCGCGTTCCTAGGTCCGGTCACGAGCGACAATGAGGTGCCATGCCCGCAAAAGCTCACAGCGCTAAAAAGCGCGAGACCCCGGCCACCGTCCTGGAGTGGCGTCCTGTCGCGGAGGTCATCCCGTACACGAAGAACCCGCGACTCGCCCCGGAGGCGGCTATCGCCAAGGTCGCCGCCTCCATCCGGGAGTTCGGCTTCCGGCAGCCCATCGTCGTGGACGGCAAGGGAGTGGTCATCGCCGGCCATACCCGGCTCGCCGCCGCGAAGCAGCTCGGCCTGGAGCGCGTGCCCGTCCTGGTGGCCGCAGACCCGGAGCCGTACCCGTACCGGCTGCGCATGGACGAGACCACGGGCTGGCACCGCGGGAAGCCGACCGAGCCGCGGCCGGCCAAGACGGGGACGGAGGCGGAACGTGCCTCGTAGACCCGCAGCTATCGACCTGGAGGCGCTGGAGAAGCTGGCCGCGATGCAGTGTACGCAGGAGGAGGCGGCCGGGTTCTTCGAGGTGGCGCGCGAGACGCTGAACCGCAAGCTGCGGCAGAGGCAGTACCGCGAGGCGTGGGAACGCGGGCGGCTCACTGGCCGTATCTCCATCCGCCGCAAGCAGTTCCAGAAGAACAGCGACACCATGCTCATCTGGCTGGGCAAGCAGTACCTAGGGCAGAGCGACCGGCCGGACGCCGACGAGCGCAAGCGGGCCGCGTTCGAGGAGTATCTGGCCATGCAGAAGGGCGAGCGGCCGTGAGCCCGGCTATCGGCGCCCTGAGTCCTAAGCAGCGCGCCGCGTGGTGGGCGCTGGAGGACTGCGGACTGGTCATCCTAGAGGGCGCAGTCCGCTCCGGCAAGAGCGTCGCCGCCGACCACGCGTTCGTGGACCTCGCCGCCCACGGGCCGCAAGGGAACCTGCTGCTGGCGGGGCGCACGCAGGATACCGTCATCCGCAACGTCATCCACCCGCTCATGGACGTCTTCGGCGAGGGCGAAGTCAACTTCAACCGGGGCAGCCGCGAGCTGAGGATTCACGGCCGCCGGGTCTACGTCGTCGGGGCCAACGACGAGCGGGCGCAGGAGAAGATACGCGGGCTCACGCTGGCCGGGGCCTACGTGGACGAGGCATCGACCATCCCCGAGTCGTTCTGGATGATGCTCCGCTCGCGGCTCTCGGCCGAGGGTTCGCGCATGATTGCGACCACGAACCCTGACGCTCCGCTCCACTGGCTGAAGCGCGACTGGCTGGACCGCGCCGACGAGCTGGGCGTCGGGCGCTTCTCCTTCCGGCTGGAGGACAACCCTCACCTGCCGGACGCCTACGTGGAGTCGGTCAAGCGCGAGTTCACGGGCCTCTGGTACCGGCGCTTCATCCTCGGGGAGTGGGTGGCCGCCGAGGGCGCGGTGTTCGATATGTTCGACCCCGTGTTGCACGTCTCCGACGAGCTTCCCGCCATGCAGACGTGGTGGCTGTTCGTGGACTACGGGACCGCCACCGTGACTCACGCTCTGCTGGCCGGGCTGGGGACCGACGAACGCCTTTACGTGGCCCGCGAGTGGCGCTGGGACGCGAAGGAGCGGCGGCGGCAGCTCACCGACGCCGAGTATTCCGTGCACCTCCGGGACTGGCTGGCCTCCGGTGCGGACGGGGCCTACCGGGTGAACGGCAAACCCGCGCCCGTCCAGCTCAAGCGGGCCTACGTGGACCCCTCCGCCGTGTCGTTCTCGGCGCAACTCCGGCGCGACGGCTGGGTGAAGCCGCGCGAGGCCGAGAACGACGTGCTGGACGGTATCCGCTACACGGCCACGCTGCTCACGTCCGGGCGGCTGTGCATCCACCGCTCGTGCGCGCACCTTATCCGCGAGCTGACCGGGTACCGCTGGGACGCGAAGGCGCAGGAACGCGGGGAGGACTCGCCGGTCAAGGCCGACGACCACGGCGTGGACGCGCTCCGCTACGGCGCTTACACGACCCGGCGCTATACGCGGCGCTGGCTGGTCTACGACACCACGAAGGAGGCGGCATGAGGCTGTCCATCCCGTTCTGCATCCCGTTCGCCAGCGACCCGCGCGCGGTCGCGCGTCTGACGCGCTGGCTGTTGTGCCTGCCGCTGGTGGACGAGGTATCCGTCCCTGTCTTCCGACGCCGCGCCATCCGGCGCATGAGGAGTGATGACCTATGAGCCTGCCCGACGACCGCGATATGGCGTGGCCGCCTCCGGGCGCGGTGCCGGAGGCCATCCACACGTGGCGCGCGTGGTACGCGGGCAACCCGGCCCAGCTCGCGTCGTCGGCCGCGCCACCCGCCGAGAACAAGTATGCGCGGGCGTTCTTCTTCCGGCGCAGGCAACGGCAGCAGAGCATCGTTCGGCAGCCGCCCCCGGTCCACGTCCCGCTGGCGGCCGAGATTGCGCAGACGAGCGCGGACCTGTTGTTCGGTGAGATGCCCGAGATTGACGTAGCTGACGCGGTGCAGCAGCGGCTGGACGAGCTGACCTCCGGGACGGGCGTGGCGAACACCCTGCTGGAAGCCGCCGAGCTGTGCGCGGCTATCTCGGGCATATACCTGCGCGTGAGCTGGGACACGGCCGTGTCGGATATGCCGTTCCTGACCACGGTCGCGGCCGACCACGCGGTGCCCGAGTTCCGCTATGGGCGCCTGCAGGCGGTCACGTTCTGGCACGAGCTGCCGGCCGAGGGGCGCGAGGTATGGCGACATCTGGAGCGACACGAGCCGGGCGTCATCCTGCACGGACTCTACGTGGGCGACAAAACGAACCTCGGCGTGAAGGCGGCGCTGACGGCGCACCCGCAGACGGCCGACCTAGAGGAGACGGTCGCCCTGCCGGAGGGTATCCCCGGCGGGATGCTGACGTGGTACGTGCCGAACATGAGGCCC
>JAKPQH010000208.1 GCA_029580855.1 bacterium | reverse complement strand
ATCCGTGGTCACGAGCCACTTGCACTGCTGGGGAGCCGTCCCCCCGGTGACGGTGGCCGAGAGACTGAGCGCGGTGCCGACCTGCTGGGGGGAGGGGAGGTTCGCACTGAGCCCCGTGATCGTGGGCGGGGCGGGGGCGGTGATGGTGTAGCTCACCGCTGCCGCGGCTCCCCCTTCCGGGGCATCGGTGGTGTTCCCGCTACTCCGGGCCCAGAGCCCGAGCTGGTAGGTCCCGGCCACGGTGGGGGTCCAGGGGGCGGGAGTGCTACAGGCCGTCCAGGTGCGGAGGACATTGTACGTGGCCCAGGTGGAATCCGTGGTCACGAGCCACTTGCACTGCTGGGGGCTGGTGCCGCCCGTCACAGTGGCGCTGAGGGAGATCGGCGTCCCGAGGGCCTGGGGGGAGACCGGACTCGCACTCAGGCCCGTGATGGTGGGCGGGACCGGGGCGGTGATGGTGTAGCTGAACGCTGCGGCCGCACCCCCCTCGGGGGCATCGGTGGTGTTCCCGCTGCTCCGGGCCCAGAGGCCGAGCTGGTAGGTCCCGGCCACGGTGGGGGTCCAGGGGGCGGGGGTGCTACAGGCCGTCCAGGTGCGGAGGACGCTGTAGGTGGCCCAGGTGGGATCGGTGGTCACGAGCCACTTGCACTGCTGGGGAGCGGTCCCCCCGGTGACGGTGGCACTGAGACTGATCGCGGTGCCGACCGGCTGGGGCGAGGGGAGGTTCGCACTGAGCCCCGTGATCGTGGGCGGGGCGGGGGCGGTGATGGTGTAGGCGAACGCCGCCGCCGCCCCCCCTTCCGGGGCATCGGTGGTGTTCCCGCTGCTCCGGGCCCAGAGGCCGAGCTGGTAGACCCCGGCCACGGTGGGGGTCCAGGGGGCGGGGGTCGTACACGCCCCCCAGGTGCGGAGGACATTGTACGTGGCCCACGAGGGATCCGTGGTCACGAGCCACTTGCACTGCTGGGGAGCCGTCCCCCCGGTGACGGTGGCCGAGAGACTGAGCGCGGTGCCGACCGGCTGGGGCGAGGGGAGGTTCGCCCCGAGGCTCGTGATGGTGGGCGGGGCCGGGGCGGTGATGGTGTAGGCAAACGCCGCGGCCGCACCCCCTTCCGGGGCATCGGTGGTGTTGCCTGCGCTCCGGGCCCAGAGGCCGAGCTGGTAGGTCCCGGCCGCACTCGGAGTCCAGGGGACGCCAATGGTGCAGGCCTGCCAATCGTGGAGGACGGTGTACGTCGCCCACGAGGGATCCGTGGTCACGAGCCACTTGCACGACTGGGGGCTGGTGCCGCCCGTCACAGTGGCGCTGAGGGAGAGCGGCGTCCCGAGGGGCTGGGGACTGGCGGGCGTGGCGGTGACGCCTGAAATGGCGGGCGCCGCGATTGCGCGCCCCATAGTGTTTCTGTAGTACGCTAATCCCTCAACCGTGGTGAGATTCTGGTAATAGGTGGCGGTTCGTCCAGGGTCAATGTCAAGCCCGGTCGTAGAATCTTTGGCGGAGACGGCGGTCACATACCCGTCGTTGTCGAACCACAGCTTGGAAAAGTAGAGGCCGGTCGGTTGTGTGGTGGCCGTAAAGGTATACGGGCTGGTGGACGTTCTTGCCATGGAAACACCAAAGACGTTTATTGTCGATCGTGCCAACGCCTCGGCGGGAACCCACCACCAAAGATATTGACCGAATGCGTTCCACTCCTCCGGTGGATGGTTGGGTGCGTCTGTCATATTGATGCGTCGAAGCACCGGGGCACTACCGAAAAAGCAATAGTTCTGAAAGGGAGGCATGTAGGTTGTTATGGGTCCGCTGTCTGATATTGAGACCCACATCTCGACTGTCTTTCCGTAGCGGGATTCCACCGAGGACTGAATGATGATCGTGCCGCCCCGGGTATCGGGAAAGGGCATCAGCTGGTTTTCGTTGACAAACGATTTGAATCCGGTGTGAGGGCCATTGTCCTCGGAAAAAGCCGTTCGCGTTGCAAAATCATAATTGATTTCGCTCAAGATGAAAAAAACGGTCACGTAACCATTCAACTGCGAGTACATGAGACAGAGTCCGGTGTCCGCGTCGAAGTACGCGGTCCCGGTGCTGAAACCCGCAATCATATAATTCAGCGTGACCAATTCCCGCGCGGGCTGAATATCGAAGAGCGCCTTGGCGGGAAGAAGACGGTAAGGAAATGTATCGTAGGTATACGTGCTACGCGTGACCACGGTGATCTCGAAGCCCATCCAGGTGTCTCCCGCCGCGATGGTTTGGAGCACCTGTGGGTGTATCCAGAACGGTCCCTTGCCGAGAAAAGAATGCGTGCTGGTGCTCGGTGTATGGGTCGTGCCCCAATGGTTCATGCCGGCGTGCTTGGTCACCTGCACGTTGGTGCCGGAAACGGCGCCCAGCAAAAACGCTTCTTCCGCATCCGAGGACGTCGTGCTTCCCACCCCGCCGAAATACCACGCACGCACGCCTTTCTGCATCCATCCGAGATCCCTTGCCGAAACGATAGCCACATTCGAGGCAAACCAAAGCGCGAGCAACGCGCAGAAGATGAATACTCTTTTCATGTGTCATTCCTCCTTCGACAAGCTCGACCAAAAGTCAGTCTTGCGCAAATATGATCCAGGGACAGTTCCGTGCATCCGCGCCTCAGGGTGATGTCTGTCCCCACCTGTTCCGAAGATTCGGTCTCCCAACTTGGCACACCGACGGTACAAGACGCAAAGCCGCGGACGCTATCGGCAGTGAGCGCCGCGACAAACAAAAAACGCCTCCAGCAACCACGCGGGTGGTTGCTGGAGGCGTTGAGTCATCTCGGGGGAAAGTTCCCACAGGAACACAATCCCCTCCTGGCAAAGCGCAACTGGAATACAATAGCATTTGGCGTGCCTGATGATCCAGGGATACGTTGTCCGCGCGGAATTGATCCATTCTCGTCAATGATTCTCCGCAGTTGCGGCAAGTCCGGTCGGGAGGGGTCTCCGCAAAAAGTATTCAACGCCTCGGCAAAAACTGATAACTTTCCCGACAGGTAACACACTGTGGGAGGCATCCGCGAATAGAGGCAAACCAGGCAAACGGGACGTTGTCACATTAAATGCATTTTTAGAGCGCGCATCCGCCCCGCCTCGTCGGCCCGCGTGCGGGGACCCGTAACCGCCGGGCCCAGGAAATTCTCGTTTCCGAGGACACGCATAGCCTGCACCGAGATGGACTACAGCCGCTTGGACTTGAGAATATCGCTGGTATGCTTGAGACGGGCGAGAATGTCCTCACGAGTGATGCCGGGGCAGGGTTGCACACGACCGGCCTTCTCGCGTCAACCACGCTCGCCCGGAGCGTGAACGGCCGGGCCAGCGTAGCCACCGTAGTGGCGCGCAGCCAGTGCGCACACTTCGCGGCGCCGAACGTCGCCGTCTACCTGCCGGAGGTTTGGCACCTCTGTGGAGCAAAAAATCCTCCGTTGGATTTCATGGGGCGGCCTGTTATATTGACGACGACAAGGAGGCGCCGGTCTGGGGAAGGACGCAGCTCTGAAACGGGTCCGCGGTCTCTGTGAACCTGCGGCGGCGCGTGGCATCCGACTGGGGAAGGTCATTCGCTGCGGCTCCTCGGTTTCTCGGGGAACGGCATCCACATTCTCGATTCTTGGCGACCTCCGTACTTGGCAAGCGGGGCGCAACGCGCCGTGTGATCTCCGGTGTTTTTCCGGCGCGGTGAGTGTGGGCAACTAAACTCCAAGTTGTCGCCGGACCGCATTGCAATCCGCATCGCAGGCCTCGACAGGCGATGTGGTGACCGCAGCGTGAGCAGAGCGTCCCTCCGGGGATGGGGGGAACGGCTCGGGGGAAGCTCATGGCCGTGCTGGCCATAGACATCGGCGGGACAAAGCTGGCGGCGGGGGTGGTGGACAGGGACGGGCGAATGCTCGCGCGCGGGGAGGTTCCCACGCTGGCCAACGAAGGGCTCGAACCGGTCCTGAGCCGGATCGTGGGACTGGGCCGCGAGCTTCTTTCCCGCCCCAAGATCGCGGACGTCGGCGTCCAGCGCATCGGCGTGGGCTGCGCCGGGCCCGTGGATATCAAGGCGGGACTGGTGTTCCGCCCGCCGAACCTGCCGGGCTGGACGCGGGTTCCCTTGACCGACCACATCCAGCGTTCCCTGGGGCTGCCGACGATCCTGGAGAACGACGCCAATGCCGCGGCGCTCGGGGAATTCCGCTACGGGGCCGGCATGGGGGCGCGGAGCATTGTCTACATGACGGTCAGCACGGGCATCGGCGGCGGGATCATCCTGGATGGCAAGGTGTGGCACGGGGTGAAAGACGCCGCAGGAGAGATCGGCCACATCACGGTCTGCCCCGATGGCCCGCCGTGCGGCTGTGGGAATCGGGGGTGCCTCGAGGCGATGTCCTCGGGCCCCTCCATCGCGCGCCGGGCGCGGGCGGCAGTCGCGTCCGGCCGTCAGACGCGGTTGAGCGCGCTTGCCAATCCGACCGCGGCCGACGTGGTTCGGTTGGCCCAGGACGGGGACGCCGTGGCCGCCGAGGTGTGGGCAGATGCCATGAAATATCTCGGGATCGGGGTGGCCGCGGTGATCACATTCCTGGCGCCGGAACGGGTCGTCATCGGCGGCGGCGTCACCAAAGCCGGTGAGTCTCTGTTCCGACCCGTGCGCCAGCACGCCTGGGAACGTGTCAAGCTTGTGCCCGTGGACTCCGTGTCCATCCTGCCCGCCGCCCTGGGCCCGGACGTCGGGATCCTCGGCGCCGCTGCCGTGGCGCTCGACGCCTGAGGGCGACCACAGCTTCCGCCAAGAAAGAACGCCTCGGGCACGGCGTCAATTCTTCGACGCCCTCCTGGGCGTCATCCCGCTCCGCGTTTGCCGAAAGGCCATCCGGTTCGTCCTGGCACAGGCAGCACACAAGGCGCGACCAAGTTGTTGACAGATCCGGCGATTTTGTACTACAACATCGCCGCTCACACCGGTATCGAGCAAGCCCACCGGGGGCCTTCCAAAGTCTCGCAGTGTGGATTCGTTTGAGATCCGGATGGGCTATCCAGAACCTCACCAAGAGTGAAGCCCGACGACGGCGGTGTGCGCCGGCCTTCGCCTTCACGGGGTTCCGCCGTAGCGTTCGCATGGGGTCCGGGGTGGGGGTGGGTCGGCGCTTTTGGTTGAGGCGTAGGAGTCTTGAGCGGCCGGAGACCGCCCTCCGGCGTTGCTCGCATTCGTGCCGAAGGGGGACAGGATGGCGACACAGCAGTGGATAGCCCTCGGAATCTTCCTGCTTTCTTACGGGCTGATCATCTCGGAAAAGGTGAACCGGACGATCGCCTCGATCCTCGGGGCGGTTCTCGCCTTCATCTTCATATTGGGTCCTAAAGAGCTTCTCCATTACGAGAACTGGGAGACCATCCTCTTTGTCTTTGGCATGATGGCGGTCATCGAAACGATGAACAGCTCCGGTTTTTTTCGGTGGCTGGGCCTGCACAGCGCGCGGTTGGTCCGACTGGATCCCCTCAAGCTTTTCATCCTGTTTCCTTTTATTGCCGCCTTTCTGTCGGCCTTCGTGGACAGCATCACGGTCATGCTGTTCATGTCAACCCTGACGCTCGAGGTGGGGGGCATCATCGGCATGAATCCGTTGCCCCTCATTCTTGCGGAGATCTGCGCCGCCAACATCGGCGGCGCCTCCACCATGGTGGGCGATCCGCCGAACGTCATTTTGGGAACCTATTTTCATCTCTCTTTCATGGATTTCGTCAGAAACACCGGCGTCATCGCTTGGATCGGTTTCATCGTCAACGGGGTGTTCTTCATCTGGTTCTTCAAGAAGGATATCTTTGCGGTACGCGCGAGACTCCTCGAGAACCCGCGGTGGGTTCAGGAGCAGATTGACACCCTGCATCCTCACGAGGCCATTCAGGATAAACGTTTGTTTGTCGTAGGCCTGATCGCGTTCTTTTACGTCGTCATCATGCTGGTGACCCATCACATCACCCACCTTTCCGTAGCCACGGTCGCTCTCACCGGCGCGCTGATCGCGCTCCTGACCGGGGGAAAGAAGATGGGAGGGGTTCTGGAGAGAATCGATTACTCCACCATTGTTTTCTTTGCGGGGCTCTTCATCATCGTTGGCGCCATGGAGCACGTCGGGTTGCTCCAGATCGCCGCATCCATCGTGAAAGACGCTTCAGGCGGGAACCTGTTCGTCGCCTTGTCGCTCATCCTCTGGATCAGCTCCATCGGTTCGTCGATTGTGGATAACGTGCCTTTTGCTGCGACGATGGCGCCGATTCTCAAGCATATGAGCGAGAGCTTCGGCTTCCCCTTGCTCCCACTGGTCTGGTCAACCGCTCTCGGGACGGATATCGGAGGGAACGGGACTCCGATCGGCGCGTCGGCCAACGTGGTCGCCGTTGCCACCTACGAGCGTGTGACGGGAAAGTCGATCGGGTGGGGATACTACTGCAAGGCGTGCTACCCCGCCATGATGGTGGTGGTGATCGTCTGCAATCTCCTCATCTATTGGTTCTATGTGTGATCTCGGCGGCAGACGGATCCGGGAGGATTGGACCCGGTTTTTTTCGCGTAGAGCCGTCAAGGGCGCAGAGGGAAGCTGGAGCGTAGGCGGCTTTCCCGCGGGCGGGTGAGGTCTCTTCCCGCGCAGGGTTCGGGCGCGCCCGGGTAGGCCGGGGATCTGAAGGAGGGAGCCGTTTCTCCAGGCGGGTCGCGCGCCGCCGAGCACTGCGCGCCCTGCCTGGATCATGCCGAGCCTCTTGGAGGCGAGGACCCCACGTTGCAGGGCGCAGGGCCGGACGGAGGCCGGAGACCGGCAAGCGTCCAACGAAAGTCAGGACCCGGTCAGCCGACACACACAGGCCCCTGAGGAGCCAGAACTCAGTTTGCCGCCGTCGGTGCGCCTGCCGCCACCCAGACCTTCTTTTTCCGAAGTTGGAGGTACAGGCCGATCGCCAGCATGCCGATACCGATGACGTCTGTCACGAGACCCGGATCGATGAGCATCAGGCCACCGACGGCGAACCAGATGCGCTCGAACCAGTTCATCGGGGCCGCGCAGAAGCCGATCATCGCGGCTCCGACCCCGAACATGCCGCCGCACGCGGTCAGGATGTTCATGGTCAAGAGGTACGGCGTCGTGCCGATCAGAACCATGGCCGGGTTCAAGACAAAGATATACGGAACGATGAAGGCGCCGACGGCCAGCTTCGACGCGACGACGCCCGTCTGGAACGGGTTGGACCGTGCGATGCCGGCGCCGGCGTACGCCGCGAGGGCCACCGGCGGTGTGATGTCGGCGATGATGCCGAAGTAGAAGACGAAGAGGTGCGCCGCGAGCAACGGGACGCCCAGCAGGACCAGGGCAGGCGCGCACATGGTTGCAGTGATGACATAGTTGGCCGTGGTCGGCACCCCCATTCCGAGAATGAGGGAAGTGATCATCGTGAAGAACATGGTGGGGAGCAGATAGCCGCCGGCCAGATCGACCAGCCCGTTGGCCATCTTCAGCCCCAACCCCGTCAACGTGACAACGCCCACGATGATGCCGGCGGTCGCGCACGCAATGGCGACCCCCAGCGCACCGCGGGCCCCCGCCTCCAGCGCGTTGAAAATCTCCGGCACGCTCATCCGGGTGGCTTTTGTCAGCATCCCCGCGGCGACGGACAGTCCCAGACCCACCAGCGCCGCTCGGGTGGGCGTGTAGCCTTCCATGAGCACATAGATGATGGCGAGCAGCGGAACGAACAGGTGTCCCCGTTCCTTGAGGACGTTCCAGATCCGTGGGATCTGATCCCACGGCATGCCCTTGAGGCCGCAACGCTTGGCCTCGAAGTGGACCTCGATAAAGATGCCGAGGAAGTACAGACAGGCCGGAATGGCGGCTGCCTTGGCGATCTCGATGTACGGGATGTTGATGAACTCGGACATAAGAAACGCCGCGGCGCCCATGACGGGAGGCATGATTTGCCCGCCGGTGGAGGCCGAGGCCTCGACGGCTCCGGCGAATTCCGGGCGATAGCCGAGCTTTTTCATCATCGGGATGGTAAAACTGCCGGAGCCCACGGTGTTGGCCACGGAGCTGCCGGACACGGTCCCCTCCAGAGCGGACGTGATGACCGCGACCTTGGCCGGCCCCCCCGATGCCCAGCCCGCGATGGCGTCCGCGATGTCGATGAAGAGCTTCCCGATACCGGTCTTTTCGAGGAACGCGCCGAAGAGAATGAACAGGAAAATGAAGGTGGCGGACACACCCAACGGGATGCCCAGGATTCCCTCGGTGGTGAAATACATGTGCGACACGATGCGCTCGATGGAATAACCGCGGTGCGCCAGGAAGCCGGGGAAGTACGCGCCGAAGTATGCGTACAGAAGGAAGGTGCTGGCGACGATCGTGATCGGCAAGCCGACGACGCGCCGGGCCGCCTCCAGCGTGAGCAGTGTTCCGCACACGCCGACGAGCATGTCGAAGCGCGTATAGTCCCCGGCGGTCTCCATGAGCCGAACGTAGTTGATCGTCAAGTACAGTCCGATAAAGAGGGTGAAGGCTGCGAAGACGTAGTCGTGCCAGCGGAGCCTGTTCAGGGCGGTTTTGGTCCGGAACGGATAGAGGAGGAAGACGAGCACGAAGGCAAACGACAGATGGATCGAGCGCTGAATCTGCGCCGGGTAGGCTCCCATCAGGCCCGTGTAGAGCTGGAAAACGGAGAAGGCGACGGCGATCCAGTAGATGATGCGATACTGGTAACCGCTCAGCTTGCGGAACGTGGATTCCTTGTCCACCTTGGCGAGAAGCTGAGTCAGCTCCTCTTCCGTGACGTCCGACTTGATATCGGACATACGGGTTGGTTCGGGCTGCTCTTTCGGCCGGTCTCGATCGCTCATCGGAGACACCTTTCTTTCCACACGGCATACCTCGAACGTTGACGGACCCGCAAGGAGATGGGGGTCCCGGGCTCGGCCAGGTCCTTCAACGGAACGGTCCGGCCCTTCAGGTACAGCCTGTGCTCCGCGACCCGCCCCACGCGGACGACCACCTCGGGAACCGGACGATTGGTCGTCCATTCTAGCCAGCCGTCCTCCGCGACGCGGAGCGTCCCATCCTCGGTCGAGGATTCCGGCATGCCGGCACCGAAGGCATCAAATCGGGACTTGACGATGACCAGGTGGCCCCTGGCCGCTTGCAGCGTATCATAAACCGGGCGCCGGTTCACCGAATGGATAAACGAGAGAACGAATTCCTCTTTCTCCGCCATATCGGCGCACAGCACCGCCCGGCCCGTGTTGCCGTTCGCAACCTCGAGAACGAGGCGATCTCGATAGAAGAGGACGACGGCCAGCGCGGCAGCGAGAACCAAACCACCCCAAACCCAGCAGCGCATCTCCAAGACAGAGCAAGGCCGGGCAAGTGCTCTTGCCCGGCCTTGGATCGCGTGACTTTACTTGAGGACGCCTTTTTCCTTGAAGTACTTCACGGCGCCGGGGTGGAAGGGGATGGAGATGCCCGTGGCCGCGGCTTTGAGGTTGAGCACCTTCCCCTTGGCGTGGGCGGCCCCCAACTCGGCCTGATTCTCGAACAAGGCCTTGGTCAGGTTGTAGACGACATCGGTGCTCAGCTTTGGATGGGCGATCAGCACCGCGTTGACCGCCGCCGTCTTCACGTCGCTCGTCACGCCCTTATACGAGTTGGCGGGGATAACGGCCGCGGAGAGGAACGGGTACTTGGTGGTCAGGATGGAGAGCATCGTGTCTTCGATGGGGAGAATCTTGAGGCTCCGCTGGGTTGCGACGTCCAGGATCGCCGAGGTGGGGACACCGCCCGTCACCATGAACGCATCGATCCGGTTATCCTTGAACTGATCCGCGCTCTCCGCGAAGGAGAGATACTGCGCGCTCACGTCGTCCTTGCTCATCTTGTGGACGTCGAGGAGCTGACGATAGTTAGCCTCGGTTCCGCTGCCGGGCGCCCCCACGCCGATCTTCTTCCCGCGAAGGCCGGAGAACGACTTGATGTCGAGGTCGCCGCGGACGACGATATGGATCAGCTCGGGGTACAGCACCGCAACCCCCGCCATCTTGGTGAGCTTCTCCTTGAAAGCTTCGGTCCCATTAAACGCGAAGTCGATGGTGTCGCTCTGGACGAGCGCCAGCTCCACCTCGTCCTTGTTCATGAGGCGGACGTTCTCGACGGAAGCCCCGGTCGCCTGTGCCGTGACGTTCATACCGGGAATCTTGGAATTCCAGATCTTGGACATCGCGCCGCCATACGGGTAGTAGGTACCCGCGGTGCCGCCGGTGGCCAGGATCAGCTTCACCTCGCCGGCGGCCGCAACGCCGACCAGCCCGATCACACACGCGACAACGACAAGGACACCGAGCATTCGCTTCATTGGTCACCTCCTGACAATAAGTGAACCGCTGTGGGAACACAAAAATGCCCACGGTCCGACAGACCGGACCGTGCCGCGCTCCGCGCGGAAAACCGCGCGCCCGGTTCTTTGCCGCGGACAGATGCAGCATCGCCTAAACACCCCGAACGTGTCAAGAAAAAGCATTGAAAACACCCGACACGGGTCGGAGATTTGAGCGGCACGGCAGCCGGGGAGACTCGCCGCGCCGAACCGCTTTTCGTCGATCGTGAAACGCTCGCCAACCTCCGGCGCGTCCATGGGTGCCGGACGCGCCGTGGTCGGCAAATCGGGCCCTTTCCGGTCCGGCGGGGGCACGATCCGGGGGTGCGCGACCTCGGTCAGCAGGTCTCGGGCGAGCTGTTCGGCCTTGCCCCGGGATTGCTTGCGGATCTTGAGGGGGACAGGTGATGTTCCGCGGGATGATCCTGTGCGGATCGAAGCTGAACTGCGGAAACACCCCGCCGACCTCTGCCCGCGGTCTGGTGATGCCAGGGCTGGGTGGCTGAGCGATGTGCCGCCCACGATCATATCGCCCCCCGGATCGGGGCGCTCTTCCCCGATCCGCGCGCCCCGCACACCACGCCGACCTCCCCGGAGTGCCGTCGAAATTCACATCCGCGAGGAGGAGTCTCCGCCTGGAGAACAGGCGATCGCACGTGGTGCGGACGCCGGCGAGGATTCTCAATCCGGTGCGGCCAAGAGATCGAATACTCCCCGGGTCCCGCCGGGGCGGCGCTGCCCTACGGCGTCCAAGGTTCCGGGGCGGGGCAGTTGGCGTCCGTGACCACGTCCACCACGGCGGGGCGGTCGGCCGCCGATGCCTCGCGCAAGGCCGGGGCGATCTCGTCCGGCCGCTCGACTCGGATTCCGACACAGCCCAGGTCCTCGGCGATGCGCGCGAAGTTCACCTCGCTGAATCCGCACATCTCTTCGGGGCGCCCCGGCCGGCCGCCGTACATCTTCCGGATCGGTCCGACGCACTGGCCGAGCGCCGCGTTGTTGTTGACGATGGTGACCGTGGCGATCCCGCAGCGGCGGGCCGTCTCCAATTCGCCGAGGTGATACCAGAACCCGCCGTCGCCCGTGAAGCACACCACCGGTCGATCGGGCGCGCCGCACTTGGCCCCCAGCGAGCCGGGGAAGGCCCAACCCAGCGAGCCGGCACACCGCAGGTACCGCTGGTCGGGGTGGGTAAGGTAGATCATCGTCCCGGACCAGATGGCGGCGTACCCGGTGTCCGCCACGAGGATGGCATTGGAGGGGAGCCACGCGGACACCTCGCGGCAGAGTCGCTCGGGCCGGATCGGGACGGCGTCGGAGTTGCGGAGGGGATAGCATTCCAGGCGCCAGGCGGCCGCGTACTCCCGCGCCCGCGTGGTCCACGACGACGCGCTCCTCGCCGGCAGTTCGGCCAGCAGCATCTGCAGCGCCGCCCTGGCGTCTCCGCAAAGACCGGCGACGTTGGGATAGCTGCGTCCCAGCTCGGCCGGGTCGATATCGATCTGGATCACCGGGGTCCCCGGCCTGGGCACGGTCCACCCGTTTGTCACCAGCTCGCCGGTGCGACTGCCGATGTAGCAGACGAGGTCCGCCTCCGCCACGACGCGGTTCGCGCACCAACGCGAGTACCGGCCGACGACGCCGACGTTCAGGGGATGGGTCTCGATCAGGGTTGCCTTTCCGTTGAGCGATGTGGCGACCGGGATCTGCCGCCTCTCGGCCAAGGCGACCACCTCGGCGCCGGCGCCGGAGGCCGTGACGCCGCCCCCCGCCACGATGACGGGCCGCTCCGCCGCGACAAGGGCGCGCGCCGTTTGCCGTACCGCCTCCGGCTCTGGGGCCGGACGATGGGGCGGGATCCGCGCGTACGCCGACTCTGGAATAGGCACCGCGTCAACCTGGGCGCTCTCGATGGCCTGCCCCTGATGTCCGAGCAGATCGAGGTGCGCCGGACCGGGCGCCCCCGTGGTGGCATCGCGGAAGGCCTGCCGCAGCAGGCGGGGAAGCTGGTCCGCCGTCGTCACGGGCGCGCTGGATTTCGTGACAGCGGCGAACAGCGGGGCGTGCCGGATCTCCTGGTATGCATGACGCTGCTGGGCCGTGAGCGCCGCTCGCCCGGTGAGCGCGACCACCGGGGCGTGTCCCAGAAACGGCTCCTGCAGACCGGAGGCCAGGTTCGCCGCCCCGACGGATTGCGCCATGCACACGCCGGGCCGCCGGGCCGCCCGGGCGTACCCGTCGGCCATGTAGGCGGCGGCCTTCTCGGAGTGAGTGAGGACGCGGCGGATACCGAGGGTTTCCATCTCCATTAAGGCTCGCCGCAAAATCGCCTCGACAAAAAAGACGTGGGTGACGCCGTACCCTTTGAGGGTTTCGGCGATGAATCGCGCACCGCTGATGGTCTGTGACATGGAGCCCCCACGGCCGACCCCGGATCGCTCACGATGGGATCACGGATAGTCCGGATCGAAATCCGCGTACGGTCTTCGCGAAGACTGCGGCCTAGGCCGGAGGCGACCCGGCGCCCGACTTCGCCCGCAGGGCCGCGACCGCGGGCGGCAGCGCGATCGCCAGAACACCCACCGCCAGGAGCGTGGCGGAGATCGGTCGAGTCAGGAACACGGCAAGGTCGCCCTTGCTGATCATCATGGCCTCGCGGAAGCTGCGCTCCATCATGGGGCCGAGAACCAGGGCCAGGACCAGAGGGGCGGAGTCGTACTTCAATTTCCGCATGACGTACCCCAGCAGCCCGAAGCCGATCATCAGCCAGACATCCAGAACCGAGTTGTTGATGGAATAGACGCCCACCAGACAGAGTAAAGTGACGATGGGCATCAGCAGATAGAGCGGCGTCTTGATGATGTTGGCGAAGACCCCCACCAGGGGCAGGTTGAATATGAGCAGCATGAAGTTGCCGATGTACATGCTGGCAATGACGCCCCAGAAGAGGTCGGGCTTTTCGCTGATGAGCGTCGGTCCGGGGCTGATGCCGTGGATCAGGAGCACGGCCATGACCACGGCCATGGCCGGCGTGAACGGAATGCCCAGGGCCATGAGCGGCACGTAGGCGCCGCCCACCGCGGCGTTGTTGGCCGCCTCGGGTCCGGCCACCCCCTCGATGGCGCCGGTGCCGAACTCGCCGCGCGTGTCCAGCCGGCGCTCTACCGAGTATGAAACCATGGTGGCGATGACCGGCGAGGGGCCGGGGACGAGCCCCGTGAAGAAGCCGATGAACGATCCCCGGATCATGGGCCAGAACGAGCGGCGCCACTCCACCAGGGTGGGCCACAACTCCCGGAACTTCACCGCCTGGAGGGACACCGTCTCCTCGGGCGCTTCGGCGGTCACCAGGACCTCCGAGATCCCGAAGAGTCCCATGGCCACCGGCAGGAAATCGATGCCCTGCGCCAGGAGTTGCTGGCCGAAGGTGAAACGCATATAACCGGCGACCGTCTCCATGCCCACCGTTCCCAGCGCCAGACCCACGGCGATCATCATGAGAGACTTGAGCAGGTTTCCGCCCTGCAGCCGGGACATGATCATGAGCCCCACCAGGGCGACCGAGAAATACTCGGCAGGGCCGAACTTCAACGCAGCCATGGCCAGGGACGGCGCCATAAAGCTCAGGGCCAGGATGCTGATCGTGCCGGCGATGAAGGAGCCGACGGCAGAAACGGCCAGGGCCGCTCCCGCGCGTCCCCGGCGGGCCATCTTGTACCCTTCGAGGACCGTGACAACGGAGGCGGCCTCGCCGGGAATGTTGAGCAGGATGGACGTGGTCGAGCCCCCATACATGGCCCCGAAGTAGATTCCCGCGAACAAGATCATCCCCGCGATGGGGTCGAAGCCGTAGGTGAGGGACAGGAGCAGGGCCATGGTGCCGAGGGGTCCGAGGCCGGGGAGGATACCGATGACCGTCCCGATGACGGCCCCCAGGAACCCGAAGAGCAGGTTCATGGGCGACAGGGCCACCGCGAAGCCGTGGAGCAGGCCGCCGAAGGAATCCATCGCGCGCTTCCCTAGTCCAACACGTCGCTGAGTATGCCCAGGGGAAGCGGCACCTTCAGCCAGAGGACGAAAATCAGATAGGACAGGACCGCGAGACCGGTGGCGATTCCCAGGGCCGGGAACCACCTGCGGTAGCCGAAGACCCAGGTCGCGGCCACCAGGAACAGCACGATGGCGATGGGGAACCCAAGGGGCTGCAGGGTGAGAGCGTAGAGGATCAGGAGGCTCACGAAAAGCCCGACCCTGACGGCCTGGCGATCCCGCGGCGCGGGCACCGCCTTCCCCTGTCCTGCGGGGGCCGAGCCGCGGGATCGCCCGGTCAGCAACGCCTGGATCAGGCAGGCCGCCGCGGTGAGGACGAGAAAAGCCCCCACCACCGTGGGGAAAAAGCCCGGGCCCGGGTAGCCCAGCTTTCCGCGGGGCATCTGCCGGGCCATCACTTCGTAGACGATGCCGGCGGCCAGGACGAGCCCGGCGAACAGCGCCTCGTACGCTCTCACGGGGGCACCTCAACGCGCGGACGGCGAGGTCCAACGGGTCCAGACCGCGCCGTCGCCGTACGTTTACTGGGTGACGGCGGTTTTCCCGTACTTGTCCCAGAGCGGCCGGTAGATCCCATCCAAGCGTTTGATGTATGCGGCGTATTCCTCGGGGTTCTGATAGTCGGACGGGAAGGCGGTCTTCTCGGCGTTCGACTTGAACTCGGCGCTGTCCATGACCTGCTTCACGGCGTCGGCGAAGGTGGCGACGACGGTCTTCGGGGTTTCCTTGGGGAACGAGAAGCCGCGGGACGATCCGCTGGTGAAATTGTAGCCGAGCTCCTTGAAGGTGGGAACGTCGGGAAGGAAGGGGGTCCGCTTGTCCGCCATGAGCGCCAGCGCCCGAAGCTTTCCGGCTTTGACCTGGGAGTAGACGATGCTCAGGTTGTTGAAAGACCCTTCCGTGTGGCCGGCCAGCGCCGCCTGCCAGGACGGTCCGTCGCCGGAGAAGGTCACGATGTTCGCCTGAACCTTCGCAGCCTCCTGGAACATATGGATGGCAAACCAGTCATCCCCCGGTGCGGAGGACACGCCCAGGGAGAGCTTGCCCGGCTGCTCCGTGGCGGCCTTGACAAAATCGGCCACCGTCCTGTAGGGGCTCTCGGCCCGCACGACGAAGATCCCGGGGTCGGTCACCACGTTGGCGGCGAGGACGAGATCGGACATCTTGTACTGGGTCTGGCGCACGACGGGGTTGATCGGCACCTGGGGGGTGCAGGAGATGACGGTGGTGTACCCGTCGGGCTTGGAGCCCGCCAGCTCGGTGAGCGCGATGTCGCTGCCGGCGCCGGGCTTGTAGACGGGTACCAGCGTGGTCTTGAGGTGCTTTTCCAGGAGCGGTCGGACCATGGAAAGCATCACGTCGCTTCCCCCGCCCGGGGCGAATCCGATCAGGACGTTGATGGGTTTCCGCGGATACTCCGCCGCCTGCACGCCGGCGGCCGTCATCAGCGCCACGACGACGGACACCAGGACGAAAAGCGTCGACCTCTGCCGCATGTCGGTACCCTCCTGTGCGAGTGGGTTGTGTGTCGCGATTCACGGCCGCAGCGCGACGCGAATACACTCCGGATGGCCGGCCATGAAAAAACGGATGCCCTCCTCCCCCTGCTCCAAGGGCAGCCTATGGGTGATCATCTTCTCGACAGCGAACCGCCGGGAGTTGATGATGCGGGCGGCATCCTCGCAGTTCCAGGCCTGCCCCAGACCGCCTCGGATGGTGAGCTCCCTCAGGGTCCAGCGGTCCGTGGCCATGGCGGCGGTCTTGCCGCCGCCCATGGAGCCCACCAGGACGCAGCGGCCGAGGGGGCGCAGCAGCTCGGGGGCGAGCGCAATGGAGGCGGCGGCGCCGGTGCACTCCACGACGACGTCCGCCATTTCGCCGTCCGTGGCGTCGCGAACGGCCTCGACCTGCGAGGTGTCCTCGACGATCGCGGTGTGGGTCGCGCCGAATTCCCGCGCCAGGTCCAGCCGGATCGTGTCGCGGCGGAGGCCGAGGACGATGATCCGTTCGGCGCCGGCCTGTCGGGCGGCGATCACGGTGGCGAGCCCCTGGGCGCCCGGTCCGAGAATCGCCACGGTCTCGCCGAACGACAGCTCGCCGCGCGTCTTGATCCAGCGGACGCCGTTCCCGATGACCGACAGCAGGCAGGCGGCCTCGGCGGGCACGCCGGGGGCGATCTTGTGTACCTTGGACCCGTCGGCGATGAACAGGTACTCCGCGTTCCCGCCCCAGAGGTGGGGCGGTGTCGCGCAGGATTTGCTGAAGCCGTAGGTGTGGCGACTCACGCAGAGCTGGTAGTTGCCGCTCCCGCAGTACCGGCAGCGACCGCAGGCGATGTAGGGTTCCACCACGACACGATCACCGCTCTTGACGTTGTGGAGGCGGCCCGCCTCCGCGCCGACGTCGTCGAGAAAGCCGACCATCTCGTGGCCGAGGATAAAGGGGAACGGCATGCCGCCCCACTCGACGGCCCACATGGCCGTCCCCTGATACTTCTTGGGGTCGCTGCCGCAGATGCTGACCATCTCGACCTTGAGGAGCATTTCGCGGGGGCCGATGGACGGGATGGGGTACTCGCGCATCTCCATCCGCTCGGGTTCGGTCACGACCAAGCAGCGTGAGGTTCGCATCGTCGCCTCGCCTCCACCGAGGGGAAGGGGGCCAGTCTACCCGGAAGCGGGCGACCGGCACAAGACGCGAAGCCCGGATGCTTTCAAAGGCTGACAAATGCGGCCCGGCCGGACCCCGCGGCGCCGGGCGGGCTAAGCCAGCAGATATCCGCCGCTCACGTCGATGGTCACCCCGGTCACGTAGGCGGACAGCGAGGATGCGAGAAACACGATGACACCGGCCTGGTCCTCGGGCGTGGCCAGGCGGCGTAAGGGGATGCGCTCGACGAGCGCCTGGTGCTTCTCGGGGGTCATCTGGGCGCGGATCCGCTCGGTGAGCGTCGTGCCGGGCGCGATGGCGTTGACGGTGATCCCGCGCGGCCCCAGCTCGCGCGCCAGGTGACGCGTGAGTCCGATCACCGCCGCCTTGGCGCTGCTGTAGTGGGCGCCCTGGAGGACGCTGCTGGTGACGCCGGCCAGCGAGGCGACGTTGACGATGCGCCCGTCCGCCGGCATATGGCGGGCGGCCTCGCGGGCGCAGAAGAACGCACTCTTCACGTTGAAGGCAAACATCCGGTCCCATTCGGCGCCGCCGATCTCGTCCAGCGCGGCGGGCTTGCCGCCGCCCACGGCGTTGACCAGGATATCGATTCGTCCGAATCGCCGGGCAAGCGCGGCGAAGAGGCCCGCCACCGCCGTCTCGTCGCAGGCATCCACCGTGTGCGCTTCCGCCGCGCCGCCGCCGGCCAGGATCTCGTCGCGGACGGCACGACCGGCCTCGCCGTCGCGATCCGCCACCAGGACCGTGGCTCCCCATCGGGACAAGAGCCGCGCCGCCGCCCGGCCGATGCCGCGACCGCCGGCCGTCACCACGGCGACTTTTTCTTTCATCCCAAGGTCCGGTTGAGACGGCGAGCGCGTCATGGGTGCCACCGGGGACGGCGGGTGGTTTCAGAACGTGGGTCCGATCCGATAGATGGAAAACTCGGCGCGGCCGAGGCGTTCGGCCTTGGTCGGCTTGCCTCCGGCCACCGCGAGGATCTCGTCCAGGATCCGTCTGCCGGCCTGGTCGACGGCGAGCGTGCCCTCGAGGACGCCGGACAGATCCAGGTCGATGTTGTCGGCCATGCGCTCGGCGGTGCGCCGGTTGGCCGTCGCCTTGATCACGGGCATGATGGGATTCCCGGTGGGCGTGCCGCGGCCGGTGGTGAACACCGTGACCTGGGCGCCTCCCGCGGCGAGCCCCACCAGGGACTCCACGTCCATCCCGGGCGTGTCCATGACGTAGAGCCCCGGGCCCGCCGGCACCTCCCCGTACTCCAGGGCGTCCTGGATGGGCGCCGAACCGGCCTTGTGAATGCACCCGAGCGATTTTTCCTCGAGGGTGGTGATGCCCCCGGCAATGTTGCCCGGTGTGGGCTGACTGCCGCGCAGGTCCGCGCCCATCCGGAGGGCCCGCTCTTCGCAGGCGCGGACGATGTCGAGGAGTCTCCGACGCACCCGGTCGTTGACGGCGCGGCGCGCCAGGACGTGCTCGGCGCCGATACTCTCCGTCGTCTCGGAAAGGATGCAGGTCCCGCCGCCGGCGATCAAGAGATCCGCGGCGGCGCCGAGCGCCGGGTTGGCCGCGAGACCCGAGGTGGCATCGGACCCGCCGCACTCCAGGCCGAGGACCAGGAGCGAGACTGGGATCTCCTCGCGGCCGTGCGTCGCCAGCGTGTCCGCCATGCGAGCGGCCACGGCGGCGCCCCGCCGGATCGCGTCGAGGGAGCCGCCTTCGTCTTGGATGACGACGGCGCGGGCCGGCTTGCCGAGACCCTCCACGGCCCGGAGCAGGCCGAGCGGCTCCCATCCCTCGCAGCCCAAGCCGACCACAACGATGGCCCCCACATTGGGGTTCGCCGCGGTGTTCACCAGCGTTTGAAAGGTCAGCCGCGTGTCGGCGCCGACCTGGCAGCAGCCGTACGCGTGGCACGCCGCCACGCAGCCCGGGACGGCTCCCGCGATGTTCGAAGCAACCCGCGCGGCGCAGATGCTGGTCGGGAGAATCAGCACGTGGTTCCGGATGCCCACCGTACCGTCGGGACGTCGGTAGCCTCGAAAAGTCATCGCGATTCCCTTGCAGCGCCGCCGCGGGCGCCGGTCTCGGGCGCCGCGGAGGCGGACTCGATGCCGGGAGCGTATCGGAGCGCCGGCGGCCTGTCAACATGGGCGTGGCGTGCCCGACCGCGGGCCGTCGCCGAGTCGGACGACGAATCGGGGGTCTCGGTCGGCGCCGCCCTTTTCTGTTGATGCCATCGACTTGCTCGGTGATAATTTTGCGCATACGTTCCGAGGGGAGACACGGTGCAGGCTTTGAAAGCGAGGGAATCCGCTTCTCGCCGCGTTGACCGGACGCGGCGGCGGTTGCTGGTCCTGGCGGCCACGGCAGGGGCGTCCGCCTGCCTTCCCCGCCGCGCGCTGGCCCAATCCGTAGACCTGTCGAAATTCGGGCGCACCATCCGCTCGCTGAAGGCCTGGTGGAATCACGTCGCGCGGGAGCCCGACGAGGGCGATATCGAAGCCAAGAACCCCGCCAAGTTCGTGGCGCCCACGGCGCCCGATCCACGATCCTGGTCGGCGGGCGGTGTCACGATCGCCTGGATCGGGCACTCGACCTTCCTCATCAACCTCGAAGGCACCACGATCCTGACGGACCCCGTGTTCAGCGAAAAGGTCGGCGTCGACCTCCTGCTGACAACGCTCGGGCCGGCTCGTTTCGTGCCGCCGGCCCTGCAGGCGCGGGACCTGCCTCGCCTGGATCTCTTGCTGGTCTCCCACGCGCACATGGACCATTACGACATCCCGTCGCTGAAGAGCCTCCCGCGGGATGTGCCGATCATCATGGCCAGGGACACGAGCGAATTCGTGGACGGGCTCGGGTTCGGGCGGGTGCAGGAGTTGGACTGGGGTCAGACCGCGGAGGTGGACGGCGTCCGCGTCGAGGCGGTCCCCGTCAGACACTGGGGCCGCCGGTATCCCTGGGATCGGGACAGAGGCTACAACGGGCTGCTGCTGACGAAACACAAGCGGAGCATCCTGTTCGCGGGGGACACGGCCCACTCCGGGGAATTGCTCGCGGCCCTGTACGGGCGGCGGCCGGAGGTGGTCATGCTGCCCATCGGGGGGTACGACCCCTACATCTACAGTCACGCCAGCCCCGAACAGGCGTGGGAGATGTTTCACAGTCTGCAGGCCCGCTACCTGATCCCCATGCACTGGCGCACCTTCCGGCTCTCCCGCGAGCGCCCGTTCGAGCCGCACGAGCGGCTCACGGCGGCAGTGAACGGTGCCGCCTCCAAGATCGCGCTCCGCGCCATCGGTGAGACGTGGAGCCTGCCGGATTAGCGTGCGGAAACGGCTCCTCTCGAATTCCCCTTGACATCGGAAATGCGTCCTGTCTATCTTTTTGAAACGTTTCATCGTGCGGGCGGCTCCAGGCGTCCGGTCGGGCGGGGCGTTGCGGGTGCTTCCACCGTTCGGGTCGAGGCAAAGGAGGCTACGATGCGGATCCGTTGGGGGGTGCTGGTGGCGATGGTCCTGGCGCTCTGCGTGGCGAGCGCGGCGGCGGCCGGGGTCAAGATCAACGTCTGGACCGGACTCTCCGGGGACGACAAGGGCCGCTTCGAGGAAATGATCAAGGCGTTCAACGGGTCGCAGGGCGAGGTCGAGGTCATCCCGTCCTTCTACCAGTGGGACCTGATGCACAGCAAGCTGGTGGCCTCGGTCCAGGCCGGCGGCACGCCCGAGGCGCTCTTGATGTGGGTCACGGTCATGCCGGAGATGGCGCACTTCGGCGCCCTCCAGCCCATGGACGATCTGCTGGCCGAAGCGGGCGTGAAGGCCGAAGACTTCGTGCCGCGCGCCTGGGCGCTCGGCATCATCGGCGGGAAGCGCTACGGCCTCCCCATGGACACCCACGTGCTGGGTCTCTACTACAACACCGAGCTGTTCGACAAGGCGGGCCTGGATCCGAAGAAGCCGCCGGTCACCATGGACGAGTTCGTCACCGCCGCCAAGAAGCTGACCACGGGCCCAAACCAGTGGGGCGTGGCGATCCCCAGCTCCACGGCCTGGCCCGTCCGCTACTGGATGGCCTTTCTGGCCCAGCAGGGCGGCAAGATGTTCACGGACGACTTGAAGAAGGTCGCCTTCAACGACGCCAAGGGGAAGGCGGCCTTCCAGTTCCTGTCCGACCTGATTCACGTCCACAAGGTGGCGCCGCCGGTCATGACCGACATCAACAAGGCGTTCCTGACCAAGCAGGCGGGCATGATCCTCATCGGCCCCTGGCTGATCAACAGCGCGCTGCGCCAGGAGGGTCTCAAGTTCAACACCGCGGGCTTCCCGAGGATCTTCGGCCAGTACGCATCCTGGGGCATGACGCACCAGCTCGTGCTGGGCAGGCAGCCGGACCGCGCCAAGCAGCTCGCAGCCATGAAGTTCTTCCGCTACATGAGCGAGAACAGCATGACCTGGGTAAAGGGCGGTCAGGCTCCGGCACGGCAGTCCATCCTGGCCAGCGCCGAGTTCAAGGCCATGCCGCTCTGGAACGCCTTCACGCCGGGGATTCAGCCGGAATCCGGCTGGACGCTGAACCCGCCGATCAAGGCCCAGACCAAGGTCTTCACCCACGACCCGGCCAGCCCGCTCGTGGCGGCCTGGGAGGCCATCGTCCAGAAAAAGAAGACGGTGGACCAGGCCCTGGCGGATGCCGAGGTCGGCGTGAATCGAATCCTGGCGGAGCAGTAGCCCTCGGCGCGTGACGAGCGCCGCCCTACGCATGGACGAGCTCGGCAAGTCCCACGCGGCGCCGCGAAGGGGGCGAGGCGGGTGGCGGCGCCTCGCCCCGTGGGCGTTTCTGGCGCCCTACCTGGTCGTGTTCCTTATCTTCTTCCTGCTCCCCGCGCTGTGGAGCGCCGTGATGAGCTTCACGGACTGGAAGATCGTGGGGACGCCGCGGCTGGTGGGCTTCAGGAATTATCTCCGCCTGTTTTCCGATCCCCTGTTCTACACCGCCCTCAAGAACACCGCCGTCTACACCGCCGTCATCGTTCCCCTGATGGCCCTGGTCGGCCTGGGGCTGGCGCTGCTCCTGAACCAGCCGCTCCGCGGGCGGATCCTGGCGCGCACCTGCGTTTTCGCCTCGTACGTGGTGATGGTCTCGGTGGTCGGGATCGTCTGGCGTTGGGTGCTGGATCCCACCGGCGCCGGCATCGTCAATTACTACCTGGGACGGCTCGGCCTCGGCCCCTACCCCTGGCTGGCGGCGCCCGAGACGGCCATGCTGTCCATCATCATCGCCACGGTGTGGTGGACGGCCGGGTACAACATGGTGATGTACCTGGCGGGGATCCAGGATATCCCGGCCACGCTGCGGGAGGCCGTCCGGATCGACGGAGCCAGCCGATGGCAGGAATTCTGGCACCTGACGCTGCCGATGCTGCGACCCGTGACCTTCTTCGTGATCGTGATGTCCATCGCCAAGTCGTTCCAGGTCTTCGGCCAGGTCTACGTCATGACCCAGGGCGGGCCGAGCAACAGCACGCTCACCATCGTGAACTATCTGTACGTGGTCGGGTTCACCTGGTTCGAGATGGGGTACGCGGCGGCCATCGCGTACGCGCTCTTCGCGCTCCTGCTGGCCATCACGCTCATCCAGTTCCGGATGGTGTCGCGCGAGGCGGGGGGCGCGGGGTTCATCCAGGCGCGCCTGCTCGTCCAGGCGGGTCTGTACGTGTTGATGGGGCTGGTGCTCGTCCTCTGGGTGGGGCCGCTCCTCTGGCTTGTGTCCACGTCGCTCAAACCCGAGGGGCAGATCCTCAGCCTGGTCCCTCGCTGGATTCCCCGGGTGTTCACACTCGAGAACTACCGGGACGTACTGGAGAAGTACCAGCTGGTCCGCTGGGGGGCGAACAGCCTGATCGTGGCCGCGGGCGCCACCGTTCTGGGTCTAGCCTTCTCCGTCCCCGCGGCCTACGCTTTCGCCCGGATGCGGTTCCGGGGGCAGCACTGGATGTTCCTGTTGATTCTCTCGACGATCCTGGTCCCGGTCCACATCACCATCGTGCCGCTCTTCATCGGTCTGGCCAAGCTCAAGCTCACGGACACCTACTTCAGCCTCATCATGCCCACGGTGGCCAACGGGTTCGGCGTCTTTCTCCTCCGGCAGTTCTTCCAGAACATCCCACAGGAGCTGGAGGAGGCGGCCACCATCGACGGCGCAGGCCGCCTGGGCATCCTGGTCCGTGTCATCCTGCCGCTCTCGCGCCCGGCGCTCACGGCGGTGGCCATCTTCATGTTCATCCTGTCCTGGAACGACTTCATGTGGCCGCTCATCGTCACCAACTCGGACGCGACCCGCACCCTGCCCGTGGGGCTCGCCGCCTCGCTGGGAGGGACGGTGGGCGGGCAGGCGATCTCCTACTACGGGATGAGCATGGCCGGGTCGGTCTTGGCCACGGTGCCGGCGCTTCTCATCTTTCTTCTCCTGCAACGGTACTTCGTGCAGGGAATCGCGCTCACGGGGCTCAAGGGGTAGCGCGGGGGTCCCCGGCGCGGGAGGAAACCGCGATGCCGTTGGCCCAGCCGATCTTCGAACCGAATCCGGCGGCGCCGTCGTGTCACGCCGCCACCATCGTAGAGGCAGTCCCGGGCGTCTTTCTCGCCGCGTGGTTCGCCGGAACCCACGAGGGACACCCGGATGTGGGCATCTGGCTTGCGCGCTGTGAGGGCGGCGCGTGGCGCGCACCCGCCAAGGTCGCCGACGAGCCCGGGGTGTCCCACTACAACCCCGTGCTGTTCCGGGATCCGAAGAGCGTGCTGTGGCTCTTCTACAAGATCGGACTCTCGGTGCCGACCTGGACCGGGATGTACCGCACCTCCGCCGACGGCGGCCACACCTGGACGACGCCCGCCATGCTGCCGGCGGGCCTGATCGGGCCGGCCAAGAACAAACCGATCGCGCTCCGCAACGGCGACATCCTGTGCGGGACATCCCACGAGACGTGGGGGTCGTGGGCGTGCTGGGTGGAAGCCAGCGCGGACGGCGGGCGCAACTGGACGAAGCGCGGGCCGATCGTGGCGCCCGGGGCCGGGCCGTACCAGGCCGCCCGGGATACGGTGGTGAGCGCCGTCTGGGACGAGGCCGCCGGCACGCTGGTCCTGCCGAGGCATTTCGCCGGCGTCATCCAGCCCACGCTCTGGGAGCACGCCCCGGGTCGGGTCAAGATGCTCATGCGGTCGACGGAGCGCGTGGGGTGCGTCTGCGCGTCGGCATCGGACGATGGCGGCCGCACATGGTCGCCGGTCGAGCGGGTTCCCGTACCGAACCCCAATAGCGGATTGGATGCGGCTCGCCTGGCTGACGGGAGAATCTTCCTGGCGTGCAACCCGGTGCGGGAGGGCCGCACGCCGCTCTCGGTGCTGGTGTCCGAAGACAACGGCGCGACCTGGCCGCGCCGCGTCGATCTCGAGACCGGCGCCGGTGAGTACTCCTACCCCTCGATTATCCAGGCCGACGACGGCCGCGTGCACGTCGTGGCCACCCACTCGCGAACGCGGATCTTCCACTACATCTTGGACCCGCGCGAGCTGTAGCCGATCGCCGCGTGGGGCGCACAGGTGCCGAGGGGGCCGCGCGCCCGCGGCGTTCACGCGAGGGGCATTGCACGCCGGTCATGCGGTCCGGATCGGCTGCGCGGCCGTCGTGTCTGCGCCGGGTCCACGGTCCTGTCCCTTCTAGCCTCGCATGGCCAAGACCAGGAGGAAGAGGCCGCAAGCGACGACGGCGGACGCCGCGATCCGGGGTCCGCCGTACGGCTCGCCCAGGACCCGGGCACCGAGTCCCGCAGCGAAGACGACGGATGTCTCCCGCAATGCAGCGACATAGCTCACCTGGGTCAGCCGCATGGCGGTCAGGACCAGCAGGTAGGCCATGAGGCTCAGCAGACCGCCGGTCACGGCGGTCGGCCAGGTGTCGCGCCACACCGCCCACAGCCGGCGCCGATCGCGCCGCCACAGGACGAACGGCGTCATGCCGATGCCGTTGAGGCCCATGATGACGATCACGTAACCCAGGGGATGGGTTCGCGAGACCCCCACCTTGTCGAGCATCGAATACGTCGCGATGGTTCCCGCGGTCGTCAGGGCCCAGAGCAGCCCCGGAAGCGTTCCCGCCGAGCGTCGCGCCGAAAACCCCAGACAGGCGATCCCGCCGCCCACCAACAGGATGCCGATGACCGCCGTGGCCGACAGCCGCTCGCCGAGAAGCAGCGGCGCACCCGCGGCCACCAGAAGCGGCGCGCTTCCGCGGGCGACGGGGTAGACGACCGAGAGATCCCCATGATTGTAGGCCTGGACGAGAGCGATCATGTACGCCGTGTGCACGAGACCGCTGGCGCCGAGGATCGGCCATACGTCGGGAGACGGCAGGCCCGTGAACAGCAGCGCCGGCGCGAGGAGGACGCTGGGGACCAGCGAGGTGAGCCAACCCGAAAAGAGCTTGTCGGTTTGACGCTTGACGATGAAGTTCCAGCCGGCGTGCAGGCCGGCGGACAGCAGGACGAGTGTCAGCGGGAGTACCCACATGGCGACGGTGTGCATATCACGGCCGGCCGCTCCGGGACAAGGTAAATTCCATACCGCGACTACGATTCGTCCGCGGGATCGGCAGACCCCTCCCGCCAGCGCGCCCGCCGATCTCGCGACGCACCGCCGCCGCCCACGATGGTCGCGGAAAACGTCCGGCGATTCCTCTTGACCTCCCGGAGCAACTGCGATAGAAGGTCGACTGTCGACAACTCCCCCCAAAACCTCCACGGTCGTCGCGGCGACGGTTTCTCCATGGCGGTTCCCAGACGGCGGTTGTCCCAGCGCAAAACCTGCGCCCGCGTGGCGCCGGTGTCCTATCGCACGATCGCCGAGCAGATCGCCGATTCCGTTCGCGAAGCCATCGCCCGAGGACGCATTCCGCCCGCGGCGCGACTCTTGGAGGCGTCGCTGGCGCGCGAGATGGGCACCAGTCGGGCGCCCGTGCGCGAGGCGCTCAGCCAGCTGGCGCGCGAGGGTCTGGTCGTGAAGGAGCCCAACCGGGGCGCCCGCGTCGTGGAGCTGACGGAAGAGATCGTCCACGAGGTGGCCAGCCTGCGCGGTCTTCTGGAGGGCTTCGCCGCCTCGCTGGCGGCAAAACGCCTGCGCGCCAACCAGTTCGCCGAACTCGATGCTATGGTGAGCGATATGGATCGGACGGTGCGGCAGGGGGAATACGCCCGGCTCGTGGAGCTGGATTACCGGTTCCACGACTTCATCTGCCGGGCCTCCGGCCACCGGACACTCTACGAGACATGGTCGGCGATTTCCGGCAAGGTCCGGTTGTATCTCTCCACAACCAACCTCATGTATCGGAATCTCGCCCATGTTGTGCGGGGACACGGCGAGATCGTGGCGGCGCTGCGGTCGCGGGACACGGCGCGGGCCAACCGGACGATTCAAGCGCACCTGGGAGAGATGCTGAACGGCGTTGCGGCCAAGCCGAAGCGGGGGAGCCGGCCGCCACGGCTCTCGGGCGAGTCGGCCACGTTCCGGCAATCCCGGCGCGCCAGACGCCTCGCCGTAGCGCGCCTCAGCCGTAGCAGGACCGCCGCGAGGCGGCAACGCGGTTGAACCCGGCGTCGCGGAGCGACGCCACCACGCAAAGGAGGAGGGACCATGGGCACGCGCCGAATGTGGTTGGGGTTGGCGGTAGGGGCGTTCATGACCGGCCTGGCGTTTCCCCTGCCGGGCCTGGCAGGCGACGCCGGCCCCCAGATGCAGGACACGCTGAACGCGGTCATCAAGAAGGGCGAGGTGGTGGTCGGAACCTTCGATTTTTATCCACCCTGGGGATTCCGGGACGCACAGAACAACATCGTCGGAATGGACGTGGACATCGCCAAGGAGCTCGCGAGCGATGACGCGCTGAAGGTGAAGCTGACCTTGGTCCCGGTACCGACGACGCAGGACCGGATCAACTTCCTGCTCTCGGGCAAGATCGACGTCGCGATCTCCAACTTCACGGCGACGCTGCCGCGGTCCAAGGCCATCACCTTTACGGACCCGTATGTCATCGACGGCGTAGGGGTCATCCACCGGAAAGAGTTGAAGATCGCCGACTGGAAAGACCTGAACGGCAAGCGGGTGGCGGTGACCACGGGCTCGACGGGCGAGATCCTTGTGAAGAAGCTGGCGCCGCAGGCGAAGCTCCAGCAGTTCGACCAGGCGTCCACGGCGCTCTTGGCGGTCCAGCAGAACAAGGCGGACGCGCAGATCGAGGACTACACCTACACCGTCTACCACGCCGGGCGGGACAAGAACCTGGCCTTCCTGAACAAGCCGCTGGATTTTCAGCCCTACTGCTTTGGCGTTCGGAAGTTCGATCAGGAGTGGCTGAACTATCTGAATTTCTTCATCTACCGGCTGCAGCAGAGCGGCAAGATGAAGGAACTGTACAAGAAGTGGTTCGGCGCGGACCCCTTCCGCGTCTCCCCTACCTGGTAGGCTGACCGTCGCGCGCTGCCCCCGGCCGAGTCCCCGCGGGGGCAGCGCGTCGCCCGGAAACCGCCGCCGGGCCGGAGAGTCTCCACGATGCGAGGCTACGTCTTTCAGTTTGGCGAGGTCTTTCGAGAGCTGCCCATGCTGCTGGACGGGGCCCTCACGACCCTACACATCTCGGTCCTGACGTTGCTCTTCAGCCTCGTCGTCGGATCGATCGGCGCATTGTGCCGGATGTCCCATCTTCGGTGGATCCGCGTGCCGGCGACCTGGTACGTGGAGGTCATCCGCAACACCCCGCTGCTCGTCCAGCTCTTCTTTATCTATTTCGGCCTCAGCCAGATCAACATCGACGTGTCCAACTACACCGCCGGACTCATCGGACTGGTGTTGAACAACGGGGCATACCTGACCGAGATCGTGCGCGCCGGAATCCAGGCGATCCACAAGGGGCAGTTCGAGGCCGGTTACTCGCTGGGGCTGAGTTTCCCTCAGCTCATGCGGCACGTCGTTTTTCCACAGGCGTTTCGGGTGATCTATCCGCCCATGTGCAATCAGTTCATCGGGATCATCCTGTGGTCCTCGCTGGTGTCCACGATTTCGGTGCACGACCTCGCGCTGCGGGGAAAGGAGCTGGCCTCCACCACCTTCCGCTCGTTTGAAGTCTACACGGTGTTGACGCTGATCTACGTCGCCATGACGCTGGTCATCTCCGGCCTGCTGAAGCTCATCGGCCGCCAGCTGTTCCGGCAACCTGCATAGGCGCGGACACGAGACATGCCACAGTACGTCCAGGACCGGCTGAACATCTACGATGCCCTCCTGCTCTTCCAAGGGCTCGGCAACACGATCCTGCTCTGCGTGGCGGGCCTGGGTCTCGGCCTCGTCATCGCGCTGGTCGTCGGTCTGGCCCGGGCCGCGCAGCCCCGCTGGCTCGCCTGGCCGGCGGCGATGTACATCGAGATCATCAGGGATTCGCCCTTGCTGATGCAGCTCTACCTCGTCTTTTTCGCGTTGCCGCTGCTGGGGCTGAACGTACCCATCTTTGTCGCCGGGGTGGCGGCGTTGATGCTCAACTCCAGCGCCTTTATGGCGGAGATCGTGCGGGCGGGCATCCAGGCGGTCGGCAAGGACCAGCTGGACGCGGCCCGCGGACTCGGAATGAACTACATCCAGACCATGCGGCATGTGGTGATTCCCCAGGCGTTTCGTGTGATGATCCCACCGGGGGTGGGGCTTCTGATCGGTCTCATCAAGGATTCGTCCATCGTCTCGGTCATCAGCTACATCGAGCTGACGCGCGTCGGGCAGATCCTGACCGAGAAGACGTTTCGGTCGTTCCAGGTGTTCGGGATCGTGGCCGCGCTGTATTTCGCGATGTGCTATCCGCTGTCCAGGCTGGCCCTGTACGCGGAGCGGAGGTTGAAGGTCGGTGGTTAAGGTCAAAAACATCCACAAGCACTTCGGGAAGCTGCACGTCCTCAAAGACGTCAGCCTGGACGTGGCCAAGGGGGAGGTGGTGGTGATCATCGGGCCCAGCGGCTCGGGGAAGAGCACGCTCCTCCGCTGCCTGAACTATCTCGAGCCGGTCCAGTCCGGCGAGATCTGGATCGACGGGATTCGTCTGGATTCCCGCCGGACCAACATCCGGGCCGTCCGGGCGGAAGTCGGCATCGTCTTCCAGTCGTTCAACCTGTTCCCCCACCTGACGGCCATCAGGAATGTCATGCTGGCCCCGGTGGTGGTGCGGAAGCGGCCCGAAACCGAGGTGCACCAGGCGGCCCTGAGCATGCTGAGCAAGGTGGGTCTCCAGGACAAGGTGGACGCCTACCCGTCCCAGCTCTCGGGCGGGCAGCAGCAACGCGTGGCGATCGCGCGCGCTCTGGCCATGCAGCCCAAGCTGATGCTCTTCGACGAGGTCACCTCGGCCCTGGACCCGGAGCTGGTGCGCGAGGTGCTGGATGTGATGAAACAACTGGCGCGCGACGGTATGACCATGATCGTGGTCACGCACGAGATGGGCTTTGCGCGGGAGGTGGCGGACCGCGTCATCTTTATGGATGAGGGGCGGATCGTCGAGGAGGGGCGGGCGGCGGAGCTCTTCGATCGGCCGAGGGGACAGCGGACGCGGGAGTTCTTGGGGAAAATCCTCTGAAGGGTGAGTAAGACGGCGTTCGGCGGTACGGCAGTGCGATGGTTCGGCGGTACCAGAACTGCCGAGCGGCCGAACCGCTGAACGGCCGAACCACCAAAGGGTCGGACGCACCGAGCGGCCCACAGGAGAGAGGCAATGGAGTTAGACGGCACGTTGAAGCAGGCGGTGGTGGGGTGGGACCTGAGCCGGGTGGTTTTCCGAGATCTGGAGCGGGACTACCCGGTGGTGGAGCGGGGCGAGGGGATCTACCTGTACGACACCAAGGGCCGGAGGTATATCGACGGGTCGGGCGGCTCGTCCGTGGTGACGTCCATCGGGCACGGGAACAGACGCGTGGCGGCGGTCATGGCCCAGCAGGCCGAGACCATCGCCTTCAGCCCCGCCCACTGTTTCGCCAACCAGCCGCACGTCGAGCTATGTCAGAAGATCGGCGAGATCTCGCCACCGGAGATGAAGCAGACCTTCCTGCTCTCGGGCGGCTCCGAGGCGACCGAGAACGCCGTCAAGTTCGCCCGCCAGTACGAGTACGTGCGGAACAACCGGGGCAAGTTCACGGTCATCGGCCGCTGGCAGGGGTTTCACGGCAACACCTTCGGCGCCATGACGGCCAGCGGGATCACCTACCGGCGCCAGATCTACGGTCCGATGCTGGGCCACGCCGTGAAAATCCCGCCCTGTTTCTGCTACCGGTGCGAGTGGGGCCTGACGTACGGACAGTGCAACCTGGAGTGCGCCCGCGCCCTCCGCAGGGCGATCCGCCAGGAGGGCCCCGAGAACGTCCTGGCGTTTATCGCCGAGCCGGTGGTGGGGGCGGCGCTGGGGGCCGTCCCGGCGGTGCCGGAGTACTTCCCGCTGATCCGGGAGATCTGCGACGAGCAGGATGTGGTCTTCATCGCGGACGAGGTGATGACCGGGTTCGGCCGGACCGGGGCGAAGTTTGGCGTGGACCACTGGAGCGTGATCCCCGACATCATCGCCACGGCCAAGGGGATCTCGGGCGGATACACGCCGCTGGCGGCGGTCATCCTGCGGGACAAGATCATGGACCTGCTCCGGTCGAAGCACAGCAACTTCCGGGGCGGGCATACCTACTGCGCCAACCCGCTCTCGGCACGGGTGGGGATCGAGGTGCTGGCGATCATCCGGGAGCAGAACCTGATCGAGAACGTTCGCCGGATGGGGTCGCGGCTGCTGGCGGGTCTGCAGGGGCTCTTGGCGCACCCCACGGTCGGGGACGTCCGAGGCAAGGGGCTGATGGCCGGCATGGAGTTTGTCCGCAACAAGCAGACGAAAGAACCGTTCCCGCCCGAGTACCAGTTCGGCAAGCGCCTCTTTGAGGAGGCGTTCGCGCGGGGTCTGGTGATCTTCCCCGGCACCGGCACGGTGGACGGGGTGGCGGGGAATCACATTCTCATGGCGCCGCCCTTCATCATCACGGCGAGCCAGGTGGACGACATGGTCGCCATCCTGGACGAGGCCATCGGCGTGGTGGAGAAGGGCTTACCGGCCGAGATGAGGAGCTAAAACAGGTTCGGCTGTTCGGCAGGTCGGCCGTTCGGCGGTACGCGAACCGTCGAACCGTCGAACCGCCGAACCGTCGAGCCATCGAACCGCCGAACCGCCGAACATGGAGAGGAGGTTCCGACACATGCGCGCACAGGTCCTCAGAGATTTCACGAAGGAATATCCGGTCATCGTGCAGGGCAGGGGGGCGTTTCTGTATGATCGGGCAGGGCGCGAGTATCTGGACGCCGTGGGGGGCATCGCGGTGGTCAACGTGGGCCACGGCGTCCCGGAGATCATCGCCGCCATGCGGGAGCAGGCCGAGTCCGTGGCCTTTGTCCACGGCGGCTCGTTTGCCAACGAGGCGGCCATGGCGCTCTCGGAGGAGCTGGCCACCTGGGCGCCCGCGGGGCTGGGGCACGTCCTGCTCCTGTCCGGCGGGTCCGAAGCCACCGAGACCGCCATGAAGCTGGCCCACCAGTATCATCGGGAGCGCGGCAAGGAGGGGAAGTACCGCATCGTCTCCCGCTGGATCAGCTACCACGGCAACACCATCGGGGCGCTTTCCATGTCGGGGCGCACGGCCTGGCGGCGGGAGTTCACGCCCTACCTGCAGAACTTCCCCAAGATCCATCCGCCCTACTGCTACCGCTGCCCGTACGGGAAGAGCTATCCGGGCTGCGGCATCGCCTGCGCCGAGGATCTGGAGCGCGTGATCACGCTGGAAGGGGCCGACGGGATCGCCGCCTTTATCGCCGAGCCGGTGATCGGCACCTCGGCGGCGGGCGTGACCCCGCCCCCCGAGTACTACCCGCGCATCCGCGAGATCTGCGATACGCATGACATCCTCTTTATCGCCGACGAGGTGATCACCGGGATCGGACGGACCGGGAAGAACTTCGGCATCGAGCACTGGGGCGTGGTGCCGGACATGATCACGACGGCCAAGGCGCTGAGCAGCGGCTATGCGCCGCTGGCGGCGGTGCTCTTGCACGACAGGGTGTACGACGCCATCGCCACGGGATCGGGTCACATGACCCAGGGGTTCACCTACTCCGGCCATCCGCTCTGCTCTGCGGTGGGTCTGGCCGTGCTCAAGTACCTCAAGGCGCACGACCTGGTGGCGAACGCCGCCCGGATCGGGCGCACGCTGCTGTCACGGCTGGAGACGCTCCAGCGGTTTCCCATTGTCGGCGACGTGCGCGGCACGGGCCTCATCCTGGGGGTCGAGTTCGTGGCGGATCGGGCCACGAAGCGGCCGTTCCCGCCCGCGGCGGGGGTGACCCGGCGCGTCGTCGAGGCCGCGCTGGGGGACGGCGTGATGGTCGTCCCGGGCATGGGCGGGATGATCGACGGCGTGGCGGGCGATCACATCCAGATCAGCCCGCCCTACATCTTCAGCGAGGCCAACGTGGAACAGCTCGTCCACGCGCTGGAGACCGCGATCCAGAAGGTCATGCGGGAGGTGCCCGTTTCATAGGAAAGCGAGGAGACGACCATGCCCACCCCCACCGACGCCCGGTTCGCCGGCGAAGACTACCTCCGCCACATCATGCTCGACTACCGCCAGATGACGGAGTTCGTCAAGGAGCCCTTCCTGGTGGCCAAGGCCGATGGCATCCGGTTCTGGGACGTCCACGGGAAGGAGTACCTGGACGGGCTGGCCGGGATCTTCACCGTCAACGTCGGCTACAACCACCCCCGGGTGCTCCAGGCGGTCACCGACCAGCTCCGGACGCTGCCCTTCAACCCCCCGATGCACGGGACAAACCCCCGCGCCGTGGAGCTGGCGACCCTCCTGGCCGAGATCATGCCCGGCGACCTCCACACCGCCCGGTTCGTCGACAGCGGCTCGGAGGCGAACGAGGCCGCCTTCAAGCTGGTCCGGCAGTACCACCGCCAGACGGGGAACCCGGGGAAGTTCAAGATCCTGTCCCGCTACCTCTCCTACCACGGGGCCACCGCGGCCACCATGAGCGCCGGCGGGGTCGGCTACCGGAAGACCCTCTACGAACCCGCGGCCATCGGCCACCTCCACACCTACCCCCCGTACTGCTACCGGTGCCCCTACGAGAAGACCTACCCGGGCTGCGACGTCTTCTGCGCCCGGACCCTCCGCCAGACCATCGAGTGGGAGGACCCGCGCTCCATCGCGGCCATCATCGTCGAGCCCATCAGCAACACCGGCGGGATCATCACGCCCCCGCCGGAGTACCTCCCGACTCTCCGGCG
>JAKPQH010000207.1 GCA_029580855.1 bacterium | reverse complement strand
GCGCCCTGGAGGGCATGAACAACAAGGTGAAGGCGATCAGTCATCGGGCGTTCGGCTTCCGGACACCGTGGACGTATATCGCGAACATCTACCACTGCTGTGCGGAGCTCCCGCTCCCCTGACACTATTGGGAGGGGAGCCACAATTAGTCTCCCCCTCAGGGATGGGAGACACCCCTCGCCGGCAGGCGAGTGCCCCGGGGTGGGGTCGGCTGGGCGCGTGCGAATCTCCCGGACCGGACCGCACGGCCCATGGGACCTCACGGGCCCCCGGGGCTGGACCCCGAAGGTCCCGCACGGGGGGGCCGCGGCGGGCCGGTGCCCCGCCGGCTCCGCGACCTCCGCCGCGAGAGTGCGAGGGAGCATGAACTCGACATCATCTCCGCGCAGGGCGCACGCGACCAGGTCTACCTCCTGCGCGCCCACGGCCCGCACCAGAGTATCAGCCAGATTGTCCCGGGGCGGACGGGCATCAGCTCCCGGGTGCGACTCCCGGAGTGCGCGCACCTCCGCAACCCGAGCTGGGCCCGCGGCTCCGTCGCCGTCGCCTCGGGGCCCCACAGGGAGGCGAGGATTACACAGTCCATCGCCGCGCAAGACGGGGGACCGGGTCCGGACGACCGTCGATGTCGAATCGCCGACCGTCCGAACCTACCGCCTTCCGGGCGGTCGGTGTTTACTGAAGCTACGGGCGCTCAAATCGCCACCGCTCCGGGTCGCGTGGTCTATCCCTGCTCTAGAATGAGTTTTGCCAGAGCGATCCAGGGCTCCCCTGTCGGGGAGACCGCACCGCATTGCCCGAGCCAGTTTCGAGCCTTACCAACCAAGAGCGCCCATTCGTCCTCGGTATTCGCGGCCCGGAGTTCCAAGAACGCCAGCGCGAGTGCCGTCGCCCACGCCCGGCGGATCGTCGCTCCATCGCCGGTAGCGCCGTAAAACGCGACTTCGAGCGTGGACAAGGCGCACCCGACGATGTCGGCCAAGTCCTCGGTCAGGTCCCACGACCCGTCGGCCGCCTGGAGCAGAATCAGGCGATCCAAGGGTCGAGGCGCCGCTTGGGCGGCTCCCTTCGGTACCTCCCAGTCCGCAGAATACGTCAACGCGTCGGCGAGATACGCCGGCGGGGACATGATTGCCCTTCGTCGCTCAAGGATCGCGTCCATCGGCATAGCGCCCGGCGGAGGCACAGCCGCGAGGCGACGAAGCATCTGTACCGGTTCTCCACCCCACCCGTGCGTGAGCAGGACGGGGACCTTCCGAAACTGGAGGTCGCCCTCCGTCGGAGTCTCCCGCCGCTCGATGGCCACGAAAGAGGTGTGGGCGGAGCAGAGCTGATACGTCGTGCCGAGGCGGATGATCTCGTCTGTGAGACGGTCAGGCCGCTCCCGCCGTTGGCGGGAGCCGCGGCGCCCCGCGGTCTCGCTCGCCTGGTCCTCCAGTTCCCGGATCAGGGTCCGCGCCGCCAGGGTGGCCAGGAGCGACCCGGAGGTCACCGGGCAAGCGGCCAGCGCCAGGGGGAAGGCGACCGGCCCCCGGGCGGAGCGGGCGTGAAGTGTAACGGTTGCTGGGAGCCCTTCGGCCAGGAACCCATAGACCAGAAACCGGCTCCCGGCGAACAGCGGCGGGAGGTGAGACGGGGCCGGCGTGACTCGCGCGCCGCCCCAATCCACGCGCACGTCGGTGAGGGCCGGGGCGAGCGCCTTCGCGAGTTGGCGGAGAACCTTCGGTTCGATCCGCTCCCCGGGGTAGATGAACTCCGCGGCGCCGTTCCCGGCCCGGGCCATCCCGCGCACGAGATGATGGCTCGCGCCACGGCCGATGCCGAAGGTGAAGACGCGGGTGGTCGCGGCGTGCTTCCGGAGGAGGCCGATGACCGCCTCGGTGTTCGACACCTGCCCGTCGGTGAGGATGAAGAGCTGCCGGGGGATCTCGGGGTGCGGCGCCGTGGCCAGGATGGCCTGGAGGGGCGCCAGGATCTCCGTACCGCCGAGGTCCGCGTCCATGGCGGCGACGGCTTTGCTGGCGGTCTGGAGCGTATCGTTGCCGTAGGGGCGGCTTTCCGGAAAGAGCATCTCGAAGCTGGACCCGAACCCGACGATATTGAACCGGCAACCCTCCCGGAGACTCCGGAGACAGAGCTGGAGGGCGTTTGTCGCCTCGTGGATGGACGTGCCCTCCATGGACCCCGAGCGATCGAGCACGAAGATCGCCTCGGCCGGCGCCTCGTCGGTCTCGAACCGGGGCTGGAACGTCAGGGCGGCGACGTGGCCTCGCTCGCCGTCCCGCTCGAGCCAGGCCGCGGGAGCGTGGGACTCGGCAAGCGTGATCAGGAGGACGAAGTCGCGGTCCAGGGCCGTAACGCCCTCGCCCAGCTCCACGGTGCCCTGGGTGCCGTCAAGGCTGAGCGCGATGGGGTGCGAGGGCGAGGCGACGGCCCGGATCACCGAGGGCATGTCGAGTGTGATGCGGACCGTGAGACCGTACGGGACGCTCCAGGCGAGGGGCGGGTTGACGGCTTCGGCGGGCGAGCGGCCGACACCGACCTGGTCCTCCGCCGGGGCGTACCGCGGGGAGACGGTGGTGGGGAGCGTAAACCGGAGGGCGTCGCCCTCGAGGGTGGCTTCCGTCACGTAGCGGATGCGGATCAGGACCTCGGCGCCGGGCGGAACATTCCCGAGGCCGGCGGTGAAGATGTCGGGGCGCTCCTGGTCCAGGAGATACGCGCCGTGCCCCGCGGCCGGGGCGTCATCGTAGTCCTCGAACGCCGCGTCCCGCTCCTTCACCGTGCCGACGACGTGGACCTTGCCGATCCACGCCTCGAATCCACAGACCGCGGCGCCCTCCTCCAACGGGAAGACGTAGACGGCCTCGATGGGGTGCTCTTCAGAGTTATGGTACCGCTGGGTGATCGTGACCTCGGTCGCGAGGTCTCGGAGGCGGGCCTCGACCGCCACGCCCCGCAGGGGAATCGGCGCCCCGCCCGTCAGGAGCCCCATCGGGGCGCGGTGAGCGAGCGGTCCTCCTCCTGGAGGGCTTTCACCCGGAGCAGCTGCGCCAGGTGCGCCGGGCCGTAATGCCGGCCGCGCCCGACGCCGAGGGGGGCCGGAAGCAGCCCCTCCTGGACATAGTAGCGCACCGTCCGGCGGGACACCCCGCCCAGATCCGCCAGCTCTGCGATTCCGTACTCGCGTGTCTCGACCATCGCCAGAGCATATAGTCACTCACTGTCACATTATCAAGTGTCAATTTCTGAGAATCTCGCCTCCCTTTTTGAGATCCGCCCAGCTCCGACGCGGTCTCTCGCCGGTCGACGGCCGTATCCCGACGGATTACGCACCCGGGGTGGTTTTCCGCCGGGTCCATTCGTGGCTTCTGTAGTGCATGTGCTTCCGGGACAGCCGGTCGAACCCGCGGTCCTGGAGCTCGTGGAGCAGCTCCGTGATCCGCCGCCGGGCGGCCTGGACCTCCGCGTCGAGGCTCGCGGTCACCTCGGGCGCGGCGAGGAAGTCCATCAGGCGTTGGATGGCGCCCGGGACACCGCCCCCATCCGCCTCTGCGATGGCGGCCTGCAGCACCTTCCCCGCGCGGAAGAGGAGAAGCTCTTTGAGCACGGCGGCATCTATCGGAATGGCGGCCAACTTCTCCGACGCCACGGCCGCGACGAGGAGGTCGCGGGTGAGGGCCCTGGACCGGATTCCCCCGACGACGTCGTCATAGGTCACCGTGATGCGCCCCAGACTCACCCACCCTTCGTGTCTCGCCGCGTTGGTCCGGACCATCACGAGCAGCGGGCGGGTGTCCGCGCTGACAAGATCGCCCAGCGTGACCGTCAGGGTTCTGCCGTCCTGGTGGAGTTCGACGGCCGCACAGAGGTCCACCCCGCGAACCAGGCTACTCGGGGCAAAGACAACCTGCACATTCTGCGCGGCGATTGCCAGGAGCCCCTCCAGTTCCCGGGCAAAGACCGCCGGCGCCTGGTCGGCGGTCTCGATATGGTAGGCGCCCCCACGGCCGGCATCCGCCAAAGCGGTGAGGAGATCTTCGTTGAACTCGTCGCCGTACCCGAGCGTCGTGGTGCCGATGCCCTCCTCGGTGAGTTCCGCGGCATACCTGACGAGGATTGCGGGATCAACGATCCCGTGGTTCGCCTGCCCGTCGGTGAGCAGGAGAACCCGGTTGATATACTCGGGCGATGTCTTCTCGCGGACGCAGGCCGCGCCCCGGAGCCAGCCCCCGGAGAGATTGGTCTGCCCTCCAGGGTGGATCCCATCCAGGCGGCGACAGAGATGCGTCCGGTCGTTCACGGGGCCGGGCGGGATGACGACCTTGACGCGCTCGTCGAACTGGACGACGGACAGGAGGTCGGTGGGCGCCAGCCGCTCGACGACGAACTTCGCCGAGGCGATCGTCTGGCGGAGTTTCTCCCCGGCCATCGAGCCGCTCCGGTCGATGACCAAGCACACGTTGAGGGGTTTTCGCGCCAACTGGGGCACGGTCGGTGCCGTGAGGCGGAGCAGGACGGGAAGAGCGGTGACCTCGCCGACGGGGATACACGGCCGTTCGGGAACGATGTCTAAACGCATGCGCGCCTCCTTTCGCGTGACGACGGATCGTCGCCAATCACGATCGAAGGCTACCATCCGGTTGTGACATTGGAGGTCACAATGGGAATTACGGATTGCCGGGGCACTCGTTGCCCGCTATGCAACGGGTCGCAGATCGGGGAGGACAGCGGGCAGGAATCACAAACCGCCAAGCGCAAAGCGATAAGCCGTTGTTAAATAATAAACGTGACAGGAGAAATTTCGCAAACGGCATGATGAGCCGTAACGAAATCCAAGAATGGATAAGTTATTTCGTAACGGCTCCTAAGCGCCGGGCACATGGCGTACGGGGCTCTGGCAGTTGGCAGCGAGCGTCGACCGCCTGACGCACAGCACGGAATCGCCACAATATGACTGGCGGCGGCCGATCAGGAGTGAAGGTGACCCGCGGAACCGCGTGCCAAGATCCTGCTTGACGTGCCGTACCCGTTTTGGGTACTATCGCACCCGTTATGGGTACAGACACGGTCACGACCGAGTTGGGGAGCGCGCTGTTCGGGAAGGCGCGGCGGGCGGTCCTGGGGTTGCTCTACGCCCGGCCGGACGAGGCCTTCTACCTGCGGCAGATTACCCGCGAGGTTCAGGCTGGCCAGGGCGCCGTCCAGCGTGAACTCAAGCGATTGGTCGATGCGGGCCTCCTGACCCGGGAGGCCCGCGGACGCGAGGTCCACTACCGCGCGAACCGGGCGTGCCCCATCTTCGCCGAGCTGCACGGCCTCGTCCTGAAAACCGTCGGCTTGGCGGACGTTCTCCGCGGCGTGCTCCTCCCCTTCCAGACGGATATCACTCTGGCCGCCGTCTACGGCAGTCAAGCGGCCGGCACGGCAACCTTGGGCAGCGATGTGGACCTCCTGGTCGTCGGCACCGTGGAGGAGTTGGCCCTCCACAAAGCCGTCGCCGAGGCCGAAACCCACTTGGCCCGGGCGGTCAACTACACGCTGCTCACACCCCGCGAGTTCACGCGCCGGCGCCGTGAACGGGGCGGCTTCGTCACCCGGATCCTCACCGGCCCGCTGATTCCCCTGCTGGGTTCCCCTGATGGCACTTGACGACCTGCTCCGCTCCGGCCGCATCAAACGCGAGACCATCTCGCCCGCCGAGATCCGCGAGGCCCTCAAGCTGGCCGACCGCGACTCCGGGTGGCCCGGAAACTTATGAGTGAGGAGCTGGACTGGGGCTTCACGATCGCCTACAACGCGGTCTTGCAGGCGGGCCGGGCGTTCGTGTTTGCCAAGGGGTATCGCCCCGCCACCGCCGAAGGCCACAAGAACACCTTTGCCTTCCTGGCGGCCGCGCTCGGGCCCGCGCACGCGGACCTCGTCACCTACTTCGACCGGATGCGGAACAAGCGTAACCAAGCCGTCTACGGCATGACAGGCCGGATCGCGGAGACCGAGGCTCGCAACCTCCTGACGAAAGCGACGGAGTTCGTCCGACTGGTCAAGCGGCTCCTCAAGGAGACATCCTAACCCCACGGGAACGGAGGGTCGGCATGCCCCGGAACGACCAGGTCACCCGCCAGTGGCACCTGCTCCGCACCCTGGAGGCATCCCGAGAGGGAGTGACGCTCCAGAGGCTGGCCGACGGGTTGCCGGCGGAGTTCACACGGCACCCCCGGACGATCCGGCGGGACCTGGAGGCGCTGGAAGCGGCGGGATTCCCGCTCCTCACCGAGAAGGTGGACGGCCGAGGGGTGGTCTGGAAGCTGATGGAGGGGTTCCGCCACGTCCCCGCCCTGGCCTTCTCACCCACGGAGTTGATGGCCCTGACGTTCAGTCGGGGGCTGCTCCGTCCGCTGGAGGGGACGCAACTGCAAGCCGCCCTTGACTCCGCGCTGAGCAAGGCGGCCACCGCCCTCCCCGCCCCGGGCCACGCCTACCTCAAGCAGCTCGACGGCCTCTTCGCCATCGGCCTCGGACCTCACGTGAGCTATCGGCAGCATAGGGAGACCATCGACAAGCTGACGGAGGCCATCACCAAGGGCCGGACGGTCCAGCTCCGCTACTTCACCGCGTCCCGCGACACGACGACCCGGCGCGAGGTGGACCCGTACCGGTTGTGGTACTCGAACGGCGCCTTGTACCTGGTCGCCCACTGTCATCTCCGGAATTCCGTCCGCCTCTTCGCCGTGGAGCGGATCCGGACCTGCACGCAGACCCCGCACGCCTTCCAGCTCCCCCTCCACTTTGATCTGGAAGCCTACGTCGGCGATGCCCTCCGGATCATGCGGGGAAAGCCCGTCACGGTAGAACTCCTCTTCGACAAGGCGACGACCGCCTGGGTGAAAGATCGGACTTGGCATCCCAGCCAACAGACAACCTTGGAGAACAGCGGCCGCCTCCGGATGACCGTCACCGTCGGCGCCACGCCCGAACTTGTCGGTTGGCTCCTCGGCTTCGCCGGCGGCGTGACGGTTCTCCGCCCGACAGAGCTCAAGGCCGCGATGCGTAGTGCGGCTGAGAAAATTCTTGCGAAGACCTAGGCGGGTGGCCGCTGATCATGGGAAACGGGCAACGCGGGGCATTCCACCGCGAGGAATCCGAACTCGTCCTGCGCCACGGCCACCTGAAAGCGCGCGAACGCCGGGTGGCATGCGACTCGTCACGACTGCCTGCCACCCTTGTCGTGGTCTCTGTCCGTATCCGGGATCCCTTTTCGCTGTCCCGTCGCCGCCCGCAATCCGCGTCTGATGGAAACAGGAGATTGCGCCGCAAACCGGACGGGCGCTGACGTGATCAGTTCGTAACCCCGGAGTAAGCCGGGGCCAGCGCCAGGGGGGCCGGATTCCGGCTTTCGCCGGAATGACGGACGCTGAACTCAACGCCGCGCCAGCGGAACCTGGTTCGTTGGCAAGCGATTTTGCGCCTGAAGCAGGCTGGGGCGGGGCCCATAAACGCTGAGGGGTTAGGTCATTTGACCTAACCCCTCTCGTGTCTTGGTTGCGGGGGCTGGATTTGAACCAGCGACCTTTGGGTTATGAGCCCAACGAGCTACCGGACTGCTCCACCCCGCGACGGCATAGTATGCAATCGCATCCAGCCTGTCAAGGAATACTTCACTGCGAAGGCACATTTAAACCGCCAAGATGCCAAGCACGCCAAGGTCTTCCTGTTCCGAACAACGCACCACACCTGGACGCCACCGGCAAGAGAGGTAACGGAGTCAAAGCCACGGTGTCAAGCACGCCAAGTAAGGCTCGCCCCCATCAAGCTGCCGTTCGAAGGCCACTTCGCGAAGTCCCAACTCGACCGCCATCGCTGCTTCGTACACGCTCTCGAGAGAGCCTGGGCCCAGATGCCGGTGCACTTCGATCGCTGCCCCAATGACGGCGCGCGCCAATTGATCCGCGCTGCTATTCGGTTCCACCTTGGCTCCCTCGCCGCCTGACATGTCAGTGCCTAGCTCGTTTCACCCTTCCTCAGACACCTTAGCGTTCTTGGCGTCTTGGCGGTTTAACCCGTCTTTGGCTCTGACTTGACGGTCGGTGGCGTCTTGGCGGTTGAGTCTCGGTCGGTCCCTGTCCGTAGCATTCCGCAGGCGGCGGAGATGTCCTGGCCGCGGCTCTCGCGGATGGTGGCGGTGAGGTGGGCGTTGCAGAGGATCCGCTGGAAGGCCTCGATCCGCTCGCGCGGCGAGGGCCGGTCGGGCAGGTCGGGGGTGACGTTGAACGGAATGAGGTTGATCTTGCCGCGGATACCGCACAGCAGCCGCGCCAGCCGCTGGGCATCCTCCGCGCTGTCGTTGACGCCGTCCAGCATCACGTATTCGAAGGTCAAGCGCCTCCGCTGCGGCAGCGGGTACGCCCGGCAGGCCTCGAGCAGCTCGGCGATGGGCCAGCGTTTGTTGATCGGCATGAGCCGATCCCGCATCCCGTCCGTGGTGGCGTTGAGCGAGACCGCCAGGTTGACGCCCAGGTCGGAGGCGGCCAGCTTTCGAATCCCGGGTACGTGTCCGGCCGTGGACAGCGTGATCCGGCGCGGCGAAAAACCGGCCCCGTACTCGTCGCAGAGGATCCGCAAGGCACGCTCGACCGCGCGGAAATTCAGCAGCGGCTCGCCCATGCCCATCAGGACCATGTTGGAGATCCGCGTCCCCGGCTCCAGTGAATCCTGCAGGGCCAGCACCTCCCCCACGATTTCGGCTGGCGTGAGGTTGCGACGCATCCCCATGAGGCCCGTCAGACAGAACCGGCAGGCGAGCGCGCAACCCACCTGCGTCGAGACACACGCGGTGAGGCGGTCCTCGTCGGGGATCAGGACGCTCTCGATCTCCTCGCCGTCGCGCAAACCGAAAAGGACCTTCCGCGTCCCGTCGGCCGCCCGCTGCTCGCGCACGACCACCGGTCGGCTCACGCTGATCCGCTCCGCAAGCGTCGCGCGAAGGGTGCGCGGGAGCGTGGTCATCGCACCCAGGTTCGTCACCCGGCGCGCCTGCACCCACTGGAAGAGTTGCCGGCCTCGGTAGCGGGACTGACCCAGCTCCGCCATCAGGGCCTCGGCCTCGTCCCGCAAAAGGCCCGTCGCGTCCAGGGGCCGTCCGGTCATCGCCGCCGATCCCACCAGCCGCGGAGCGCGCCGATTTCGTCCAACGCCGCGCCGGGCAGCTTGAGCCCGAGAATGCCGTCGGTGAGCGTCGTGCCGTCGTCCGCATACGGGATCCCCCACAGGACAGCCTCATCGACGACGCAGCTCAGCTCGACCCCGGTGACGTCTTCGCGCCGGTCGAGGATGCTGAGCAGGTGGGGCTCCACAAAGACCTTGGCCGTCTCCAGGCCACGGGTTCCACCGACGACCGGTGACGATGCGCCCGGGGAAAGCACGACCCGCTTTTGGGTGAAGATCAGGCCGGGATCGCCAAAGTAAAAGCCGTTCGACAGCGCGAACGCCGTGACGTAGACCCAGTCCGGCGCCGTCCACAGGCGTGTGATACGCGCCTTCCCTTGGGGCCAGAACCAGTCGGCCCGCACCCGAAACGCCCAGAGGGGCAGATGTCCGCGCGGCTTTCCGATCGGAAGGCGCGGTTGCGCCGCCTGAACCCGGCGCGCGACGAACCGCCCGTCGACCACCTCCTGCAGCGCACCGCAGTCTTCGCACCAGAAGAGGACCGCCTGGGGTGTGCCGTGCAGCGCGCCGCCGCAGCCGGGGCAGCGAAGCTGGAGAACGGTGGGGGTGCGCATAGCGTTCCGAGAGTCCCAGATCGAGTCGTGGCCGCGGTGGCCCCGGAGACCGCCCACCGCCAGGACGCCACCGGGCGCCAACGCTTCAACGAGAAAAAGATACCCTGCGACCGCGGGGACGCCAAGACCCGGCGCGGCCTACCCGGACACCAGCTCGACCTCGCCGGCCTGCGCGTACCAGTGCCATGCCAGCCACAGGAGCGCGGCGCCGGCGACAACCAGGAAGAGGACCGTGGGGCCTTCGGCGCGCCAGCCGAGGACTCCTCGCAGCCAGCGCCCGAGCCCGAGTGCGCTCAGCCCCGCGCCCGCCGCCGCCGCGCCCGCGGCCAACGCCTGCGCCTGCGGAGCGGTGCCGCGCAGCAGTTCGCCCGTCACGCCGTCCACGGCCAGCCCGAACGGCCGCCCGCGATACCGGTAGCGTATCTGCCAGACGGGGTAGTAGAGCAACTTGAGCCGCGTCTCGACATACCGCGTCGCGTCGTTTTGCGATTGCACCCGCCAGGTCGTCTCCCGCAGGAAACGCTCGGCCGGTGTGGTGGGCGCGAAAACCACGGCGCGCTTGTGGATCGACACCGGGTCGAACGGCTGGAGCAGGACGGTGGTTCCGCCGCGTCGCTGGTCCGCAAGACGAATCCGCTGCACCCCCAGCTCCGGCAGCTCGCACGCCGCGCCGATCCGGAGGACGTCCTGCTCCACCACCCGGGTGTCTTCGCGCTCCTTGCCCGGGTCCTGGAGCCACCTGTCCAGTTCCGGTCCGCCCTCCTCGCCCTCGCCGAGCGGCGCGGGGGGCTTCACCCGATCGCGCACGAACACGGTCCCGAGCCGGAAGGCCGTCGCCTCGTAGAACGGGACATAGCAGAGGCCGACCGACTCGAACCGCGCCCCGCGCGCCGTCTGCTCCACATCCGCGCGCCGGAGGCTCGCCCGCGCCATTCGCTCCGCCGCGGCGCCGTCGACGGTCGGCTGCACGACGTGGCGCGGGACCGCACCCGGCACGTCGACGAGGCTTCGACCTCGACAGTAAAGGCACGCCACGATTCGCTCCCCCTCCGACAGCGAGAGCGCCCCCCCGCAGGCCGGGCAATCCAGATGAACGAGACCCATGTCAGCCCCCGCCCCCGCGACCCTCGAGGGCCAGCACACCGTACAGCAGCACGGCCAAGGCTGCCGCTGCGATCGCCGCCATCCCGAACAGGGGCACGGCCACGGCAACCGCCAGAATCGCCAGCCCGCCGCCCGCCATCCGGATCGCCCTGCGGACAACCGCGGCGTTCGCCCCTTCGCCGCCGGGCGTTCCCGGGCACACCACCGTGCCCGAACACGCCTCGACGGCCACGGGTAACCGCGTGCCCGCTAAACGCACAGCGACTTCGTAGACCGGCACATGAACCAGGTCGCCCTCGGGCACGGGGTGTTCGTCGGCGAAGCGCCCCCGCGCCGCCGCCTCCGGCACGACGGGCTCCACCACGACGGCGGCCTGGACGTGCGCGGTATCGAAGGATACCTGCTCCGCCTCGGGCGGGCGCAGGGCGGCCCACTGCGGCTCCAGCGTGGCCCAGGCCGGTACGAGGCGGCGGGGACCTTCCCGCGCGTATCGCCAAAAAGGGTAGTAGATGAGCCGGGGAGTCTCCGGGCCGAGCGAGGCGCGCAACCCCCGCCGCTCCGCCCAGCGGCGCAGGAGCGGCGGGACCTCCGCCGGGGTCACGCGCGGTCGGTACAGGACGTGGGGGCGCACGCCGGTCCGGTCCAGGACCAGACCGGCGCCGCAGAACGGGCAGGCGGGGAAACCCTCCGGATCCCGGAGCTGCACCTCGCCCCCGCACTGCGGGCACGGAATCCTCACGGGGTCGGCGGCGCCACGGCCTCACCGCAGCGGGTGCAAAATTTCGTCCGCGGCGGCAGGACGGCATGGCAATGGCTGCAGGTGAGACGCGCTTTCAGATCGACACCGCAGGCGGGGCAGAAGTTCGCCTGCGCGGTCACGTTCTTCCCGCACTGGGGGCACTTGTTCATCACGACCATCTGGTTGCCGCACGCCGGGCAGAAGCGCGCCGTCAGGGGCACGTCGGCGTGACAATCCGGGCAGCTGACGGTGCCCCGTTCGCGGATGCGATCGGGGTCCGCAGTGTCCGAGCGGAGATCGCGATAGATCATCCCGGGAAGCATGAATCCCAGCCCCGCCCCCACCCCCATCCCCAGGCCTCCGGCGGCGGCCCCCCCGCCCGCGCCGACACCCGCCGCAGCGTCTCCAAGGGCCTTGGCCGCCTTGAACTTCAGGAAGTCGTCCAGGTTCCCGACGGCGCCCATCCCGGACCGTTCGTCGATCATTTTCTGTACGTCCGGCGGCGGGGTGATGGCGTTGACGAAGAAGTCCAGCAGCTCGAGCCCGTACCGGCGGAAATCGTCCTGGAGCCGCGTCTTCACCGCCACGCCGATCTCGTCGTACTGGCGCGGCAGCTGGAAGATCGTCTCCACGCGCTCGCCCAGGAAGTCGTTGAGGCGCGACACGATGACTTCCCGCAGATAGGCTTCCACCTGGTCGGACCCGTAGGCGCCCTGTGTCCCGACCAGGGTGTTCACGAAGAGCAGCGGTTGCGTCACCCGCGTGCTGAAGATACCGAACGCGCGCAGCCGGATGACCCCCAGCTCCTTATCCTTGAACGCCACCGGGTCTTGCGTGCCCCACTTGAGGTCCGGGAAGACCTTGCAGTTGACAAAGCAGACCTCCGCCCGGAACGGGCTGGTGAACCCCCAGGGCAGACTCAGGACCTTGGTCAGGATCGGCAGGTTCAGTGTGGAAAGCGTGTGCCGCCCGGGCCCGAAGACATCCAGGCCCTTCCCGTCCCGGAAGAACACCGCCGCCTGGCTCTCCCGAACGATGAGCTGCGCGCCCATTTTGATATCGGTGGAGCCCGTTTCCGGGAACCGGTGGACAACCTCGCGACCCTCCGGATCGAACCACTCGATGACCTCAAGGGCAATCGCCATGTCGCCTCCTGTCAAGCCCCGTGGCGTTCTTGGCGGTTCAGGGCCTTGGTTTCTTAAAGACCGCGGGCCAGCCGGTCGCGTTCGTCCAGGGTCCGCTCGAATTCGCGCAGCGCCGAATCCGCGGCGCGCGCGGCCTGGTCAAACCACTCGATCCGCTCCGAGGCCGCGGTCACGGCGCGCACCCGCTCCCCCAGTTCGGGCAGCGCCTCCATCAGTCGCGCGTCGAAGTCGTGGAGGGTCGCGAGTTCTCGCTCCCGGATCTTGTGAAGGTCGAAGACACCCGCAAAGCCGTAGCTCGCGTACCGCACCCGGTCCGCCGCCGTGCGAAGGAGTCGACCGACACGGTCCACAGCCGGGAGGCGGTCGACTTGACCGGCTTCGGAGAGCGCGCGCTGCGCCGGCTCCAGATCGCGCGCGAGGCCTGCCAGCGATTCGGCCAGATACGTCCGGATGCGCTTGTCCGCCTCCCGCAAGCCTTCACGATCCTGGTACGGCCCCAACCCGGGCACCAGGCGGGCCAGACGCTCCACGCGCTCGGCCCAGCCCGGCGCACTCTTCCGCTCCGCGTTCGCCATGGTGGACTCCCCCACGCCTCACTTGAGTTCCTGCAACCGACGACGCGCCTCGGCCGCCTCGGGTCCCGCCGGGTTCAAATCCACGGCCCGCTGCAGGTGCTGGCGGGCCTGCGCCCTGTCCCCCGTCTGCATCTGAAGCTTCCCCAGCTCGAGCTGAAAGATCGGGATCGTGCCGTCGATCCTGACGGCCTTTTCAAACTGCTCCTTGGCCTCGGCGGTCTTCCCCTGCGCCAGCAGCGCCCTCCCGAGGAAGAAATACCCGTCGGGTGATTGCGGCACGATGTCCATCACGCGTCGAAATTCCTCCGCGGCCATGGCGTACCGGCCCTGTACCATATAGATGTTCCCGAGGTTCGTGTAGGCCCGCTCCGGGCTCAGATAGCGGGGGTTGGCGAGGGCCTTCCGGAACGCATCGATGGCCCGGTCCCATTGCTCACGCCTGGTGTACGCCGCACCCAGGTCGTTGTACGCCTCGGCGAGGCGGGGATCCAGTTCCACCGCGCGCCGAAACTCCACGATGGCCTGGTCGGTCTCGCCTCCCCGCAGGTAGGCGTTGCCGAGCGCGTGGTGATAGCGGGCGTTGTTGGGAGAACTCTCCACCGCCTTGCGCAGCTCGGCGATCGCCTTGGGCATGTTGCCTTCCGCCAGCGCTCCCAAACCGATATCGTATGCGGTCTGTGCGGCCTCCTGCTTTTCCACCTCGGACTGCGGACCCGCGCACGCCGCCAAGAGACCCAGCGCCAGCACCAGGGCCACATCTCGCGCTTTGCTCGCCATTCCCACCTCCGGCTGCCAGGACCCCCCATCCGCCGCACGCGATCGTCGAGGCTGTTCCGCGGCGACACCCACCGTGATGTGCCCCTCGCTACTCCTGTGACGCTTTCCCCCCGCCCTGATACATGCGAACGGCCTGTTGATGCTGCTCCAGGCTCCGCGAAAACTGGTGCGACCCGTCGTTCTTCGCGACGAAATACAGGTAGTTGACGGCCGCGGGCCGCAGAGCCGCCCGGATGGATGCCAGGCCCGGATTGGCGATCGGCCCGGGGGGGAGGCCGGGAAGGAGGTACGTGTTGTACGGGGTCTTGCGTTGCAGGTCGGATGCCGTGATGCGCCGCTGGGTCCGAGGCACCATGTAGACCGCGGTCGGATCGGATTGCAGCGGCATCCGCAGGCGCAGCCGATTGTGGAAGACGGCCGAGACCAGCGGCCGCTCCGCGTCCAGCTGCACCTCTTTCTCGATGAGCGAGGCCAGGGTGACGATCTCGTGGGGGTCCATCTTCAGCCGGGCGGCCTGCTCTTCAAAATCGGGCGGCGCCGCCTGCTGAAAACGGTTCACCATGGTGCGGATGATCTCCTCCTCGCTCATGCCCCGCGTGAGGCGGTAGGTGTCGGGGAAGAGATAGCCCTCGAGGCGCGGGGCCGGCACGTTCAACCGGGCGGCAACGGCGGGATCCTGCACGAGGGCGAGAAACCGGTCGGGGTCCGACAAGCGCTCCGTGGCCAGAAGCCGCGCGATGTCCTCGGCCGTAAACCCTTCGGGAATCGTGACCTGGTGGGTGACGACGCGGCCCGCCTCGATTTTCTGCAGAATCTCCAGCAGCGTCATGCCGCTGTCGAACTCGTACTCGCCGGATTGGAGCCGCTTAAGCGACCCTTGCACGTAGGCCAGCGCCAGGAAGGCCCAAGTGCTCCTGATGACGCCCGCTTCGCGGAGAATCAGCGCGATATCCTGGACCCCCGTCTTGGGCTTGATGTACACGATCGTCGGGACCGCGGGCCCCGACCTGCCGGCGGGCGGGACGGACTGGAGATAGGTCCGGATTCCCACAGTCGTCAGGACGAGGGCGAGCAGGAACGGGACCGCACGGCGGAACCAAACCGACAGGGTCATCGCCACCCGTCACGGCGCGTCGCGTCGCGCCGCAGCCTGTTGTCGATCCAGGAAACCCTGCAGGATCAGCGTCGCCGCCACCTGGTCCACCAGCCCGCGGCGCGCCCGCCGGCGCACGCCGGCGCCGACGAGCATGCGCTCCGCCGCCAGCGTGGTGAGTCGCTCATCCCACAGGTGCACCGGCAGCCCGAATCGATCCTCCAGCGCCTTGCCAAACGCCCGGGCCGCCTCCGCCGAGGGGCCGTCGCTGCCATCCATGTTCCTGGGAAGCCCAACGACGATCGCCTCGACCTTCAGTGCGCGCACGCGCTCCCCGATCGCCTCCAGCATCTGGGCCCCGCTTCCGCGCGCGTAGGTCCCCAGGCCCTGGGCGGTGAGGCCCAGGTCGTCGCTCACCGCCAAGCCGTATTTCGCCCATCCCCAATCGATCGCCAGCACCTTCATCTCGTGCTCTCGCCGCCACCGAAACACCGGCGCCCGCGCCGCCAACACGGCTGAAGGTCTTGCCGGATACAATTCTTATAATAACAAAAAAACGGCTTGCCAAGTAGAATTGCGACCCGCCGTGCCGGACCGCGGGGGCCCCGCGCGTCGGGGGGAGGATTGGTCCGCCCGCGCCCGCCCGCCACGCCGCGCCGCCTCCCCGCGCGGAAAACGCACCCAAAAACACAAAGGCTGGGACACCGTCGCCCCAGCCCCGAGCCGCGGAGACACCGCGGCGGACACCGCCGTCCCGCCGCGGTCACGATTTCTGCCGCGACCAGAGCATGTTGTAACCTTCCACGAAGGCGTTGACGGAGGCGACGATGACGTCGGGGGAGGTCCCCGTGGCGACCACGCGATTATTCTTGGCGTCCTTCATCGTGATGCTCGTCTCCACCGACGCATCCGTCCCCGGCGAATTGATTTCGACCTGGAAGTCCACGAGCTCGAAGAAGAGCTTCCCCCGACGTTCGGCGGCGCTCTTGAGCGCGTTGACCACGGCGTCCACGGGCCCCACGCCCGTCGCCTCGGACTCCACCTGCTCGCCGTCGAAGGTGATCCAGACCTTGGCGGATGCCTTCCGCTTCAGCGATGTGGTGATCTGAAAGTCTTCCACCGCCAGGATCGGGGGCGGCTCCGACAGCGCCTTGAGGACGTGCTCGACGATGTACTGGAGGTCCGCCTTGGTGATGCGCTTGCCCTTTTCCACGAAGTCGAGCACGAGGGCGGTGACCCGCTTGGCGTAGTCGGCGGTCAATCGCACGCCGAGCTCCCGCCGGACCGTCTCCACCACCGTGTGCTGGGACGGGGTGTGGTCAAACAGGCCGCGGTTGCGGTCTCTGGCGCCCGCCGCCCGGATCTCGTACAGGCGAAGCCGGAGGAACTTGTCGACCTCGGCGATCGTGGGTTCGATCGTAGCGGGCGACGGCAGGACGCGCAGGGCGGCTTTGGGGTCCTTGAGCCCGTTGCCCGTCGCCAGACAGACCACCACCTCATCGGCCCGGACGCGGCCCGATGTCAGGAGCGAGGGCAGGGCCGCGATGGGGATGGCGCCCGCCGGCTCCACAAAGACGCTCTCCCTGTGGGCCAGCTGCTGCTGCGCATCCAAAATTTCCGCATCGCTCAGGATCACGCCGCAGCCGCCGGACTCGCGCAAGGCCGCCAGGGCCTTGAGCCCATCCGTGGGGTCGCCCGCGGCGACGGCGCTGCACACCGTGTAGGGTTTCTCGACCGCCTCGGTGTACTCCCGCCCCTGCTGAAACGCGCTCAGGATGGGCGCGCATCCCTCGGCCTGGACGCCGATCATGCGCGGCAGACGGTCGATGAGGCCCAGCTCGTAGAACTCCTTGAAGCCCTTCCAGACCGCCGCCATGTTGGTGCCGCAGCCCATGGGGACGATGACCGCCGCCGGCGGCTGCCAATCCAGCTGCTCGACGATCTCGAACGCCTGCGACTTCTGCCCCTCGACGCGAAAGGCGTAATCGCCGGCCAGATAGAACCCGTGCCGCTCGCTCATCTCTTCGGTGAGCCGCGCCGCGTCGTTGTACGTCCCCCGCACCTGCAGCAGACGCGCCCCATACGAGAGGGCCTGGGCCAGCTTTCCGCTTGGCGTCCCCTCGGGCACGAGCACGTAGCACGTGAGGCCGGCGACCGACGCGTAGGCCGACACCGAGGCCGCCATGTTCCCGGTCGAGGCCACGCAGACGGCCTTGGCCCCCATCTCCTTCGCCTTGGACAGCTCCACCAGGCTCCCGCGATCCTTGAAAACACCCGTCGGGTTGGCCCCCTCGTTCTTGATGTAGAGATCGCGGAACCCCAGACGCTCCGCGAGACGCGTGCAGCGGTACAACGGCGTGCCGCCCTCGTTCATCGACACGACGAGATCCAGGTTCACGAGCGGATAGAAGTCAAGGTATTTGAGGGCCTTGACCGGAGACGTCTTCAACGAGTACCGGTTGAGCCGGGAGCGGATATGGGCGTAATCGTACCGGACGTCCAGGGGGCGCCGGCAGACAGGGCAGCGAGTGCTGGTGTCCTTCTCATGCGCCACCTGCCCGCACGCGATACAGCGGAGTTCGTAAAAGCTGGTTCCGTTTCTTCGCCCCGTTCGCACCAAGACACCCCCCTCGTCAGACAATTCGACGAAGTCTATAGATGAGAACGCGGTCTGTCAAGGATTGAACGAGTCTTCTATCCTGCGTCAGGGGGCCGAACGGGAACTCGGCGATCATCGGAGATAAACGCAACCTGTCTACCGAGACGTATCGGAACACCCGGAGACCACTCAAGAATTCCCGTCGAGGCGGATCATCGGAACGAGCCGTATCGGCGCCAACCCCACGGCACCGTCCGTCTCTTGAAGAACCCGATGAGGATGCAACCCGCGGCGAACCCGCCGATATGCGCAAACCACGCCACACCACCCCCGTCGTGGCTGAATGTCAGGAATCCGTTCAGGAGCTGGATGAGGATCCAGAACCCCAGCACCACGACGGCGCGGATTTCCACGAGCTGGACAAAGAAGAAGATCGGAATCAGCGTGAGCACGCGCGCGTGCGGGAAGAGCAGCAGGTACGCCCCCAACACGCCGGACACCGCGCCGCTGGCCCCCACCATGGGGATGCGCGAATCCGGGCCCACGAGGATTTGGGTGCAGGCGGCCCCGAGCCCGCACACGAGATAAAACACGACGAACCGCACCTTCCCCATGGCGTCTTCGACGTTGTTGCCGAAGATCCACAGATACACCATGTTGCCCGCGAGGTGGAAAAACCCTGCGTGGACGAACATAGAGGTGAGGAGCGTGACCTCCGGGGAAAAGGCGCGTCCCGTCACCTGGCAGTGTCCCGTCACGCTGCACGGGATGAGTCCGTAGTACATGATGTAGCGCTGTCCCGCGTACGAGCCCAGCCAGAACAGCTTGAAGAACGCGTAGGCGTTGACGCCGATGAGCGCCAGCGTCACCATCGGCACGTGACGTGTGGGCAGGTTGTCTTTGAGCGGGATCATGATGTCGCGTCATCCGCGGCGGTCGGGAGACCCGAGTCACGCGCCCCCGTCCGAAGGTGCCCGCTCGCCGGCGGCCTCGCCCTGGCTCGCAGGCCGGCCGACGTACAGGTATCGGTCCATGGACTTGTTGAACTGCGTCCAACCCGGGTGTTGCGGATCGGGATAGCGCTTGGCGAAGCTCAGAAACGAGTTAACCTTGCCGTCGAGATTCTCCGCGTAATGCAGGACGAGCGCCTCCAGGGTCTTGGGGCGTTTGGGCGATCCCCACTCCAGCTCGCCGTGGTGACTCAGGATGCAATGGAGGAGACTGTCGGCCAGCGCCGCCGGAAAGTCCGGGATGGCCCGGATCCGTTCCTCGACCATGAGCGCACCCAGCGTGATGTGCCCCAACAGGCGCCCGGAGTCGGTATAGTCGAAGACCCGATCCCACCGCAGCTCCTTGATCTTGCCCACATCGTGCAGGATAGCCGCCGCCAGGAGAAGATCCCGGTTCACCGCCGGATAATACTCCGCCAGCAGGCGGCAGAGGCCGACCACGGAGACCGTGTGCTCCAGCAGCCCGCCCAGCGCCGCATGGTGAATCGCCTTGGCCGCCGGGGCCGCGCTGACCGCGGCGCGCGTCGTCGGCTCGGCGAAGATCTCGCGCAGCAACCGCCGGAGGTGCGGCTCGCCGATGGCCTCCACCGTCCCGTCCAGGGCCGCCAGCAGCGCGGCGGGGTCGCCGTCCGTGCGCGGCAGGTAATCCTCCGGCGAGACCTCTTCCGGGCCGGCTTTGCGCGCCCTGGTCACCGTCAGCTGCGGTTCCCCGTGGTACGACCCCAGGACCGCCTGCACCTTGACGACGTCGCCGTCCGAAAGGCTCCGCACCGAGTCGTCCACGCCCCCCCACATCACGGCGGGCAACTCCCCCGTCCGGTCGGCGAGAACCAGCGTCAGATACGGCTCCCCGCTCCGTCGCTGCCGCACCTGGAGCTGTCTGGCCAAAAAGTACGAGGTGACGGGTTGCCCCTCCACGAGATCGGCCACGAAGACCTTGACCATCGGCCTCCCCCTTGCACCGGCTCAGCGCCGCGGCTCCAGCAGCGGCACGAACCGCACCGGAATGACCACGCGCGTGACCAGCCGGCCGCCCTTCTTCCGCGCCTGGATCAACTCCTGCGCGCCGGCGGATTCCCCGACCGGAATGACCAGCCGCCCTCCTTCCGCGAGCTGCGCCGCCAGGGGTTCGGGGATGTGGGTCGCCCCCGCCGTGACCACGATGGCGTCGAACGGGGCTGCCTCCGGCCAGCCGCGGTACCCGTCCCCCGTCCTCACCGCCACCCCCGAATAGCCCAGCGCCCGCAACCGCGCCGCCGCGCTCGCGGCCAGGCCGGGGAGGATCTCGATGGTGTACACGCGCGCCACCAGCTCGGCGAGCACGGCGGCCTGGTATCCGGAGCCCGTCCCCACCTCCAGGACTTTTTCGGAACCGCCGAGCTCCAGCAGTTGGGTCATCAGCGCGACGATGTAGGGCTGGGAGATCGTCTGCCCCTCGTCGATGGGGAGCGCGCGGTCGGCATAGGCGTGCGTCGCCAGCGCGGCGCTGACGAAACGATGCCGCGGCACTCTCGCCATGGCGCGCAGCGTCGCGGCATCGGTGATGTCCCGGGCCTTGAGCTGCCGCTCGACCATCTGCTGGCGGGCCCGCTCGAAGGCCGCCTCGTCGGCGGCGGCGAGCGGTGCGAACCATAGCAGGCAGACGACCAGAGCGGCGCGCCAAAGGCGGCGCGGGATGAGCGGCGTCGTGCGACCGTCCGGAGTCATGGGGGCTCCCGTCTCGGCGCGGCGCGGAGCTCGGCCGTCAGGATCTTCCCGGCCACCGTCCCGGGGGATCGGGCGGCAGCGCCGGCCACACCCCGTCTCGGCTGGGCGCCGGTTGCGACGTCCCGACGCAGGCGGGCCGGCGACGCGGGGCGCGCCGATCGCACACGGACCCACGAGGGTCATGCAGCCCCCGCACGCCCCGGGACGGACACCCGACGCCCGCCGAACCGCGGCGCGTCTCAGAGCTCGGAACGGTCCTGCACCACCCCCACGAACACGTCGACAAGGTCCGCGTCGAACTGCGCCCCGGCGTGCTCCTGCAATTCCCGCAGGGCAGCTTTGCGGTCCAAACCGCGGCGATAGCTCCGGTCCGCCGTCATGGCCTCGAACGCATCGGCGATCAGGATGATCCGCGAAGCCAGCGGGATCGCCTCCCCCCGCAGCCCGTCGGGATAACCGTTGCCGTCCACCCGCTCGTGGTGGTGACGGATCGCATCCGCGACCCGTCCCAGCTCCTCGATCTCGCCCACGATCTCGCCGCCCTTGACCGGGTGGGCCATCATCACGCCGAACTCCTCTTTGGTCAAGGAACCGGGCTTGGTGAGGATCGAGTCGGGCACACCGATCTTCCCCACGTCGTGCATCCACGCGGAGAGCTCCAGCACGTAGCGCTCCTCGCTGGACAGCTGGATCGCGTCCGCGAGCAGGAGCGCCAAGCGCGTCACCACGCGCGAGTGGCGGGCGGTGTAGGGATCCTTGGCATCGACGGCCGAGGCCAACGCCTTGATCGCCGCAAACAGCACCTGCGCTTCCCGCTCCTGAAGGCGCGCCACCTCCAGCCGGCGGCGGGTCAGATTGCGCTCGACCAGGATGGGGAGCTCCCGGATGTTCACCGGCTTGGTGACAAAGTCGGCGGCCCCCCGCTGGAGGGAATCTCTGGCCAGCTCCACGTCGGTGTGCCCGGTCAAGAGCACGACGGGCATGTGGGGGTGCATCCGCGAAACGGCATCCGTGAGCTCGAGACCCGACAGCCCCGGCATCGCCTGGTCGGTCAACAACAGGTCAAACCGCTGGGTCCGCAGCAGCTCCAAGGCCTCGCCGCCGGATGCCGCCGACACGACCTCATAGCCGCTGAGATGCAGGCACTGCACGAGTGCCATGCGCATGGCCTCCATGTCGTCCACAACCAGGAGGCGGAACGGCTGGCCTTTGGCAAGTTCAGTCATCGCGTCGGGGTCCTCGTCGCCTCGCCGCTCAGTTCAGGAACTCCTTGAGGTGCCGCGTGCGCGCCATGAGGCGCAGCTTGCGCTTGGACCGCTCCTCGATCTGCCGCACCCGCTCGCGGGACAGTTTCAGGCGACGCCCCACCTCTTCCAGCGTCTGCGGCTCCTCGGCGCCGAGGCCGAAACGCAATTCGATCACCCGTCGCTCCCGGGGCGGGAGACGCTCCAGCATGCGCTGCACCTCTTCGCGAAAGGCGCGGCGGATCAGGTCCTGGTCCGCCGCCGGGATGGTGCTGGCCTCCGACAGCGCCAGCCCGAGCACCTCGCCGGCCTCGCCGTCCGTGGTGAGCGTCCCCGGGGCCCCCAGACCGCCCAGAATTTCCTCCATCTCGCCGGGGTGGAGGTTCAACGCCTCCTCCACCGAGGCGTTGGTGGGCGTCTCCTGCTGCGCCTGCTCCATCTCCGAGCGCACCTCGCGGATCTTGGAGGCCAGACGCGCCTTCCGAATCGGCAACCGCACCGCCCCGCCGCCCGCGGCGAGCGCCTGCATGATCGCTTGACGGATCCACCACACCGCGTACGTGATGAACTTCACCCCGCGGTCGGGGCTGTAGCGGCGTGCCGCTTCGAGCAGACCCAGGTTGCCTTCGTTGATCAGGTCCGGGAGCGACACCCCGCAGCCCCGGTAGCGCGCCGCCACCTTGACCACGAACCGGAGGTTCGCCTCCACCAGCTTGCGAAACGCCCGCTCGTCCCCGTCCTGGATCTGGCGGCCCAGCGCCAACTCGTCCTCTTTGCTGAGCAGGGGGATCCGCACGATGCGGCGCAGGTACGCCGCAAGCGTGTCGTCTCCGATCCCCTCGTAAAACGACGGAGTGCGTCGCGGCACGGCCGATCCTCGCAGGTCCGGGGGCGGCCCGCTCAGGGTTGCTTCGGGCTCACCACGACGAAGCGCGAACTGCCCTCCCGCTGGACGAGCAGCAAAAGGTTGCTTCCCCGGCGCATCTGGCCCAGCCGCCGGGTGAGTTCCGCCGTGCTGCGTACCCGCTCGCGGTTGACTTCCGCGATCACGTCCCCCACCCGCAGGCCCGCCTTCGCCGCGGGTCCCTCGTCCTCCACGCCGGACACCACCACTCCGCCGCCGGCCGGGACTTTCAACTGTTCCCGCAGCTCCGGTGTGAGGTCCTGGACGCTGAAGCCGAAGCGCTCCACCGTCTCGGCGGGCGCCTCGGGTGCGGCGGCGGCCGTCTCCGCAGGCTGCTCGCCGAGCACCACGGTCAGGGTCAACGGCTGCTTCTCCCGCAACACCGTGATCGTCGCTGGCGCGTTGACGGAGGCCTGGGCCACCTCGCGCTGCAGCTGGCGCACCCCGGTGATTTTCGTGCCGTTGAATTCCTGAACGATGTCCCCGGTCTTGAGTCCGCCCTTCTCCGCCGGACTGTCCTTCATGACGTTCCCGACCAGCACCCCGTCCTCCGGCTTTACGCCGAACTGCGCCGCCAGCTCCTCCGTCAATTCCTGGATACCGATGCCGAGCCAGCCGCGCACCACGCGACCCTGCGCGATCAGGCGATCCGTGACCTCGCGGGCCATGTTGATGGGAATCGCAAAGCCGATGCCCTGGCCCGTGGCGACGATGGCCGTGTTGACGCCGATCACCTCGCCGGACATATTCACCAGGGGGCCGCCGGAGTTGCCGGGGTTGATGGAGGCGTCGGTCTGTATGAAATCCTCGTAGGTGGTGATGCCGACATCGGAGCGCCCGATGGCGCTGACCACCCCTACCGTCACGGTCTGGTCCAGCCCGAACGGGTTGCCGATGGCCATCACCCATTCCGCGATCCGGATTTTGCCCGAATCACCCAGCTTGGCCACCGGCAGATTCTCCGCGGCGTCCACTTTGATGACCGCCAGGTCCGTCTTGGGATCCTTTCCCACCACCGTCGCCTTGAATTTGCGCTTGTCCGACAACCGGACCTCGATCTCGTCCGCCCGCTCGATGACGTGATTGTTCGTGAGAATGTAGCCGCGCTTGTCGACGATGACACCCGAACCGAGGCTGTGTCGTTCGCGCTGGGGCTGCTCCCCGAAGAACCGTTCGAGGAACTCGTCCCCAAAGAACTCGCGAAACGGCCCCTGCAGGGACGGGGGCACCTGCCCGCGGCGCCGTTCCGCGGGCCGCGGCTTTTGCGTCGTGGCGATGTTGACGACGGCGGGCTTGACCGCCTGGGCCACCTGCACAAACGCGTCCTGCAGGGCCTGCAGCGCGCCCCGCGCGTCCTGCGCCCACGCCGGCGGTGCCACGACCATAGGACCCGCGAGCAGGACCGCCGCCAGCAACCAGAGACACGGAGTACTGCGCGCATAGTGTGTCACGGTCCACCCTCCAGAATCGCGACGCGGGGCTGCATCGCGCGAAGGTTTTCTAGCACAGACCCCCGGTGGTGTCAAACCGGCCCCGCGCTCCGACCCGCGGCGCTCAGCGCTGCTTGGCCGCGTCCACGTAGCGCCAGCGTAGATCGAAGAGGACTCGGTCCAGGACCTCGGCCTCGGCCGCGGTGAGGTTGCCCGCCGTCTTCTCCTTGAGCAGCTCCAGCACATCGATGGTCTGCTTGGCCTGCTCCAGATCGACCCGGCGCTCGCCGCTGGCCGGGTCGGGCGCGGCCCCAAGGTGCACGAGCCCCGTGGTCCCGAAGAGCACGACCAACCCCTCGAAGCCCATCCGGGTCGACGATCCGCCGCCCGGCTCTCCCGCGCCGTCCATGCTGCCGCCCCTTTCCGGTGGTCTCGAAATTCAGCGCCCGCCGACCGCTTCCAAGAGGATATGGTCGCCGGGCGCGAGGCCCTTCCGGCGGGCGAGATCCCCTCGGTTACAGAAGAGTTCCACGTACCCCGCGCTGCCGACGATGGCGCCCGTTTCACCGGGCGGCACGTCTTCGAAGCAGCCAACCAGCGACCCGAGCGGCCGCCCGGCCGCGTGCACCCGGACCCGGCCGCTTCCCGCGCCCGCCACCGCCTCGAGTTCGCGGCGCGCGATGTTGGTGATGCAGTTGCCAAAGCGGTCCACCCACATGACCGTTCCACGTATCCGTCCCGCGGTCTCCACCGCGGGGCGCGGGATCTCCAGACACGTCGCATCGCCGATCTCGGGTCCCAAGCGGGCCGGCTCCACCCCCGCAGCCAGATGACCGGCCACCGGCGCGAAGATGTCCCGCCCGTGAAACGACGCGCTCACCGGATGGCGCCAGTACTCCTGCGCAACCAGGTGTCGAACCCGTCTCCGCTCCGCGGATGCCAAGAGATGACTCAGCAGCCCGTTGTCCGGCGCCACGAACACCCGGCCGTCGATCTCGGCCAGGATCGGCCGCCGCGGGCCCCCGACCCCCGGATCCACCACGGCCACATGAATCGTGCCGGCGGGGAACACCGGCACGGCGGTCTGCAGCACGAAACCGGCGCCGCGGACGTCCTGCGGCGGGATCTCGTGACAGAGATCGACCAGCGATGCGTCCGGGCAGATGCCCAGGATCACGCCCTTCATGATCCCCACGAAGGGATCGCGTGTGCCGAAATCCGTGAGAAGCGTGACGAGCGGCTTCGGGCGCATGCCCTCCTCGGACCCGCGATGCGGGGCGCGGTCCGCCGCCGCGCACCGCACGGCCCGCCGTCGGCCCCGCTCTGTCGTGGTTTTCGGTTGACTTTTTAGGCCAGACCGACTAAAAGAAATCCCGCTGCCGAAGTGGCGGAACTGGTAGACGCGCTACGTTCAGGGCGTAGTGAGGGAATCCTCATGGGGGTTCGAGTCCCCCCTTCGGCACCAGCCGTTCCTCTCCGGGTATCCTCACCGGCGTGCGGTCAGGCTGCAATCCGACCCGACCGGAGTTGTCACTACAGGCGGTCGTCGTAGATCTGCGTTGTCGCTTTCTGCTCCAGTTCCTTCATCGTCGCCATCAGCGCATCCCGTTGCTTCTGCTTCGCCAGCGTGTCGCGCAATTTGTCCTTCACCTCGTCGAAGGGTTGGATCGTGGTCCCGTGAGGGCCCCCCTTGAGGATGTGGTACCCGTATTGCGTTTTCACGATCCCGCTGATTTCCCCCTCCTTCAAGGCGAAAGCCGCCGCCTCGAATTCTGGTTCGCTCTGACCCTGACCCAGCGTCCCCAGATCCCCGCCGTTCTCCGCGCTGCCTCGGTCCTGCGACTTTTCCCTGGCGACGTCGGCAAACGCCTTGCCGGCCTTGAGTTCCGCCTGCACCGCCTCGGCGTCGTTTTCGGTCTTCACCATGATATGACTCACGCCGACGGTCTCGGCGCTGAAAAGCGCCTTGTTCTCTTCGTAGGCCTTCCGGACCTCTCCCTCGGTCACCTGGCTCGCCGCCTCGACCCTGCGCCGCAGGAGCTCCTCGATGATCACCTGACGCCGTGCGATCTCGGCGCGGCGCTTGACACCGGCGTCCTCATCCAGCCGCTGCGCCACCGCCGCCTGGTACAGGATCTCTTCGCGGACGAGGGCGCGCAGGATCTCTCCGTAGCGCTCGGGCGGAACCGGCGCTCGGTCCTGTTCCATGAGCCGCAGGCGGGCCGCGAAATCCTCGTAGGTCACCTCCACCTGGTTGACCTTCGCCACAACCCGCGATCCGTCCCCCGCCGTCTCCGCGCCGGCCGGGGTCACCCACAACCCCAATACCAGCAGACCCACCGCCATCCGTATCCCCGTTCGCATGTTCGTCTCGCCTTCTCGTTGGCGTGGCATCCGTCACCCGCGGGGCCTGTCGGCCCCGACCGGCCCTGCCCCGACGACCGTGGTCCGCGGGCGCGGGCAAAGCCCCCCGTCGGCGCGACCGCCGCGTTCCGCGCGCCCCGCTCATGGGCAGCCTACAGTATGAGAGAACGCCCGTCAACGGGCGACGGGTTCCCGGCGCGGCGCACGAGACCGGCGCCGGCTCCGACGCGCCGGCGACCTACTCCATGGCGCGGCGGTAGCGCTCGGCGGCCAGCTCCGGCGGCACGGGGTTGATGAGAATGCCGGTGCCGAGCTCCGGCCCCAACGCATGGCGCGGCTGGGGAACCACCTCGAGGTGCCAGTGGTACTCGTCCTGCCCGAACTCTCCCAGCGGGCAGGAGTGCAGGACCATGGTGTGCGGCGGGTCGTTCAGCAGGCGCTGCAGCCCGCGCAGGGTGCGCTGGACGAGACGCGCCAGATCGCGCAGGACGCCGGGCGGGGCGCCCCCGAAGTCGTGGCTGTGCTGCACCGGCACCAGCCAAAACTCGTAGGCGAAACCCGAGGCGAAAGGGGCGAAGGCCACGATGTGCTCCTCGCGGCCCAGGAGACGCCGACCGTCCCGCAACTCCTGCTTGACGATGTCGCACAGGACGCAGCGCTCCTTCCAGCGCTGATAGTCGCGAAACCCCTTCCATTCGTCCTCGATCGCCCGCGGCACGAACGCGCTGGCCATGATGTGGGAATGCGGGTGCTGGAAGACGCTGCCGCGAAGACCGTAGTTTCTCACCCAGATCACATGACGAAACCTGGAGTCGTTTCGCAGGTCCAGGCTGCGCTGCTGGCTGACGCGGAAGACCCGCTCCAGCTGTGCCGGCTCGAACTCCGCCCAGTGACGCTGGTGATCCGGGGTCTCCACGAGGATCTCGTGAGCGCCTACGGCATTCATGCTGTCGTACATGCCTTCGGCGCTCTTCTCCAGGCCGCCCTCGATCCGGAAGATGGGGTAGCGGTCGGCGACGACCCGGACGGACCAACCGGGGGTGTTCGGCGGCGTGCCCGCCTCCCGCTCCACGTGGATCTCGCCGCCGGTCTGTGCTTCGTGTCCCGGGCAGAACGGGCACGCCTCGCGCGCGAGCCCCGCGGGGCGCGCCGGCGGGTCGGGGAACGGCAGATCCGCGCGATCCGGCGAGATGACGACCCACCGGTGCGTCATCGGATCCTTGCGAAGATGGGGTTGGATCATGGTCGCTTCCCCCGACCGCTCTCCGTCGAGTCGGCCGCTGCGGCCCCTTGCACCACCACGTTCGTGGTCGTCTTGAGGACACCCGGCAGCGCGTGGATGTGACGGCTGAGCAAATCCCCCAGTTCGGCCATGCTCTCGGCGTGCACGAACGCGATCACGTCGTAGGCGCCGGTCACCGCGTGGGCCATCCTGACGCCGGCGATCTTGCCGAGCGCATCGGCCAACTGGATCGGCTTCCCCGGCGCGCACTCCACAAAAACGTACGCCTGCACCGTCATGACGCTCCCCCTCGCATCGCGGGACGCCCGCTCACTCCGAGGTCCGACGCCACGCGGACGGAAGCCCTGCGCGGGCGGACCCCTGCCGCCGACCGGGCTCTTCGAGCCCCGCAACCACCAGGATCTCCGCCGCCACCTCCTCGATGGATTTGTCGGTGACGTCCACCATCGGCCATCCGGCGCCGCTGCACAGCCCGCGCGCGTACTCCAACTCGGCCCAGATCTCCCGGACATCCGCATACGGGAACTTGGGGGGGGTCTCCATCTGCTGCAGCCGAGATCGGCGCAGCTCGAGCAGCCGCTCCGGCTTGACCGTCAGCCCGACAACCCTCCGCGGCGGGACGCGGGACAACTCCTCGGGTAGCGGCAGGGGGTGGACGATGGGGACGTTCGCCACGCGCAGGCCGCGCCACGCCAGGAACATGCTCAAGGGAGTCTTGGAGGTGCGGGACACCCCGACCAGGATCAGCTCCGCCTGGAGCAGCCCCTCCGGCGCCTGCCCGTCGTCGTGCCGCACGGTGTAGTCCATAACCTCGAAGCGCCGCCGGTACTCCGCGTCCGCATCCCGGAACAGACCCGGCCTGGCCAGGGGTTGCAGCGCCAGGAGGTCTTCCAGGCGCAGCAAAAGCGGCCCCAGCAGATCGATGGTGGGGATGCGCTGGGCCCGAGCCTCGGTGAGCATGCGGCTGCGCATCTCCGGCGACACCAGCGTGTGGACGATGAGGCCGCCGACCCGGCCCGCCTCCCGCACCGTCGCACGCACGTCCTCGGTGGTCCGCACCCCCGAACGGAGGTGGATCTGCACCTCCGCGCCGCGGAACTGCACCAGCGCCGCGCGCACGACCGTCTCGGCGGTGTGGCCGGTCCCGTCCGAGGCCACCACGATCCGATGGGCTCCGGCCCGTTGCCGGGCGACGGGGGCCGGCGCCGCGGCGGCCGAACGGCGCACCATCAGGTGCTCTCCAGGATGGGATACGCCACGGCGGTGACGTGGGAGTTGATCCGCTTGAGGTTGGTGAGCACGTCCAGATGGATCTCGCTGGTGTCGATGGACTCGCGATAGCCGGCGTGCAGGCGCTCGATGTGCGCCTGCCGAAAACGCCGCTCGGTCTGGCTGAGCTCCAGCTTGCGCTCCAGGACCTGCTGCGCGAGGGCCTGGTCGTTGGCGGCGAACGCCGAGATGGCCAGCTCGAGGTTTTGCGCGACCTTCTTGTGCAACAGCAGGATCTCCTGGGCGCCGGCGTCGGAGAAGCGGGCGCCCTTGCTGGCCTTCTTCTTGGCCAACTCCATCAGATTCTTGTCCACGATATCCCCGATGTTCTCCAGGTTGTTGACAAACGAGAGGATCCCGATCTCGCGCTTGCTCTGCTCCGCCGTCAGGCTCTGCTGCGCGAGCTTGGTGAGATAGTGCTTGATTTCCCGATCCAGCGTGTCGACCTGGTTGTCCTGCTCTTCGATGTGGTCGATGAGCTCCTGGTCGTCCCGGGTGAACGTGTCGATGGTCTTGGCCAGCATGTCGGACACGATATCGGCCATGCGCAGCGCTTCGCGATGCGCCTGCCCCAGGGCCAACGCCGGCGTGTCCAGCATCCGCTCTTCCAGATACTTCGACCTGAACAGCCCCTCCCCCTCCTTGCGCTCGGGGACGAGGGCGCAGATGACCTTCGCCAGCGTGGACGCGAACGGCAGGAACAGGACCGTGATACCGACGTTGAACAGCGTGTGGGCGTTGGCGATCTGACGCGGCACGTCCGCGGACGTCATCTCCGCCAGCCGGGCGAACGGCGCGATGAACGGGAAAAATAACGCGACCCCGACCACCTTGAAGAAGACATGGGCCATGGCCACGCGCTTGGCTTCGGTGTGGCTTCCGAAGGAACTGGCCAAGGCCGTCACACAGGTCCCGATGTTGGCCCCGAAGATCACGGGGACGGCGGCGGTGAGCGGCATGAGGTCCTGAAGCGACAGGGTGATCGCCAAGCCGATGGTGGCCGCCGAACTGTGGACCAGCGCCGAAAAGGTCGCCGCGATGATCAGCCCCAGGAAAGGCTGATCGGCCAGAGACACCAGCAGCATCCGGACGATCTCGCTGTCGTGCAGGGGCGCCATGGCGTCGGACATCAGCTTTATGGCGAAGAAGATGAAGCCGAATCCCAGGATCGCCTGCCCGACGAACTTGAGCACCTTCCGGCGACAGGCAAAGATCAGCAGAAATCCCGTTCCAACCAGGAGGAGGGCGTAATCGAAGATCTTGAATGCGATGAGTTGGACCGTGAACGTCGTCCCGATGTCCGCCCCGAGGATCACGCTGACGCACTGCACCAGATTCATCAGGCCGGAACCGGCAAAACCCACCAGCATGACCGTCGCGGCGCTGGACGATTGCATGACGGCGGTGATAAAGGCCCCCGCCAGCATTCCCTTGAGACGGCTGTTGGTGATGTTGCTCAGGATGTGACGCATGCGGCCGCCGGCGGCCTGTTGCAGGCCTTCGCCGACGAGTTGCATTCCGTAGAGGAGCAGCGCCATTCCACCAAACAGTGCGATGAGCATGGCGTTGGTCATGGCCGGCTGATCCTCGCTGTCGCCGTCGCCCGCGCGGCACGCGTCGTCCGAGCGCTAGGCGGGTGCCCGGGCCGCCCCGTCCCACAACCCGGCTCGGGTGTAACACACCTTCCGAAACCGTGTCAAGAAAGTCAAGCCAAAACACCCGCGACGGCGGTCCGCCCGGCGCCTGCCCCGACCGATCCGCGGCGGGCCCCGACGCACCATCGCGGTCCGAGTCTCCGCTACGGAGGCCCGCCGTCCGGGAGCGGGAGGTTCAGCGGGTTGGCCAGGTAGCGATCGCGACACTCCGGACACAACAGGTGGCGCTCGCTGTGGTAGACGTCCCGCATCAGCGCCGCCGGGTCCCGGTCGGCCATGCGGGCCACAAGCCTTCGGAGCTCGTCGTCGGTCTTCCTCCCCGGCTCCGGCGGAACCAGCACGCCGTCGAAATCCGCGTAGACGTCGATTCGCACCTCGAAGGCCAGGCTCCCGTCCTCCATCCCGCGCCCGCACCGTTCGCACGCCTTGGCCATGCACGCCCCCCCCGGACCACCCTGCCGCCGCGCCCACCTATGCCGAGCGTGCCGGCGGCTCGACATCAAGGATCAGTGCGATCTCGTCGCAACAGGTGAACTTGGCGCAACGAAGACAGTCTTTCCAGATCTTCTGGGGCAATTCCCGCTTGTCCACCCTCCGGAACCCGAGCCGCTCGAAGAAAACGGGCCGATAGGTCAACGCGAAGACGCGCCGGATGCCCAGCGCCGCAGCCTCGGCGAGACAGGCGTCGACCAGCGCCGTTCCGAGTCCGCGTCCCGCGGACCCCTCCTCCACCGCCAGGGAGCGCACCTCGGCCAGGTCCTCCCAGTACAACCAGAGGGCGCACACCCCCACGATTCGCCCCTCGGTCTCGCCGACCACGAAGTCGCGCAGGTGCTGGTATACCTCGTTCAGCGTACGAGGGAGCAGTTCGCCCCGCGATGCGAAGTGGGCCAGGAGTTTTTGGATCGCCGGTCCGTCGGCGGCCCTGGCCTTGCGCACGCTGACCGCCGGGGACGCGCCCTCCCCGGGTGGGGGCTCAGGCCGCGCACCCCCGCCGGACCCAAGGTTCCGGCGCCCCCCGGCCGCGCCTGTCCCCCCCACGCCCACCCCCTCCAACGTCACCGACCCCGGCGACCCGATGTCGCCGCGCACCTGGGCCGGACACCCGAGAATCTGCTGGGCCAGCGAGACCGCCGTGACCAGGTGCGGTGTCACGCGCGACGTGGTAAAACGCGACGTGCCCGCGGCCAGGGCCAGCGGCACCACCAACTGGTCCGCCAAATACGGGTCGCACGCCGCATCGCTTTTCACGAACTCCAGAAGCCCGTCGACGGCCGCGTCGGCCACCCGCTCCGGCTCATCGCCGCGCCCCCCGAGCCCCGAGAACCCCGCGCGGCCGCCACCGTAGTCCGCCGTCAGAAACACAAAGCTTCCCGGATCCGCGGCGGTGATCTCGCCGACGTCGATGCGCGCAGCGTGGCCGGCCTCCGCGAGCCGTCGTGTCGCCCTCTGCCGCAATCGCTCCGCCGCATCGCGGGGCAGCCCGCCGGCTGCCGACACACCCCGAACGACGACCGCCCCCGCACGCCGCACCAACGACAGCGGTGACAGCGCCGCGCTCCCGTCCACCTCGACCTCGATCCGCCCCCCGCCGTGGGGGTACAGACCCCATCGGCAGACCTCCAGACGCGCGCACATTCCCATTTGCGCCACCCGGGGGAGAAAGATGTCGCGGACAAAGTCCGCGGGCGGACTCCACGGGACGTGGGTGCCCCCGATGAGCGTCAGCCTGGAGGGACCACCCGCCAGGGCCAGGGGCAGGAGGAGCGCCTGCAGCAGCAGCGGGATCGACCCCGCCGTCCCGATGTCGAACCGGTACGTGGCGGGGCGAACCGGTCCGGGGACGAACCGCACAGCCTGCGACCCGAGCGCCGCGCCGGACACCTCCGCGTCGCAGATCCGCCCCAGCGCCGTCACCGCGGCCAGATGCTGCGGTTGCAGACCGGGCGGCTTCCGACCCGCGCGAATGCCCCGCAGCTCCACGGGGACGCCGCGCACCGCCGAGAGGGCCAGCGCGGCGCGCAGGACCTGCCCGCCCCCTTCGCCTTGGCCGGCATCGATCCGGATCATGGGACCCTCTTTTGGCTCGTCGTCAACGCCCGGCGGTGCACCGCCGCCCACAGCTACGCTTTCGAGAACGCCTCGCCCGCGAGGGCGCCTTGATTATCACCGCGCCCGCAGGCCTGTCAAGGCCTACGCGTGGGTGTGGCGCCGCGCCCGACGCACGGCGCAAACGCCAGAAAACACTTGACACACGCCACCGGCGTCAATAGATTGGCCTCGATTTGCGCACGTTTCCGCACGCCAACTTCTCGTCACAAGGAGGTCCGCGTGAGACCGAAGGTGCTGGTGTCCCGCAAAGTGTTCGACGACGCCTTGGCCTTGCTCGGCAAGCATTTCGAGGTTGAATCGAACCAGCGCGATGTCCCCTTCACTCCCGTGCAACTCGTCAAAAAGCTGCAAGGAAAGGCCGGCGCGCTCGTCCTTCTCACGGATATCATCGACGACCGACTGCTCGCCCAGTGCCCGGAGTTGAAGGTCGTCTGCAACGTGGCCGTAGGCTACAACAACATCGACGTCAAAGCCGCCACGCGCCGCGGCGTCATGGTGTGCAACACGCCGGGTGTGCTCGACGACACCACCGCGGACTTCACCTGGACGCTGCTCCTCGCCACCGCCCGCCGCCTCGTGGAATCCGACGTGTTCTTCCGCTCCGGGAAATGGAAGGGCTGGGGGCTGATGCAGTTTACGGGGTACGATATCCACCACAAGACGCTCGGCGTGATCGGGTTGGGCCGCATCGGCAAAGGGGTCGCCCGGCGGGCCAAGGGTTTCGATATGCGTGTGATCTACACCGACGTCCAGCGCGCGGACGAGGCCACCGAGCGCGAATTCGGCGTCATGTACGTCGACAAGCGGACGCTGCTCCGCGAGTCGGACTTTGTCAGCCTGCATATTCCGCTTTTCCCCGAGACCCGGCACTACCTCTCGGATCCGGAGTTCGCGCTGATGAAGAAGACGGCCATCCTCATCAACGCCGCCCGG
>JAKPQH010000206.1 GCA_029580855.1 bacterium | reverse complement strand
CCCCGGCATGGCACCCGGCCTCCATTTCCTCCTGCTGATCCTCGGCTTCAGCCTGACAGAACCGCCACGGATGGTCCTGGCCGCGCAGGCCGTGCCGGTGTCCGCCGAGACGACACCTTCCGCCTTGCCCCCGGATGTGCTTTTCGATCGGGTGGCACCGTCGGTCTTTGTGGTGGAAGGGCTCGGGCAGGATCGGGGCGTTCTCCGCCAGGGAAGCGGCGTAGCAATCGCACACGGGGTGGTCACGAACCGCCACGTGGTGGCGGGAGCGACGATCATCCGCGTTCGACAGGGGACGCGGACATGGGTGGCCACGGTGGCGGGGAACGATGCGACGCATGATGTCGTTCAACTTCGCGTCCCAGGCCTGACGGCGATGCCGGCGGCGCTGCGGCCATCGACGGACCTTCGGATCGGAGAGCGCGTCTACGCCCTGGGTGCACCCCAGGGGCTGGAGCTGAGCCTCTCCGAGGGTCTGATTTCCGGACTCCGTCTTTTCGAGGGGCGGCGCGTCATCCAGACCACCGCGTCCATCTCCGCGGGGTCGAGCGGCGGCGGATTGTTCGATGACCGGGGTCGCCTGGTGGGGATCACCACGTGTTTTGCAAACGAAGGGCAGAATCTCAACTTCGCCACCCCGGTGGAACGGATCGCCGTGCCTGGCGGCCATCCGACCCCATCCTCTTTGGCGCAAGGCGCGGCCCCCCGCCCGGACGATCGCGAGGGGTGGCTCGCCCAGGGGATGTCGGCGTGGGCGAAAGAAGATTACCCAAAAGCGGTCTCGGCGTTTCAAGAGGCCCTCCGGCTGCGGCCGGACGATGCACGGGCCTGGAATTGGCTGGGAAGCACATACCGTCATCAGGGCAAGCCTGCCGAGGCGTTGACGGCCTTTCTGGAAGCCGTCCGCATCGATCCGGCGGCCGCCGACCCCTGGGCCGGTCTCGGGGACATGTACCGCGAGCAGGAGCAATTCGAGAAAGCGATCACGGCATACCGCACAGCGGTTCAGCTGGACCCCGAGGATCGGTTTGCCTGGCGTTCCCTGATCGATACGTGCCGGGACCGCGGGCGGATAGGAGAGGCGGTTGCGGCACTGACCGACTCCCTCCGGGCGAGACCGGAGATTGCCCGGACCTGGTCCACGTTCGGAGAACTGCTCCTCGATCAGGGTCGGGAGTCCGAGGCGATCGCGGCCTACCGGGAGGCCATCCGCTTGAAGCCGAACGATCCGCACGCGTGGTACGGCCTCGGCAAGACGCATGCGGCCCGCGGCGAGCGCGCGCAGGTCATCGAGGTGTACCGGAGGCTCAAGGAGCTGCACGGCGGCCTGGCGGAGGGTTTCTTTAGAAGCCATATTCTGCCCTAACCTCGGCCCGGCAGGCTGCTGCGATTCCGCGCACCGCTTGTGGCGTCCGTAGGCGTGTCTCCGCTGGCACAAGCCGTTGTCGAAGGATGGCCTGGTCGCAGAAATTCTGAAACGGCATGATGAGGAGCCGTCACGAGACGACATTGTACGGACAAGTTATTCCGGAACGGCGGCCACGCTGGATGCGGAGGTCTCGCGCATGAAACGATGGTTCCCGTTTCTTTTTTTCGCCACCGGGGCGTTGCTCGGGTGCACCGGCATACAGCCACCCCTCCCACCGCTCTCCACGCCGGTGGCCAGCGGGCCACGGGATTACCGCGTGGCGCCCGTGCGTTGGCAGGAAAACACTGTTCTGACCTACGACATGGTGGACTTCCAGGAGACACGGGTCGGGGATCACGTGAAGACCTCGGAGGACCGCCACGTCTTTCAGATGCGCGCTGTGGCGCGTAGCTCGCAGGGCGTCGTCCGGGTGCGTTTCGCCCTTGACGGGACGGAGTTCGGGCAGGTCCGCTTCGACGACCAGGGGCGTGTGATGGACGCGACCCCCACAAATCCCGCGCATGTGCCGCTCTTCCGGGCCATGGTCCAGCTCGCGGGCAGCGCCGCGCTCCGGGAGTACGCCTCGACGACCTTCCGCCAGGGCGAGCCGGTGCGTGTCAACCTCCCCGCTGCGAGTTTCGCCCAAGCGCTCCCCCCCGAGTTTCGGTCGGGCCTTGCGGAGAGCGTGCCCATCGACTTGACCTATATGGGACAGGTGCGGGTGGGCGACTCGGTCGCCGCCGTCGTCAATACGAAAGCCGCGAACCTCCTGAGGAATCCGATTTGCGGCACGGCGCCCGACGGTACAACGCCGGTGTGCCTCGCGGAGTTCCGTCTGGAGGGCACGGAGTACCGCGATCCGACCAACGGGCACCTCGTGGCGGAATACAGCATCGGCACAGCGACCGGGAGCAGGGACGGGCGCCCCTTGTGGGTATGGACCATCACCCGGAAGACGTTGGATCACCGGCAGAGCGCCGGCTGGTGACGGCGGCCGCATAGAATCACAAGAGATACGCGTTCGATGCTGCGCGAGCGTCGAGGGGGGCGATTTTCGCACGGGGGGCTCGTGATCCGTGATGCTGTGGCGTCTCGGTGGGAGGCACGTGCCGGATGGAGGCCGAGGCGTGTTGCGGCGACTGTGGCGACGGTGGCGTTGGGCTGGCGTGTCGGATGCGGTCCCGAAGGTTGGCGAGGGCCACATCGAGGAGGTCGCCCAACCGCAGCTGCTGCACCTGAGATCGGAGGGTGCACAGCCGCTTCGTCACCATCGGCAACAGCGTGGCCGGACGATGAAGGTCGAAGGACCCCAGCGAGTCGTCAGATGCCGCGATGAGCGCGCTCAGGCCGCAGAACAGCGCCAGCGCGATGACGCAGAAAAGACGGACGGACCGCACGTGGGGCCTCTCCCCGGGCCCGGGGCCGTGATGGGTCTGCGCCGCGTCCGAGTGATTCGCATCCGTTACCGCCAGGGATCGTGTTCGACGGGCGCAGGGACGAAGGTGTCCGCGAGATCGCTCATCCGGAATTCGCTCTCTTGAGGGCCGCCCGTCATGGCGGGCCCCGACCCCACGCGTTTTTCTGCGGCGGCGTTGTCCAGCAGCCGCGTGATGAGCATGCCCGCGCACGCCACAACGGGCAGGCCGAAGATGCCAAAGAAGATCAGGTAGTGCATGTCAATGTCCTCGGTCTTCCGCCGACCCCACCCGGTCAGGCCAACGGTTACAGACTGAAGGACGGGGATTCGATGTCAAGGGCAATCCCGCCATCCGCAGAGCAGGCGGTCACGACGCGTGGGAAGAGGCGTGCGGGCGACGCTCCAGCAGATTGCGGAGTTCCTGGGGAGAATAGGGCAGGGCGTCGTCCTTCGCCGAAACGCCGCGATCCTCCAGGGGAACAGCCTCGTGCTGGGCGGATACGGTCGGCGACAGGTCCTCCGGACTGGAGCTGACCGGTGCGGCAAAAGACGCAGGGGACGGCAGGGGAGAAGTAACAGCCACCCTCCCGTACCGAGACCGGCGGGCCATATCGGCTCGTCTCGCTCTGGAGCCCCCCTGCCGGTCGGCCGGGGATCCCTGGCCGATGCGTGTGGGTGGCTCCAAGATGAGAGCCGCCACGCAGCACCCGATGAACAATATCACGCCGACGAGGAGCGGGTATTCCATAGCCGGTCCCTCCTGTCAAGCCCGCGATGCCTGGCGGAACTCAACGCCACCAAGCACTCGCGGTACGCGCGCGGGCGCCAACCCGCCCGGCTGGCTCGTCGGGGTCGGACAATCCGGCGCCCCGCACACGGAGCACAACCAGGCAAAGGCCGAGGAGCAGGGCCACGCCGCCGCCGAGAACGAATTCCATGTTGGCCTCCTGCCATCCAGCGCGGTGCCAGGCATCCCGGATGCACGGCAAAGCCTGAAGAACGGAGCCCGGTTGTCAAGCACAAATCCCGCGCGTCCCAGTTGCACTCGCCCACCGGAAAGCCCATGGCCCACGGGGTCCAGGCCGTCGGTGGTGACGCCTTGCGCGTGGCCTCTGGATCCCCGAGCCTTCCAATCTCCGTTCGGTTCTCTGCCATCCGCCCGCGGCCTGCTACCAGCTGCCAGCTGTTTTTCACGTCGCCCCCACGGGCATTTCGCGGTGAACGCCGGATGAAGCCCGGCCCGTTGCCAAGCGTGACCAAGTCATGGTATGTGGTGGCAGCGACCCCACCGCTCTGAAGGGGAACGGCGGTTCCGACCCTCCATGTCTGTGGGGAGAGTGGCGCGGTGAGCGGGAGCGATGATACGGGTGCCGCCGTGAGTGGCGCGCCACCCGGGTCCGGTCGCGCGGGGGGGGGCGTTGCCGGAGCGCCGGATCAACCTCAACTCGCATTCGACGGGAGCGAGCCGACGATCATGAGCACAAAGATCCCCGACGCATTGAAGGCCGACATGCCGCAGACGACATGGAGCCGAATCCTCGTTGCTACGCCCGTGGTGATGACGGTGGTCGCGACCCTCCTGGCGGGGTTGGCGTCAAGCGAGATGACGCGCGCGCAGTACAACCGCGCGCTTGCGGCCCAGCAGCAGGCAAAGGCGGGCGACCAGTGGAGCTTCTTTCAGGCCAAGCGGCTGCGCGGTGCCGTGCAGCTCGGCACGCTGGACCTCCTGCGGGCCACGGCGTCCGTCCGACCGCTCACCGAGGCCGCACTCCAGCGCATCGGCGAGGGGGACGCCGCCGTCTCGGCGGCTATGCTGAAGGGCGAACTGCCGCCGAACCCAGGCCCCGCGACAGCCGAGCCATCTCTGCAGAGCGCGCTGGAGGCGGTCGAACGCATGCAACCAGAGCCCGAGATACGGGCAGCGCTGGCGTCGGTGCGCGCCACGACGGTCGATGAGGCGATCCAGGCCGCACGGGATCGGGCAGCCGCCTTCGACCGTGCCGCCACGCCCATCAGTCGAGGTGTGGATCGCGTCGAAAAAGCCGTCGCGGCCTCCGGGCCCGCGGATTTGCTTCGGGACGTCACGGCAGCGCGGTTGCGGTACACCGCCGCTCGCTACGAGGTCGAGGCGCGTCTGAACCAAGCCGTCGCCAATCTCTACGAGCTCCAGGTCCGGATGAGCAACATGGCGGCGGAACGCCACCACCGGCGCAGCGAACGGTTTTTCCTGGGCATGCTGGCGGCCCAGGCGGCGGTCATCACCGCCACGTTCGCCCTGGCGGCCAGACAGCGCAGCATCCTCTGGAGCCTGGCGGCCGCGGTCGGGGTGGTGGCGATCGTTTTCGCCGTGTACGTGTACGTGTGGCTGTAGGTGGATGCGTTCTCGGAAGCCCAGCGACGGCAGACGGACCTTGTTGAGCGGCCGGCGGCCCAATCAGTACATCAATCGATCGAGAGCGGCGCCGCCGGAGGGGACGTTGCCACGTTATTCACTTTTTGACGGTCATAAAAGAAATGTGCTAAACATGGCAACGTCCCCTCCATGATAGGCCACTCCGAAATCACGGCAGGTCGACGAGCACCTTCGCACTATTCTCTTAAACGATCCAGTCGTTTAGCGGAACTCACACAATCCTTCCCGGAGCGTTTTGATAGGCGGATTGCGCGACGCGAGAACCGGCGGAGGGTTGAACGGTGCGCGCCCGCGTTGCCCCAGTGGACAATCATCGACAGGCTGTGGTAGGTATGGGGCCGGTGCCACCGCTGCGGGAGTGGCGAAATTGGTAGACGCCCGGGACTTAAAATCCTGTGAGGGCAACCTCGTGCGGGTTCGACTCCCGCCTCCCGCACCACGCAATTCGCACGGCCGGAGGACCACTGTTCGGCCTCGGTCTTCGCGGGCTTGTGGCGCGTGCCGCGACTGTGGGCCGTTTTCGAGCGCCAACGGCAAGACCCCGCCGGCTCGTGAGAGTGGATCACGCCGCGAGGTCTCGTTCTCTCCCTGCCGGCGGCGACCCCCAGGGCGCACACGCGTCTCTGGGACAAACTGGGACGGCCGGCGCCCAGTTTCCGCCCGCCACCCCGGCTTGTCCACGCGGCTTAAACGGACCCGGCTTGGCGCGCGGCGAAGCACTCCTCGAGGATGGGCGCTGTAACCGAAGGCCAGCGGCGTGGCGCGGGCCCCGACTTCGGTCCAGCAGGCCGACTCTTGCCCGTCGTTGAGGCGCGCGTCGGCGCGGTCGAAGTCCGTTTCCTGGCAAAAGACGGAATCGGTGACGTCGCGGGTCGGTGAAAACCGTGAAGAGCCGATGACCCGCGAGGGCACAGGAGCCGCCGCTTCGCAGATCCTCCGGCCTTACCGCCGTGTCCCGCTGGACGGCGTGGAAATCCGATGGCGATGCACGTGACAAAAAAGACCCGGCGAGCTAAAAGCGGGGGATGACCATAAAGCCATGGTCCCGCAGATCGGTATCGCCGACGGTCGCGGAGCGGCGATCCGATCCGTGTCCATTCCAGCCCTGGACCTGTCGGCGGCGCCGATCGAAACGAATTTCGAGCGAGCCCTCGGGGCCATAGATAATGGCGTTCAAGGTGTCCAGCAGTTCAGGCCGATCCCGCGAGACGATGACGAGACAACGCGTCATTCAACCGTTCTCCAGAGCCGGTGCCAACAAAGAGTCGACACGTCCGCCGGCGGCGAACTGCGCCACTTTACGCCAGCCCAGCGGAAACGGCAAGCAGAAACGACGCGAAGCCGCAATTCGGATTTGGGCTGCGCGAGGCGTATCGGACGGTAGCAGAGGAGGGGAACGGCGGTGACGCCTGCCGCCGTGGGCGTGCGGGCAGAAGAGATCAGGGGCCGGCGCCGCCGACCTGAAAAAGTGATCGTGTCCCTCTGGTAAAGTCCGAGGGGTCTGTGCTAGCATCGGCGGCGCCGAGATCCCGTCCCCGCAGGCTCTTCCAGCGGACGAGAGCGCTCGGGGCCGAGACCGGATGAGAGACGGACTGTGCCGGGAGACGCATCATGAGCGAACACGAACATTTCCCCACGGCCTTCTTCCCCATCACGCAGCGGATCTTGGCATCATTCGCCAAAACGCTGAACGACGAACGGGCGCGCGCTGTCAAGGAGGGGCTGCCCGGCGAGGTTGTTCTCGAAGGCACGCTGAACACGCTGCTGTGGTTCACGGCACGCATCGCGGCACGAATCATTTTCCCCGCAGAGGACCCCGATAGCAAGGAGGGGCGCGCAAGGGCGGCTCGAATCCAGCGCGCGGTATCGCACGCGTTGGTCGCCACCATGGCGCGCGAGAAGGAAGGTCCAGTCGACCCGGAGGCTCCCTCCTGGACCGATCGGCAAGGAGGACACGCGTAGCGCGCGACATCTCCGGGCCGGCGCCGTCGGAGCGGGGTGCTTGGTCGCGCGGCGGGGTCGGGGGGGTGCGAAGGGTATGTCGAGAGGAGGCGCGCAGCCGGTGAGAGAACCACCCGTCTACAAGCAGCACCGCATCCACACCACCCGATTGCCCAGTGGCCCCTGGATCTGCATGATCGTGAATACGGGACGGAGAACGGTTCGCACCAAGGACGCCCTCACGGAAACCGTGACGCGGGTTCCGGGGGAATACGAGTCCGAGGACCGGGCGATCCAGGCGGCACGCGCCTATATCGATTGGGAGGTGAGGGACGTCGCGGAGTAGACATCGTCGGATGGGGAGCGTGTCGCTGTGGACGATTGGGGTGCGGTGAAAAGATGGCCCCCGCATCGGCGGCGACCGACCGGGGGCTGGCTCATGCCTCACACTCACGAGGAGGAGCACAATGAGCAACCGAAGCCTGCCATACGACCTCGCCTGAGTCAAGACGGAAACACGCCATAGCCATAGCATCCCCTGTCTGCCAAGCCGGACCTGGTGATCCTCGGCAGAGCGAGACCGAGTGTCGGCGACCGTGCGGCCGGCGCGCGGCGAACATTTCATTCCACGCGACCATTTCCGAGTGTCGGATAAGCTTACAGTTTTTGCGGTGAGGTCGGCGGGGTGTCTTTCGTGAGATGCGTGATTACAATAGGTTAGGACGACTGACTCTTGGGAATGTTTCTTGCTTATCCTCCTCGTGAATTCTATTCCTGGTTATCCCAGAGGTCCGTCTCCACGGGACCCCGGCGCGGAGGGAGTACGGATGCCCAAGATACGAAGCACCCTGGGCGCACAGCCCAACAGCAACATCGTCCGAGGCCTCATCATCGTCGCGCGAAACCAACTCGACTTGTGGCAGACCCTGACCCAGGAGTTTGGGCAAAGCCAGGAAATCCGGGTTCTCCTCGACCGGCGACAGGGCGAGCGTCGGAAAGACAACCGAGGCTACGCGCCGGATCGACGAGGCGTGGACCGCCGGAGTCTGCCGCGCATCGAAGACGATGTCTACGCTCGGCAGTATGTGTTGGTCCGCCCGCATTACCGGGTGCCCCGAGACTGACCTTCCATCTCCCGCACACCCCTTCCCCCTTGGTCGGGACTCCCCGCGGGCCCCACGACGGGGGAATTCTCCGCTCTTCGCGGCCGACCGAGGATCATCGGGCAGCATTTCAGGCGCACTATCCGCTCCGGGCCGATTGACGACCGCAACGCCGTATGGTCAAATACGCGCATCGAGGGGCCAGGGCCCGGGTGTGCTGCGGATGCGGGGCGAGACGGGGAAGGCGTAGCGAGGAGGGTAGGCCATGATCCGACAGAAACTCCTCAAGCGGCACGCGGCGGGAACCCCTATCCGGATCGGTTGGGTCGGCGCCGGCCGTATGCTCACGGGGGCCATCTGCCAGACCGCCACGATGAAGGGGATGAGTAACGCCGCAATCTGCGACGTCCGCCCCGAGGCGGCGCTTCGGGCCTTCGAGATCAACGGAGTGAAGAAAAAGGACATCCGCATCGCCGATACCGCCGGCGCCGCCAACGATGCCATTCGGGCGGGCAAACCCGTCATCACGCAGGACCACCGGCTGATGTCCGAGCTGGAGGTGGACTGCGTGGTGGAGGGGACGGGGGTTCCGGAGGTCGGGGCGGAGGTGGCCTTCCGCTGCATTCAGGGCGGCAAGCACATCATCATGCTGACCGTTGAGACCGATGTCGTGATCGGACCGATTCTCCACCGAATGGCCTCGCGCGCGGGTGTGATCTACTCCGTTTCGAGCGGGGACGAGCCGGGCCTGATCACCGAACTGGTGGATCGCTGGGGCGGGCTCGGTTTCGAGATCGTCGCGGTGGGAAAGACGCCCGCCAGCCTGGCCAAACTCGACTTTTACGCCACGCCCGACACGGTGGCGGCGGACGCCAAGGTTCTGAACGTGAACCCGCATTTCCTGGTGACGTTTCGGGATACGACCAAAACCGCCATCGAGATGGCAAGCATCTCGAACGCCACCGGCCTCGTTCCGGACGTCCGAGGCATGCACGGCCCGATGGCCGGGATCAAGGATATGGCACGGCTCTTCCGGCTCCAGGAAGAGGGCGGCATCCTGAAGAACCGCGGCGTGGTGGACTATGCGCGCCCCCTGCTCCTCCCCGACGGGTCGGTGGATTTCGTGCGCAGCGTGACGCCGGGCGTCTTCGTGGTCGTGCGCGCCCCGCACCCCCAGATCCAGCAAGACCTCGGCTACTGGAACGTCGAGCAGACGGGGGACCACTTCACGTTGTACACGCCGTACCATCTGGTGACCAACGAGATCCCCCTGTCCGTCGTGTGGGCCGTGGAAGACGGGGAGGCGACGGTGGTACCGCACTACGGGCTGCTGACGGAATGCATCGGCGCAGCCAAGGCCGACCTCAAGGCGGGCACGGTCCTGGACGGCGGCGGGGGATACACGGTGTACGGTGTGGCGGACCTGGCGTGCGTGGCCAGGCGGGAAGGCTGCGTTCCCTTCGGCCTGCTGAACAAGGCCACGCTGCTCTGCGACGCGCGGCGCGACCAGATCATCACGCAGGAGATGGTGGCGCTGCGGACCGATACCATGCTGTACCACCTACGCCGGATCCAGGAGGACACGATTCCACCCACCGAGGCGGACCGGAGGTGATTCGGCGCGCGTCGCAAACGGGGGCGTGTCGGGCATCCCGCCGGCGCCCGAGGCGCTCATCCGCAACGCAGCCCGCGCCGGCCGCACCGCACCGGTTTCCGTGGCGCGCGGTCCGTCGTGTCCGCGGTTTTTCCGGAAAAGACAGGTAACCCGTGGAACAGGCCCTCAAGCGACTGGTGCACGATCTGCAGGACCTCTACGGCGACGACCTCCTGGCCGTCTTTCTCTACGGGAGCGCCACGACCGGAGAGCACGTTGCGGGCCGATCCGACATCAACGTGGGGGTCGTCCTGTCGCGGCTCACCCCGGGGTTGCTCCGCCAGGCGTCGAAGCGCCTGCACGTGTGGGCGCGGCGGGGTTTCGCCACGCCCGCGTTCTTCGACCCGCAGTTCCTGCACGACGCGCTGGACGTCTTTCCGATCGAGTTTTTGGACATGCAGCTCCACCACCGGACGCTGTGGGGGCCCGACCTGGTGGCAGGCCTTCGGATCGAAGCGGAGCCGCTCCGGCGGCAGTGCGAGCGCGAGCTGCGCGGAACGCTCCTGAGGCTTCGCCAGGCCTACGTCGAGTCGTCCGGCTCTCCCCGAGCGCTGGAAGTGGTGCTGGTGTCGGCGGCCAGCGGTCTCATGGTCCTGGCGCGGACGCTCCTTCGCCTGGCGCACGGGGGAGAGAGCGGGAGCACCGAGGCGGCACTCGACGGCGTCGAGGCGCGGTTCGGCGTCAGCGCGGCGCATCTGCGGAAGGCCTGGCGGCTCAAGCGGGGCGAGATCCGCGTGACGGGATCGGAGCTGGATGCGCTTTACCAGGGCGTGCTGGAGGAGTTCCAGCGGCTGGTCCAGGTGGTGGATGCACTCCCCGCGTAGCATCGCGCTGGTCGTGTGCCTGCTCCTCGCGGCCGGGTTCGCCGGCCGCGGCGACGGTGCGCCACCTGCGCTGCCGTCACCTGCCGGCCCGGTGACGGACCTCGTCGGCGTCCTCGATCGGGAGACGCGGCAGCGGCTGACGCGATACCTCGATCAGGTGCGGGAGCGGACGGGTGCCGAGATCGCGATTCTGACGGTCGCGTCCACGGCGCCGGACACGATCGAGGGGTATTCGATCGCCGTCTTCGATCGGTGGAAGATCGGCGAGCGGGGCCGGGACAACGGCCTGCTTTTCCTGGTGGCGGTTCAGGATCGGCGGATGCGGATCACGACGGGGTATGGGCTGGAAGGTATCCTCCCGGACGGCAAGGTCGGGGAGATCCGAGATCGGGCCATCCTCCCATATTTCCGGACCGGGCGGTATGCCGAGGGAATCGTGCGGGGGGCCGAGGCGCTGGCGGCCGTCATTCTGGCGGAGGCCGGCGCGGCGACGCCGGACTCGGCGGCACACGCCACTGGCCGGCGGCACGCCACGCAATTCGGGAACCGCTGGACGGGCGCCCTGCTGGTGATCTTTGTCCTCTTGATCTTGCTCTCGATGGCCGCGTCGGCCGCGGACCGCCGCGCCGGTCTGCACGGTCGGACCATCCCTTCACGTCGCGGTGGGCGGGCGCCGTGGCGGAGCCACGAGGGTCTGCGCGGCGGATACGGTGGCTGGTCGGGCGGGGGGTTCGGCGGCGGGTTTGGCGGGGGTTTCGGCGGGTTCGGCGGCGGCGGTTCGGGGGGAGGCGGGGCAGGGGGATCGTGGTAAAAGCTGGGCGATTGGGCAACTCGGCAATCGGGCAATTTGGCGATCTGGTATTGGACAAATGGGCAGCGAAGACAGGCGATCGAGCGGCCAAACGGACGATGGGGAAAAGGGGAAGGCTGCGGACTCGAGGTCGCAGGTGCGACATCGCGCCTCGAACCTCGAATGCCAAACCGTCTGACTGCGCGAAAAGGAGCGGGACCGCATGAAACCTCTGTGGATCGCCCTCGGCGTCGTTATCCTGCTCGTGGTCGGGGTGGGCGGCATGGTCGCGTCGAAGTGGAACGAACTGGTGACCATGGACACCGATATCAAGGCGAAGTGGGCACAAGTGGATAACCAGCTCCAGCGGCGCGCCGATCTGATCCCCAATCTCGTGGAGACCGTCAAAGGCTTTGCCGCCCAAGAGCGCGCCGTCATCGAGTCCGTGACCGCGGCCCGGGCAAAGCTGGCCGGGGCCGGCAGCGTTCCCGATCGCATTGCCGCCTCGAACGAACTATCCGGCGCCCTCGCCCGGCTGCTGGTCGTCGTCGAGAACTACCCCACGCTGAAATCCGATGCGACGTTTATCCGGCTGATGGACGAACTGGCGGGAACCGAGAATCGGCTATCGGTCGAGCGAAAGCGATACAACGACTCGGTCCAGGTTTACAATGTCGCCGTGCGGCGGTTCCCCGGGAACCTTCTGGCCGGTCTGCTGGGCTTCCGGGAGCAGCCATTCTTCGAGGTGCCGGCGGCAGCCCGGCAAGCGCCGCAGGTCAAGTTCCCGTAGGGGCGCCGCTTGCCGAGGTGCGAGTCGAAGTCCACCACGCCGCCAAGGGGTCGAGGTGGCGCCGAACCGCCGCATCGCAAGGGGATTTTCCCTTGACACTTCCGGGCATTCAAGTATAAATAGCCGTCGCGTCGCAGGCCGATTCCGCGACGTCGGCGCGGGAAAGGGCGCGTAGCTCAGGGGGAGAGCGCTTGCTTGACACGCAAGAGGTCGGTGGTTCGAAACCACCCGTGCCCACCATTTGACCTGCCGAACCAAAAGCCCCGGGGACTCGCCCCGGGGCCGTCGTGTTTTCGGATCGGGGTTCCGGTCATCACTCGGTCGACGACTCAAAACCGGTCGGGGATTTCGACCCTGCGCGGACGGGTACCGGCGCGCGGCTCCTGGCGCGTGTGGCGGCCGTGTGGTAGGCTTGTGACACCGCCCCCCGCCGATGGCAACCCATGCCGGGGTTCCAAACGGCGGCGTGCTCCGCCAAGCTTCAGGCTCCGCGAAGACGCGGCCGGCGGGGCGGAGACGCACGCGGGCGTCGCCTTCGACCGCGACCCGGGCAATACAGTTTCCGCGGGTTTCCGCATGCCGAGGAGGGCTGACCCGTGGTGATCGTGCGGCAGTTACAGGAGCAGCTCGCCCGGATGGTATTCACCGCCGGGTTCTTTCTCGCGATTGCCGCGTGGTTCGCCCTCGTCAGCACCGTGATCGGCGGGGCGCTTTACGCGGGGTGGATCATTCTCACGGAAGGCCGAGATGGGCTTCTGGCTCGGGGCGGGGTGATGCAAAGCGCGATGAGCATCCTTCCCGTGCGCGGCCTCTACTTTGCGGGCGTATGGGGGGCGATCCTGGCTTCGGGGGTGGCGCTTTGCGGAATCGGCGCGAGGATGAGCCAGCGCCCGGAGGATCCGGTGGATTTCTCGCTGAAGGGGCTCCTGGGTCTGTGCAGAGCCGTCGCGGGCCTTGTGGCCGTCCCCGTCGGTCTGTGTTGCGTATGTTTCTGGTTGATTCTCCAGCTCGATTTTTGGCACGCGCTGTTGGGGAGCTTCCTGTTGGTGGGTGCTCTGTGGGTGCTGGTCGAGAAGCGCCAATTCCTCGACCTCTCCGATGCCAAGTCGCCTCTCCTCGTGACGCCCGGGGCGGGGCTCACGCCGCAAGCGTGGTTTTGTGGAGAGTGCAACAAGCGGTTTTACCCCTCGCACTGGCTGGTTCAGGCCGATACCAGCCGATTTCCCAGCTATGTCGCGCAGTGCCCGGAATGCAAGGGCGGTAATACTCAGCCTTGCCTGCAGGAGCAGGAACTCCAGTGCGAGGAAGCCGTCGCCAAGTGCAGCGTGTGCGGGGCCGCGCCTCTCTCCGTGGGATGCCACCGGTATCGGCGGACCGCACGCGAGTGACGCGGAGCACGCACCGAGGGAGGGCGCCGGCGCCTCGCCAAGGGGCGCCTCCGCCTCGGCGTCCGGCGGCGGAATGGACTCGGGCCTCGCGCTGTAAAGCGCCAGGCCTGTAAGTGCTTGACAAACGCGGATATCCTGTAATAATCTGCCCCGCCGTGGAATACGGAGAGGCTATTGGCACATGTGAGGGCCGCGATTCGAAACCACCGAAGTCTGCCGCGTTTCGTCCCGTGACGGCATAACGCGTGGCCTGAGCATCACGACGGGAGTGGTGTCGTGGTGCTCTTTTGTTCTTCGAGACGCTATGGTCGATTCCATCGCTGATTCCGAAGTCGTTCTCGTCGACGGGCGTCGGCTCCGCGTCGCGGCCGGCCGCCCGTTGCGGGAGAGCCTGGCTGCCGGCGGGTCGGACGGAACCGCGGGGGCCGTGGCGGCGGCCTGCAACGGTCAGGTCGTCGACTTCATGACACCGGTGCCGGCGGGCGCCGTGCTCACGTTGATCCCGTCCGATTCGCCGGACGGGCTCCGGGTGGTGCGACACAGCACGGCACACCTGATGGCGGCGGCCGTTCAGGCGTTGTTCCCGTCCGCGAAGTTTGCCATCGGTCCGGCGATCGACGACGGTTTCTATTACGACATGGAACTCCCGCGACCCCTCGCGCCCGAGGACCTCCCGGTCATCGAAGCCACCATGCGCGAGCTGGCGGCCAAGCGGCTGCCGTTCGAGCGCTGCGAGGTGGACATGGAGGCGGCGCTGGCCTGGGCGCGCGAGACGCGGCAGACGTACAAGGTGGAGATCCTGGAGGCGCTGCGGGACTCCGGTGCGCGCGGCGCCCGGGACCCGGCGTCCCCCGCCGACGTCGAGGAGCTGGCGGGAGAGGCGGCCGCGGGCGCCGAGTCGGTCAGTTTCTATCGGACGGGCGAGTTCACGGACCTGTGCCGCGGGCCGCACGTGCCCGACACCTCGTGGCTCGGCGCGTTTCGCCTCACGCATGTGGCGGGCGCGTACTGGCGCGGCGACGAGCGGCGCCCCATGCTGCAGCGGATCTACGGGACCGCGTTCCTCACGCAACAGGCGCTCGACGCGCATCTCGCCCGGGTGGAAGAGGCGCGGCGGCGCGACCACCGCCGGCTCGGGCAAGAGCTGGAGTTGTTCAGCATCGCGGACGAGGTGGGCGGCGGCCTGATCCTGTGGCACCCCAAAGGCGGGATCGTCCGGAAGCTGATCGAGGACTTCTGGCGCGACGAGCATCTCCGCCACGGGTACGACCTGGTGTACAGCCCGCACCTCGGGCGGGCAAAGCTCTGGGACACCAGCGGCCACCTCGGCTTCTATCAGGAGATGATGTACCCGCGGATGGAGCGGGAAGGGCAGGAGTTCTACGTCAAACCGATGAACTGCCCCTTCCACATCATGATCTACCAGTCGCGGGTCCGCAGCTATCGGGATCTCCCGCTCCGCTTCGCGGAGCTGGGGACCGTCTACCGGTTCGAGCGCGCGGGCGTGCTGCACGGCCTGCTGCGCGTGCGCGGGTTCACCCAGGACGACGCGCACATCTTCTGCACGCCGGAGCAGATGGAAGAGGAGATCGCCCGGGCCGTGGAGTTCAGCCTCTTCTTTCTGCGCACCTTCGGATTTCGGGACTACGTTCTGTATATCGCGACGCGGCCCGACAAGTTCGTCGGCGAGCCCCGGGACTGGGAGGCGGCGACCGAGGCGCTCAAGCGCGCGGCGGACCGGGCGGGGCAGCGCTACGAGATCGACCCGGGCGGCGGGGCCTTCTACGGCCCCAAGATCGACATCAAAGTGAAGGACGCGCTGGGCCGACCGTGGCAGTGCACCACGGTGCAGTTCGACTTCAACATGTCGGAGCGGTTCGGCATCACCTACGTGGGTGAGGACAACCGGCAGCACCGCCCGTACATGGTGCACCGGGCCCTGCTGGGCTCCATGGAGCGCTTCCTGGGCGTGCTCATCGAACATTACGGCGGCGCCTTTCCGGTCTGGCTGTCCCCGACGCAGGCGCGGGTCCTCCCGGTGGCGGACCGTCATCGGGCGTACGCGCAGAGCGTGGGTGATCGCCTCAAGGCGAGCGGGCTGCGCGCCGAGGTCGACCTGCGGAGCGAGAAGGTCGGGTTCAAAATCCGCGACGCCGAGATGCAGAAGATTCCGTACATTCTCGTGGTGGGAGACAAGGAGACGGCAGCGGGCGCGGTGTCGGTCCGCCAGCGGGGTGGCCAGGATCGCGGCGTGATGCCCCTGGCGGACCTCATCCAGGCACTGGCCGCTGAAAACGCGCCGCAGGCCGCCTGACCGGGCGGCCGCCGACGCGGCGGGAGGTTGGGTCCATAAGCAAAGGCCTTCGCGTCAACGATCGGATCCGCATCAAGGAAGTCCGGGTGATCGCTCCGGACGGAAATCAACTCGGCATTCTGCCGACCGAACAGGCATTGCAGCAGGCCTACTCCATGAACCTCGATCTGGTCGAGGTGGCACCGGAGGCGCGGCCGCCGGTCTGCCGCATCATGGATTACGGGAAGTTTCGGTACGAGCAGAGCAAGAAGGCAAGAGAGGCCAAGAAGAAGCAGACGGTGATCGAACTGAAGGAGATCAAGCTCCGCCCGAAGACCGAGGAGCACGATTTCCAGTTCAAGGCCCGCCACGCCGAGCGCTTCCTTAAGGAGGGGAACAAGGCGAAGATCACCATGATGTTCCGGGGGCGCGAGATGGTCCGCATGGACCGTGGCAAGGCGCTCCTGGAGCGATTCGTGGAGGCCTTGAAGGATTCTGGCGTCGTGGAGCAGGCGCCGAAGATCGAGGGGCGCAACATGACGCTGATCCTGGCGCCCAAGCATTCGTAGTCGAGAACCGACGGCGACCGGCCGGCGCGGCCGGTCGGGGTCGTCGGGCGCGGTCTCCCGCGTCAGGGGTCAGGACTGCGCCGCGGGAAGGAGAACGTCGTCATGCCGAAGATGAAGAGCAACCGCGGGGCCGCCAAGCGGTTCCGGACCACCGGGACCGGCAAAATCCGCCGCGCCCGCGCCTGCAAGAGCCATCTGCTCACCGGCAAGTCCACCAAGCGGATGCGGGGCCTGCGGAAGGGGACCCTGGTGGACAAGGCGGATGTCAAGCGGATGCGGGTGCTGGCGCCGTATATTTAGCCTCTCGATCCGGCGTCTTGCAATTCCAGGACGACCATCGGGCTCCAACGGCCGCCAGCGGCCGAACCGTTTCGAAGTCAGGAAGGAGTCGGTATCATGCCACGCACGCGCGGGGGTTTCAAGACACGCCAACGGCGAAACCGGGTGCTCAAGCGGGCGGAAGGTTTTTGGGGAAAGCGCAAGAATTGCTTCCGCAGCGCGCAGGAGGCGGTGGACCGAGCACTGGCGTACAGCTACCGGGATCGGCGCAATCGGAAGCGGGAGTTCCGCAATCTGTGGATCGTCCGCATCAACGCCGCTGCGAGAATGGCCGGGCTCTCCTACAGCCAGTTGATGGGCGGACTGCGGAAAGCGGGGGTGGCGCTGGACCGGAAGGTTCTGGCCGACCTGGCGGTGCGGGACGCCTCGGCGTTCAACGCGCTGGCTGCGCTGGCGAAAGGCCAGGCCGCAGCGTAGCGGGCTACCGGGACCGGCCCGCCTGCGGGGACCCATTCGGATGCGTGCCCGGCCTATGGAGGGGCGCCCGGCTGGGTCGCGCGACGCGGCCACATGCCGGCATGCACCCGAGCCTGTTTGAGCAGCGCGGACGTCAGCGGGTATCCGAGCATCCCGGTCGTGCGAAACGGCAACCCAGGCGCGGCGCCCCGACCCGTTCGGGGCGCGCTTTTTTGGTGGCGGACGGATGAGTGATCTCGCGCAGGCCTTGGCCTCGTTGGAAGCCGGCGGTCAAGCCGACCTGGCGGCTGCCCCGGATGCGGCGGCGCTGGACGCCGTGCGGGTTCGGTATCTCGGCCGGAAGGGTTCGCTGGCGACGATCCTGCGGGGGCTCGGCGACCTGGACCCGGCGGAGCGCCCGGCCGCGGGAAAGCTCGCCAACGACGTGAAGCAGCGGCTCGAGGCGGCGTTTCAGGCCAGACGCGACGCGCTCGAGGCCGCGGCCCAGGCGGCCCGGGAGCGGGCCGACCGTCTGGACGTGACGCTGCCGGGGCGCCCCAGACCCGTGGGCCGGCTGCACCCCAGCACCCAGGTGCTGCGGCGGATCTGCCAGATCTGGGCGGATATGGGCTTCCAGGTCTATCGCAGCCCGGACGTCGAGACCGACGAGATGAACTTCGAACTTCTCAACATCCCGGCGTACCATCCCGCGCGGGACATGTGGGACACCTTCTACACCACCTCGGAAGGGATCCTGCTCCGCACGCACACCTCGCCCGGCCAGATCCGCGTCATGCGCGAGCGCTGTCCCGAGCCCATCCGCGTGATCCTGCCGGGGATGTGTTATCGCTACGAGCAAATCACGGCCCGGTCCGAGATCCAGTTTCACCAGGTCGAGGGGCTGGCCGTCGGCCGGCACGTCACCATGACCGATCTCAAGGGGACGCTCATCAGCTTCGCCCACCGCATGTTCGGGGCCGAGCGGAAGGTGCGGTTCCGGGCGAGCTACTTCCCCTTCACCGAGCCGAGCGCCGAGATGGACGTGGAATGCGGGATCTGCGGCGGGTCCGGTTGCGCCATCTGCAAGCACAGCGGCTGGCTGGAGATCCTGGGCTGCGGCATGGTGCATCCCCGCGTCTTGGAGAACGGCGGTTACGACCCCGCGGCGTTCTCGGGATTCGCGTTCGGGATGGGGCCCGAGCGCATCACCATGCTTCGCCACCGGATTGAGGACATCCGGTACTTCTGGACGAACGATCTGCGCTTCCTGGAACAGTTTTAGGCGCCTGCGGCGCCTCAGACCCAATCCCACTGCGCCGGTGACCCACGCCCAGTTCGGCCCGCAGACGACGCGGGTCGGAACCGGGACGCGGTCATGGGAAATTTGGGTGAGAAGGTTCAAGACCGATGCGCGTCCCCATCAGCTGGCTGACGGAGTTTGTGGACCTCCCGATCCCGGTGACCGACCTGGCGGAGCGTCTGACGTTCGCAGGGCTGGAAGTCGCATCCATCGAGACGGTGGGCTTGCCGGGCAGCGCGCTCCCCTGGGACCGCGAGCGTATGCTGGTGGGGCGCGTCCTGGAGGTCACGCCGCATCCGAATGCGGACCGGCTGGTCCTAGCCACCGTCGACTACGGCGCGGGCCGAACCAAGACGGTGGTGACCGGTGCGCCGAACCTCAAGGTCGGGGATCGCGGCCAGAAGGTGGCCTTGGCGCTGGAAGGCGCGCGACTGCGGGACGCCTCCGGCGCCACGTCCGCGGTGACGACGCTAGCCGGCCGGCGGGTGCGGGGCGTCTACTCGGACGGCATGGTGCTGTCGGAGAAAGAGCTGGGCCTCTCCGACGACCATCAGGGCATCCTTCTGCTGGACGAGGCCGCGCCCGTCGGCACCCCCCTGGCCGACTATCTGGGGGACACGGTGCTGGAGTTGGAGATCCTCCCCAACATGGCCCGCTGCCTCTCGATCTTGGGCGTGGCGCGCGAGGTGGCGGCCCTCACGGGCGGCCGGGTCCGCATCCCCGAGCCCGTCATGGCGGCCACGGGTCCTCCGGTGGGCGAGCGCGTCCAGATCGAGATCGCCGACCCGTCGCTCTGCGCCCGCTACACGGCCACCCTGATCGCCGGCGTCGCCATCGGACCGTCCCCCGAATGGGTGCGGCGGCGGCTGCGCCTGGCCGGCGTCCGCCCGATCAGCAATGTGGTGGACGTGACCAACTACGTCATGCTGGAGTGGGGGCAACCGCTCCACGCCTTCGACTACGACGCCCTGGTGCGGCGCGCCAGGGGCGTGCCCCGCATCATCGTGCGTCGCGGGAAAGCGGGCGAGGCCATGACCACGCTGGACGGCGTGGCGCGGACGCTGGGGCCGGAGCGTTTGCTCATCACGGACACGGCCGGGCCGATCGCCGTGGCCGGCGTCATGGGCGGAGCCGAGACCGAGGTGACGGATGCCACCCGCACGGTGCTGCTGGAGTCCGCGAACTTCCATTTTGTTTCCGTCCGCAAGACGGTGCAGGCGCTGAAACTTCCCAGCGAGGCCAGCGCCCGGTTCGGGCGGCGCGGCGTCCCGCCCGCGCTCGCGGTGCCAGCCGTCACGCGCGCCACGGCGCTCATGCAGGCGCTGACGGGGGGTGAGATCGCCCGCGGTGTGGCCGACTGCTACCCGGCACCGCAGGTGCCGCCGGCGATCAGGCTGTGCGCCGCGGACGCGCGGCGCATCCTCGGCATGGAGGTGCCGACGGGCGACATGGCCCGCATCCTGACGGCGCTGGACTTTCGCTGCGAGCCGGCGGGCGAGGCGGCGCTTCGTGTGACGCCGCCGGCGCACCGTCTGGATATCGGCGAGGGCATCACCGGCGTCCACGACCTCTTGGAAGAAGTGGCGCGGGTCGTGGGGTACGACCGGATCCCGGCGACGGACATGGCCGACCGATTGCCGCCGCAGCGGGACAACGCGGCCGTCGAGGGGGAGGAGCGGCTGAGGGACCTGCTCGTGGTCGCCGGGCTGCAGGAGATCATCACCTACCGGCTGACGACGCCGGAGCGCGAGGCGGCCGTGACCCCCGGCGTGGAGCCGGGCGTCGGCCGACGCCACATCCGCCTGGCCAACCCCATCAGCGCCGACCGCGTGGCGCTGCGGCAGACGCTCCTGGCTGGACTGCTGGAAACCATGGCGCACAACGCCCGGATCCGGGACCGGTTGTGGTTCTTCGAGATCGGCCCCGTCTACCTTCCGGTGGGTCCGGGGGAGCTTCCGGCGGAGCCGCGCCGCCTCGGCATCGGCATGGCCGGGCCGCTGGTCCCGGCGTCGTGGGGCGACCACGCGCCGGCGCAGACGGACTTCTTCGCCCTCAAGGGGGTCGTGGAGGCGCTCCTTCAGGGTCTGCACCTCCGAGGCGCGGTCTTTGAGGCGGCGGATCACCCGACGTTCGCGCCCGGCCGGGCGGCCCGGCTGGCGCTCGGCCCGAGGACGCTGGGGTTCCTGGGAGAGATTCGTCCCGCCGTGCGGCGTGCCTTCGATTTGCCGCCAGGGCCGGTGTGCCTGGCCGAACTGGATCTGGAGGCGCTCGTCGAGGCGGTTCCGCCGCTCTCGGCGCTCACGCCGGTTCCTCGCTTTCCGCCCGCCCTGCAGGACATCGCCGTGGTGGTGGACGACGCGGTGTCGGCCGCCGACCTGGCCGGAGCCATCCGGGCCGCGGGGGGGGCCTTGCTGGCCGACGTGCGCCTCTTCGATGTGTACCGCGGCGGGCAGCTGCCGCCGGGAAAGAAGAGCGTGGCGTTCTCGCTGGCGTTTCAGGCGGCGGACCGGACGCTGACGGACGCCGAAGTGGCGGACGAGAAGGCGCGTATCGTGGAGACCGTGTCGCGGCGTCTGGGCGCCCGCCTGCGTGGGTGACCGACGCCCGTGTGGGCGCCACGGGCCGGCTGGAGCGCTGTCTCGGACCGCAAATGCCGCTTTACAAAGACCGGGGGCTTTGCTAGGGTTCCGTCAGATTTCGGAGTGAGCCACATGCATACCCTGCTGGAACGGCTTCAGGAGCTGGAGACCAAAGTCCGGGAAGCGCTGGGAGAGCTGGCACAAGCCCGTGGCGAGCGGGAAGCGCTGCTGGCGAAACTGCAGGCGGTCCAAAACGACCTTCAGTCCCAGGCGCAGGAGACGGCGACCCTCCGAGCCGAGCGGGAACGGGTGGCGGCGGAAGTGGCCAGCCTCCGCGCCGAGCGGGAGGAGGTCCGGACAAAAGTCGAAGGGCTGCTGGCGGAACTCGCCCGGCTGGAGTCGACGGTCCAAAGAGCAGCGCCCTGAGAGGTGCCGGGATGACAGCCGACCATCGGGGGGCGGAGGTCGAGATCTTCGGCGAACGGTACACCCTGCGGTCCAGCGACGCGCCCGAGTATCTGCAGCGCGTCGCCGAGTACGTCGACGCGAAGTTTCGCGAGCTCGTCAAGCAAAGCCCCAGCCTGATGCTCTCCAGGGTGGCCGTCTTGGTATCGGTGAACATTGCGGACGAACTGTTCAAACAGAGCGAGGAGGTTCGCCGGCGCGAGGAGCAAGCGCTCGCCCGGATCGATGACATTGTCGCTTTGCTGCGGCGCGAAGGTTCCGCCGGATAGGCGGGCGCGACCGACGCGGGGCGCGGAAGAAAAGGGCTTGCGGCGAGGAACGGCGTGTGCTAGCGTGGGATTCGACAATTCGGCAAAACGAGAACCCCTACCGTGCGCGTGATGCGGTAACTTTTTTTGAGCCAACACCCTCAGAACGGGGGCCCCTCCGAGAACGCTGTGTGCATGCCTGTCCACGATGGTGGAAGGGAAGCCTAAAGCGTTTGCGGGGTTCCCACCTGGTGAGCCAGGTTCAAACAGGGTCCAGCACACGGCACAATGGCAGGGGTTCTTTTTTCCCCCTCCTCGAGAAGGCCGACCGTTCGATTCGCGCGCTGAGTCCGCCTCCCTCCCACGAGCATCCGCCCGCATTTTGTCCCCGGTCCTTCGGTTTCCGCGCCTAGACCCATCGCCGGGGCGATGCTCCGCCCTGTCGGCGCGCGGGATGCGCGACGGGCGGCGATCCCGACGGCGGTGTCGGTCGACACTCGGTTCATGAACTGGCGGCGGGCATCCGCATCCGCGCGGCGAGCGGGTTACGGCGCGCGCGGGCGTCGGACGCGGTGTGACGACGGGTCGGACCGCACTGACGGTCACGGCCCCGTGAAGCGCTGTGGAGGTGGGAGGGCATCGCGTGGACATCTGGGTTACAGTGGCAGTGGCGGCCGGCATGGCGCTGGTCGGCCTGATCGTCGGCCGCGCCCTGGAGCAGAGTCGGCAGCATCGGTTGAAGCAGGGGGCGGCGGAGGAGGCCAAGCGGATCGTTCGGGAAACCGAGCGGGAGGTGGAGGCCCGACGCAAAGAAGCGGAGCTGGAGATCAAGGCCCGGACGCTCCAGGCCCGCACGGAGTTCGAGCAGGAAAATCGCGCGCGGCGGGAGGAGATCCAGAACTTCGAAAAGCGGCTGAATCAGCGGGAGGAGATCCTCGATCGAAAGCTGGAGGTCATGGATCGCCGCGAGCGGGAGCTGGGCGGCCGCGAACAAGAGCTGCGCGCGCGGGAGCAAGCCGTGGGCAAGCAGGAGGCGCACTGGACGGCCCTGGTCGAGGAGGCCGAGCGGAAACTGGAGCGGGTGGCGGGCCTGACGGCGGAGGAGGCGAAGCGCCAGCTCATGCATGCCCTCGAGGAAGAGGCCAAGCTGCACGCGGCGGCCCACATCAAGCGCATCGAGGACGCGGCCAACGAGACGGGGGAGGAGCGGGCCAAGGCGATCATCGGGCGCGCCATCTGCCGGATCGCCTCGGACTACGTCGCCGAGGCGGCGGTCTCCGTGGTGGACCTGCCCAGCGACGATATGAAGGGCCGTATCATCGGTCGGGAGGGGCGGAACATCCGCGCCCTGGAGAAGGCCACGGGCATCGACGTCATCGTGGACGACACGCCCGAAACGATCATCCTCTCCGGGTTTGACTCCATCCGCCGGGAGATCGCTCGGGTGGCCATCCAGCGCCTGATCCAGGACGGGCGCATCCATCCGGCCCGGATCGAGGAGACGGTGGAGAAGGTCACGAAAGAAGTGGAGAAGGACATCCGCGAGGCGGGCGAGCAGACCTGCTTCGAGCTGGGCATCACCGGGCTCCACCCCGAATTGGTCCGTATGGTCGGTCGGCTGAAATACCGCTACAGCTATTCGCAGAATCAGCTCGCCCACACCAAGGAGGTGGCCACGCTGGCCGCGCTCCTGGCGGCGGAGCTGAAGCTGGACGTCAAGACCGTGAAGCGGGCGGCCCTGCTGCACGACATCGGGAAGGCGGCGGACCAGGGGACGGAGAGTTCGCACGCGCTCCTCTCGGCGGAACTGGCGAAGAAGTACAACGAGGATCCCCGCGTCATCAACCTCATCGCCGCCCACCACGAGGAGGTGGCCCCGCAGTACGCCGAGGCCGTCCTCCTGCAGGCGGCCGATACGCTCTCGGCGGCGCGTCCCGGTGCCCGGCGCGAGATCATGGAGACCTATGTCCGCCGCCTGGCCAAGCTGGAGGAGATCGCCACCTCCTTCAAGGGCGTGGAGAAATGCTTCGCCATCCAGGCTGGCCGCGAGATTCGCGTGGTCGTGGAGAGCGAACAGGTGAACGACCAGGCCGCCTACGTCATGGCGCGGGACATCGCCAAGCGGATCGAGGACGAGATGGAGTATCCGGGGCAGATCAAGGTGACCGTGATCCGGGAAACCCGGGCGGTGGAGTACGCGCGCTGACGCGCGACCGCGACGGGGATGTGCGACCGGGGCGGCACCCGTACGGCGTCGGCGGCGCCTGGCCACCAACTGCGAATGGCCAAGGACCGGCTCCCAATGCCCAATCCGGGCGGAGGGGGCGTCGGTCCCCGTCGGGATCCGGTCATTTGTCGCGGGTCATTGGTATGAGGATCCTCTTCATCGGCGACATCGTGGGCCAGCCGGGCCGCAAAGCGGTGGCGCGGCACCTCCGGCGGCTGGTCGCGACGAACGGCGTGGATGCCGTGATCGCCAACGCGGAGAACGCCGCCGCCGGCTTCGGCATCACGCCGGCGGTCGGCCAGGAGCTGTTCGACCAGGGCATCGCGCTCCTCACCTCCGGGAATCATGTCTGGGACAGGAAGGAGGCCGAGGCCTATCTTGCCAAAGAAGGCCGAATCCTCCGTCCCGCCAACTATCCGGACGACGTGCCGGGCCGCGGCACGCACGTCCTGCGGGTGGGAGAGCGGCTGGTCGGCGTGGTGAACCTCCAGGGACGCGCCTTCCTTCCGCCGATCGACTGCCCGTTCCGGGCGGCCGATCGCGAGCTGGCGGAGCTGGCCCGCGTCAGCGACATCATCATCGTGGACTTCCACGCCGAGGCCACCGCGGAGAAGCAGGCCTTCGGCTGGTACGTGGACGGGCGTGTCTCGGCGGTGGTGGGCACGCACACGCATGTGCAGACCGCCGACGAGCGCATCCTTCCCGGGCGGACGGCGTACATCACGGACGTGGGCATGACGGGGCCCCGGGATTCGGTGATCGGGATCCGGCAGCAGGACGCCATCCCCAAGTTCCTCACGCAGATGCCCAGACGGTTCGCCGTGGCGGACGGGCCGACGCAGCTCTCCGCCGTCCTGGTGGACGTCGAGGAGAGCGGGCGGGCCAGCGCGATCCGGCGGCTGCAGATCGTGGACGATTGAGGAGCGGAGGCAAAAACATGGCGGCGCGGATCGTCGACGGGAAACGGGTGGCGGCAGCCATGCGTGCGGAGATCCGCGAGCGGATTCAGGGGCTCCGCCGGGACAACCGGGGCGTGCCCGGACTCGCGGTCGTCCGCGTGGGCGACGATCCCGCTTCCGCCGCGTACGTGCGGAGCAAGGCCAAGGCGTGCCAAGAGGTCGGGATCGCCGCTCGCGAGATCGGCTTTCCCGGGTTCGTCCCGCACGACGAGCTGGTCGCCCACCTGGAGGCACTCAACCGCGACGCCGCGGTTCACGGGATCCTGGTCCAGCTCCCGCTCCCCCCACACCTGGACGAGCGGGCCGTGCTGGAGACCGTTGACCCGGTCAAGGATGTGGACGGCTTCACCTACGCGAATATCGGTCGGCTCGTGGAGAATCGGGCGCGCTTTGTCCCCTGCACACCGGCGGGCATCCTGGAGCTGCTGGACCGGGAGAAGATCGAGATCGCCGGCCGGCGCGCGGTCGTGGTCGGGCGGAGCGAGATCGTGGGGAAGCCGACGGCGATGCTGCTGCTGCACCGCCACGCCACGGTGACCATCTGCCATTCGCGCACCGCCGACCTGGCCGCGGAGACGCGGCGCGCCGACATCCTGATCGCGGCGGCGGGGCGGCCCCGCCTCATCACGGGCAGCATGGTGACGCCGGGCGCCGCCATCGTTGACGTGGGGATCACCCGGGTGGGGGGCCGGCTCGTCGGCGACGTGGACTTCGATTCCGTGGCGCCCGTCGCATCGGCCGTCACCCCGGTGCCCGGCGGCGTCGGCCCCATGACCGTGGCCATGCTGCTCCGGAACACGCTCCGGGCGTTCGAGATGGGCCTTGGACTCGGACCGGCGGAGAGGTCCGCGTGACCCCACGATTCGCGCCGACGGTCTGCCACTCCTCCCCGAGGGAGCAGGTCCCACTCACCAAATGGCCGATGACAGGTGCGACCATTCGGAGAGAGTGGAACCGTCTGTCTGGTTTCCGGCGCGGCTGGCCGCTTGCAATTGGTCGTGCGATTCGGATTGTTCGCGGTCCCTTCGCGGACAATCGGGGCTACGGGGATCGGCGCCGGTAGCTCAGGCAGAAGCCGTCGTCCATGGTGGCGCTGACGGTGACCGTGTCGAAGTCGGGGTGCGTCCGGATCAGCTCCAGGTAGTCCCGCATGGCGCCGGCCTGGCGGATGGCGTTGTGCGCGGCGAGGAGGCCGCCGGGAGCGAGCTTGCGCGGGTAGAGGGCGCGGAAGTAGTCCACCTGCCCGTCCTTGTCGGCGTCCAGAAAGACGAAATCGAACGGGCCGGGGAGCTTGGGCACCTCCGCGTGTGCGTCGCCCGTGATGAGGGCGACGCGCTGCGACAAGCCGGCCTCGGTCACATGCTTCAGCGCCAGGTCGTGACGTGTCCGGTCGATCTCGATGGTGGTCAACCGTCCGCCGGTCTCCTCCAAGGCCAGCCCCATCCAGATGGCCGAGTACCCGTGAGAGGTTCCGATCTCCAGGACGTTCCGCGCGCGCGTCGCCTTCACCAGAAAATGCAGGAACTCGCCGTCCTGGCGCGGGACGCTCCAAAAGCGGGGACCCACGGCCTCCAGCTCCTCCAACAACCGGCGCAGCCCGGCGGGATCGCGCGGCCCGGCGGCGGGGCCACCAGCCGCTGCGCCGCCCGGCCGCGGCGAGGCGATGAGGCCCAGCGCGCCACCGGCCGCCGCAAGAAAGTCGCGGCGCCCAACCGTCCGTTTGCGGGTCATGGTGCTCCTCCGGCGCGGGCCGGCCACGCCTGTCCCGGATCACGCGCCCGTCGCTCAACGCCACGCCGGGCATCATAGCAGATCACGGGCCGATCGGTCATACCCCCCTTGCGGTGGAGCCGCGGGTTGGGTAGTTTGGTACCAGGCAAGTGGTCCGTCACGAGGCCAGCGCACGGGTCCTTTTCTTGGTGGCGGGGAGAAACCGGCGGCCCGGCGGCCGCACAGCGCGAGGTGAGGCCATGGAACAGGAGAAGACGAATCGGGACGCGTATCCGACGGTGAGCGGAGTCGGCGACAGCCGGAAGGTGGGGATGTCCACCTTCCTGATCCACGGCAAGGCGCAGACCGCGCGGTGGGACTTCAGCCACCACACGGTGCCGCCGCTCTCCTCGTCGGTGACGTACCGGCTGGACTCCGCGGAGCGGGGGGGGCGCGGATTCCTGCAGTTCGGGCGACGCCCGGACGAGGACGCCGCGCCGGTCTACATCTACGACCGCCTGGACGAGCCGACGCGGAGCATTCTGGAGGACGACCTGGCCAAAGCGGAAGGCGGCGAAGTCTGCTGTACGTTCTCCACGGGGATGGCAGCGATCTCGGCGGCGCTCGGGGTCCTGCTCAAACCCGGAGACCACATCGTGGCCTACGGGACGATTTACGGGTGCACGTACTCGTTGCTCACGCGGTGGCTGTCCAGATTGCGGATCGCGACCACGTTCTGCGACTTCACGGACCTCGCGGCCGTGCGGGCGGCTATCCGTCCCGAGACGCGGATCATCTACGCCGAGACCCCGGGGAACCCGACCATGGAGATCGTCGACCTGGGCGCCCTGTGCGCCCTGCGGGACGAGGTCAACGCCTCGCGACCCGCCGACCGCACGGTGCACGTGATCATCGACAACACGTTTGCCTCGCCGTACTGCCAGCGGCCGCTGGAGTGGGGCGCGGACATGGTCGTCGAGTCTCTGACGAAGAACATCTGCGGGTTCGGCACAGACATGGGCGGCGCCGTCATCTGCGGGAAGCGGTACGAGGAAGATCTCTTTATGTACCGGAAGGATTTCGGCGGCGTGCTGTCCCCCAAATCCGCGTGGGCCATCCTGGTGTACGGTCTGTCGACCCTCACGCTGCGGGCCAAACGGCAGATCGACACCGCGTTCAAGGTCGCCGAGTTTCTGGAGCAGCACCCGAAGGTCGCCAAGATGCACTACCCCGGCTTGCGCAGCCACCCCCAGAGCCTGCTGGCCGAGAAGCAGATGCGGAGCACGCTGGGCACCTTCGCCCCGGGCACGCTGCTGTACTTCGAGACACGCGAGGACGGCGACGAACCGACACGCGCACGGCGTCTGATCAACTGGGCGGCCACGCACTCCTACTGCATCACCCTGGCGGTCTCGCTGGGAAACATCCGGACGCTGATCGAGGCGCCCGGCATCATGACGCATTCGGCCCTACCCAGCGAGGCCCAGAAGCGCGCACGCATCGCGCCGAACGGCATCCGCCTGTCCTTTGGCCTGGAGAAGGCCGAGGACATCATCTACGACCTCCGGGACGGCCTCGCCCAGATGTAGGCCGGTCCGCGCCGGGCGAGCGCGGGTGTGTTTAGCGAGCACCCGCCTCCGGCGGCAGGCCGATAGGTGGAACGCGGAGCGCCGGGGGAGCGGCGGGCGGGGGAGAGGCCCGGGGTTGTCCCGGGCGCGGGGGCGCGAGCGATGTTTCGGGGGGGAGCGATGTCTCGTCGGCGGACACCGCGGTTTGGTCCGGGGGGGCCGCGGGAGCCGGGGCGGTCTCGTCGGGGTGCGGCGCCGGCGCCGGCCCGACGGCGGACGCAGGCATGGGGCCGGCGACCTGCGCGATCTTCGGCTCGGCACCCTTGATGAAATACTCCAGGATAGCGTCGGCGTCTCCCGGGGGCGCCGGAAGCCCCGTCTGATGGTCCACCGGCACGGCCACGACGTTCTCGGGCACCGGAAAATCCTCGGGTTCGGTGTCGGCCAGGGCCTTCTGCATGAACTGGATCCAGATGGGGAGAGCCAACCGCCCGCCCGTCTCGGCCGAACCCAGCGATCGCTTGATGTCGTAGCCGATCCAGACGCCCGCCACCAGGCTGGGGCTGAACCCCACGAACCAGAGGTCGGTGGCGTCGTCCGTGGTGCCGGTCTTGCCGGCCAAGGGGCGATCGAGGACGCGGGCGCGGGCCCCGGTGCCACGCTGGATCACTCCCTTCATGACGTTCACCAGCACGTATGCCGTCTCGGGCCGCATGACCTCCAGCGTTTCGGTGACGTGCTGCTCCAGGGTCCGCCCTTGCTGATCGGTTACCCGGCGGATCGCAAACGGCTCGGCCCGCAGCCCGCCGTTGGCAAAGACGCCGTAGGCGGAGACGAGCTCCAGCGGGGTGACCTCGGAGACCCCCAGGGCCAGCGCGATCTCCCGACGCAGGTCGCTCTCGATGCCCACCTGATGGGCTAGCCGCACGACCCGATCGACCCCGACCTCTTGCAGCAGCTTCACCGTGACGACGTTGATGGAATTCTCCAGGGCCCGGCGCAGCGTGGTGGGGCCGCGAAACTTCCGGTCGAAGTTCCGCGGGGACCACTCCACGAGCTCCCCGCCGACCCGTGTGCGGAAACTGATGGGCGAATCGTCGATGACCGTGGACGGCGTGAAGCCGCGGTCGAAGGCGGCGGCGTAAATAAACGGCTTGAAGGCCGAGCCGGGCTGCCGCTTGGCCTGCACGGCGCGGTTGAACTTGCTGCGCTCGAAATCGTAGCCGCCGATCATGGCTTTGATGGCGCCGTCTCGCGGGTCCAGCGCGACCAGGGCGCCCTCCAGCTCGGGCTGTTGCTCCAGGCCGAGATCCAGCGCCTTGCGCTGTTCGTCCACGCGCAGGACCTGCACCAGGATCGGCGTTCCCTCCCGGAAGACCTCCGAGAGCTTGTCGAGCTTGGTCCACTTGAGGCTCTCCAGCGGAATCTCCCCGTGGTAGCGGCCCACCCGGACCTGGACGGATTTGGGATTCAGGCCCACCACGGTGCCCGGGAGGATCTCGCCCGGCCGCGGGGTATAGGGACCGATGCGTCCCCGGAGGCCCTCCGCCTTGGGCCGGTACCCGTGCGCCTTGTCCAGGTCGCGTAGCCCGCCGACGAGAGCCTCCTCCGCCGCCCGGGCCATGCGCAGGTTCAGCGTCGTGTAGACCTTCAAGCCGGTGTTGTACAGGGCGTAGGCGCCGTAGGTCTCCTCGAGGATCTGCCGGACGTGCTCCACAAAGTAGGGGGCCACGACGGAGCTTCGCGTGAAAAGGGTCTCGTTGAACGGGGTGCGGCTGGCCGCGTCGGCGTCGGCGCGCGCGATGAATTTTTCCTCCACCATGCGGTTCAAGACGTGATCCCGCCGCCGCCGCGCGCGCTCCGGGTCGACGATGGGCGAGAACCGGTTGGGCGCGTTGGGGAGGCCGGCCAGCATGGCGGCCTCGGCGAGGGTGAGCTCGGCGACCGGCTTTTTGAAATAGGTCTGCGCGGCGGCCTCGACGCCGTAGGCGCCGTGCCCGAAGTAGATGAGGTTGCAGTAGAGCTCCAGGATCTTTTCCTTGGAATAGCGCTTCTCGATCTCGACGGAGAGGAGGGCCTCCTTGATCTTGCGGGAGAGGTTCTTCTCGGGGGTCAGGAAGAGGCCGCGGGCGAGCTGCTGGGTGATCGTGCTGCCGCCCTGCGCCTTGCGGCGGGCCAACACGTTCATGATCAGGGCGCGGGCGATGGCGCGCGCCGAGAGGCCGTGATGCTCGAAGAAGCGGGCGTCCTCCACGGCCAGCACCGCCTGCTTCAGGTGCGCGGGGATCCTGTCGAGCGGGACCAGGATGCGCCGCTGTTCGTAAAACGAGTGGAACGGCTCGTCCCGGTCGGTGTACAGTGTGGTGGCGACGCTCGGCTGGTACTCCTCGAGGCCGTCCAGGCTGGGCAGGTCTTTCAGAAACGCCGCGAAGATCCCCGCCGCGACGCCCAGCCCCGCCACGAGGGCCAAGACGACGCCCCAGAAGCCGATGAGGATCACCCGGCGGAGGATGGGTCGCTTGGGCGCGAAGCCCGGCTGCGCGCGTCCTGGTGCCGCCATAACGAGCCGAACTATAGCATACGCGCCGCGGGGTGCCTAGCGGGCCGCATAACACGGTGTATCCGCGCGCGGGTGCCCTTTTTGGTTGCGGGCAGACGGCTGCTGTGGTAGAAAGCGCGCCGGCCGAAGAAAGGATTCTCCGCATGAGCGGGAACGCCATCGTCAAAGAGGCGCAGCGACAACTCGACATCCTCAAGGCGCGCTGCGT
>JAKPQH010000205.1 GCA_029580855.1 bacterium | reverse complement strand
TGTGGACCACGCAGATCAAGCGGGACAAGGAAGAGGAACTGCTGTTTCGGCTCGGCGAAATCCGGCGCGCCATCGTCCGCTACCGGGCGGACCACAACCGGCTCCCGAAGGAGCTCAAGGACTTGCTCGACGATAGAACCCAGCTGCAGACCCGGCGGTATCTCCGACGCCTGTACCCCGACCCCATGACCGGCAAGGTCGACTGGAGTTTGAAGCTCGTCGTGGATCGGGCCGGCGTCGTGTCCGGGATCGAGGATGTCCACAGCACCAGCGCCGGCAAGCCCCTCAAATCCCTCCCCGGAAAGAACGCGGCCAGTTCCACGTACAAGGACTGGTGACGCCACCAAACCCCGCGCGCGGCCGTCGGGTCGAGACGCGGCCGGGTCGCGCCGGACAAGAAAACCGGACACCCCGTTGGTAGCCGTTGACAGCCGGGCGACGCAGGTTTATCTTTGGCCCTTCACCGACCGCCAAAACAACGCGTCTGCCCGACAAGGAGACTCTCTGTGCGCGAGAAGGAAAAGGAAATCCGCCGCCGCCGCCAACGACGCCAGGACCGATTGAAGAAACGCCGCCAAGCCGCCATGGCCGGCGGCACGTCCGCCGCCGGTGCTGCCAAGCCCCGTCGCAAAGCCGAGAGCGCTTCGTCGGCAGCGCCGCCCGCGCCGTCCGCAGCCCCACCCCCGGAACCCCCGGCCGAGGGCGAACCCGTTCCGAGCGCGTAACCCGCGCTCTTCCCAACCGCACCCCACACGTGCGCGGCCCGGGCGGCCGGCAGACCCGCCCGGTGCCGGCGATCCCGTGCCGTCGTGCGCGCGCCGGTGGGCCGTCGGCGCCCGGCGTTGAGCGCCCGGACCCGGCACCGGCCCTTCCTGCGCTCGCCGCGGGCCGCCGGCCACCCCCCTGCGGGGGTGCCCGCCGGCCCGCTACCGGGCTATCCCTTGATGCACCCCAGCGGTCTCAGTCGAGCCACCATCTTGGAGATGCCGGCGTTATGGCAGACGCTCACCACGTCCTGGACGTTTTTGTACGCCTCGGGCATCTCCTCTTTCATGGAGTCGCGTCCGCTGGCTCTGGCGTACACGCCGTACGTGTCCTCCAGTTCCCGCTCGATCGACCGCCCCTTGCCGGCTCGAATAGCGGCGGCGCGGCTGAGAAGCCGCCCCGCCCCATGGCAGGTGCTGCCGAAGGTCTCGTCCATGGCCCCGGCGGTTCCCACGAGGACGAACGACGCCCGTCCCATGTCGCCGGGGACGAGGACCGGCTGGCCGATGGCACGGTAGCGCTCGGGAAGCTCGGGGTGTCCCGGTGGAAAGGCCCGCGTCGCCCCTTTTCGATGGACAACAAGACGCATGGCGCGCCCATCGACCCGGTGTTCCTCGAGTTTGGCGATGTTGTGCGCGACGTCGTAGACCACCGCGATCCCCAGGTCGCGCGGCGATTTCCTGAAGACTCTCTGGAAGACCTCGCGAGTCCACTGGGTGAGGCACTGGCGGTTGGCCCAGGCGTAGTTCGCCGCGGCGCGCATGGCGCCCAGGTACGCCTGCGCTTCGCCGGAATCGAACGGCGCGCACGCGAGCTGGCGGTCAGGCACCCGAATCCCGTATTTCTTGACGGCCCGCTCCATGCTCGCCAGATAGTCCGTGCACACCTGGTGCCCGAACCCGCGGGAGCCGGTGTGGATGAGCACCGTCACCTGCCCGGGGAAAAGCCCCATGACGTCGGCCGCCTGCTCGTCGTAGATTCGGTCGACCACCTGGACTTCTTCAAAATGATTCCCGGACCCCAGCGTCCCGACCTGATCGCGGCCCCGCTCGTGCGCCTTGTGGCTCACCGCGTCGGGGTCCGCCCCCGCGATGCATCCGCCCGCCTCGGCGAAGACCAGATCCTCCGGCTCCCCCATGCCCTCCGCCACCGCCCAGCGCGCGCCTTCCACGAGCGGCCGCGCCTGCGTCTCCTTGGTCAGGCGGACCTTGCCGTGCGAGCCCACCCCGCTGGGAATGGCGGTGAAGAGCGCATTCACCAGCTCCTTGATCCGCGGGAGCGCCTCGGCCTTGGTGAGATCCGTCCGGAGGAGCCGCACGCCGCAATTGATGTCGTACCCGACACCGCCCGGCGTGACGACGCCCCCGTCGGTCCGTGTCGCCACCACGGCCCCGATCGGGAGCCCGTACCCCTGATGAATGTCGGGCATCGCGTAGGCCGCCCGGACGACGCCGGGAAGCGTGGCGCCGTTCATCGCCTGCTCCAGCGACTGGTCTCCCTTGATCTGGTCCATGAGACGGTCGTCCGCATAGATGATCGCCGGCACCGCCATCTCGGGCCGGCTGCCCGCCGGGATCCGCCAGCGGTATTCGTCGAGTCGCTCGACGGGGATGTCCATGCCCCTCACCTCCTTTCCTGCTGCGAACGTAGGCCGGTGTGGCGGGGTTGTCAAGGGCGGGCGCGGTGCGGGAGAGGAGCGGGCCGCCCCATCCACCGCCGCCAACCTCCCGGTGCGTCGCGCGGGCACCGGGGTCCGGCGCGACGGATCTGCCGCGCCCGACGGTCGCGCTCGGCTCGTCGGTGAGTTCAGGCGCGCGTGCCGGCCGCGCGCAGCATTCGGAGCAGGTAGTCCCGGCTTGCCTTCGTCGCCTGAACCGGGCGGTCCGGCGCGTGGATCTCCAGCACGGCCGCGCCGGGCATCCGGGCGAGGAAAGGGACGAGCGGGGTGAAGTCCGCACACCCCTCCCCGAGCGGCAGGTGTTCGCTGACGCCGGGTGTCCGCCCGTCGTTCAGGTGCATGTGCACGATCAACTCCCGGAGGACGGCGAACTCCGCGGCGAGACCCGCGCCGATGCCGGCGTGGCCGGTGTCGAAGTTGACCCGCAGATTCCCACACGCGGCCTTCCCGATCAGCTCCGCCAGGATCTCGGCGGTGGGGGCCACGGAGTGTCGGACATGCCCTTCGTTCTCCACCGTGAGGGTCAGACCGGCCTCGCGGCAGAGATCGCTCCACTCGACGTACGTGTCCACGGCGCGCTTCCGCGCGTCCGCGATCAGCGACTCCCTGGAGTACCGCGCCACCTCGAAGGGGACTCCGCGACGCTCCAGGCCCAACAGGGCGTGGGCGACCCCGGGATGGATGCCGAGCGTCGGACTCTCCAGCCGCACCGCGATCTCCAGGAGTCTCCGAAAGACTTCGCGGTCCCGCGTTTTCTCTTCGGGCTGGTCCGTGGCGGGGTTGAGGTGATCCGGGGCGTGCACGGAGTAGCCGATCCCCTCGTCCTTCCCGATCCCGGCCAGCTCCCGGAGGAGCGTCGGGGACACCGTGGTGGGCCAGAACCCCAGCGGCGCGGCCTCCAGCTCCATCCCGGCGAACCCCTCGCGCGCCGTGAAGCGCGCCGCCTCCACGACATCCATGACGGGGAACAGCGTCCAGTTGCAGGTATAGATGCGGGGCATCCGCATGGCTCAGCCTCTCCTGCCCGTGCCGGCGCGGGTCGGCCCGGCGGCCAGGGCGCCGAGGCGCGCCCAGACCGGCCCGCGGCGCTCCATCCAGTGGTTGGCCCCCATCACAACGCACACGATGACCAGGATCGTGACGCTGACGGCGCTGGCCGCGCCGTAGTGCCCGGACTCGGCCGCGCCGAAGATCTCCACCGACGCGAGCTTGTGCGTGGGGCTCACCAGAAAGATCACCGCCGAGAGCGTGGTCAACCCGTGCACAAAGATGTACAGACTCCCCAGCACCAGCGCGTGCCGCATGATCGGAAGCGTCACCCAGGCGAAGCGCTGCCAGAGCGATGCGCCCAGCGACTCGGCCGCCTCGTCGATGGCGGCGTCGTAGCGCTGCAACACGGCGCGTCCGGCGAGGTAGCCGATAAAGAGATTGGCGAAGAGGATGTTCAGGACCAGGATCCAGACGCTCCCGGTCAGCGCCAGGCTTTTCATCCCCAGCGGGAGGTTGAAGGCCACCACGTACCCGACCCCCAGGATCACCCCCGGCAGGATGGCGGGCAGAAGCGCGACAAAGCCCAGCGCGTTGCCCCCCGGCGGACGGGCGCGCTCGACCAGATACGCCAGTGCCACCGCCAGGATGCCGCCGATGGGCGCCGCCAGCGCCGCCACCTTGACGCTCTCCCACACCACCGCCACGCCGTGCTGCTGCGAGACGAACCCCGCCACTCCGCCGGTGGTGTACCAGGCCAGCGTGAACGTGTTGTCGACCCGCCAGATCTTGACAAACGAGGTGACCACGATGGCGCCGTAGAGCAGCGCGGTCAGCGCCACGACGCCCCACGCCACGGCCGTCAGGCCGACCCGCGCCGGCACCGGTACCGGCAGCTCGGGCGGCGCCCCGGCCGCCGAGGCGAATCGCAGCCGTCGGCCCACCCGCTCGACCAGCAGATAGACCACCAGCGCCGGCAGGATCATCCAGACCGCCAGCGCCGCGGCCAGCCGCGTGTTCTGGAACCCGACCATCTCGTCGTAGAGGATACCCGCCAGCACGGGAATATCCTTGCCGATGATCAGCGGGTTGCCGAAGTCGGTCATGACCAGCACGAACACCAGGATCAGGCTGCGCACCAGACCGGGCCGGGACATGGGCAGCGTGACGCGCAGAAACACCTGCCAGGGGCCGGCCCCCTGACCCGCCGCGGCTTCCTCGAGGCGGCCGTCGTGCTTGGAGAGCACGTTGTCCATGAGGATAAAGGCGTGCGGGACGTGGCCCAGCAGCTGCGCCAGGATGACGCCGCCCCAACCGTACAGGTTGGTCACGTCGGCGTTGATCCAGCCCAGCGTGTCCTGAAGCAGTCCCTTCGTCAGCGCGCCGTTGCGCCCGAAGAGGAGGATGGAGGCCGTGGCGACCACCACGGGCGGCGACACCAGCGGGATCAGCGTCAAGTAGCGCACCAGGTGCGGGAGCGCGATGGCGCCGCGATGGATGCCGTAGGCGACAACAAAGCCGACGCCGGTGGCCAGCGTCGCCGCGATCCCGGACAGCAGCACACTGTTGCGAAACGCCGTGCGCAGTCGGGGCGAGGTGAAGACCTCCGCGTAGTGGTCGAGGCCGTAGCCGTGGCGGATGCCCTCGCGGAGCCGGTCGAACTCCGCCGGGGCCAGCGTGTCGCGGAGGCGGAACGCCAGCGGGATGCGCTTGTGTAGGGTGACCGCCGCCAGCGGGTAGAGGCCCTCCAGGCGCCGGCGGTCGGTCGCGGACAGCGCGGCCACGGCCGCCTCGGCCGCGCGGGCCTGGTCGTCGAACGCGGCGCGGGTGTCCCACGGCGCGCGGCGGCCCAGCAATTCGAAGCTGCCGGCGAGGCCGGCGGTCCGCTCCTCCGGCTTCAGGCTGGCGAGCCAGCGCCCCATCAGTTGCCGGCGCTCTTCGGGGTCCAGCCGGTCCAGCGCCTGCTCGGTAATCCGCGCCAGCTCGGGAAGCGGGATGGGTCCGGCGAGACGCAGGCTCTCGAACAGCACCATCCCGAGAGGGAGCGCGATGAACAGGAACAGGAGAAGCCCCATGGCGGCCATGGCCGCCTGGGCCGGCAGGTGGCGGACGAGGCGCGACATGTGCGCTCAGCCGTCCCCGGCGGGCAGCAGGATCGGCGAATCCTTGCGCACGTTCCAGACCGCCGGATCCCCCTGGCGCAACCCCAGCGTCAGCCACTCGTGGGTCGGCACGTCGGCGATCAAGGACTGCCCGCCCGCGGTGGACAGGCGCGCCCGCACCGTGGGCCCCGCGAAGGTGACCCCGGCCACGGTGCACTCCCCTCCCGGCGCGCCTTCGCCGGGACGCCGCAGCAGCACGTGCTCCGGCCGGATACACACCGTGACGTCTCCCGGCGCCGGGAGCGGCGCGGGCACCGGCACCCGCAGGTGCAGGCCGTCGACCTCGACGCGGCTGTCCGCGAGCAGGCGGCCCGGGAGCAGGTTGCTGGCACCCACGAAATCGGCGACGAAGCGCCGCTGCGGACGCAGGTAGACGTTCATCGGCACGTCCACCTGCAGCAGCCGGCCGGCCTCCATCACCGCCACACGGTCGGCGATGGAGAGCGCCTCCTCCTGGTCGTGGGTGACATAGACCGTGGTGATCTTCAGCCGGTCCACCACGGCGCGGATCTCGCTCCGCAGGTGGGCGCGGATCTTGGCGTCCAGCGCCGACAACGGCTCGTCCAGGAGCAGCATCGACGGCTGCGTGGCCAGCGCCCGGGCCAGGGCCACCCGCTGCTGCTGGCCCCCCGACAGCTCGTGAGGATAGCGCCCCTCCAGCCCCCCCAGGCGGGTCAGCTCGCACAGCTCGGCCACCCGCCGCGCGGTCTCGGCCCTGGACCGACGCCGTACCGCCAGCCCGAAGCCGATGTTGTCCGCCACGGTCTTGGTCGGGAACAGCGCGTAGGACTGAAAGACAAACCCGATCTCGCGCTTGTGCGGCGGCAGGAGATCCACCCGTTTCCCGTTGACCAGGACCTCGCCCGAATCGGGGCGTGTGAAGCCCGCCAGGATGCGGAGCAGCGTGGTCTTGCCGCAGCCGCTGGCCCCCAGCAGACACACGAACTCGCCCGAGCCGATCTCCAGCGACACGCCGTCTACCGCCGTCACCGGCCCGAACCGCTTCCTGATGTTCGACAAGGTGATGTGGGTCACGCTCCGGCTCCGCGTTCCCGGCCCCTGTCTACTTCTTCTCGTATCTGGCGGCCCAGTCCCGCTTGAACGCCTCGGCGTCGATGGGCTTCGTCAGCTTCCACATCTTCACCTTCGCCACGTCCACGTTGGCGACCCCCGGCACGGCGCCGATGCCCACAAACGGCGCGAAGGCTTTGCCCGCCTCGGGACCGAAGAGGAAATCCATGAAGAGCTTCCCCGCCTTGGGGTTCGGGCCCTTGGCGACCAGTCCGGCCCCCTCCAGCACGTTGGGCGACATCCCACCGTACACCATCTCGATGGGCTGGCCCGCGCGGATCTGCTGGACGACGGCGGTGTCATAGGTGAGACCGATGGCCACCTCGCCCGCCGCCGCCGCGCGCGCCGGCGCGCTGCCGCTGGACTGATACTGGAAAATGTTGGCGTGAAGCCGGTCCAGATAGTCCCACCCGTAGGCGTCGTACAACGTCACGGCGATGGCGTATCCCGTCCCCGACTTCGTCGCCGCCGGCATGGTGACCATCCCTTTGTACACGGGCTTGGTCAGGTCCTCCCACGTGGCGGGCTTGGGGAGTTTCTTCTCGTGCAGCAGCTTGGCGTTGACCGCCATGGCCATGATCGTGGCGTTGTGGGCAGTCCAAAAACCGTCCGGATCGCGGAAGCCCTCGGGCAGCCTGGCGCCCCGGGGCTCGTAAGGCTCGAACACCCCCGCGGCCTTGAGCTGGTTGAGCGCCACGTCGTTGACCATCCAGACCACGTCGGCCTGTGGATTCGCCTTCTCGGCGATGGCTCGCTGGGCGATCGGCCCCGTGGACAGGTTGATGGCCTCGATCGTGATCTCCGGGTGGACCTTCTTGAAGGCTTGCATCACCACCTTCTCGATCTCGTCGTTGCTGGCCGTGTAGAGGACCACCTTTTGCCCCGCGGCGGCCGTCACGGCCAGCCCCAGCATCAAGACCCCCGCCAGCGCTCCCCATCCGAAGCGGCCCTTGCCGTGGATTCCTCTCTCCATCATCGTGTCTCCTCGGCGGACGGTTTTGCCCCCGACCCCACCACGAAAAGGAAAATTGGCGGCGCTGCGCGATCCAAAGCGTTGACGGCGGCCATGGGCTCTCATGGCAGGATAGTGTACCAGAGACGCCTCGAAAGACCTAGCCGGAAGCCACTCCCGCGCAAGCCATCCACCGCAACACGCCGGCGTCTTGACACATCAGCGCCCGACGACTAGCATGCGATGGCCGGAAAGCCGCATCGCGGTGGAGCGGCGTCGACAAGACGGCAGGCGTCCCGTCTGGCCACCGGACGAGGCAGCCTTCTTCGGAGGTGACCCGTGGGTGTGCTGGATCTGTTCAAGCTGGACGGAAAGGTGGCGCTGGTCACCGGGGGCGGCCAGGGCATCGGGCGACAGCTCGCCCTGGCGCTGGCCGAAGCCGGTGCGAATGTGGCGGTCGCCGACATCAACGAGCGCACGGGCTCCCATGTCGCGGCCGAGGTCGCCTCCGTCGGCCGGCGCTCGGCCTTCATGCGGACCGACGTGAGCCGGCCCGACGAGATCGACGCCATGGTGGCGCAGACGGTGGCGGCGCTGGGCGGTCTCGACATCCTGGTCAACAATGCGTGGGCCGGTGGCCGATACCTCGTGCCGCCCACGGCGGAGGATTTCCCGCTGGAAGACTGGCAGTTCACGATGAATCTCGCCCTCCAGGCCCCCTTTCTCGCCTGCAAGGCCGCGGCGCGGGTGATGATCCCCCGCGGGCGCGGGAAGATCGTCAACATGGCCTCCATGTCGGCCACCATCGCCAACGCCGGCCTCGCCTACTGTTCCGCCAAGGCCGGCGTCGTGATGCTCACCAAGCGCCTGGCCGCCGAATGGGGGAGGTACAACATCAACGTCAATTGTATCAGCCCCTCCTACACCCTCTCGCCCGCCCGACGCCGGGACTCCCGGGACAGCCGCGATCTGATCCGCTCCTACCACCCCATGGGATGGCACGAGCGCCCCTCCGACCTCTGCGGGACGCTGATATACCTGGTGTCGGATGCCTCCAACTATGTCACCGGCCGCGATATTCTCGTGGATGGCGGGCATACCTTGAACGTGTGGCTGCGCCCACTCACCCGCACCCACGCCCCCCTCGTGAGCCCCGACGAGGAGGCCGAGGCCTTGATCCACGACCTGGACATCCTGGCCGTCCCGCACGACGGGACGGGCGTTGTCTCCGGCGACAACGACTCCCGCTTGCCCGGCGCCCCGGCGCTCTCCACACCGAGGCCAGCCACGGCCGTGTCCCCGCCGCCACCAAAGGGGGCATCGCCGGGCTGATCGTTGAATGGCGTTTTTCGTCTCGCCGATCGATCCCTGGGCGGCCTGGCGCCCGGCCGCGAAAAATCAAGGCGGTGCGGGTTGTAAAATCTCCCGGTCAGTCGGTTCCGCGCACGAGGCGTGTCGGGCGGTGGGAAGCGGTTGATGCCTGATGGCGCGGCGGGTGGGCGAGAAACCGGCATCCTCGAAAAGACCCTCGAGCTCGGGGCCTTGACCGGGATCGCCGTTCCGCCGAGCCGCAAGCGATCCCCACTCTTGGCGGAGATGATTGCCGGCGCGGATCCCCGCCGCTCTCGACCGGGCGGGCGATCCAGGCACGACCCGACGGCGTAGCCGAGACACCGCCCGTCGTGGACCGTAGCGCGAATATCGTCCAGCCCCGACCGGCGGGGTCCCTCTGCGACGCCCTCACCCCCTCCGCTTCTCCCGGCGCACCCTTCGGGGCGCGTCCGACCGCTCGGAGGAGGGGTGCAGATCGTCGATGGCCCTGAGAAGAGCCGCGGCCCGCTCCTCGTAGCGCCGCCGAAGGCCGTGGTGGTCCTCCTCGGACAGCTTGCCCGATTTGAGATCGAAGTCCAGTTCCTGGATGGCGGCGTAGACCGTCTCCTTCTCAGCCAGCAGCTCCGCCAGGTCTCCAGACGCCTGTCCCTCACCCGCGGCGACTCTCGCGGCTTGCCGGGCGCCGAAAAAGAGCGGCGCCGCCACGAAGGCAACCGCCGCGAGCGCGATCCCCAGCGCGATAACGATGGCCATGAACGCTCCGCTCGACTGTGGCGATTCGGCAACTGAGCGATTTGACAACCGGACAATCGCGCGGTCGGCCGCCCAGACGGGGATCCGGCCACGAGACGGTTCGGCACGTTGGCGATGGCGTGGTCAGGTTGTTCCGAAAAACCCGGCGCGGTCTCAGCGCCCAACTCTGTATTCGCCAGATCGCCGAATTTTCCGCTCGTCCAATTGCCCAGTCGCCCGATTGCCTGTTCTTACCCCTGCTCCCTTTCCTTCAGTTCGCGGTGCACCCGCTCGGCGTACGCCGGATCGATCTCGGGCTGCCGGGCCGGTGCCTGCCCGACCCACCGACGGGCCACCAGGTAAACGGCGCCGCCGCCCACCGCGATGGCCACAAACGGCAGCCCCCAGACCAGGAGATTGAATCCCCGCTTGGGCGGCGCAAGCAGCACGAACTCGCCGTACCGGCTGACAAAGTAGGCGTCTATCTCCTCTCGGCTCATTCCCCGCTGCACCAGCTCCCGCACCAGATTTCGCATCTCTTTGGCCAGGTCGGATGGCGAGTCGGCGACCGAGAGGTTCTGGCACACCACGCAGCGCAGCTCCGAGGCGATCTCGCGGACCTTATCCTCCACGGCGGCACCCGCCGCGCCGTCGACCCGCGCCGCATTCCACGAGAGCAGCGCCACGACCACCGCCATCAGCCACCGACTCGTCCGTCCCGCGTCCGCCCGCATCGCTCTGCTCCGGATCATCTCACGCGCCCTGCAGGAGCAAATGCACCTGCGCTTCCACGAGCTCGGGCGTCAGCGCGCCGACGTGCTTGTAGGCGATGCGCCCGCGCCGGTCGATGAAAAACGTCTCGGGTACCCCGTAGACCCCGTAATCGATCGACACCTTGCTTCCCGGGTCGGGGGCGTTGGGGAACGTAAACCCGAACCGCTGCAGAAACTCCCGGGCGTTGGCTTCCTTGTCTTGGATGGCAACGCCGACCACCAGGAGCCCCCGATCTTTGAATTTCCTCCACGTGGCTTCCAGGAGGGGCGCTTCCTCGTAGCACGCGGGATAGCACCATGAGGCCCAGAAATTCAGCACCAGCGGCTGGCCCTTCAGGGCGGCGAGAGACATCTCGCCACCGTCGAAGGTCTTCAGCCGGAACTCGGGCGCGGGTTTCTGCACCAGGGGCGACGGAATGGCCTTGGGGTCGGTCCGGAAGCCATAGGCCAAAAGAAGGATGATCGGCACGCTGGCCAGCGGGATCAACAGCTTTTTCCAGCTCATGGGCCACCCCTCCGGCGATCTCAGGCGGGCTGGGCCTTGGCTCGTGCGGTGAGCATCGCCAGGCGCCTCTCCGGAAGGACCGCCACGAGAACGCCCAGGAGGATCACGCCGCCCCCGATCCAGATCCAGGCCATCATGGGATTCATCATGACCTTGATGGTGGCACTGCTCCCGTCTCGCTCGAACGCGGAGAGGATCGTATACAGATCCTCGTCCCAGCGATAGCGGGCGTCCACGCTGGCGAACGGACTCTGCTGGTTCGGGTAGAACCGCTGCCCCGGATGGAGCCGAGCCACCGGTGTGTTGCCCTTGAGGACGGTCAGGTTGGCCCAGACCAGGATGTGCGTCGGTCGCTCTCCCGCCTGAAGGTCGTTGAACTGGACCGTGTACGGCCCGATCTCCATGCGTTCGCCGGGCTTCAGCGTCACCTCGTGCTCCGCCTTGTATACCGAGGAAACGGCGATCCCGATGATGGCGATCACCACGCCCAGATGAACGATCAGACCGCCGTACCGGCGCCGGCTCCTGAGGAGGAGGGCGCCGAAGGCCTGGAGAAATCCCTCCCCCGTGCCGGCGGCGCGCGCCCGGGTGGCGGACCAGAACTCCAGGACGATGGTGGCCATGACGAAGACACAGCAGAAGAAGGCCAGCAAGGCCTCCGCGAGCCTGACGCCCAGGATCCACAGCAGCGCCGCCGTCGCCGCCGCCGCCCCCAGCGGCTTCAGAAAGTTTCGCCGCAGGTTGTTGAGCGACGCCCGCCCCCAGGAAATGAGCGGGCCGATTCCCATCAGCAGAAGGAGCACCATCCCCAGCGGGACGCTCACCCGATTGAAATACGGCATCCCCACGCTGATCTTGTCCCCCCGGATCGCCTCGGTGAGCAGCGGGAAGATCGTCCCCAGGAACACGGTGAAACAGATCCCGATCAAGACCACGTTGTTCAAGAGAAAAACGCTCTCCCTCGACACGACGGAATCCAGCTCCCCGTGGCCCTTCAGCCGATCGGCCCGGTAGGCGATCAGACCCAGGGAGAACAGAAGCACCAGAGCCAGGAACCCAAGGAAGACCACCCCTACGGGCCCTTCGGCGAAGGCGTGCACGGAGCCGAGGATCCCGCTCCGGGTCAGAAAGGTCCCGAAGATGACCAGCGAAAACGTCAGGGTGATGAGGACCAGGTTCCAGACCTTCAGCATGCGCTTCCGCTCCTGGATCATCACCGAGTGGATAAACGCAGTCCCCGTCAGCCACGGCATAAACGAGGCGTTCTCCACGGGATCCCACGCCCAGTAGCCGCCCCACCCCAGCGTCCGATACGACCACCAGCCGCCGTAAAAGATCCCGCCGGTAAGGAACAGCCAGGCCACGATGGTCCAGCGGCGGGTGATCTTCAGCCATTCCTCGGACAGCCGCCCCGTGATGAGCGCGGCCGTGGCAAAGGCGTAGGGGACCGAGAAGCCCACATACCCGAGGTACAGCAGAAGCGGGTGGACGAGCATGTCGGTCACCTCGAGGAGCGGGTTGAGCCCGCGGCCGTCCGGCGGCACCGGGAAGAGCGGCGCGAACGGATTCGCCGCGAAGGTCATGACCAGAAGGAAAAAGGCGCAGATCCCCTGGAGCACCGCCTGGACATACGGCATGACCGCTGGATGCCGATCGTTGTATCGCGCCACCACCAGGGCCGCGAACAGCGATTGGAGCCACGCCCACAGCAGGATCGAGCCCTCCAGCGACCCCCAGAGCCCGGCGATCTTGTACCGGGTGAGGCTTCCCCGCGTGCTGTTGTTGGCCACATAGCGGATGCTGAAGTCGCTGGCGATCAAGGCGTACTCCAGCAGGAACATCGCCAGCGTCACCAAGCACAGGTTCACCAGGACCGCGTTGCGCGAGCTGGCCAGCCAGTCGTCACGGCCCGCGCGCGCGCCGTAGATCGCCGCTCCCGCGGCGTACAGGCTCATCCCCAGGGCCAGGAAGAGCACGAAATGGCCGAGGGTGGCGGTCACGGCTTCCCTCCCGGCAGCAGTGACTTGAAAAGCGCCTTCTTGCCTTCTAGCGTCTCAGCGTGTTTGGGAGCCTTGTACTCCTCCGAGTGCTTGGCCATGATCGTGCTGGAGCGCAGGTACCCCTCGGGCGCCCAGGTGCCTTCCACCACGGCGCCCGCCCCCTCCTTAAAGAGGTCCGGCGCGGTCCCCTTGTGGCGCACCGGCACGCTGTTCTGTCCGTCGGTCAGCGCGAAGGTGAGGAGCAGCTGTGTCGGCTCCCAGCGGATCGACCCCTCTTCCACCATCCCGCCGACGCGCAGCGCCTTCCCCCGCACCGAGTCCGTCTGCTTGCGGATCTCGGTGGGTGTGTAGAAGTAGACCATGGACTCTCTGGCGCCGGAGTACACCAAACCCCCCAGCGCGGCCAGGATAATCCCTCCGGCGACCGCGTATTTGAGCCGGCGACCCTTCATGATTTCTTCCGCCCCCCCTCCCCTTCCCGCGCGCTCAGCGCGGCGCCGGCATCCCGCAGCCGGCCCCGCAGGCTGAAAAGATACCCGACCAGTGCCGCCGCCGCCACCCCGTAGGCCAGACCGATGAACCCCCAGCTACCCACGGCGCCCCCGCATCAACCGCAGCGCCATCGCGCGCTGGCGCATTTGCTCCAGCCGGGTCCGCTCCACCACGTAGTAGCCGCAGAGCAGGAGCAATCCCGCCAGATTGACGAGCAGCGGCACCAGCAGGGCCGGATCGATCGACGGCCCCCCCGGCCGGATAAGGGACGACGGCTGGTGCAGCGTCCGCCACCACTGCACCGCCAGGTGATTGAGGGGGATGTCGAAGAATCCGAGGATGGCCAGGACGGCGCCGTACCGCGCCGCCGCCTGGGGCTCCTCGGCGAAGGCGCGCAGCATCAGATAGCCCACGTAGATCGTAAACAGGATGGCCGTCAGGGTCAGCCGGGCGTCCCACGTCCACCAGACGCCCCAGGTGGACTTCCCCCAGATGGAGCCCGTGGCCAGTGCGATCCCAGTGAAGACCACACCCACTTCGGCGGAGGAGACGGCCACGGCGTCCGCGCGCGCATCGCGCCGCCACAAATAGAGCGCACTGGCGACAAAGGTCGCCGTGAACGCCGCGTACGCCGTGAGAATCGACGGCACGTGCAGATACATGATCCGCTGCACCTCGCCCTGCGTGGCGTCCGGCGGCGCCGCGACGAGCCCCAGGTACAAGCCCACGGCCACGCACAGACCCGCCAGCGCGCCCAGGGTGCGCCCGACCCGAGTGGGACCCATCACTCCTCCAGGACGAACTCGAATGCCAAGGGGCACACGACCAGGAAGACCACGTCGAATCCGCCCAGCAGCTTCACCCAGTGACCCGCCCCGGCCAACCCCGCCCCGCTCAGCAGCGCCTCCGTGGCCTTCACGGACCCCAGAATCACCGGGACCGTCAGCGGGAAGAGCAGCAACGGCAGCATCACCTCGCGCGCCCGCAGATGCGCCGTCATGGCGGCGAGCAGCGTGCCGATCGTCGAGAACCCCACTGTCCCCAAGAGCGCCACGACAAACAGGCCGGGCAGCGCGGACCAGATCTCCAGATTGTACAGGATGGCGAAGAGCGGGAGAATCAGCGCCTCCGCCATGACCATGAAGAGGATGTTGCCCGCCAGCTTGCCGAAGTACAGCGACTCGCGGTCGCCGGGGGTGAGCAGGAGCTCCTCGAAGCACCCGTTTTCGCGCTCGGCCTGGAAGCTCCGGCCCAGACCCAGCATCCCCGTAAACAGAAACGCCAGCCAGAGCAGGCCCGGCGCCGCCTCGCGAAGCTTGGACAGGTCCGGCCCCAGGGCGAAGTTGAAGATGAAGAGGATCAGCGCCGCGAAGAACAGCATGGCGTTCATCCGCTCGCGGGCGCGGAGCTCCACGCGCACGTCCTTCCACGTCATCGCCCAGGTGCGGCGCATCACCTCCGCCACGGCCATATTCCCTCGCTCACGCCGGCGCGCGCCTTCCGGCTTCACGGACCGGACCCGCGGCGTCGGAGCCGCCGTCGTTCTCGGCGTGCCGCGCATATATCTCCCGCAGTTGGTCCACCGTCAGACGATCCTTGTCCACGCGCCGCGTCACCGCCCCGTCGCGCAGGAGCACGAACCGGTCCGCCATATCGTACGCCCGGCTCAGGTTGTGCGTCGCCACGATGGCCGACCCGCCGCGCGCGCGGACCGACGCCACATAGCCGTTGAGCAACGCCACGGCGGCCTGGTCCAGCGTGTTGTGGGGCTCGTCGAGGAAGAGCAGCTCCGGGTCGAACAGGAGCATCTTCCCGATGACCAGCCGGCGTTTCATGCCGGTGCTGTACGTCCGGACCTTCAAGTCGGCCTGCGGATCCAGGCCGACCTCGCCCAGCGCCTTGCGAATCCCGTCGCGGTCCGGCCGGATCCCGTGCATCGTGGCGGCAAAGCGCAGGTTCTCCGCCGCCGTCAGCTCTTCGTACAGGTGGTGGTTGTGGGAAATCATGCCGATCCGCCGCCGGATGCTGTCGCGGCCCTTGACGAGGTCTTCGCCGAGGATGCGGCCGCCTCCCGCCGTGGGTTTGAGGGCCGTGGACAGGAGCTTCAGCAGCGTCGTCTTCCCCGCCCCGTTCGGCCCGAGGAGCGCCACCACCTCCCCCCGCGCCGCGCATAAGTCCACGCCGTCCAAGGCCAGCGTGGAGCCAAAGACCTTGGTCAGCCCCTCCACCTCCACCGCCAATCGGATTTCCATCGGGCTCCCGCCGGGTGTCGCCGCCGGACCAGGGGCGCAGGCTAGGACTGCGCATCTCCCGCCGACGCCCGCCGCGCACGCGCCTCCCACTCGTCCAGGTCGGGCGTGAAGTACCGTAGCCGGACTTTCTTGTACTCCTTCGTACTGTAGAGGAGCGCGTACTCGGCAATGCCGGTGGCCCGCGCCATGGCGTCGATGACCTCCTGGCAGCCCGCGGTGTCCTGGCCGTGCACCATAGTGAAGACGTTGTACGGCCAGTCCGGATAGGTCGGGCGAAGATAGCAGTGGCTGACGCCCTTGAAGCTGGCCATGACCCGGCCCACATCCTCCGTCCGCTCGGACGGGACCGCCCACACCCCCATGGCGTTGGCCCGGAAGCCGGCCGCGCGGTGGTGCAGCACCGCGGCCATCCGCCGCATGTACCCCTGCGTCTTGAGGTGCGTCGCGACCGCCAGAAATTCATCCTCCGGCATACCGGTCCGGCGCGCCATAGGCCCGTACGGCTGCGCGTCGAGCGGGACGTCCTCTTGCAGCTCCCGGATGACCGCGATGTCGACCGGCCGCAACCCGGCGCGCCCCGCCGCGGGCCGCGCGGCGTCGCTGTACGCCACCTCCGCCCGCTCCGCGCCGCTGCCGCCCTCCATGTCCAGCTGGACGCCGATCTTGAAGAGCCGGAGCGTGGGAAGGAGGCGCGTCGACTGGGCGTCCGCCATCGCGTGCAGCCGGTGCACGGTCCAGCGGAGGTCGCTGGCCGGCGGCACGGCGATCGTGAACCACAGGTTGAAGACGTGGTCGCGCCGATAGTTGTGACTGACACCGGGGTGGCCGTTGACCGCCTCGGCGGCCGCGTCCACGCGTTCGGAGGGGACGCGCATGGCCACGAGGCTGCTCTGATACCCGAGACTGCGCGTGTCGAAGATGCCGCCGATCTGTCGGATGATCTTTCGCTGCTTGTGCTCGCCGAGCCGAGCCATCACGTCGGTCTCGGCGAGGCCGACCTGCGCCCCCAGCGCCTCGAACGGCCGCGAGACGAGGGGAAATTCGGCCTGAATCGCGTTCAGCAAGCGCCTGTCGTGTTCGTCCATGATCCGAGCGGTCCCTTCGACTCGTGCCGGCGAGGTCGGGAAATGATACTGGATTATAGGGGCACTGGCAAGCCGCGCCGGCGTCCAGGACGCGCCCTAACTCCTCGATTCGCCGACCCCTTGCAGGAGAATTCGAGACCCACCCGTCGGGATCCGCCGCTAGGGAAGTCGGGCGCCGCACGCCCGGGCCGCGGCCCGCAACCGCGCATAATCGGCATCGGGCAGACACGGGAGACCGGGCACGGCGGCGCGGTCCCCCTCGCCGACCCCGTGAAAGTCCGACCCGCCGGTGATCAGCAGACCGCGCTGCTCTGCGATCCTGCGGTACCGGCGCGCCCGGCCGACGGTGTGCTTGGGGTGATAGACCTCGATCGCCGCGAGACCCGCGGCGATGAGATCGGGGATCGCCTCGTCCCGATCGTGGACGCCGGGGTGGGCGAGCGACGCGAGCCCGCCCGCCTTGCGGATCACGCCGATGGCGTCCCCGACGGACACCTCGGGGCGCGGAACGTAGGCCGGCTTGTCCACCCCGAGATACCGGTCAAACGCCTCGTCCGCGGTCCCGACGAAACCGCGCTCGACGAGGGCGCGCGCCAGATGGGGCCGGCCGACGTTCCCGTTCTGCGCCCGCGCCAGGACGTCGTCCGCCGGCACCCGCATGCCCATGGCCTGCAGCCGACTCAGCATCGCACGGAGGCGCGCGCGACGCGCGTCGCGCGTCATGCCGAGAAACTCGCGCAGCGCCGCGTTCGCGGGGTCGATAAAGTAGCCGAGGATGTGCAACTCGACGCGACCCCAGCAGGCGCTGAGTTCGATGCCCGTGACGAGGGCGAGCCCTGCGGCGTCCGCCGTCCGCTTCGCCTCGTCCACGGCGTCCACGCTGTCGTGATCGGTGACGCTGAACACCTCCACCCCCGCCGCTTGGACCGCGCGCACCAGCGCGGTGGGCTCCAAAAGGCCGTCGGAGGCCGTCGTATGGATGTGGAGGTCGATGCGCACCGAACCATCTCCCCCGCGCACGCCGGACGGACGCGCGGCTGGACGGATGGGATCATCCGCGCTCAACGGGATTCCTGTGCCGCCGCGCCACGTCGGCCAAAAAAACCGCCGGGCGCCGCCTCCGGTTCCGGTGGCGGGACGCCCGGCGGTCGCGTCCGCCGGCGGTCCGATACGGCGCTAGGCCGGAAAGACCTCGCGGAATTTCGCCATGCTCTCCGCGGCGACCTTGGAGATCAGGACGGAGTCGGAGACCAGGGTGATGAGTTGGTATCCCCGGTCGTACAGGACCTTCGCCTGCTCCCAACTGCCCGAGATGGTCCCCAGCGGCATGCCCAGCTTCCGCGCCTTGGCCTCGACCGTGGCGATGGCCGCCTGCACGTCGGGGTGGGCGGGATTTCCGAGATGCCCCATGGAGGTCGACAGGTCCATGGGCCCGATGAAGAGGGCGTCCACGCCGGGCACGGCGGCGATCGCCTCCAGGTTCTCGATGGCCTGCATCGTCTCGACCTGGAGCATGACAAAGATCTCGTCGTTGGCCCGCTTGAGATAACTGCTCGTATCGCGGCCGTAACCCGCGGCCCGCACGCTGCCGGCGATCCCCCGAATCCCCAGGGGCGGATACCTGCAGGCCTGGAGGGCCCGCACCGCCTCCTCTTTGGTGTTCACATACGGGATCATAAGACCGTAGGCCCCGGCGTCCAGGACCCGCTTGATCCACACCAGGTCGTTCCACGGCACGCGGACAAACGGCACGGCACCCGTCCCCGTCGCCGCCACGGCCTGGCACTGCGAGACCAGCGTCAGGATGTCGCCCCCGGCATGCTCCATGTCGATGAGAATCCAGTCGAACCCGCCGCGGGCCAGACATTCCGCCGACAGGGGGCTGCAAAGCTGCGCCCACGCCCCGGCGGTCTTCTTCCCCGCCTTGATCATCCGCTTGGCTCGATTCTCGAAGAGTTGGTCCATCCCCGTCTCCTTCCCCCACCCTAGAACCGATCATCGACGCATCGTCGCGCTTCCCGTCCGCGCTGCGTTGTACTTTACCCCCATCCCCGCTGACTCGTCCAGTCGGAATTTTGTCCACGCGGGGTACACGAACAACGGCCCGCGCCGTGGCGGGCGGGGATTGCGAGGGCGGCGGTCCGGGGAAGAAGAGGGCGCGGCCGGGGCGTCGGAAGCGCGGGGAGGCCTACACTCCGCTCCAGGAGCCGTAAATCGAGGAGAACCCGACGGAGCCGTTTTCCCCCGTGAACACCACAAAGGGGACGGGGAAGACGCCGCTGGCCGTCGCGCCCCGGCTAAAGACATAGACGTCGTCGGTCTGTCTCGGCGGAGCGCCTGCGGTGAGACCGGGCGAGAGCTGCCACGGGAGACCCCACGGGTCCACATCCGCCATGTTGGCGTATCCCGCGGCCCGCATCACCGCCACACTGGTCGGGTATGCGTGCTTGTCGTTTCCGTACAGGATGGCCTGCGTGACCAGCGTCTTGGACTCCGAAGCCGCACGGGCGTATCGCGCCTTCCGGTGCGCGCTCAGCAGGTTCGGAATCGCGATGCTGGCCAACAGCCCGATGATCGTGATGACGACCAACAACTCCACCAACGTGAAGCCGCGGCGTCCCCACCGTCGGGACCGGGCCATTTGGCGATCTCCTTATCGGGTTACCGTCCCATGACGGTGCGGGGCCGTTGCGTCCCGCTGATCAAGCCGTCCCCCAACCCCACACCTGAAAACACCGAGCGTGCCCCCACGGAAAGAGCCGTGGTTCGCCGTCGTGCCTCCATCAGCGATGCCGTTTCCGCGGTGAAAAACACACCGGTGCCCCATCGCCGATGCGCCGCGGGCCGGCGGCGACACACCGCCGCCCGGTGCTGTTCGCCGATCTGCCGGTGGACATGCAATGGCCGCGCGGGACCATCATCGTCACCCCACTCAGCGGCAGACGACCGGCTTCGCATCCGCGGCCGCCGAATTGATCTCGCAGCGCACGGGGTTTCGAGACGTGATCTGAAACGTCCGATGGTGCGCCGCCCAATAATCCTTCCAGCAGGCCAGCAGGGCGGCATCCCGTTCCGCAGCCCGCGCGGTCGTGCTCCCGGGCAAGGTCGACCTCGCGCGCTCCAGGTCCGCCCGCATTCTTTGGAGCAGCGCATCCGCCTCAACGGCCGAGAGCTCCTTCGCGTCCACCCTGACGGCGGCCGCCACGGCGTAGGCCAGCATGGCCTGTGTCAGCGGATCGGCACGCAGTCCCCAGCGTTCATAGACGATATCGTACCGGGCGACCAGCGCGAGCGCGGCGTCGGCGCTCGTGCCGAAACGGCCGGCCGACGCATCGATCCGCCACGCCGCAAGGGCGCCATCCAGCTCGAGCCGGAGAGCCTCCAGGCGCGCCAACCGCTGCTGCTCCATGCTCGGAGCGCAGCCCCAGGCCGCGATGGCGACGACGAGAACGACCGGTATCCATCTCATGGCGAGCTCTCTCTGTGGTGTCGTCGATCCGAGGCCGCGCCCGTGGTCGTGGTCTGCGGGCGCACATTTCGGCCCGCCCGGGTCGGGCCCGGAAAACACGGCCCGGGGCGGCGGGATCCGCCGCCGCGGCGCTACCGCGGCGGCCCTTTGGCTTTCAGTTCCAGGGCCTTCTTGATCAGAACGATGATCTGTGTGGGATTGAACGGTTTTGGGATGGCCAGGTTGGCACCGGCCTCGAGGCCCTTGGTCTTGAGTTCGGGATCGGCCATGGCGGTGACGATGATAATGGGTGTTCCCCGCAGCTTCGGGTCGGCGCGCAAATGCTGGCACACCTCGAACCCGCTCATCTTGGGCATCATGACATCGACCAGGATGATGTCAGGCTGCTGGGCCTTGGCCAACGCCAGACCCGACGGTCCGTCCGTCGCCGTCAGAGCCTCGAACCCGTGGGTCTCGATGGCGTCCTTCACCAAACCCAGCAACAAGCGGTCGTCGTCGATGCAGAGGACTTTCGGGCGGCAGAAGGTGGATTCCTCCCGCAGCCCGCCCCCTTCCACAGGCGAGCCGCAGGAGGCACAGCGGAATTTTCGCCGGCCGTCCTCCTGATATTCGTACCGCTCCTGCGTCGAACAGCAATACGCGCAAAAGAAAGTGGAACCCATCCGTTCCCCTTTCCTGACGCGGGTCGCTGCAACCGGACCGGGTGAACCCCAGTCGCATCCCGCCGCCCGCCGCGCCGTCGGCGCTGGGAGGCATCATCGCGCGCGCCGCGCCCGCATACGGAGAACTCGGTCAGCGGAAAGCTAGCGAACATATCCGCGCCTGTCAATCGGAAGCCGCAAATCCAGTGCCGGCCGGATCCGGTGCCCAACCGTCCGCGCTTCCGGCTTGACAGCCGCGGCGCCGTTGCGGCATTCTCGGTTGCGCATCCGTTGCGGGGACGAGGCGCCGGCCCCGGCGGCGCCGCATGTTCCGCGCTCGCACCGATCCGCTTTCGAGACGAGGTACCCCATGCCCGAGAACGAATCAAGCCAGCCCGCCGATTTCATCCGAGCCGCGGTGATCGAGGACCTGAGGACGGGCCGGTTCTCCCGCGTGCATACCCGCTTCCCGCCGGAGCCGAACGGCTACCTGCACATCGGCCACGCCAAAGCCATCTGCATCGACTTTGGCATCGCCGCGGAGTTCGGCGGGATATGCAACTTGCGCTTCGACGACACCAATCCGGTCAAGGAGGAGGTGGAGTACGTCGAGTCCATTCTGCAGGACATCCGCTGGTTGGGCTTCGACTGGGACGACCGACTCTTCTACGCCTCGGACTACTTCGAGCGGTTGTACGAATTCGCCGTGGCATTGATCCGGAAGGGCAAAGCGTACGTCTGCGATCTGAGCGCCGACGAGATCCGCGAATACCGCGGAACGCTGACCCAGCCGGGCAGGGAGAGCCCGTTCCGCAACCGGGCGGTGGAAGAAAACCTGGATCTCTTCGCACGCATGCGGGCCGGCGAGTTCCCCGACGGCTCCCGCACCGTGCGCGCCAAGATCGACATGGCGTCCCCCAACATCAACCTGCGCGACCCGGTCATGTACCGCATCCTGCACGCCTCGCACCACCGCACCGGTGACGCCTGGTGCATCTACCCGATGTACGATTTTGCCCACGGCCAGTCCGACTCCATCGAGGGCATCACCCATTCCCTCTGTTCGCTGGAGTACGAGATCCACCGGCCATTGTACGACTGGTTTCTGGACGAGCTGGAGATTTACCGCCCCCGCCAGATCGAGTTCGCGAGGCTGAACATTTCGTACACGGTGCTCAGCAAGCGCAAACTTCTCAGGCTGGTGCAGGGGGGGCATGTCCGGGGCTGGGACGACCCGCGCATGCCCACGCTCTCCGGCCTCCGCCGCCGCGGCTACACGCCGGAGGCCATCCGCAACTTCTGCGAACGGATCGGGGTGGCGAAGAAGGACAGCATCGTGGACCTCGCCCTGCTGGAGCACTGCCTGCGCGAGGACCTGAACCGGCGGGCTCCGCGCGTCATGGGTGTCCTCCGACCACTGCGGGTGGTGATCGAGAATTACCCCGAAGGCCTGGTCGAGGAGTTCGACACCCTCAAGAATCCGGAGGACCCGGCCGCCGGGACCCGGAAGGTCCCCTTCTCCCGCGTGTTGTACATCGAGCAGGACGACTTCCGCGAGATGCCACCGCCCAAGTACTACCGGCTGGCCCCTGGGCGGGAAGTCAGGCTGCGCTCGGCCTATTTCGTGAAATGCGTAAAGGCGGTGAGGGATGATCGGGGTAACCTGGTCGAACTCCGCTGCACCTACGACCCGGCCACGCGCGGCGGCGACGCTCCGGACGGCCGCAAGGTGAAGGCCACGCTGCACTGGGTCTCGGCGGCCCACGCCGTGCCCGCGGAAGTGCGGCTGTACGACCGCCTCTTCACCAAGGAGAACCCCGACGAGACGGACGACGGCTCGGACTTCCTGGCAAACCTGAGCCCGCACTCGCTGGAAACGTTATCCGGCTGCTGGGTGGAGCCCAGCTTGGCCGGCGCCAAGGTCGGGGCCATCTACCAGTTCGAACGCCAAGGCTACTTCTGCGTGGATCCCGACTCCGCGGCCGCAAAGCTGGTGTTCAATCGCTCCGTCGCTCTAAAGGATGAGTGGGCCAAGATCGAGAAGGCCCAGCGGACCCGCTGAAGTCGCTCGGGCTCATCGGATGCCGGCTGCAGTTGAGGCGCAATAACCATGGCGGAACGCGGTTCGAAATTTTGGAGATGGCTGAACCGCAGCGTGGCGGCCCATCGGCAGATCGAGGTGGTCCTGGACCGTCGAAAAGGAGAGCGGCGCCGGCGAGTCGAGGCGGTGCGCGAGGAGCGGCGACACGCGGACCGCCGTGTCCCGGAAAGCGGCGGACTCGGCGAGCTTAACGGCTTCCTGGGCGAAGGCGGCCAATTCACAGGGGACGTCAATTTCCGCGGCGCGCTCCGCGTCGACGGTCGGCTGGAGGGATCTTTGATCTGCGGCGGGACCCTCATCATCGGTGAAAACGGGCGAATCGACGCCGAGATTCGTGTGGAACGCCTCCAGGTTCGCGGTCAGGTGCGCGGAAACATCGCGGCGCGACGGTGGGTCGAGCTGCTGGAGACAAGCCAGGTCACCGGTACGATCCGGACCCCTCGTTTGACCATTTGGCGGGGCGCCGTGTTCAACGGGACGTGCGCGATGCCGGTCCCCCTCAGCCCTTCGGAGGCAACCGCCCCGCCATCTTCAGGGTATGCACCGTCCGCAAGCCTCACCCGAGAGGGGCTCGGTTAGAGGGGCGGGGCGACCCGCGCGGGAACCCTGACCACGGTGTCCATGCGGTGTCGCCCACGGCCTGGTCTTCATGGATGCCACGCCCGTGGTTTGGACGGGTCGATCCGGCGGCCCAATGCCTGCTCGACGGCGCCGATGATGTTGGCGGAGCCAAAAGGCTTTCGCATGCTCGCCGTTGCACCCGCCTGCTGCGCTTTCAAGCCGAGCTCCGGATCGTCCGATGCCGTCAAGAGGACGATCGGCGTATCCCTGAGCGTCGGCTCGGCGCGCATGAGGCGGCACGCCTCCAGCCCGGTCATCCTCGGCATCATGACATCCAGAAGAATGAGGTCGGGCCGTTCCCGCTTGGCCGTCTCGACGCCCGCGGCGCCATCATCGGCCACGAGCGTGTGAAAGCCCTCCTTCTCGAGGGCGTCGCTGCAGAAACTGAGGACGATGCGGTCATCGTCGATGCACAGGACGGTAAAGCGACGGGGACCGGCCGCCGGCTTCTCGATGTAGGACACCTCCATGGGATTCCGACACGTCCTGCACCAGAGGCCCGACTGGCCGTCTTCCTCATATTCTCCCAGCGGCTGCACCGATCGGCAATGGGGACAGTAACCTTTCCGGGCCATGCGCGCTCCCCCTCTTGTCCGGCCGGTCGTCACGGCCGCTCTGGAGTGTGTCCCCCCGACCACCGCAAAACCCGTCGCCGCCTTCCCCGCCCGCGGCGCGTGTCGCCCCTTGGGGGGTGTGTCCTCCAAAGATTGAAAACGGTTCCGTGATCCGCCGCGCCCGTCCGCACGCGGCGCCGGAGCGGACCCGGCCGCCGACCGGCCGCGAGATCCTACCACAAAGGCCGTCATCGAGCATCACCCCCATTTCGCGCGGACGGAGGCGGGGCGGCATATCATCCTCTCTCCGCCGGATCGTGTCGGATTGCTTTACAGGCCGACAAACGAACCGCACCTCGCACTGATGCGTACTTGCCGCCTTTGGCGGTTTTCGGGATGTCCACAAAGCTTACGGTTTTCCGGGGACCCCACCGCCGAGCGCGGGGCGCCCGTTGGAGCCGGACCGGGGGGAATCGCACAATAACGGCGAATAGTTGGGAAGTTGAAGTTCGCTTCCGCGCCGTTCCTTCTCGCCCAGGCACGCGGTATGCTTTTTGGAGCGGAGGCGGCCCCTTTGAAGCGGGAACGGCGCGTCCGGATCCCGTCCGCAATCACCCGAACACCGCGATCGCGCCGACGACACTGTCCGACCCGCGGAACAGGCCCCCGTTGGGTCGGGGCTCGACACACACGGCAGGCGGATCAGGAGGCACGCGATGGTGGTCGATGAAGCCGCGGGAATCCCTCTCGCGTTGCCAGAGGGCTCAGCACACGGGCACGGCGCGAGGATGTCTTCCGCGGGAAAGCCAGAGACACGCCGACCGCGCTACCTGATCGTCGTGTCCCGGGAACAACCCGACCTGTGGCGGCACCTGCGACAGCTGTTCACGGGCATCGCCGGTGTCGACATCGTCCTGGACAGGCGGCACGGGGGGCGATGGCAATGGGCGCAGTCGCGTGCCTGTGAGGAGCGAGGAGAGGACCGGCGACATCCGAGGAACTCGGCCCCGGGCCCCTCGCGCTACACGTTCGTCGTTGTCAACCCGGAAGAGAGTGCCGTCACGCCTCCCGCGACGTGACCTTGGAATTGGCTGCCCGCCAACACCGGTCGCATCCCGCCGCCTTGCGGCCGCCGATGGGCCCGCCGCGCAGGGCCGGTCCCTTCGGGCGTTACGGGAGCCCGCGCGGGCCCGCCGCGCAGCGCTGCCGGTGTTCGAAAGACGCCCGGGGTGGCGGAGGAAAGGGCCCGCACGCAGCCGCGCGCCGTGCGGCTGGACGCGACGCATGGTCTTGCCGTCAGGCGTGTCCGGCCCGCTCGTCCCCGCTCGGCCACGGGACATCGCGTTTTGTCGCCGCCTTCGACAATTCGGCGTTTATCAGCGCCTGGACCGCCGGTCGCAGCTGCTTGAACACGCGGCGGCGAAAGACCACGAAGTCCTTTGGGCTTGGATTTTGCCCCCGCAGCATCGTGACGCATCCGGCGAGCGCGTGGGCCAGGTGCTTGATCAGGGCGTCGAGCGCCCCGAACTGCCACGCGAGCATCCGGCCCCCCTCCGTCCGAGCCTTCTCCCCCTCCTCGACCAGCACCTGGCCGAGCAGGACCATGAGACGGTCGGAGACCGCCGTGATCTCGGGATCGGTCTCCGGCATCGAGGGATTTCCGGTCGACATGATCATCTCCACCAGAACCGGCACACGGCCGGGTCCGGCGCCCTGCGCCCGCTGGGACCGGCTTGTGCCGTCGCGCGTGACGGTCGGTCGCGGAGCGGCGGCAACGGATCGTCCTCGGACATCAACGGCAACGCCAATCCGTTGGGGCAGCGGCGCTGACCCGCGGGCTCCGGTCCGTCGCGAAAGACCCGCCCGTCTCCCGCGTCAGCGGGGGTCCCGCCGGCCGGTGTGACGGTGCGGTGGCCGTCGGGGTTCGCCCGAACCCACCGACCGGCGCCCCCTCAGCCGTCGGGCGGGTCCAGCTTCGAGCACAACATCCACTCGATGATGCTGACGATGTGCTCGGGGCGGGAGGGCTTGCTCATGCTGAAGGTCGCCCCGGCCTCACGCCCCCACAGGTCCACCATGCGTTCCTCCAGCGCGGTCAGGAGAAGGATCGGCGTGTCTTTCAGCGCCGGGTCGGCGCGCATTCGCCGACAGATCTCGTACCCGTCGATGTTGGGCATCAGTACGTCGAGTATGATCAGATCCGGGCGCTCGTGTTGCGCCGTTGCGATACCCGAAGCGCCGTCGGCGGCGGTGAGGGTCTGGTACCCGACGCGGTCGAGGGCGTCTTTGCCAAAGGTCAAAAGGAGCCGGTCGTCGTCGATCCAGAGGATCTTCACCGCCGAGGGGGCGGCCGCGGCGTCCGCGTCCAGTTTGAAGGGATGACGGCAGCTCCGACACCACACCACGCGCCGGGCCGCGTCGTGCAACGCCTCCACCGTGTGGTCGGTTTGGCACTTGGGGCAGGTGACGCGCCGACTCATGGCCGCATTCTCCTCTCTCACGACTGACGGTCCGGCTACAGCCTACCACATCCTCGTGGCGCATCCAACCGCCGTCACCTCTGGCCGGCGCCGGCGGCGGGTTCGACGTCCACCCTTGACACGGCACCCGTCTTGCGACATGCTCCTCGCCGGCGCAGGCCAGCCGCGGCAAAGGGAAATCCGTGGAGGGCACGGCGGGGCCGCGGCGCTCCGGGGTCGGAGAGGAGGCACACGGTGGCGTTCGAAACGCTGGCGGTCCTCGGCGCAGGGGCCATCGGGAGCACCATCGGCGCGTACCTCACGCGCGCGGGCCGCGATATCACGCTCATCGACCCGTGGCCCGCCCATGTCGACGCCATGCGGCGCGCCGGCCTCCAGGTCACCGCGCGGGACGAGGCCTTCACGGTCACGGTGAAGGCCGTGCACCTGGGGGAAGTCGGCATGCGCCGCGAGCAATACGACGCCGTGTTCCTGTGCGTGAAATCCTACGACAGCGTCTGGGCGGCGACCTTCATCGAGCCGCACCTCAAGCCGTCCGGTGTCCTGGTCTCGGCCCAGAACGGCATCAACGAAGACCGGCTGGCCCCGATCGTCGGGCACACGCGTACCCTCGGCTGCGTCGTCACCGTCGGCGCCGGCCTGTACGCGCCGGGCCACGTCACCCGCACCAGTTCGTCCGCGCGCCCCTCGTTCGCCGTGGGCGAGTTGAATGGGCTGATGACATCCCGACTGCAGGAACTGGTCGCGCTTCTCGGTCCCGCGGGCCCGACCCACGCCACGACCAACCTGTGGGGGGAGCGATGGGCCAAGCTCACGGTCAACTGCATGGCGAACGCCCTCGCGGGCATCACCGGAATGAACAACGCGGAGATGCGGGAACACCCCGACGTCTTCGGGTTCACCGTCCGGATTGCGGGCGAGGCGCTGGCGGTTGCCCGGGCGCTGGGGGTGCAGGTGGAGCCGGTGGGCGGAATCCCCGCGCAGGCCTACCTCGACGGGGCGCGCGGGGTGGGCCTGGACGGGCTGCGCGCCCTGTGGGTGGAGCGCAGCGCGAGCGTGGGAGCCGGACGCCCATCCCTCCTCCAGGACATCCTCAAGGGACGCCGCACCGAGGTGGATTACCTGAACGGCTACGTGACGCGCAAGGGCCGGGAGGTCGGGGTGCCGACGCCCATGAACGAGGCCATCGTCGCGGTCACGCGCCGTTTGGAGACCGGCGACCTGGCCCAGAGCCCGGCCAACCTCCAGCTCTTGCGAGCGTACCTCTGACCGGTTGCGCGCCGCGGCGGCCGCCCTGGTGGTGGCCCAGAAGATCCCCGGCGTTCGGCATCCGATCCCCCGGGCTGCGCCTCGTCATCGCCGGCCTCACGGCCGGACCCCAGACCTTTCTCTTCATTCATGTTCGACGGGCGACCCATGGATCGCCTCGGCGCTCGCCCGGATCGCGGGCGGGATCCCCCGGCGCGAGTCCTCCCCGAGCACCGATCGTCGGTGCCTGCTGGACGCGGGTGCGGAGACCCAAGCGGCCGCCCGCGGGGTTCCGCTGACCCTCTCGCGCCTTTATCGCGGGGGCAAGCCACCCTGCGGGTGGCGGACCGGGCGGGGGCGCGAGACCCGGCGGCCACAGGGGACGGGCGGCGGGATCTCTATGCGGCAAGCCGCGGGCGGAAGCGGCGCAGCCGCAGCGAATTGCTCACCACGGAAACGGAGGAGAGCGCCATGGCCGCGGACGCCAGCATGGGATCCAGCAGTATCCCGAACACGGGGTAGAGGACGCCGGCCGCCACTGGGATGCCCAGCACATTGTAGGCAAACGCCCAGAAGAGGTTCTGCTTGATCGTCCGCAGCGTGCGCTGGCTGAGCTCGATGGCGACGGCGACCCCGGTCAGATCGCCGCGGATCAGCGTGACGTCCGAGGCCTCCATGGCCACGTCCGTCCCCGTGCCGATGGCGATGCCCACATCCGCCTGCGCCAGCGCCGGGGCGTCATTGATCCCATCGCCCACCATGGCCACGGCCGCCCCTTCGGCTTGCAGGCGCCGGATCTCCTCCGCCTTCCGGTCGGGCAAGACCTCGGCCAGGACGCGGTCGATTCCCGCCTGCTTGGCGATGGCGGCCGCCGTGCGCCCGTTGTCCCCCGTGAGCATGACCACCGCGATTCCAAGACGACGCAGCGCGCGAACCGCGCGCGCCGAGCTGTCCTTCAGCGTGTCGGCGACGGCGATCAACCCCACCGGCACGCCGTCCACGGCAACAAACATGGGCGTCTTCCCGTCCGCGGCCATCGCGGTCGCCGCGGCCGCCAGCTCTCCGGCCTCGACGCCGGACTCCGCCAGGAACCGGGCGTTCCCGAGGAGAACGGCCCGACCGCCCACGCGTCCGCGCACCCCGCGCCCGGGAACCGCCTGGAACGCCTGGACATCGGAGAGCGCCAGACCTTCCGCCTTCGCCCGCCGGACGATCGCCTCCCCCACCGGATGCTCTGACCCTTGTTCCAGCGACGCCGCCAGCTGCAGAATCTCCGCGGGGTTCGCGTCGAGCCCTGACGACCCTGGACCCGGCCGTCGCGGCTCGCGCCCGTCTGCCTGGCGGGCGGGGCTCGCGGCTCGGAGCGTTGCCGCCGCGGCGCTCGGCACGACATCCGTGACCTGGGGCTCCCCCTTGGTCAGCGTTCCCGTCTTGTCCAGGACGACGGTGCGCACCCGGTGCGCCGTCTCCAGGCTCTCGCCGCTGCGGATCAGGATGCCGAGCTCGGCCCCCTTCCCCGTCCCCACCATGATCGCCGTCGGGGTGGCCAGGCCGAGCGCACAGGGACAGGCGATGATCAGGACCGCCACGAAGTTCAGCAGGGCGTAGAGCGGCGCCGGTTCGGGTCCGAAGATCCACCAGGCGAGAAACGTCAGCACGGCGACCCCGATCACGCTGGGCACGAAGATGCTGGCGACGTAATCGGCCAGGCGCTGGATGGGAGCCTTGGAGCCCTGCGCCTCTTCCACCATCCGGACGATCTGCGCGAGGACCGTGTCCTTCCCCACCTTGGTCGCCTCGAAGCGGAACGCGCCGGTCTTGTTCAGCGTCGCCCCTACCACGGGGTCGCCCGGCCGTTTTTCCACCGGAAGGCTTTCCCCCGTCAGCATGGACTCGTCCACGGCCGAGGCGCCTTCGCGGACGATGCCGTCCACCGGAACCTTCTCGCCGGGCCGCACGATCACCAGATCTCCGATCCGCACCTCGTCCACCGGAACGTCGATATCCGTCCCGTCCCGTACGACGCGCGCGGTCTTGGCCCGCAGCCCCATGAGCCGCTTCATCGCCTCCGACGCCCGCCCGCGGGCGGCGGCCTCCAGGAACCGGCCCAACAGGATCAAGGTGACGATCACCGCGGCCGTCTCGTAGTGCGCCGCGGGCGTGATCCCCCGAGCCCGGAAGAAGTCCGGGGCGATAGTCATCGCCAGGCTGGAGAAGTAAGCCGCCGACGTCCCCACGGCGATGAGCGTGTTCATGTCGGAGGTCTTGTGTTTGAGGGCCGCCCAGGCGCCCCGATAGAATTGCGCCCCCACCCAGAACTGCACCGGCGTGGTGAGCGCAAGCTGGACCCAGAAGCTGCGGAGGAACGCCGGCGCCCACGGGAACCAGTGGTGCATGCTGCCCAGGACGACCGGCGCGGTCAGGAGAGCGCCCGACGCCAGCTTGCGCTTGAGGATGCCGACCTCCCGTTGGCGCGCCGCCCGCTCGTGGTCGGCGGCGGAGCCGCCGTCGACCGCGTCCAGCGGCTCGTACCCCGCGTCGCGCACGGCGCGCCGAAGGTCCGCCGGCGTTGCGCTGGCGGGAGCGAACTCCACGGTGGCGATGTTGGTGGCAAAATTCACCGTCGCCGAGACGACACCCGGCGTCTTCCGCAGCGCCTGCTCGATGGCGGCCACGCACGACGCACACGAGATCCCACCGACGGGAAGCGCCACCTTCTCGATCGCCGGCGCGTAGCCGGCGTCGGCCACCGCCCGGACCACGGCGGCGGGGTCGGCCACGTCGGGGTCGTAGCGGACGCTTCCCCGTTCGGTGGCCAGATTCACGGCTACCTCGTGCACGCCGGGAACCGCGGCCAGCGCGCGCTCGACGGTGCCCACGCACGACGCGCAACTCATCCCGTGGATGGCGAAGTCCAGACGGCGCGTCGCACGCGCCGTCGCTCTGTCCCCCATGTCACAGAACCCCCTACGCCCCGTCGACCTCCGGCCCGCCCTTCCCCTGGCCGCCCAACCGCCTCCGAACCCACCGCCCCGCCTGGGCATCGACTCGCTCAACGATCCGGCGCAGCAACCCCGCGTAGGTCTGGTCGCCTGCCAGGACCCCGACGACTTCCGAGAGGGAACCGGGCATCAACGACAAGAGATGGTGCCACCAGCGAGGCATCCGGTGGAACAGAGAGGCCACCCGGGAGGCCGCGATCAGGTCGGGCCAGACCTGCGCTTCGATGGAATTGGCGTACCGCACCGCGGTCTCCGTTCCGCCGGCGCCCTGGAGCACCGCGCTGGCCGCCAGCCGGCCGCTGCGCACGGCGTAATAGATTCCCTCCCCCAGGAAGGGATCGGCCAGGTGGGCCGCATCGCCGACCAGCAGCACGGCGGGCCTGCAACACGGCACAGGCTTCGAGCCCGGCGCCGCGACCGGCGCGACCCTTTGGCTCCTCGCCGCGACCGCGGGCAGCGCGGGTTGTTGGGCGACAAACGCGGCGAAGGCCGCGCGGAGCCCCCTCCGCCCGGGGTATTGCACCATCACCCCGACGTTGACCCGATCCCCTTTCGGAAAGGCCCAGGCGTATCCGCCGGGGTAGGCCCCCACATCGACCAGGACCGTCTCGTCCAGGGGGTGGCCGTCCTGGGGGACCTCGGCCTCCAGCGCCATGTAGCGGGCGGGCGGGCGGGCGGGAAGGAGCCGTGCGGCCACCAGGCTGTTCGCGCCGTCGGCTCCGATGACGGTGGACGCCGAGAACACCTCGCCGCCCGCCCGCACCGTGATCCTCGCACCCGTGTCTTCGACGGTGCGCACAGACATGCCTTCCCGGACCAAGACCCCGGCCTCCTCGGCGCGCGCCTTGAGCCAGGCATCGAACTCGTCCCGGCACACCATGTACCCCATGGGGGTCGCCGAAACAACTTCGAAGGGCTTCCCCGACCGGAACGTGAACACGGCGCGCCGGACGTGCGCCCGCACGAGTTTTTCAAAGCCGGACGGGAGGTGACGAAGCGTCCGCGGGGACAGCGCACCGCCGCAGGGCTTTGGCCGAGGGAAGCGAGCCTTGTCCACCAGGCACACCCGCGCTCCGCCCTGGGCCAACGTACGGGCCGCGGTGGATCCCGCGGGGCCGGCACCCACGACAACCACGTCATAGTCCGTCATCAAGAAACGCTCCGCGACCCGCGAAGAACACCTCGCCCCCGACCTGCCGACGATGGGTATTTACATGGGCAAGCGCGTTCTGTCAACGCCGCCGGCCGCACCCAAAGCAAAACCCCGGCGGCATTGCCGCCGGGGTCGGATAGTCATGGGGCCGGCCCTCGTGTGTCTAGAACGCGCCCTGGTCCGGCAGTTGCGGGCGGCGGCGCCAGCGGCCGCGAACCGGACGCGAGCCGGCCCGCGGCTTGCCGCGGAGCCCGTTCGGCGGTAATTGCCAGTAGGCCACCCACGTCTGCTCCGGCTCCGCGGCCGCGACCGGAACAGGCAGCCCCAAGTCAAAGTCAAAGGCGTCGGCTTCCGTCTCCGCCAACTCCTCCAGAAGCCGCAGTTCCTGTTCGGGAGACCACACCTCGACCTCAGGCACCATCGTCCCTCCTCCTTGCCTCGCCGTAACGAGGACACGTTCAAATGGGGCCACCGGACCCCGCGTTGTCAAGCCGCGCCGGCCGGCGCTCCGGAGGCGCCGGCGGGGAATCTGCCCGCCGGTCAGTGCAGTTGGCCCGTGGGAACCAGGCGACGGATGGATCGCAGCCACTTGGCCACCACCGGACGATCCGCCTCCAGCCCGTACAGCAGGGAGCGCAGACGCGCAAGATGATCTTCTTCCTCGGCCCGCAGTATTTCCAGGACGGCGAGAATCTCCTCCCGCTCCGCCACCTCGACCAGATTCGTGAAGAGCTGCTGCGATTGTCGCTCCTCCGCCAGGGCGGATTGGAGCAGGTGGTCTTCGCTCTGGGGGAGCGGATCCGGGAACTGCACGGCGGGGAAGGTCAGATCCAGATTGGCGAGGCAGTCGTCGGCCAAGCCGTCCAGAAGACTCACGAGACTCAGGAGATGTTTGAGTTCGTCCAGAGCCAGCTGGTTGTACAGTCGTTTGGCCTTCGGGGATGTGGACATCCGCGCGGCGGCGGCGAGGTGAGCGCAGGTCTCTTTCTCTTTGGCGATCGCCATGAGGATGATGTCGCTTTCGCTCTTGGGGGCAGCCTTGCCCATCCCGCTCCTCCGACCGACTGCCGGCGCATCTCGCGTCGCCGCTAACGCGAAAGAGCAATCATGGTGCCACCGTCACCTCGACGACACTCCGCGGCCACCCGAGTTCTCGATGCCTTATTTTTCAATGAGTTTTGAGTTTGGCCGTTTGTCATGTTGATCAGAGAAAGTCGGACAAATGCCCTTCGGCAAACGAGAGTGTCCCAACGCACACGGGATCTTGTGGCAAAAGCCGCAAGCGTCTATTGCAAGACAGGGCATCGTCCGATCGGGTCAACCGGATGGACGCGAGACCCCCGGAATCCCGAACCTCGTCCGCTTTTTCGGCGGGCCGTTTTGCCCGTGTATCCTTTCCCATCTTTGCCCTCTTCTATTCCAGACGCTTACCGTGTTACATTACCCGACACGTCTCCCACGGTCGGAAATATGGGTTCGACAGTGAAGCGATCCACCGGCTTTTTTGCGATCTCGATCCTCCTCTTCTGGGCCGGATGCGCGGCAGCGACGACGGTCCTCGCGGAAAGATTCCGGCTCCCGGTGACCGAGTACGCGCTCGAGAACGGGATGCGTTTCCTCATCGTCGAGCGGCGCGAATCGCCCACGTTTGCCGCTTTTCTCCGCTTCAAGGTCGGCAGCGTGAACGAGGCGCCGGGGCAAACCGGTCTGGCGCATCTGCTCGAGCACATGATGTTCAAAGGAACGACCCGGTTCGGCTCGACCGACCCCGTTCGAGAGCAGCCCTTGCTGGAGCGGATCGATGCGCTCCACGTGCTGTTGGAGACGGAACGACGGAAGATGCGGGTGAGCGGGGTCCTCCCCGATCCTGATCGGGCCGCGGCGCTCGAGAAGGAACTGGCGAGCCTGGAGCGGCAGGCGAAGCGCTTCGTCATCCGAAACGAGCTCTGGGATATCTATCGTCGAAACGGCGCAATGAACCTGAACGCCTCCACCTCCCGGGACGGGACACAGTATTTCGTCAGCCTCCCCAAGAACCGGCTGGAGCTTTGGGCGCTCCTGGAATCGGACCGCATGCGCGACCCGGTGTTTCGGGAGTTTTACACCGAACGAGACGTCGTCCAGGAAGAGCGACGACAGCGGGTGGACACCAACCCTTACGGCCGATTGATGGAAGCCGCCGTCGGTACGGCCTTCACGGCGCTCCCCTACCGGCATCCGATCCTGGGTTGGCCAGGCGACCTGAAAAATCTCAGCCGCCCACAGGCCCAGGCGTACTTCAGGACGCATTACGCGCCCAACAACGCGCTGGCGGTGCTGGTGGGCGACCTGGACCCGGCGGAAGTGGTCCGCCTGGCGGAGCGGTACTTCGGCGATCTCGCGCCCCAAGCGATTCCGCCCGCACCGATCCTGGAGGAGCCGCCCCAGCCCGGCGAACGCCGTATCCGCGTCGAGTTTCCCGCGGAGCCGCAGATGCTCATGCTGTACCAGGCGCCGCCGCTCGGCCATCCGGATTCCTATCCCCTCGCGGTCCTGGGCGCGCTCCTGGGTGACGGCCGGTCGTCGCGCCTCTACAAGCGCCTGGTGGAGGAGGAGCGGTTGGCGAGCGGGATCTCCGCCGGCCCTTGGTTTCTGCAGTACGCAGGACTCTTCGTGGTCCAGGCCACGCCGCGGGCTCCGCATACCCTGGAAGAAATCGAAGCCGCCATCGAGACCGAGATCGCGGCGCTGAAGTCGGACGTCGTCCATGCGCGGGAGATGCTCAAGGTCCGAAACCAAACGGAGGTCGAGGCGGTGGAACATCTGGCGTCCAACGCCGGCCTGGCGTCCCGGCTGGGGAACGCCTGGGCCCTCACGGGAGACTGGCGCTCCCCGTTCTCGGATCAGGAGAAACTCGCCGCCGTGACGGCCGAGGAGGTGCGCGACGTGGCCCGGCGCTATCTCGTTCCCACGCGCCGGACCGTGGCGGCGCTGGTCCGGGGACCCGCGCCGACCCCGCGCGGTGCGGGAGCCCGACTGAACTGAACGATCGCCGCACTGGACGGCATCCGCCGGAGATCGTATCTGGGGGGATTGCGCCTGATGCGTCTGCGACACCGGGGTGTTCGCCCCCACCTCGCTTTGTGCCTTGCGGTGATCATCCTGCTGGGCGGGTGTGCCGTGGCCCACACGCGCCCACAGGCGGCCCCCCGCTCGCCCGGATCGGAGTTGGTTGAACGCATGACCTTTCCGCCGCTCGACCTGACCGTCCCCCGCGTGGGGCGGGAGGTCGAGCGGCGTGTCCTGCCCAACGGTCTCGTGCTGTACTTGGCCAGCGATCCATCGCTCCCCGTGCTCAAGGCCTACGCGCTTTTCCGCGCCGGCAGTCTATACGAAGAGCCGTCCCGCCCCGGGGTGGCGCAGTTCACGGCAGCTCAGCTCCGCTCCGGCGGCACCGAGGGCATGTCCAGCGCGGCCCTGAATGAGGAGCTGGAGGTCCTGGGTATCTCCGTCGAGGCCGGCGTTGCGCCGGAGACCATTTCCGTGAGCATGAGCGCTTTGGCCAAGGATGCCGACCGCGCACTGGACCTCTTGGCGGACATGCTGCGCCGCCCGGCGTTTGACACCGTCCCTCTCGAGACCTACCGCGGCCGTGTGATCGAAGACCTGCGCCGCGTGGCCGAAAATCCCTCCCGTCTCATGATGCGGGAATTCAGCCGCGTCATGTACACCGAGGCCCATCCCTTGGGCCGACCCCTCACACCGGCGCAGGCCGCCGCCATCCGCCGGGAGGACCTCCTGGCCCACTTCCGGCGTTTGCTTCGCCCCGACAACATGTTCCTCGCCGTGGTGGGCGACTTCAGCGTGGAGGAGCTCGCCGCCAAAATCCAGGCCCGGCTGGCCGACTGGTCCGCCGTCGGCCCGCTCGACTTGCCCACCCCGCCCGCGGTGGTCCCGCGCGTTGACCGCACCGTCTACCTCGTGCCGCGCGACCTCACCCAGGCCAACGTCGTCGTGGGTCACTTCGGCATCCGCCGCTCCAACCCGGACCGGTACGCCATCCAGATCCTGGACATGATCCTCGGCGGCAGCGGGTTCAGCAGCCGCATCGTGGAGCGGGTGCGGACCGAGGAGGGGCTGGCCTACTCGGTCTCCTCGTCCTTCCCGACGACCACGCGCGACATCGGGCTGTTTCGGGTGACGCTCCAGACCAAGACCGCGAACGTCCCCCGCGCCGTGGGGGTCATCCTGGAGGAGATGGCGCGCATCCGCGAATCGCCGGTGACCGCGGCGGAACTGGCGGGCGCCAAGGACGCCATCATCAACTCTTTTGTCTTTCGCTTTACGTCGCGGTTCAGCGTCGTGACGCAGCTCCTCGCGCTGGAGTTCGACGGGTACCCGCTCGATTATCTCGACACGCTGCTGGATCGGTATCGCGCCGTCACCCGCGAGGACGTGCAACGGGTCGCCAGGCGGTATCTGCGGCCGGACGACGCGACCGTTCTCGTCGTGGGCGGCACGGCGCGGCTCGAGTCGGCCCTGGCCGCCCTCGGTCCGGTGAACCGGCTGCCCGTCCCCGCCGCCGAATGACCGGCGGTCCCCGCGCCGCCCGCATTTCCCGCTTGACAACCCGCCGCGCCGCGCGTATCTTCCGCGAAGACTTTGACATTCATTTTCATTTTGGAGGCCCGCATGATCGACGCCGATCCCGGGGTCCGCCACTTCACCGACTTTCTGTCGCGCGCCGGCCTCAAGAGCACGCGCCAGCGGGAGCGCATCGCGCATGCCTTCTTCGCCGGTCGCCGGCACGTCAGCGCCGAGGAGCTGTACCACCAGCTCCGCTCCCGCGACGCCGGCCTGGGTCTGGTCACCGTCTACCGCACGCTGAAGCTGCTGCGCCAGGCCGGTCTGGCCACGGAGCGCACGTTTGGCGAGAGCTACGCCCGCTTCGACCCCAACCCCGCCGACTGGACGCACCACCATCTGATCTGCACGCGCTGTGGCAAGATCCAGGAGTTTCAGGACGCCACGTTGCGGGAACTGGGGGCCAGGGTCGCCCGCAGCCGGGGCTTCACGGTCACCGAGCAGCGGCTGGAACTGTACGGGATCTGCCGCGACTGCGCTCGACTGGACGGTCGTCGCACCCCTCGCGGGTCGCGCGGCGTCCCGGCCCGGCCCCGGGCGAGGGGCGTGCCATGACCGACGCCCCCGGGTCGGTCGTCACCGACGAGATCTTGGAGGACTGTCTGCAGGCCGTGCAGCGCAGCGCGGAGCAGGGGCGCCCGGCCACGGCGGCGGACGTCACCGCCTTCGCGCGCATCCCCGCCTCCACCGCCGAGGCCGCTCTGCGGGAGTTGCGGGTCCGTGGCCTGCTGGATTCGGAGGCGGGCGGGCTGGCGCTGTCCGACGAGGGGCGGCGACAGGCGGCTGCCGTCATCCGGCGGCATCGGCTGTCCGAGCGGCTGCTCACCGACGTCCTCGGCCTCCCGTGGGATCGGGTCCACGACGAAGCCATGCGGCTCGAGCACTCCCTCACCCCCGAGGCCGAGTCCCGGCTCAGGTCGCTCCTGAACGATCCGGAGACTTGCCCCCACGGCAGCCCGATCCCCGGGAGCGGCGGCGCCGCCCAGCCCAGGTGGAGGCTGGACAGCGTCCCCGCCGGCACGCGGGTGCGGATCGAGCAGATCGCCGAAGAAGAGGCCGTCCTGCTCCGCTACCTGGCCAGTCTCGGGCTTCTCCCGAAGACGCCGCTGACGGTGGAAGAGGTCGCGCCCTTCGGGGGACCGCTGCTGGTGCAGGTTGGCGGCTCGCGGTACGCCATCGGGCGGGATGTGGCCGCCAAGATTCTGGTGCGCGGCGATGCGGAGGCGGGTCCCCGGCGCCGACGGCACCGCCGGCGCGGTCGGTAGATCCTGGGCGTCGGGAGGTCCCCGCGGTCGCGCGCGATATCTTTTTGGGGGCCAGAGGAAGTCATGCTGCCGAGCTGTCACGGAGCGCTCAAGGGTCTGCGAGCCGACGTCGACCTGTCGGTCGCCTTGGCGGGGAATCCCAACGTCGGAAAATCCAGCATCTTCAACCGGCTGACCGGTATGGGCGTGGCCACCGCCAACTATCCCGGTAAAACGGTCGAGGTGCAGTTCGCCGTCACCAGGTTCGGGGACCGGCGCATCGGTGTCATCGACCTGCCCGGCGCGTACGCCCTGGGCGGCGTCTCGGAGGAGCAGTGGGTTGCGCGCCAGGCGCTCCTCGACGGGACACCCGACGTCGTCATCCTGGTGCTGGACGCCACGAACCTGGCCCGGAACCTGTACCTGGGGCTCCAGATCCTCGATCTGGGCATCCCGCTCGTCGTGGCGCTCAACGTCGTGGACCAGGCCGAGGCCCGCGGCATCCGGATCGACGCGGACCGGCTCGCCGAGATCCTGGGCAGCCCGGTGCTCCCCACCGTCGCCACCCGCGGGAGCGGCCTGGACCGCGTCATGGCCGAGGTGGTTCGGCGCGCCGCGCGGCCCACGCCCCTTCGGATTCGCCTCCGCTACAGCGAAGACGTCGAGGCCGCCATCGGCAAGCTGGAGCGCGCCCTGGCCGCCCGACCCGACCGTCCCCACGGCTTGCCGGCGCGCGCGGCGGCGATCCTCCTGCTGGAGGGCGATCCGGAGTTCGCCGGCTGGATCGCCCGGGCGCCGGATGCGGGCGACGTGCGACGCCTCCGCGACGAACTGGCGGGAACCCTCCGCGACCTGCGGGGCGAGGACCCCGCGCTCCTGCTCACGCGGGAGCGGCACGGCCTGGCCGGTCTTATCGCATCGGATGTGGAGCGCCGGCGGCGCCGGCGGCGCCTGCTCGCCGACCGGTTGTGGTGGTTCACGACCGCGCCGGCCACCGGGCTGCCGGTTCTGGCGGTGGTGCTGGCCGGCATCTTCGCGTTTCTGTTTCTGGTCGGCGACTGGCTCTCTCTCGCGTTCGGCGGGCTCTGGACCGCGTATGCGTCGCCGGCCATCCGCTGGCCGTTCGTCGCCCTTCTGGGAGACAACGCCCTCTCCCGGACGCTTCTCTGGGGGTTCGACGCGGGCATCAACGCGGCCCTGGCGATCGGGATCCCGTACGTTCTCACGTTCTACTTCCTGCTTGCGCTGCTGGAGGACACCGGCTACATGAACGCGGCGGCCTTCCTCACCGACCGCGTGATGCACAAGATGGGGTTGCACGGCCGCGCGGTCATTCCGCTGGTGGCGGCCGCCGGCTGCAACGTCCCCGCCATCCTCGGCACCCGCGTGCTGGGCACCATGCGGGAACGCATCATCGCCGCCACCCTGATCGTGCTGACGCCGTGCAGCGCGCGCACGGCGGTTATCCTGGGCGCGGTCTCCGTCACGGCGGGTTGGCAGTGGGCCCTGGCGGTTTACGGTGTCACCGCGCTGGTCGCGCTCGCCACGGGCATCGGGCTCGATCGGCTCCTGCCGGGGAGCGGCACCGGGCTGGTCATGGAGATGTTCCCCTTCCGCCGGCCGACGCTCCTGCCCATGCTGAAGCGCACCTGGGGCCATTTCCGCGAGTTCGTTCTGGTCGCCACCCCCATCGTGGTCGGCGGGAGCATCGTGCTGGGCGGTCTCTACGAGACGGGCCTGCTCCGGACGTTGGCCGCGCCGCTTCGACCCGTCCTGGAGGGCTGGCTGGGGCTCCCCGCGGTGGCGGGGCTCACCTTGATCGTGGCCGTCCTGCGAAAGGAGCTGGCGTTGCAGCTCCTGGTCACCCTCGCCATTGGGGAGTACGGTCCGCAGGCCAGCCACCTCTCGAGCTTTATGCAACCGGGCCAGATCGTCGTCTACGCGCTCGTGAACACCCTCTACGTCCCGTGCATCGCCACCATCTCCATCCTGGCGCGGGAACTGGGGTGGCGACGCGCGGCGCTGATCTCTGCGTTCACCGTCGTCCTGGCGCTGCTTGTCGGCGGCGCCGCACGATACATCATCTCGGTTCTCTTTCTGCATTGATCCGGCTCATGTTTTCTTCCTCGGATCATCGGCGGGGCGACGGGATACACCACGGCGGAGCATGCCGATGGCCTCGGCTCGAAGGGGGCGGCGGCGACATCGCAGCGACGCCTGAAGTCCAGGGACCGGCAACACGAGTGTGGTAACGTGGGAGGACATCACCATGATCCGTCATGGATTGGTTTCGTGTATGGCGTTTCTGGTGTGTTGTGCGGCGATGCTCACGGCTTCCGAATCGAGCGCCGCCGAGGTAAATCTCTACTCCGCCAGAAGCCACTACGGCTCCGAGCCGGCCTTCGAGGCCTTCACCCGGAAGACCGGGATCCGGGTCAACACGTTCGGCGGAAGCGGCCAGGAGATATTTGAGCGGCTGCGCGCGGAAGGCGACAAGACCCGAGCCGACGTCCTGGTGACGGTGGACGCGGGGAACCTCTGGAATGCCGCCCGGCACGGGCTTCTGGCCCGCGTCGAGTCGGCCGCGCTCGCCGCGGACGTGCCGGCGCATCTGCGCGACCCGGAGGGCCGCTGGTTCGGCCTCACCCTGCGCGTCCGCACCATCGTGTACGGAACCCAGCGGGTGCGCCCCGACCAACTCTCCACGTACGAGGCCCTGGGCGCCCCCCGCTGGAAGGGCAGGCTGTGCCTCCGGTCGTCGAGCCACATCTACAACCAGTCGCTCCTGGCCACCTGGATCGAGCGATCCGGGGAGGCAAAAGTGGAGGAGATCGTCCGGGGCTGGGTCCGCAATGATCCCGCCATCATCGCCAGCGACACCAAGATCCTGGAGGCCGTCGCCGCCGGCCAGTGCGATGTGGGGATCGCCAACACGTACTATCTCGCCCGCCTCCTGGCCAAGGATCCCCAATTCCCCGTCGCCCCGTTCTGGGCCGATCAAGCCGGCGCCGGGGTCCACGTCAACATCTCCGGAGCCGGCGTCACCGCCCATGCACAGAACCGACCCCAGGCCGTGGCGCTCCTGGAGTACCTGGCCAGTCCCGAAGCGCAAAGCGCCTTCGCGGACGGGAATTTCGAGTACCCCGCGAATCCCCGGGTCCCGGCGCACGCTATCCTCCGGGGCTGGGGAACGTTCCGGCAGGACACGACGCCGGTCGCCGCCGCCGGCGAGTTCCAGGCGGCGGCCGTGAGGTTGGCCGACCGTGCGGGATATCGCTAGACACCGACCGGTGGCCACAGGCGATCCTGCGGGGAACGACGCGGCCGTTTCCGCCTCGACGTGCGTCGCAAACCGGATGGCCGGCCTGTCCTGGACGGCGGGAGCCGTCGTCCTCGCCGGGATCGTGGCGCTCCCCGCCGTCACTGTCCTGTCGTCGCTCGCGGTTCCGCGCGGGGAGGTCTGGACGCACCTCTGGCAGACCCAGCTGGTGGAGCTCACCGGAAATACGTTGCTGCTTTTTGCGGGGGTCGGCGTCGGGACAGGCCTGGTGGGAACCCTGCTGGCATGGCTCGTGACGGCGTGTCGATTCCCCGGCCGGAACTTCTTCACGTGGGCGCTCATGCTTCCCTTGGCGGTCCCGGCGTACGTGATCGGCTTTGTGCTACTCGGGCTGTTCGAATTCACGGGGCCGGTCCAGACGGGGCTGCGGGCCGTCTTCGGTCCGGCGTTCCGGCTCCCGGCGCTCCCGCCGGCGGCGGGCGCGATCCTGGCCATGACCTTTGTCCTGTATCCGTACGTCTATATCCTGGCCCGGAGCGCCTTTGCCGAGCAGCGCGCCTCCACGCTGGAGGCGGCGCGCAGCCTGGGGCGGGCGCCCGTCCGGGCGGCGCTGGCCGTGACGCTGCCCTTGGCGCGTCCGGCCATCGCCGGCGGAATCCTCCTCGCCCTCATGGAGGCCCTGGCAGATTACGGCACGGTGGCGACGTTCGGCTTCCGCACGCTGACCGAGGGGCTCTTCCGCGTTTGGTCCGGCATGTTCGATCGCACGGCGGGAATGCAGCTGGCGGCCGTCCTCTCGCTGGGGTCGGTGGCATTGCTGCTGTTGGAGCGGCGGACACGCCGCCGCGCGCGATTCCACCAGACAGCGGGTAGAAAGCAGGACGAGCCCCTCCGGCTCCCCCCGATCCTGGCGGCCGCCGCGATGTGCGGTTGCGGGATCGGTCTGGGTGCGGGGTTCGTACTGCCGGTTGCCGTGCTCGGCGGATGGACCGTCGAGGCGCTCCGATCGGGTCAGATCGCCCCCATGTACCCGACGTTGATCCGGAACACCTTCGGATTCGGTCTGGCGACCTCGGGGCTGGTGACCTGCGCCGCCCTGTTCTTGGCGTACGGGGTGCGCCGCCGACCATCCATCCTGATGCGCACCGTTCTCCGGTTCTCTGCCATGGGATACGCCATACCGGGCGCAGCGTTGGCCGTCGGAATCCTGACGATCTTCGCCGCAATCGACCACACCCTCCTTGGACCGCTCCGGCAGGCGGACGGCAGCCAGGCGGCGTCCATGGTGCTCACCGGATCGGCGTTTGGTCTGGTCCTGGCCTACGTCGCGCGCTTCCTTGCCCCCGGCCTCCAGTCGGTGGAAGCCGGCTTCGCCCGCATCCCGCATTCGCTCGACGAGGCCGCCCGGGGGCTCGGCGCCCGGCCGGGTCGAGTCGTACGTCGCGTGCACCTCCCGCTGCTCCGCACGGCGCTTCGTGCCGGCGCCCTCCTCGTGTTTTTGGAGGTGATGAAGGAGCTGCCCGCCACGCTGCTCCTGCGGCCGTTCGGCGTGGAGACCCTGGCGGTGGAGGTGTGGCAACGGACCAGTGAGTCCCAATGGATCGCCGCAGCCATCCCGGCTCTCACCATCGTGGCCATCGACACGCTCCCCGTTTTTCTGCTCACCCGGCTTGGCCGTGGCAGGGCGCCCGCGCGTCGCGCTCGGGCCTCCCGCCACGTGGAGGTCGCTCCCATGACGTCGGCAACCCCTCTGGATGCGTCCGTAACATCCGACACCCTTCGCACCGTTCCCCCCGGTATCCGTACGGAAAACGGCAGCGCGCCCGCACCATGGCGTGGGCGTGAGGCGCCGGCGATCCGCCTCGACCGGGTCTGCAAGGCATACCGTCCAGGCCTGCCGCCCGCCGTGACGGGGATCTCGCTCTCCGTCCAGCCCGGCGAGATCGTCGCGCTGTTGGGCCCCAGCGGGTGCGGAAAGACCACGACCTTGCGCCTGATCGCCGGGTTCGAGACGCCCGATGCCGGGCGCATCCAACTCCACGGCCGACCGGTGGTCGGCCCGGGAGTCATGATCCCCGCCGAGGCGCGGGGGGTCGGCATGGTCTTCCAGGACTACGCCCTTTTCCCGCACCTCACGGTTGGCGAGAACATCGCCTTCGGCCTGCGGAACCTCCGGCCGCCGGATCGCAGGAGTATCGTCCAGGCCGCGCTTCGGCTCTGCGAGCTGGGCGACCTCGGGACCCGGTATCCCCACGAACTCTCCGGCGGCCAGAACCAGCGCGTGGCGTTGGCCCGCGCCCTGGCGCCGGGTTACCCCATCATCCTCCTCGACGAACCCCTGGCCAGCCTGGACGCGGACCTGCGCGCCCAACTCTCCGGCGATCTGCGGCGCCTCCTCAAGGAGTCGGGCCGGACCGCGGTTCTGGTGACCCACGACCAGGACGAAGCCTTTCAGATCGCCGATCGTGTCGGGGTCTTGCGGCACGGGCATCTGGAACAGATCGGCACGCCGGAGGAGATCTACCACGCCCCCGCCACGCGGTTTGTCGCCACATTCGTCGGGGAGGCGGACTTCCTCCCGGGGGTCGCGCGGGCCGATGGAATCCACACCGAGATCGGCGTCTTTCCGGACGGCCACCCGTGTCCCGGCCGCGGGTGCGTTGATGTCGTGGTGCGCCCCGAGTACGTACAGGTCGTCCCCGACCTGACCGGACAGGCCGTAGTGACCGCGCGCCGCTTCCGCGGCGCCGGCTTCCTCTACGAGATCCGCCTGCGGTCCGGTCGGTGTCTTCGGAGCCATCAGCCCTCCACGCACAGCCTGCCGACCGGGACGCTGGTGTCCGTTCATGCCACCTGTCGCCGCGTTGCCACTTTCACCGCGCTCGACTCCCAATCCTGATTCCGCGCGACCGCGCGCCCACACCCGGCCCCGGGGCGCGCCATGCCATGACCGGCCGGTCCGCTATTGATCTTGACGAAGGCCGCGGGACGCGTTTATGGTACCAACCGACCGATCGGATATAGGGAGGCCGTCGTGCCGCGTTCACCGGCGACTCCTTGTCGCCGCCGCTGGCAGCCCCAGCCCCATCGCCGCCTCCTGCAGGTTCCGGATGCCGCCTTTCCGGTCTTCGGATCGCGCGGTCTCCGCCGGACCACCCTCGCCGAGGTGGCCGGTCGCGCGGGGATCAGCAAGGACACCATCCATCGGTATTTCCCCGGCAAGGCGGCCCTGTTCACCGCCATGCTCACGACCCGCGTCAACGACTTCATGCCCGCGGTGGAGGCACCGCGCGACCCCGGCCCCCCGACGATCCGCGACCGGCTCGCCGAGGTGATTCACCGCGCGATCGTCTCCGGGGAGTGCCGGCCCGTGGACCCCCTCGGGACCGCGCGCGCCTTCGCCGGTATGTTCCGGGTGTTCGCGGTCGCGCAGGAATTGCCGGGGGGCAAGCACATCTACCCCCTGGCCGAGCGCACGGTCGTCCGCATCCTGACCGACGTCTTCCTCCATGGCCTGGACGTCCCGGCGGCCGGCCGCCCCCAAACGCCGCGAGGTGCCCGATGACCCGCCCGCCCCGCCCGCTGATCGTCGCCGGCCTCGTGTCGACCGCGGCTCTGCTGGCCTTCGGCTGGTCCTGGTGGGCGTCGCGGGACCCGGCTCGGGGCGTCATCAAGGCCTCCGGTCGGATCGAGGTGACCGAGGTCAACGTCAGCTCCAAGGTCACCGGGCGCATCGCCGCGCTGCACGTTGACGAGGGGGCCGATGTGAAGCGGGGTGACCCGCTGGCCAGGCTGGCCGGCGAGGAGCTCGAGGCCCAGCTCCGCCAGGCGCGCGCCACGCTGCAGAGCGCCGAAGCGAAGCTGGGCCAGGCGCGGATTGCGCTGCGGGTCGAGCCGATCAGGGTGCAGAGCCAGATTCGGCAAGCGCAGGAGGGTGTCCGCGCCGCCGAGGAACGGTTGCGGATGCTCCAGGCCGGCTCGCGCCTCCAGGAGATCGAGGAAGGGCGGGCCAACGTCACCCAGGCGCTCGCACGCCAGGCGATCGCCCGCGTGACGCGGGACCGCCTTCGCGGTCTTTTGGCCGACGGCGCGATCTCCAAACAGGATTTCGACCGCACCGAGACCGACCTCCAGGCGGCCGACGCCGCCCTGCGGGCCGCGCGCGAGCGCTTGAGCCTTCTCGAGGAGGGGGCCCGGGCCGAGGACGTCCGCATGGCCCGGGCGGACCGCGACCGCGCCGCCGCCGCGCTGGAGGCGGCCCGCGCGGCGGAGGCCAACGTGGATATCCGCCGGCAGGAGGTCCGGGTCGCCGATGCGGCCGTGCGCGAGGCGCGCGCCAACGTCGAGCGCCTGGAAACCCAGGTGGCCGAACTGCGGGTCTTCGCGCCGCTGGATGCCACCGTCCTCACCAAGGCCGCCGAGCCGGGCGAGGTGGTCGCCGCCAACAGGCCCATCCTGCTGCTGGGGGACCTCGACCATCCGTGGATCAAGGTTTATGTCTCGGAGACGGCCCTCGGCAAGGTCCGTCTGGGCGACGCGGCCCGTATCTTTGTCGACAGCTTTCCCGGCCAGCCCTTCCAGGGACGGGTGACCTGGATCTCCGATCAGGCGGAGTTCACACCCAAAAACATCCAAACCGCGGAGGAGCGGGTGAACCTGGTGTATGCCGTCAAGATCAGCATCCAGAACGCGCAGCGACGACTCAAGGCGGGCATGCCCGCCGATGCCGAGTTGCCGGCGCACGCGGCGGGCGCGCGGCCGGGATCCGTAGCGCCGTGAGCGTCTTCCGGATTGGTCCGCGACGTGTCGGCAGTCCTTGAGGTCCGCGGCCTGACCAAGCGCTTCGGGAACACGGCGGCCGTGGACGACCTCAGCCTGACCGTCGCCGGCGGGGAGATCTTCGGCCTGGTGGGACCCGACGGCGCCGGCAAGACGACCGCGCTGCGACTCCTCACCGGCGTGATGGCGGCCACGGCCGGGTCGGCCACCGTCCTCGGGGTCGACGTCACGCGGGAGCCGGAGGCCCTTCGCCATCGCATCGGGTACGTGCCGCAGGGCGGCAGTCTCTACGCCGATCTGACCGCGCTGGAGAATCTGCGGTTCTACGCCGACCTCTTCGGCGTCCCGTGCGCCGAGCGGAACCGTCGGGCGCAGGACCTCTTGGCGTTGAGCCGGCTGGCCCCCTTTGCGTCCCGCCTGGCCCGCAATCTGTCAGGGGGGATGCGGCAGAAACTCGCCCTCTGCGCCGCCTTGATCCACCGCCCCGAGGTCCTCTTCCTGGACGAGCCGACCCTCGGCGTGGATCCGGTGTCCCGGCGGGACTTTTGGCTGCTGATTCACCAGCTCCTGCAGCAGGGGTTGACACTCATGGTCAGCACACCCTATCTCGACGAGGCGGAACGGTGCCACCGGGTCGGCCTCATGCATCGGGGACGGCTGGTCGCCTGCGACGCGCCGTCGGCCTTGCGCCGCCTGCTGCCGGGAGCCCTCCTGGAACTGCGGGGTGTCTCCGCGGATGCCGCACGGGGAATCCTGGCGCGGCTGCCCGAGGTGCGGGGGTTCGAAGTCTTTGGCGAGACGCTGCACGTCTCGGTGGGCGAGACCGGCACCGCCCTCCCGGCGATCCGGGCGGCGCTGGAGCGCGCCGGCCAGTCCGGCGCCGCGCTGCGGCAGATCCCGCCCAGCCTGGAGGATGTCTTCATCGCCGTCCTCCGCCAGCGGTCTCGCCACGCCGGGGCCGCCGCTCCGCCGCCCGACACCTGGGATGCCCGGCGGGGCCCCGCGTGACCCCCGATCCGGCCGTTCAGGTCGCAGACCTGAGCAAGCGCTTCGGCAAATTCGTCGCCGTGGACCGGGTGAGCTTCGACGTCCGCCGCGGCGAAATCTTCGGCTTCCTCGGCCCCAACGGTTCGGGCAAGTCCACCACCATCCGGATGCTGTGCGGGATCCTGTCGCCCACGTCCGGCACCGGCCGCGTGGCGGGTTTCGATGTGGCGCGCGACCCGGAGCGGGTACGCCAGCATATCGGCTACATGTCCCAGAAGTTCTCGCTTTACCAGGAACTCACCGTTTGGGAGAATCTGGACTTCTCCGCCGGCCTCTACGGCCTCGTCCCGACCGCGGCCGTCGCCCGGCGGGAAGAGGTCCTCGCGCTCACGGGATTGACCGACGCACGCGACGTGCTGGCGCATGACCTGCCGGGCGGCCTGCGCCAGCGGTTGGCCCTGGCCTGCGCCATCATCCACGATCCGCCGGTGCTGTTCCTCGACGAACCCACCGCCGGCGTGGACCCGATAGCGCGCCGAGAATTCTGGGGCCTTATCCGAACCATGGCGGCGGCCGGCACGGCCATCCTGGTGACCACGCACTATATGGACGAGGCGGAGCATTGCAACTCTCTGGCGTTCATCCACGAAGGCCGCCTCATCGCCACGGGGGCACCCGCCGCCCTCAAGACCCGCCTGCACGGCACACTCGCGGAGGTCCGCGTCGCGCCCGACGCCTTGGTCTCCACGCTCGCGATTCTCCAAACGTGTCCGGTGGCGCGCGACGTGGCGCTGTTCGGCACCGCGCTGCACGTCACGCTCACGTCCCCCACGGCCATGCCCGCGTTGCGCGCCCACCTGGACGCCGCCCGGCGACCGGACGCAGAGGTGGAGGCCGTCACGCCGTCGCTCGAGGACGTGTTTGTGTCCCTCGTGGCGCGGGAGGTGGAGGCGTGAGGTCCCGCATCCTGCCGGTGATGAAAAAGGAGTTCATCGAGATCCGGCGGGACACCCGCAGCCTGGCGTTCGTCCTGGCCATGCCCGCCGTGATGCTCTTCCTTTACGGCTACGGGATCAGCTCGGATGTCAAGCGCGTCCCGCTCGTCGTCTACGACCGGGATGGCACCCCGCCCGCCCGCGAGCTGATCCGCCGCTTCACCAGCACCGACTACTTCGTGGTGGCGGCCGAGGTGGACAATCTGCGCGACCTCCGCCGTAGCATCGACCGAGGTCAGGCCAAGGTCGGGCTGATGATCCCGGAGGATTTCAACCGGAACTTGGGCGCCGGGCGGCCGGCGCCGATCCAGTTTGTCGTGGACGGCTCGGACTCCAACACGGCCGGCATCGCCATCGGAAACATCGCCGCCATCAGCAAGGGGCTGGAACTGGCGCCGCGCGGCCTTCGGCCGGACGTCCTGATACCGCTCCCGTCCGACCTGAGTCCTCCCGTCGAGCTGCGCACCTGGATCTGGTACAACCCGGAGCTGCGCAGCTCCAACTTCCTGATCCCCGGGCTCACCGCGGTGATCCTGATGATGCTTGCCGCCCTGCTCACCTCGCTCACCGTCGCACGGGAGTGGGAGCGAGGAACCATGGAGGCGCTCATCGCCTCGCCCCTCCGCCCGCACGAGTTGATGGTGGGGAAAATCCTGCCCTACGTCGTGATCGGCTTGGTGGATGTGCTCTTCATCCTGCTGCTCGCGCTCTTCTGGTTCCGCGTCCCGCTCCGTGGGAGCCTCCCGCTCCTCATGGTCTCGTCCACCATCTTCCTCCTCGGCGCCCTGGGGATAGGCTTGTTCTTTTCCGCCGCGACGAAGAACCAGCAGGTGTCCTTTCAGTTGTCGATCCTGGCCACCATGCTGCCCGCCCTGCTCCTGTCGGGATTCTTCTACCCGATCGAGAATATGCCTCCCATCCTGCAAGCCGTCACGGCCATCGTGCCGGCGCGCTACTTCTTGGTGGTCATCCGGGGGATATTCCTGAAGGGGGTCGGCGTGGAAACCCTCTGGAGGGAGCTGCTGTTCTTGAGTGCGTTTGCGGTGCTCATGCTCGTCGTGAGCTCGGCCAAGTTTAAGAAGCGGTTGGAATGAGACCATGAGAACAGAGCGCCCGCGCCGGCTGCGGACCCTGGTGAAAAAGGAGTTCATCCAAATTCGTCGTGATCGCCGCATCTTGCCCATCCTTGTCATCATGCCCGTGCTGCAGCTCGTCATCCTCGGCTACGCGGTATCCTCGGACATCAAGAATCTGCGCACGGCCGTGTGCGATCTCGACCGCACACCGGCGAGCCGCGCGCTCATCGATCGCTTCGCCACTTCGGGGTATTTCGACATTCGGCACATGGTTTCCGACGACCGCCAGATCAAACCCCTGGTGGACGCGGGCCAGGCGCGGGTCGGTCTGGTCATCCCGCCCCGTTTCGCGGCCAGGCTGGCCCGTCAGGAGACGGCGACAATCCAGCTCCTGCTGGACGGCACCGACTCCAACACGGCCACCGTAGCGCAGGGGTACGTCACGCAGATCGTCAATGCCGAGGCGACACGTATCCTGGCGGAGCGCCTCGGGCCGAAGGCTGCGGCGCCCGCGGCTGTGGAGCCGACGGTCCGGGTCTGGTTCAACCCGGACCTGAAAAGCGTGAATTTCATGGTGCCGGGTGTGGTGGCCCTCATCCTGACCATCGTGACGATGACGATGACCGCCACCGCCATCGTCAAGGAGAAAGAGCGCGGCACCATCGAGCAGCTCATCGTCAGCCCCATCCGACCGGTCCAGCTCATGCTCGGAAAGGCCATCCCGTTCGTCATAATCGGCTACGCCGATATTCTGCTCGTGATCTCGGTCGGCCGCCTGTGGTTCCGGGTGCCGATTGCCGGCAGCGTGACCCTGCTCCTGTGCTTGTCCGGCCTCTTCATCATGACCACGCTCGGCCTCGGGTTGCTCATTTCCACGATGAGTCACACCCAACAGCAGGCGATGATGCTGGGGTTTTTCGCCAACCCCCCGTTCATGTTGCTTTCCGGTTTTATCTTTCCCATTGCCAGCATGCCGGAGCCGATGCAGTACCTCACCTACCTCATCCCCCTGCGCTATTTCCTGGTCATCATCCGCGGCATCTTCCTGAAGGGCGTCGGCCTCGACGTGCTCTGGCCGCAAGCCCTGGCGCTGGCCGTGTTCGGTGTCGCGGTGCTGGTCCTCTCGGCCCTTCGTTTCCAGAAACGGCTCGGCTGAGCCCCCGTCTGGCGCCCAAACGGTCACGCCTCCACCCCGCGTGCGGGAACGGCCTGGCCCGTACGCCGCCCTCCCATGGCCTGGAGACCGCGCTCCGCACCGTGTCCCACCGTATGCGGTCTTCCCGAAGCCCCGGGGTCGCCCGAACCATCCACAGGGGCTGCTCGAAAAGCGCACGCGGGCGGCGGCGTTTTTCACACACCCCCGGCGCGGCCCGATCCGGACCGCCCCGGTTTTCCACCCCGCCGGACCCGCCCCGCGCTCTGCCGCGGGCGGTCTGCCCCGCTCGCTTGACGGTCCCCCGAATCCCTGGTAGATTCACTGAGAATATTTCTCAGATGGGAGGCCGCCCGTGCCCGTGACACGCCTCACCCGCGCGCTGCAAACGCAGGGGCTGCGGCTGACGCGCGCCCGGCGGGCCGTGTGCCGGGTCCTGGCGGAAACCGCCGAGCACCTCACGGTGGCCGAGGTCCACCGCCGCGCCCGGCGGATCGACCGCCGCATCGGCCTGGCCAGCGTCTACCGGACGATGGGGGTGCTGGAGCGGCTCAAGCTGGTCCAGCACGTGCACATGGACCATCGGCATCGCCACTACGCTACCGCCACGGACGACCATTGCCACCATCTCGTGTGCCGAACCTGCGGTCTGGTCGTGGAAGTCTCGGACTGCCAGGCCGAGGCCATGGTCAAGGCGTTGGCGCGGCGGACCAAATTCCGGATCGACGGACACTCCCTGGATTTCTTCGGGGAGTGCCCCGCCTGCCTGCTTCGGCCCACCCCGCCTCGCGCCGGCCGGTGCCTGACCGACCGGAGCATCGCACCGCGCCCCCGGCGTCGGGGGCCGCGGCGCGCACCGGGGGTGGGCTGACGTGAACCGCCCGGCCGTCCCATTCGTCGCGCTCGCCGTCGGCTGTCTGTTGCCCTTCCTCTTCGCGGCGGCCGCCGGGGCCGCGCCGGCGGCCGCCGCGGTCCTGCTGGCGGTGGCCAGCAACACGGTCCTGGCGGATGTCGTTACCAGCGTGGCCGGTGCAAAATTCCAGGTGCGGGCCCTGGCGCCGACCGGGACCGACCCGCACACCTTCCAACCGACCCCCGCCACGATCAGACTGCTGGCGCAGGCCCGCGTGATTTTTTTCAACGGCGCCGGTCTGGAAGAGTGGTGGGACAAGACCATCCGGAGCGTCAAGGAGCCCGCGGTGCCCGTCATCGAGCTGTCGCAAGGGCTCGCGACCCTCGGCATATCCGGAGCGGATCACGCAGGGCGCGACCCCCACGTGTGGCTGGACCCGATTTCGGTCAAGACGTATGCCGACAAGATCCGCGACGCCCTGAGCGGTGTGGACGGCGGCAACGCGGGGTTCTACGCCGAGCGCGCCAGGGCGTACCGGACGGCGCTGGACGGGCTGGACGGCTGGATTCGCTCCGAGGTGCAAAAGATCCCACCCGCTCGCCGGAAGCTCGTCACGTTCCATAGCGCCTTTCAGTACTTCGCGCGTCGCTACGGCTTTGCGGTGGAAGGCTTCGTCGTGGCGAGCCCCGGCAAGGAACCGTCGGCCAGAGCCCTGGCCGAGCTCGCACGACGCATCGAGCAGGAGAAGATCCCCGCCGTCTTCGCCGAGGCGGATTTCAACCCCAAGCTCCTGGCGGCGTTCGCGAGGGATGCCGGGGTCAAGGTCGTCACGGATCTCTACGACGGGAGCCTGTCCGACGGACCGCCGGCCGACACGTACATCAACCTGATGCGGCACAACGTCACCCAGATGGTGAACGCCCTCAAATGAATCGGCCCGCCGCCCGCCGCTCGCCGCCGGGGAAACCCTCCTGGGAGTATTGTCTGGAGGTGCGGGACCTGGCCGCCGGATACGGGGACAAGCCCGCCATCCAGGGGATCGCCTTCGCCATCCGGCCGGGCCAGATGGTCGGAGTCATCGGACCCAACGGCGCGGGGAAGACGACGCTCTTCAAGGCGATCCTCGGCCTGATCCCGATCCTCCGCGGCCGGGTCCTCCTGCACGAGACGGACGCCCGGAGGCAGCGGGCCATGATGGGCTACCTGCCTCAGCTCGACGACATTCAGCGCGCCTTTCCGGTGTCCGTGTCGGATGTGGTCATGATGGGCCGGTATCCGCGCATCGGGTGGTGCCGCCCGCCCCGCAGCGCGGACCGGGCTTCGGTGCGGGAGGCGCTGGACCGGGTGAATCTCCTCGAACACGGGGACCGCCAAATCGGCCGGCTCTCGGGCGGCCAGCTGCAGCGCGCCCTGCTGGCGAGGGTCCTCGCCCAGGATCCGCACCTTCTGCTCTTGGACGAGCCGGTGAGCGGCGTGGACCCGACCACGCAGCACTCCATCTTCGCAGTGCTGGAAAAGCTCCGCGACGAGGGCAAGACCGTGGTCGTGGCCACGCACGACCTCAACTGCGTGGTGGAACGGTTCGACCAGGTGCTGTGCCTGAGCGGGCATCTCGTGGCCTTCGGCCCCCCGGCCGAGGTCTTCCGCGAGGAGATCCTGGAGGCCACCTACGGCAGCCACCTCATGATCGTCAAGGTGGGGGACCGCCGCGTCGTCGTCGCCGACGAGCATCGGTCGCACTCCCGGGCCTGAGGGCTCGCGAGCGGGCCGCCGAGAATGGAGACACCCCGCACCATGATCGACCTGCTCGCCACACCGCTGCAATACGGCTTTATGCAGCGCGCCCTGCTGGGGGGCGTCCTCGTTGCCGCCGTCTGCGCCATCGTCGGCACATACGTCGTCCTGCGCGGATTGGCCTTTATCGGCGACGCCCTGGCCCACGCCGCCTTTCCGGGCGTCGTCATCGCCTACATGCTGAAAGCGAACATCTATCTGGGCGCCGCGATCTCCACCGTGGCGACGGCGCTGGGCATCGCCTACGTTTCCCGGCGGGCGCGCACCAGCTACGACACGACCATCGGCATCCTGTTCGCCGGGGCGTTCGCCCTGGGGATTCTGCTCATGAGTAGGATCCGGGGGTACACGGCGGACCTTTTCGGGTTCCTGTTTGGGAATGTGCTGGGGATTTCGAACGCGGACCTTGCGGTGGCGGGTATCCTGACGGCGATCGTCGTGCTGGCCGTCGCAGCCTGCTACAAGGAGCTCTTGCTGCTCGCCTTTGACCCCACCCTGGCGGAAGCCATGGGATACCCCGTGCAGGCCCTCAACTACCTGTTGCTCGTGCTCGTCGCTCTGACCATCGTGATCTCGATCCAGGCCGTCGGGATCGTGCTGGTCGTGGCCCTGCTGGTCACCCCCAGCGCCACGGCGTACCTCCTGACGGAGCGGTTCTTCCGCATGATGGCTCTGGGGGTGCTTTTCTCCGTTCTGGCCGTCGTCGTGGGTCTCTACCTTTCCTTCTATCTCAACGTCGCCTCGGGCGCCGCCGTTGTCCTGGTCAGCACCAGCGTCTTTTTCGGGGCGCTCGGCTGCCGCCGGCTCGCCGGTCAGCGGACCCCGCCCCTCTGATCGCCGCACCCGCGTGACGCGCCGACGCGCTCAGCTGGAATCCGTCCCCCTCCGCGCCCGCCCGATCCCCCTGGGGGACCTGCCGCCCCCGGGTCGTCGGGCCGCGACGCCGGCCCCCGCCCGATCCCGCCCCTCGGGGCTCAAGGCCCATGCCTCGCGAAGGATCTCTTCGCCCCCGAACTTGCGCACGGTCCGCGTGAGGCGATCCAAATGGGCCTCGTGCGGGGCGAAGGCCGAGCGCGGGATCGCCGGCACGTCGCGCGCGATCCGCCGCATCGTTTCCCGACCCAAGCGATCCAGCTCGGAGCGTTCCAGCCGTACGGCCACGGCCAGCGCGTCGCGCAGCGACGCGACGCCGGCCGCGTTCCGCTCGCAGGCGCCGATCAACGCCTGCAGCGGCCGCAGCCGCGGCCGGATGTCCGGGACCCTGGCCGCCGGGTCGGCCAGCGCCTTCACCATCTTCAGGATCCCCGAGTGCTCGTGCTCCTCCAGCGCCATCTCCCACCACAGCTCGCCCACACCGGGGAGATCCGCGAACCGCCGGTAGAACAGGACGTAGAGGCGCCCCACCCGCTCCTCCAGATCGATCAGACAATCCAGCGCCGCCTGCACGTTCACTCGGGTCCCCCTGCGAAGTCCGCGCCCCGCGCCGATGGGGCCATCCGTCCACCGGTGTCCCCGTTCCGCCGCGCGCACTGCCGCCCGCGGCGGAACCTATCGGTCCACACGGTACCGCGCCACGACCCTCGGATCGAGCTCCAGACCCAGACCCGGTCGTTCGCCGAGCTCGAGGTGGCCGGTGCGATCCACAAGGAGCGGGTCCGTCACCAGCTCCGCCATCAGCGGATGCGCCGGAAAAACCATCTCCGCCATGCTGCCGTTGGGGATCCCCGCCAAGAGGTGCAGGGCCGCCGCGACGGCCACCGCGGAACCGTGGATATGCGGCGCCAGCGGCAGATTCCACGCCTGCGCCAGGTGCGCGATTTTCACGCACTCGGTCAGCCCGCCCGCCCAGGCCACGTCGGGCTGGACGAAGTGCACGGCCCCGGCTTGGATGTAGTCGCGAAACCCGACCTTGCCGTACGTGCAGGTCTCGTACCCGGCCACCGGCGTGGCCACCTTCCTCGCCACCTCGGCGCTGCCGCGCACGTCGTCCGGGCAGACCGGCTCCTCGTACCAGTAGATGTCGAACGGCTCCATGGCGCGTCCCATCTTCACCGCCGTCGGGACGTCCCAGCCCCCGTTGGCGTCGATCATCAGGCGGATGTCTCGACCCAGCGCCTCCCGCACCGCCTGCACGCGGGCCAGATCCTCTGCCAGCGGCACCTCGCAGACCCCGCGGTGGGCCATGGCGCGCAGGGGGCTCCCCTCGATGTCGCTGTTGCGTCCGACTTTCATCTTCACGGCGCGGAAACCGTGGGCGCAGTACCCTTCCATCTCGGCGACCAGCTCGCGGACGCCTTTCCCCTCGGCGTAAAAGCCGCCCGTGGCATACGCCGGCACGCGCCGCCGGTATCCGCCCAAAAGCCGCCACACGGGCATGCCCGTCATCTTGCCGCGTAGGTCCCAGAGCGCGATGTCCACGCCGCTCATGGCCGCGATCAGCAACCCGCCCCGCGCGTGCTTGTACGCCCGCTGGTGCATCTGCTCCCACAGCCGCTCGATGTCGCGCGGATCCTCGCCTATCAGATGCGCCCGGAGCTCCCCTTCGATCACGACCCTGGTCGAGGCCAGCGGTCCGCCGAAGTGGGCCGCCTCCCCCAGACCCACCAACCCGTCGTCGGTTTCCACCTCGACCAGCAACGCCGGCTTGGTCGCCATGATGTAGTTGGCGTCGAAGACGGGCTGCGGCAAGCCGCATTCCACGGGAATGGTGCGGATGTCACGGATGCGCACGGGCCACCCCCTCTCGGTTCGCCGGCGACGGCTCACCGCTCGTCATAGCGCTGGAAGGCTTCGTGCCCCTGTACCATGGCCGGCGAGATGACATACGTGCCCGTACACCCCAGGCGCAAGAGGGATTCCGATGTATCCGTCCCGCCCCGCGTCGCGGCGTAGGTGACCCCCGAGGCCACGGCGCTCAGCGGACACAGGATCAGAGCCTTGAAAGGCGCGTAGACGATACTGCCGGCGACGGCACCCACGCCCGCCACGATGGGAGACCCCCCATAGATGGTCTTGGTCACCGACTCGGGGGGAGGCGCCTCCTGCGCCCAGGCCGCCCCGGCCATCCCCGCGGCCACGCCGACCGCGACCACCAGCAGCACACCCAGGGCCCCTGATTGTCGAGTGGTCATCGTCCTCTCCTTTTTTCCGCCCGCACCGATGCCGCCAAGGCCCGAATCGCCTTGACGGCGTCTCCGGCGGTGCGCAGCACGGCGGCGATGTCGGACGCGCGCGCCCCGGCGAGGTGGACACCCGCCGTCACGACGACCGTCATCCCCAGCTCCCGCGCCAGTTCGGTGGCCATGAAGCGGGCCAGTTCGTCGTCTTTGTGCCCCGGCAACGCCAGGACCGACGTCGTCGCGCTGCGTCGCCCCGGCCGCGCCAGGCTTCGGCGCGGCGTCGCGACGGCCACCGCGCCGATGTGCGGCCGGCTGCCCCCCAAGAGGTTCACCCCCAGGCTGGCATGCGAGAACAGCGCCGTGCCCCAGAGCCGATGCACCCCTTCCCCCGCCGCGAACGGAACGCAGCGGCCGCGCACCCCGCGGCACGCCGCTTCGCACACCGCGCGGGTCCCCTGCGGTGCCTGCGTGCGACGCTGGCGGCCGTCCGCCGCCCCGCTCCGCGCCACCGGCCGCACGCGCAGGCTCACGACGGCCTGGACCACGGTGCCTGCGTGCCCCCCCACTCCGGGGCGAGATCGTGCTGGATGTTGAGCCGATCCAGGACCCGCCCGACGGTGTGATTCACGATGTCGTCCAGCGTCTGGGGTCGATGGTAGAAGGCGGGAACCGGCGGGAAGACGACCGCGCCCGACTCGGCGAGCGCCGTCAGCAGCCGGAGGTGTCCCGCATGCAGTGGGGCCTCACGCACCCCCACGATGAGGGGGCGCCCCTCCTTCAGGGTCACATCCCCGGCGCGGCACAGGAGCGTGTCCCCGGTGCACGTGGCGAGAGCCGACGCGGTCCTGATGCTGCACGGCATGATCACCATCCCCGCCGTCCTGAAGGACCCGCTGGCCGGAGCGGCCCCGATATCCCGGTTGTCATAGACACGGGCCGCCAGCCGCTCCACCTCCTGCACGGAAAACTCCGTCTCTTCCACGATGGTCCGTTTGGCCGGCAAGGAGATGATCAGATGGGTCTCCACGCTCGGGATACGACCGAGGACCTGCAGTAGCCGGATCCCGTAAATGGACCCCGTGGAGCCCGAGATACCGACGAGGAGTCTCATACGCCTGTCTGCAGGCGCGATCCCGCCGGGGCGCGACATCGCCGCCTCACCCTCGCGTATTCCTGCGCAGCAGCGCCACCAGGCCGATGGTGGCGGCCCCCACGAGAAAAGCGCTCACGATCTGCGCCGCACGAAAGCTCCCGAGCATCAGACTATCGATGCGCAACCCCTCCACGAAGAAACGGCCCAGGGAGTACAGGCCGAGGTACGAGAGCGTCAGGGCCCCCGGCTTGCCCGTAAACCGTTTTCGGAGACCGAACCAGAGAACGCAGAACACCAGCACGTTCCAGAGCGACTCGTACAGAAACGTCGGATGGAAATACTCGAAACCTTTCAGGCTCGGGGGCCGGTGATACGGGTCGATGTACAGCCGCCAAGGCAGATCGGTCGGTGTTCCGAAGGCCTCCTGGTTGAAGAAATTGCCCCAGCGTCCGATGGCCTGGCCGATGGCTACGCTGGGCGCCATGATATCCAGCGTGACCAGCACCGAGAGCCCCGTCATCCGGCAGTACAGGAGGGTGGTGAGCGCGCCGGCGATCAGGCCGCCGTGGATGGCAAGACCGCCCTCCCAGATGGCAAAGATCTTCGCCGGCTGCGTCCCGTAGTAGCCCCAGTTGAAAAGGACGTAGTAGAGCCGCGCGCCCGCCAGCGCACCGAGCACGGCGACGACGATGAGATTGAGCAGTGTGTCCGGGTCCTCGCCCCGGCGGAGCGCCTCACGATGCGCCAGCGTGGTCCCCAGCATGACGCCGGCGGCGATGAGGAGCCCGTACCAGCGCACGGCCAACGGCCCGATCTGAAACGCCAGGGAGCCCGGTGAGGCGAACATCTCGTCTCCTCGTCTGCAACGGGATGGGGTCCGGCACCGCCGGTCTGGCCGCATCGGCGGGCGCCGGGGCCGGGCGCCCGGCGCCGCGCGGACAATAGTCGCCGATTCGCGGGGAAGTCAAGCGGAAGCGTGCGCCCGCACGCGTCGCCCCGTCGCCAACCCGGGGCCGCACGCTCCTCGCCGCGCCCGCGCTCCGCGCGCGGATGCGGCCCACCTCACCCCTGTGGGGCATGCCCGGGAGACGGCCGCGACAGCATACGGCACGATGAAGGCGGCAGCACGCGCGGACATGGCCCGGGAACGGGCCCGACGGGGGATGCCGCGGCCCGTGCGAGTCCTCGGCGCCTCGGCTAGCGATGGCCCCGCATCCGAGAACTGCGCTCCGCTCCGGGTCGGCGCGCGGCAACGCCGAGGTCCTGTCGGGGGGCCAGCTGGTAGGCGACGCCCTCGACGAGCGGCATGGGTTGAAAATCGAAGGCCCGCTTCACCGCGTCCAGCGCCGTGATCGTCCCGACATCCAGAAGTTCCAGATGACGATATCCGAGAAAGGGGTTGCGGCCCAGACCCTCGAGAAACCGAGACGCCCAGCCGACGGTCCGCCGCGACAGGTGCACCTTCACTCGGGGTAGATTCAGCATCTTGGCGACTTGGTCGGCAACCTCTTCGTACGTGAGGTGCTGCGGCCCGCCGACGGGGATGGTGCGATCGGCAACCTTGTCGTCGCGCAGCGCCCGCAGCAGGCAGGAGACGATATCGCCGACCCAGACCGGCTGGAGCATCGTTTTGCCGGTCCCCGGGATCACCAGCAGCCCCGTGCGGCACAGCAGCCGGATGATCCCTCCGATCAGCCGATCCCCGGCCCCGAACATCAGCGACGACTGCAGTATGACGTAGGGAAGCCCGCTCTTCCGCAGATGCTCCTCGGCGGCCCCACGGCTGCGAAGAAACGGAAGATCGGCGGACGTGCCGCATCCCAGCGGACTCACCATCAGGAAGCGGTCCACGCAGGCCCGGCGTGCGCCGTCAACGAGACACGCGGTCGCCTGCCGGTGGAACTGCTCCACCACCGCGTCCCGCACCTCCAGGATGGGAGAGGCCAGATGAATGATCTGGCGGACGCCGCGGCAGGCGCGGGCGACGCCGTCCGGGTCGTGGAGATGTCCGGAGAAAAGTTCCGCCGACTGGCCCCTCAGCCAATCGCCGCCGGGCGACCCGGGCCGGCAGAGGCAGCGGACGGCCTCGCCGGCGCCCACCAGCCGACGCACGACGTGGCGTCCCAGGAATCCGCCAGCGCCCGTCACGAGGATCATGTGTCGCCCCCGGAACGCAGGCACCACCTGCGCACGACCTCCGCACCGGGTGCGGAGGTCGTTTCCGTCAGCTCTTGCGCGAGGTCTTGGCGAAGAAGCTGGAGAACACCGGCTCGACGCGTCTGGATCCGCACTTGGGGCACGTGATCCGTTTGCGGTCCCGCTCGCTGATGGACATGGTCAGCGTGAATCTCTTCCCACAACCGCCGCAGCGAAAATCGTAAGTCGGCATAGGTACCCTCCTGAAGTATGTCGCCGTGTGGATGGATCCCGACAGGCGATTGTCGTAGGCGGAGAGGGCTCTAGGATGCCTCTCGCAGCTTCCGAAGCCGTCGCTTCATCCGTTTGATCCGCAGGCGTGCCCCCAGCAGTCCGGCGCGATCCTTGGCCTCGAGCGCGGCCTTCCGGTCGCCCTTCAGGGCCCGAATGGACGTTTTCAACTGCGCCGCACCCATCTTGACCGTGGCCTGCGTCTGGCGCTCCTCTTTCGGGAGGAGGCCTTGGCGCACCTGCTCCGCCACGATGGCGTCGACCAGCTCCTCCTTCTTCATCCCGGACACGCCGGTCAGGTTTGGGAACTGGGCGATGGCCAACTCGCGAAGCTTGGGGGCCGTCATTTTCTCAAGGTCGGCGCGTGGCGTTGCCATCTGGTCTCCTCTGCCAGGGCTGCGAGCGTTGAATTGTCCGCGAATCCTGCTATCATGTCGTCATGGGTGTCGCACACCTGCGACCGCATTATATCCGGCCTCCGGGAAAAATCAAGGCTCCGCGGCGGCCGCGCATGCGGCGTTCCGCGCGACGCGGGGTCGCCGCCGTCGCGCTGACCGCACTGAGCCTGCTGTGCGCGTGCGCCGCGGGCCCACGCCTGGAATCCGTGACGACGCCCGCCGCGCCCGAGGTTACACTGACCGGCGACGGCATTCGGTGGACCGTCCTGCTGAACGCGTGGTCGGCGTATCCGATCGACCTCTGGCGGTACTTCACGCCCGTGCGGGTCCGGATCGAGAACGGGCGGAGCGACGACCTGCAGATCCGCTACGAGGACTTCGTGGCGCTGGACGCCGCGAACCAGCAGTACCGCGGCGTCCCACCCGGCGAGGTGGCGCGCGCCGTGTCCGGCGGTCTGCGCCCGCCGGATCCTTCCGAACAGCCGCGCCCGCGCCTGGTGGCCGGACCGTGGTATTACCCGTACTGGCGACGCCGCTGGGAACCCTACTACGGGCCGTGGTATCCCGATCCGTACTTTTACCCGTACGGGTGGCCGAGACCCGCGGCGCAGGACGTGCTGACGCTCGGCCTGCGCGAGGGGCGGCTGCTCGCCGGGGCCAGCGCGGAAGGCTTTGTGTATCTCCAGTATGCGACGGCGCGGGGCGGTGTGCTCACCGTGTCCTGGACCCCGCATCTCGCGGATGGGGCGCGGCTCTCGACACGCTCCGCCCGGTTCCGCGTCGTCCGGTAGCCGCGTCAGATCATCCGCTCCACAGGCAGGACGAAGGCCTTGATGCCGCCGTGGCGCCGAGCCCGGTCGGTCAACCCCGCCTTGAACTCTGCAATCCGATCGACGAGCGGTCCGACCATCTCCTCCGGGAGGATCGTGAAAAGCATGGTGTCGTGACCGGGAAAGGCGTGGGTGCCGAACCGCTTGCCGGATTCCCCGGTACCGAACACGCGCGGCACCTCGGTGAATCCCGGGATCTTCAGCCGTTCGATGATGGCCCTGACGGAATCGTCGTAGATGAAGTTGAAGACGATCAGAACGAGCTTCATCGTGGCCCCTCCGGCAGAACGTCCACCCCCCGACGCGGCAACGCCGAAGGTCGGCGAGCCCTCCCCCGACGCGACGGAACCGCCAGTGGGCAAACGGGGCGGCCGCGCCGGCGCCGCGGGGGTATCCTAATCCTGCTCCACGCCGGGGCGGATCAATCGCCCGCGGGCGTTGGCTCGACGGGTCGACCGGCCGGCTCCTCGGGGGCGCGGGCGCCGCCGAGTCGCGAGGGCGCCCGGCGCAGCCGCTCCCAGAACCACTCGGGAAGCTTGGCGAGCTTCCCGATCCTGAGGGATCGCAGATCGTCGAAATAGGTGTAGATCACGGGCGTGACCAGCAAAGTGAGCAACAGACAGAGCGTCTGGCCGCCGACCACGACGGTCGCCATGGCGGCGCGAGAGGCCGACCCGTCGCCTTTGCCGAGAGCGATGGGAAGCATCCCGGCGATGATGGAGATCGTCGTCATGAGGATGGGTCGCAACCGGGCGTGGTCGGCCCTGATCACGGCGTCGTGGCGCGGCAGGCCACGCTCCCGGAGCACGTTGGTGTAATCCACCTGGAGGATGGCGTTCTTCTTCACGACGCCGAACAGCATCAGGATGCCGATGGCGCTGAAGATGTTCATCGTGTATCCCCCCACCACCAGCGACACCAGCCCGAACGGCATGGCGAGGGGAAGGGACATCATGATCGTGAGGGGGTGGATGAAGCTCTCGAACTGCGCGGCCAGGACCATGTAGATGAAGATGAGGCTGAGGCCGAGGGCCAGCAGAAAATTGGCGCGCGCCTCGGCGAGGAACTGCGCCCGCCCCAGGTAGCGGGTGGAGTAGCCGGGGGGCAGCTTCACCGCAGCGACCTTGGGACCCATGGCCTTGACCGCGTCGCCGATGGTCAGCTGCGGGTCCAGGTTGGCGATGATGCCCACCTGGCGCTCGCGATCCAGCCGGTCGATCTGGTTGGGCCCTTTCTCCTCGGTCAGGCGGACGACGTTGTTCATCGGGACCAGCCCCCGGGTGCGGCTGGGGACGTACAGCTCGCTGATCACCTGGGCGTCCTTGCGGAAGTCGTCCCGGAGGCGCAGCCGCACGACGTACTGGTCGTCCGCCTCCTTGTACCGGGTGGCCTCCTCCCCGCCCACCATGGTGCGGAGACTGGACGCGATGCTGTCGACCCCCACGCCGAGGTCCGCCGCCTTGTCCCGGTCGATGAGCACGCGGATCTCCGGCTTGCGGCGCGCCAGCGTGGTATCCACATCCAGCATCCCGGGCACCATGCGGGCCTGAGCGGCCAACATCTGGGAGTATCGATCCAGACCCTCCAGATCGGGTCCGCGCAGAATCAGCTGGAACGGGTGCCGCCGCGAGCCGGTCTGGCCCGAGGCGAAGAGATCCTGTACGCTGCTGGTCAGCTCGGGATAGCCGGCCATGACCTTGCGGGCGTCCCGCATGACGGCGGTCTGGGGAAAGCGGCGTTCCTGGAGCGGCGCCCGTCCCAGCCACTTCCAGATACCGAGATGCTGCAGGATGCGCTGGAACTCGGTGCCCTCGCGGAGCGGCGTCAAGCCCACATAGATGCTGGCATCCGTCACCGCGGTCTGCTCGCCGACGCCGATGGTGGTGAACAGCACCCGCACCCCGCGCAGCTTGCCGATCTCCTGCTCCACCTGCCGCAGGATCCGATCCGTCCGGTCCAGCGAGGAGCCTTCCGGAGCCTGGATAAAGATTTCGAACTCGCTCTGATCGTCGTCGACGAAGCTTTCCTCGCTGAGGTACCCGTAAATCCAGAAGGTGGAGCCCCCCACCAGGAGCGCCAGGGTCAAGACCGCAAACCGATGGCGCAAGGAGAGCCGGAGCAGCCAGTCGTACGCCCGCTCGATGACGCGGAAATATCCGGACTCCTTGGATTTCCGTTGTGCCCCGTTCGCCTCGGCCACCTTGAGAAAACGCGAGCAGAGCATGGGGGTCAGCGTGAAAGCCACCAGCAGCGACACGAGAACCGCCGAGGCCGCGGTGATGCCAAACTGGAAGAAAAGCCGGCCGATCCGACCCTGCATGAACGCCACGGGAAGGAAGATCACCACCAGGGACAGCGTCGTGGCCATGACGGCGGTACCGATCTCGCGCGTGGCTTCGACCGCCGCCGCCATGGGGGTTCGCCCTTCTTCTTCGATGTACCGGTAGATGTTCTCCAGCACCACCAGCGCATCGTCGATGACAATGCCCGTGGACAGGCTGAGCGCCAGCATCGTCATGTTGTTGAGCGTGAAGTCCAGGGCCCGCATGATGCTGAAGGTGGCGATGATGGAGGTCGGGATGGAAATGGCGGCGATGACGGCGGAGCGCAGGTTTCGGATAAAAAAGAGGACCACCAGCGCCGCCAGGAAGCCCCCGAGGATCATGTGTGTCTGCACTTCCTCGAAGGAGCGGCGGATAAAGCGCGACTGATCGCGGACCGTTTGCACCGTGTAGTCCGGCGGAAGCGTCGCGGCGATCCGGGTCAGCCGCTCCTTCACCAGGTCCACCACCCTGACCGTGTTGGTGCCCGACTGCTTGCGCACCAGGAGCGAGACCGCGTTCTGCCCGTTGAATCGCGAGATCGTCCGGGGCTCTTCGGTCCCGTCGACGACCGTCCCCAGATCGCCGATGCGGATGGGGGCCCCCCCTTTCGCCGCCACGATGACCGCCCCGAAATCGTCCGCGCTCCGGATGCGGGCCATGGTGCGCAGGACCTTCTCGCTGTCGCCGTACGTCACGCGGCCGCCGGGAATCTCCAGGTTTTGCTTGGCCAGGGCCTGTTTCGCCTGCTCGATGCTCACACCGTACGCCGCCAGTTTGCGGGGGTCCAGGATGACCTGGATCTCGCGCTTCCGATCGCCGACGAAGGTGATGCTCCCCACGCCGTTGATCGTCTCCAGGGGCTGCTTGATGCGTTTATCCACGAACTCGGTGATCTCGCGCTGGTCCCGCCGCGCGGAGACGACGATGCCGAGAACGGGGGCCGAGTCGGGGTCGAACTTCTCCACGATGGGGGGATCGGTATCTTTGGGGAACTTGGCCAGGATGGTGGAGATCTTGTCGCGCACGTCCTGGGCCGCCGAGTCCGAGTCGCGCTCCAGGGCGAACACCGTCACCACCCGGGAGTTCCCCTCGGTGGTGCTGGAGCGCAGCTCCTCGAGGCCGCTGATGGTGTTCACGGACTCCTCGACGAGCTTGGTGATCTGCGTTTCCATCTCCTCGGGGCTTGCGCCGGCCAACCTGGTGGTGATGGTGATGGTGGGGCGATCGATTTTCGGGAGCAGGTCGAGACCCAGGCGGCCGTAGGAAAACCACCCGACCACCACCAGGGCCGTGATCAGCATGGTGGCAAAGACCGGGCGCTTGACGCAGAGTTCGGCGAGGAACATGGGCGAAGTCTAGGCCGCCGCCACCACGAAATCAAGCGAATTGCCGGTGGGCCGCACCGAGGGCCATGTCGTGACGGCTGCCCGCTGCGGGACTACGAGACGGGCGGGCGGGTGAACCGGGCGTCCCGAGCGGCCGCGTCGCGCGGAGTCGTCAGACGACGGACCGGTCGCCGCGATACCGCTCCTCGAGCGTTTGGGAGGGGAGATAGCGGTCCTCCATCTGCCGGAACCGGTCGAGGTGAACGATCTTGGCGAACTCCTGAAAGCTGAAGAGCCGGTCCAGGTAGGCATCCGAGACCCCTTCCTCCCGAACCCGCCGCATGACGTCGTACATGCCCTTGGCCGCCGCCAGCAACGCGGTGAGCGCCGGTACCACGTACTTGAACCCCAGCGCCTCGGCGTCCCGGTACGACACCAGCGGCGTGCGGCCGCCCTCGACAAGGTTGAGCATCAGCGGGACCCGGATCTCGCGCCCCACACGCTCCATCTGCCCGCGGGTCTCCATGGCCTCGACGAAGATCATGTCCACCCCGAGATCCACGGCGGCCTTGGCGCGATCCAGCGCATCCTCGAAGCCGTTCACGGCGATGGCGTCGGTCCGACACATGATGACGAAGTCGGGGTCGCGCTCGTCCCGGGCGTCCATGGCGGCCTGGAGCTTTCCCAGCATCTCCTGCCTGGAGATGACCTGTTTGCCCCGCATGTGCCCGCACCGCTTGGGCAGCACCTGATCCTCGATAAACAGACCGGCCGCGCCGGCGCGAATATACTCCTGCACGGTGCGGTAGACGTTGACGGCATTTCCGAACCCGGTGTCGGCGTCGCCGAGAACGGGAATCTGCACGGCGTTGGCCACCGACCCCACCTGTCGCGCCATCTCCGTCATGTCCAGGAGGCCGATGTCCGGTTGCCCCAGTGTTGCGGCGGCCGTCCCGTACCCCGAATGAGACACCGCCTCGAAGCCGACCATCTCGCAGATCCTGGCGGAGAGGGCGTCGTACACACCGGGGGCGATGATCAGCCCCGGCCGCGCGAGAAGCGCTCGCAACATCGTTGTTGTTCTTGCCATCCATTTGCTCCTGCCGCGCCGTCCGTGGCGCGAGGATCCGCCCGGTTTGCCGGGACGATGCCGGGGGAGGCCGCCGGCTATTTCATCATGGAGGGCAGCCAAGTGCTCATCGGTGGGAAAAGCATCGTGAGGAGCAGAAACGCCCCCAGGATGACGATGAACGGCGCGACCCCCCGGATGACCTCCGACATGTGGATATCCTCGCTCAGCCCGTTGATCACGTATAAGTTCATCCCGACCGGCGGCGTGACCAGCGCCATCTCCATGTTCACCGTGAGAACGATGGCATACCAGATGGGATCGATCTTGAGCGCCTCCAGGATCGGTGCGACTAGCGGGACGGTGAGCAGGATGATCGATACCGTCTCGAGGATGCATCCCAGGAACAGCATCAGGACGTTCATGGCCAGGACGAACAGAAAAGCGGACAACTTCCACTCGATGATGAGCGCGGTGAGGGTCTGCGGGATCTCGAGCAAGGTCAGGACCCTGCCGAACAGCAGGGCGCCCGAGATGATCAGCGCGATCATGCAGGAAGTGCCCACGGCCTTCAGGCAGATATCCGGAAGGTCCCGGAGCCGCAAGGTGCGGTAGACGAACAGCGTGATGAAGAGACTGTACGACAGCCCCACGGCGGCGGCTTCGGTCGGCGTGAACGCTCCGGTGTAGATGCCCCCGAGGATCAGAAAGGGGAGGGCGATTCCCCACAGGTTCCGCCGGGTCACGCGAAGCCGCTCCTGCCACGACGCCGCCTGCATCGGAACATACCCGCCCCGTCTGCTCCGGTACACGGCGTAGACGATGAGGATCGCGGTCAGCACCAAGCCGGGCACGACGCCCGCGATGAAGAGCTTGCCGATGGATTCCTCGGTGACCGCGCCGAAGACGATGAGCGGAATGCTGGGCGGGATGAGGATCCCCAGCGTCCCGCCGCACGCCAGCAACCCCAGGACGAACGTCTTCTGGTATCCCCGGTCGATCATCGCCGGGTAGGCGACCATGCCGATGGTTGCCGCCGTGGCCGCGCCCGACCCGCTGATGGCGGCGAAAAAGGCGCAGGCGAGGATGGTGGCGATGCCCAGCCCCCCCGGGAGGTGCCGGACCCAGACGTTCATCACCTCGAAGAGATCGTCGCCGACCCGTCCGTCAAGCAGGAGGCGGCTCATCAGGATGAAGAGCGGAATGGCGATGACGACAAAACTGTCGAGCGAGGTGAACATGGTGCTGGCGATGAGTTTGACGGGCAGGTCGAACAGCCCCACCAGCAGGACCGACGTGGCCCCCAGCGAGAACGCCACCGGCAAGCCGGCGAAGAGGATGGTCAGCAGGAGGAGGGTGACCCAGCCGAGCGTGATCATGCGCGTGCGCCTCGCTCCCCTCCGCCGGCTTTGAGTGCCACCGTCCGATCCAGCACGAGGAAGGCGAACTGGAGCGTGAGCAGCACGAACCCCATCAGAAGCGCCGACTGGGGGATCCAGAGCGGCACGCGCAGCGGGGTGGCCGACACTTTGTCAAAGCGCACCGTGGCGGCGATCATCTCGTAGGCCTGCACGGCCACGACGCCGCAGAAGACCGCCCCGACCGCGCTGGTCGCCGCCTCCAACATCAGCCTCGGGCGCACCGGCAGCCGGTCCACCACCAGATCCACGTGGACGTGCTTCCGCGTCTGCAGCGTGTACGAGGCGGCCGCCAGCATGGTCCACATGTACAGGTAGATCGAGGTCTCCTGCGCCCAGATGGTGGGCGCGCTGAACAGATACCGGCAGACCACCTCGTAGGTGAGAATCAGGCCCATCACGAGGATGCCGAGCCCGCTGACCATGCCCAGGGTGAGATTGCACCGTTCGACGACCGCGCGCAGCTGCCCAATCATGAGATCCCTCGGTTTGTGGCGACGGCGGGCGGCCGAGGAGCGCGTCGCCCGCCGTCGCGGCCGGCTACTTGAGACTCAGCGCCATGTCGATCAGCTTCTTGGCCAGGTCGCCGCTCTTGGTGGCGAAGGCCTGGCGGACCGGTTCCGTGGCCTTGACGAAGAGCGGCCGCGCCTCGGGCGTCAACGCATGGATCTGCACGCCCGCCTTCCGGATCACGGACTCCGCCTCCTTCTCGGACTGGGCGATGGCCCCGCGGATCCACTCCTCCGCGTCCTTCCCGGCCTTGAGCACGGCGTCGCGCTGGTCCGGGGGCAGCTTCTCCCACCACTTGAGGTTGGCCTGCACGACGAACTGCGCCGTCGTGTAGTTGGCCTCCGTCATGAACTTCTGCACTTCGTGGATCTTCCGCGAGACGGCGGCGGGCATACCCGTGGTGGCGCCGTCCACCGTGCCCCGCTGCAGGGCCATGTACATCTCCGACGAGCTCATGACGGTGGGCGCCGCCCCCAGCGCTTTGAGCGTGTCGGCATCGCCGCTGCTGAAGCTACGCATCGTAAGCCCCTTGAAGTCGTCCGGTTTCGTGAGTGGGCGCTTGTTGTTGAAAAACTGGATGTAGCCGTAGTCGACCCAGAACAGCGTCTTGACCGCCCGCTTCTGGAACTCCTTGTCCAGCAGGTCGCCGGCCCCGGCGTCGATGAACTTCTTGATGGAGGTGAGATCGGTAAAGATGAACGGCATCTCGAAGACGTCGGCGGCCGGAATCATCCCCGACCATTTGTTCACCGGCACGAGCCCCGACTCGACCAACCCTTCCTGGAGCCCCTCCACGATCTCGGTGTCCTTGAAGAGCTGGGCCGAGTCGAAGATCTTGACCTCGACCGCCCCTTTCGAATAGTCTTTCACTTTCGCCGCGAAGAGGACCAATCCCTTGGAAATGTGATGGGACGGGGGGAGCTGGTTCGAGAGTCGAAACTCCGTCTTCGCCCCCGCGGCTTCGGCCCCGGTTGCCAGCGCCACGCCCAGCGCGATCGCGCACACGCCGGTCTTCCACCTTCGATACGCCATGGTGTGATCCTCCCCTTCCTCGTGTCCAGACCAGTGACCGCGCCGCCCGTCGAGTCCGGCGCGGTAGGCTCTGGGATACCCTGGAGTCGGTTTGCGTGTCAAGCAGAATCCCGAGCTCTGTGCTGGAGCGGCCGGTCTAGCCTTTCGCCAGGGCGTTCGCCCGTACCTCGGCCAACCAAACCGGCGCCGGATGCAGGTCGGTGATACGGCCGGCCTTGGCGACCTGCCCGGGCACCTCGTGGCCCACGAGGGTCGGCAGCGATCGGGCGCACGCCACCAGCCGCGGCAGGTTCACCCCGGTCCGATAACCCATGGCCTCCAGCATGTGCACGAGGTCTTCCGTGCAGACGTTTCCGGTGGCGCCCGGCGCGTACGGGCATCCCCCCAGACCGCCGAGCGAGGCATCGAACCGGTCCGCTCCGGCCCCGAGGGCGGCCAGGACGTTGGCCAAACCCAGCCCGCGGGTATTGTGCAGATGCAGGGTCAGACGCGCGTTCGGCCAGCGGTCACGGAAAGCCCCGACCATCCTGGCCATCTGCGCGGGATGCGCCATGCCCGTCGTATCGGCAAGGGTGATGTTCGAGACGCCCGCGTCCAGCACCCGGGACACCCAGCGCCACACCTCGGCCTCGGGCACCGCACCCTCCATCGGGCATCCGAAGGACGTGGCCAGCGACACGTTGACGGCCGCGCGTCCCGCGCACGCGCGGACCACCTCGCAGAGCTGGACGAAGGACTGCTCGCGGGTCATCCGCAGGTTGGCCAGATTGTGCGTCTCGCTGACCGACATCACCAGATTCATCTCGTCCACGCCCGCGGCCAGCGCCCGTTCCGCCCCGCGCAGGTTCGGCACCAGGGCGGCATACGTCACGCCCGACGCCCGCGCGATGCCCCGCATCACCTCCTCCGCATCCCGCAGGGCGGGGATGGCTTTCGGGGAGGCGAACGAGGTGGCCTCGATGGCGGGCAGGCCGGTTTCCCCCAGGGCGTTGATCAGCGCGACTTTGGCCTCCGTGGGAATGAACGCGGGCTCGATCTGGAAGCCGTCGCGCGGGGCCACCTCCTGCACGACGATGCGTTTTCCGGTGTCGCCGAGCATCACGCCTCACCTCCGCCGATGACCTTCGCTTCCAGCAGCGCGGCGATCTGCTCGGGCGAGTAGCCGAACCGCCGGAGGACCGTCTCGGTGTCCTCGCCGAGGCGAGGCGCCGTCATCCGGATCGAGCCTGGGGTCTCCGACAGCTGGGGCAATACGGCGGGCACTTTCAGCTCGAGGCCGTCGCGGGTCACGATCCGGACGACGTTGCCGCGCGCCGCGTAGTGGGGGTCCTCCGCGATGTCCCGGGCCGAGTAGATCCGCCCGGCGGGCACCTTGGCCTCGGCCATGACGTTGAGGACTTCCTGGATGCTGCGGGAAACCGTCCAGCCCCCGATGACCCGGTCCAACTCCTCCACCCGCCGCACCCGCCCCTCGTTGTGTGCCAGCTCCGGATCGTTCGCCAGGTCGGGCCGCCCGATCACTTCCATCAGCCGCTTGAAGATGCTGTCGCCGTTGCCGGCCACCAGGACGTACTGGCCGTCCTGACAAGGGTACGCGTTGGTCGGGGCGATGCCGGGCAGCGCGCTCCCGGTCCGCTCACGGACCACACCGAAAGCATCGTACTCCGGCAGGGTGCTCTCCAGCATATTGAAGACGGCCTCGTAGAGGGCCACGTCGATGTACTGGCCCTGCCCGCCGTTCACCTTCCGGTGATAGAGCGCCAGGAGGACCCCGATCACGCCGTGGAGGGAGGCCAGCGAGTCCCCGATGCTCAGCCCCACCCGGACCGGCACACGCCCCGGCTCGCCGGTGATGTAGCGGAGCCCGCCCATCGCCTCGCCGATGACCCCGAAGCCCGGCCGGTCCCGGTAGGGGCCGGTCTGGCCGTAGCCGGAGATCCGCAGCATGACGAGACCCGGGTTGAGCTGCGACAGCTCGTTCCAGCCGAGCCCCCAACCTTCCAGCGTGCCGGGCCGGAAGTTTTCGATCAGCACGTCCGCCTCGCGGATCAGGCGGCGCGCGATCTCCTGCCCCTCCGGTCGGCGGAGGTCCACGACCACGGACTGTTTGTTGCGCGACTGGACCTGCCACCAGACCGAGGTGCCCTGGTGCAACAGGCGCCAGGTGCGGAGGGGGTCTCCCTCCCCGGGTGGCTCGATCTTGATGACCTCGGCACCGAAGTCGGCCAGCGTTTTGCCGGCAAAGGGCCCGGCGATGAGCTGGCCCAGCTCGACAACCCGGACACCCGCCAGCGGCAACGGGCTTGCAGCCTGCGACATGACCTGTCCCCCGTATCGCATGCGAATACCCAACGGTACGCTGGAGCATCATACCGAAAAGAACCGCGGAAAGCGAGCGGGGATGCCAGGCACACTCGAGAGAATACGCCCAGCCGGATTATTGACAAGCGCATCCGTCGGAGTATGATGGCGCCGCCCGAGACGGCGGGGCGACACGGTCCCCCCCTTCCGGCATCTCGGCTGGGGAGACCCCGAGCGTTCCGCTCGCCTGTCCGTCAACCTTTTGCGGAGGAAGGAGCGCCCCATGAAACGACGAGCAGGTATGCACATTTCACGACGAACCTTGATCAAAGGCGCGGCGGCCGGTGCGACGTTGATCGGCGCCACGGGGCCGTTCGTGCTCCGACATGGTCTGGCGGCCGATCCCCTCGTCATCGGCGTGGTGAGTCCCGCCAGCGGCAATTATGCCGACCACGGGATGATGGAACGCTTGGGTATGACGATGGCCGCCGAAGAGTACAAAGAGAAAGGGGTCCTGGGTCGTCCCGTGAAGCTGGTCGTGGAGGACGACGAGACCGATCCGCAGGTCGGCGCGCGGAAGGCCCGGCGACTCATCGAGGTCGACAAGGTGAAGTACCTCATCGGCGGGGTCTCCAGCTCGGTCGCCGTCTCCGTGGGGGAGGTCTGCCAGCGCAACGGCGCCCTGTACATCGCCTCCAACCAGAACTCCGACACCCTCACCGAACAGTACGGTCGCCGTGTCCAGTTCATGGTCCCCCCCGACATGGCCATGGCGCTCCGCACCCTGGCCCCCTACCTCATCGAAAAGGTTGGGAAGCGCTGGTATTTCCTCACGCACGACTACGAGTGGGGCTGGTCGGGCACGAAGTGGGCGAAGATCATCCTCCAGAAGTTCGGGGGTGTGGACCTGGGCGAATCCAAGATCCCGCTGAACACGCGGGATTTCAGCGCCTTTCTGCTCAAGGTCCGTTCGGCCAAGCCCGATGCCCTGGTGATCACCGTAGGCGGGATCGATCTGGCCGCGCTCATGGAGCAGATGTACGAGTTCGGGATCTACAAGGAAACGACCGTCGTCTCCACGCTCATCAACTTCGAGGACCTGTGGGCGGTCGGGCCCGACAAGATGCAGGGCATTCACCTCATGGAGTGGTATCATTACATCGATGCCCCCGGGGTGAAGGAGTTCGTGGCCGCCTACAAGAAGCGCTGGCCCGCCACCCTCATCCCCGTGCCGACCGCGAACACCGTGAACGGCTACATCGGGGTGCGCGAACTGCTCCGTGCCATCGAGCGCGCCGGCAAGGACGACGTTACCGCCGTCATCAAGGCGATGGAAGGTCACACCTCCCCCGACTCCCTCAAGAACGACCCGCTGACGATACGCGACTGGGACCACAAGTTCCTCTGGGCCTCCTACGTGGTGCGCTCGAAGAAGAGTAGCGAGATGAAAGACCGCACCGATTTCGTGGAGGTCCTGCGCTGGGCTCCGGGCAAAGACACGGCCCGGACGCGCGAAGAGAACAAGGTCAATCTCGGCCCATACCCGGGTTAATCCCGAGGCCGGAGGGGGGCGGCGCGGCCCCCCTCCGGCTCGGCACCCCCGGGTGTTCCCGCCGGATCCTCTGATGGAGAGCGCTATGATGGAGTTGCTGTCGTTTGCCATGAACGGCGTCGTGCTGGGGTTGATCTTCGCGGTGGTCGCCCTGGGCTTTACGCTGATCCTGGGCGTGATGCAGGTGATCAACTTCACCCACGGCATCCTCTTCGCCCTTGGAGCCTACTTCGCCTTTTCGATGCAGAAGTACGTGGGGTTCTGGCTGGCCCTCATCCTCGCCCCCGTCCTTGTCGGCATGGTCGGATGGATCCTCGAGCGCCTGGTGATCCATCGCACCTACGGCGGGAATCCGCTCTTCGGGCTCCTCCTTACCTTTGGGCTGGCCACGGCCCTGGAAGAGATCATCCGCATGGTGTGGGGCAAGACGGGCTATTCGGTGGCGGCCCCCAAGTTCGCCGCCGGCTCCCTCGATCTCGGGTTTATGATTTATTCCAAATACCGCCTCATCCTCGCCATCCTGGCCATCGCAATCATTTTGCTGGTCTGGCTGTTTCTGGAAAAGACGCCCTACGGCGCAATCATCAAGGCGGGGGCCAGTGATGCGGAGATGGTGATGGCTCTGGGAAAGAATTTGCCGCGGATGCGGAGCGTCGTTTTTGTGATCGGCTCCATCCTCGCGGGGGTGGCGGGCGTGATCGCGGCTCCGATATGGAGCGTGCGGCCCACCATGGGTACGGCGATCCTGATGCCCGCCATGGTCATCGTCGTCTTGGGCGGCATCGGGAGCTTCTGGGGCAGCATCCTGGCGGGCCTGATCGTGGGCCTCTCCACCAGCATCTCGGTCATGTTCTGGGCCCGCGTCTCGGACATCATCCCGTTCGTCATCCTGGCCCTCGTCCTCCTGTTCCGTCCTCGGGGACTCATGGGCGAGAAGAGCGTGTTGGAGGTGTGAAATGGGGTCGAGTGCCAACGGGAATCGGTGGGCCACCGGCCCCATGTGGGGCGTCTTCCTGCTTTTCGCGCTCTTCCCCTACTTGCCCGTCGTCGGGAGATACCTCTCTCTGGGAACCGAGGTGCTCATCTGGTCGCTCTTCGCCTTGGGGTTCAACATCCTCCTCGGGTACACCGGGCTCCCCTCGTTCGGGCACGGGGCCTTTTTCGGGATCGGTGCCTACGCCGCGGGGATCTGTTTCCTTCGCATCTCGCAGGGTGTCTGGGGACCCCTCGCGCTCAGCATCGTCGTCGCCGGAGTGTTTGCCGCGCTCATCGGTTTCCTGGTGGCCAAGAAGCGAGGGATCTACTTCGCCCTCATCACGATCGCCGTCAGCCAGGTCTTCTACTTCGTCGCCTTCCGATGGGACGAGTTCACCGGGGGCGAGACGGGCCTGTCGGGAATCGACCGGATGCCTGTGGGATTGCCGGGCCTGGTGCAGATCAAGCTGGCGACGCCGCTCACCTACTATTACTTCGTCCTGGTGATGTTCGCCCTGTGCACCCTCCTCATCTGGCGGATCGTCCACTCCCCGTTCGGCAAGGTCCTGCAAGCCATCCGCGAGAACGAGATTCGGGCGAGCTATCTCGGCTACCGGACCGCGGCCTACAAATGGGGCGCGTTCGTCATCTCGGGTCTGTTTTCCGGCTTGGCGGGGGGGTTGTACACCCTGTTGATCAACTCGGCGTTCGCCGGCGTTCTCGACTGGACGCAGTCCGGCAACGTGGTGATGATGACGCTCCTGGGCGGCGGAACGGTGAACTTTTTCGGCCCCATCCTGGGCGCCGCCATCTTCATCGTGTCGCGCGATCTGCTGAGCGCCTATTGGGAGTCGTGGATGCTGGTCTATGGCATGATCTTCGTTTTGGTGATCCTCTTCATCCCCAGCGGGATCCTGGGGCTGATCGGCGGCAGGAAGCAGACGATCCTGCGGTAGGCGCGCCACAGAGAGAGGGACCCATGGTCATCCTGGCGACAGAAGGGCTGACAAAGAACTTCGGTGGGCTCAGGGCCACCGATTCGTTGGATCTGGCCATCGAGGAGGGAAAGCTCACCTCGGTGATCGGCCCGAACGGCGCGGGCAAGACAACCCTGTTCAACCTCATCACGGGAATGATCCGGCCCGACGCCGGCAAGGTCATTTTCCGCGGTGAGGACATCACCCGTCTGCCCATCCATCAGATCGTCCGGCGCGGCATCTCGCGCTCGTTCCAGATCATCAACCTGTTCAACGAGCTGTCGCTGTACGAGAACGTGTGGTTGGGCGTCCAGGCGCAGCAGGGGCACGGCCCGGAGGTTCTCGCGTCGACCGACGCCCTGTCCGCGGTGAAGGCCGAAACCGACCGGATCATCGGCGAGATCGGCCTCGCCGGAAAGCAGCGCACGCCGGTGAAGGGACTCTCCTACGGCGACCGCCGCATCCTGGAAATCACGGTGGCCCTGACGGCCAAGCCGTCGCTCCTGCTCCTCGACGAGCCCATGAGCGGGTTGATGTCCGAGGACCGCGCGCGGATCGCCGCGTTCATGAGACAGCTCGCAAGCCGGCTCACCTTGTTGGTGGTGGAGCACGCCATGGACGTGGTGCTCTCCATCTCGGACCACATCGTGGTGATGCACCAGGGGCGCCTGCTCGCGCAGGGAACGCCCCAGACCATCCGCGCCAACGCCCAGGTCCAGGAGGCCTATCTGGGCGGCCAGCACGTTCTGGCCTAGCAGGCTGTTCCCGGCGACGGCGGCGGGTGTGCTGAAACCGGTTGCGGTGGAGGATGGACCCGATGCTGTCACTCGAGAAGATCAACACCTTTTATGAAGACGCCCAGGTGCTCTTCGACGTCTCGCTGGAGATCCGCGAAGGCGAGGTCGTCGCCCTTCTGGGGCGGAATGGGGCGGGCAAGACCACCACGATCCGCTCCATCATGGGGCTGACCCCGCCGCGCGCGGGCCGCGTGATGTTCAAGAACGAGAACCTCGTCGGCCTGCCTCCGTACACGATCGCCAACCGCGGCGTGGGGTTCGTCCCCGACAACCGCCGGATCTTCCCGACCCTCACCGTCAAGCAGAACCTGGAGATCGCCAGGAAGGGCGGGAACCGGGGCACCGACGGGTGGACCCTGGACCGGATCTACCGGCACTTCCCGAAGCTGAGGGAGATTCACGACCGCAAAGGGGAGGTGTTGAGCGGCGGCGAACAGCAGATGTTGACGATCGCCCGGACGCTCATGGGGAACCCGGATCTCGTCCTGCTGGACGAACCGACCGAGGGCTTGGCCCCCATCATGGTCACGGAGGTCATGAAGATCATCCGCGACCTGAAGGAGAAAGGCGAGACCATTCTCCTGGTGGAACAGAACTCGACGCTGGCGCTCGGCGTATCCCAGCGGGCCTACATCCTGGAGAACGGCCACGTGGTCCACGCGGGCTCTGCCGAGGAGATAGCCCACGACGCGGAAATCAAGCGGCGGTACCTGGGGATCTGATGCCTGCCGCCGGAGGGCCTACGAGGCCTTCCGTGTGGACCGCGCCTTCCCCGCCCCGCCGCCCTCGCCCTTGTCCGGCCCTGGGCCGTTCCCCGCGCCGGTCTGGACCGTGACCGCGGTGCCGGTGGCCAACTGGCTGAGGCTGGAGGTGGCGACCGTCTCCCCCACCTTGACGCCTTCCAGGATCTCGACGCGGCCGTTCTGACGCACCCCCGTCTTGACCCGGCGCTCTTCGGCCTTGCCGTCGACGATCACATACACCTTGACGATCCCCGCGAAGCTCGCCACCGCCTCCTCGGGAACAAAGGGGGCGTTCCGCTCGGTGCCGGTCAGGATCGAGGCCTTGGCGAAGAAGCCCGGCTTGAGAACGCCCCGGGGATTCGGAATCGACGCTTCCACCGCGAAGCTCCGACTTTCCACGTCGACCGCGGGGCTCACCCGCGTAATCGTGCCGGGGAAGGTCTGACCGGGAAACGCCTCCACTTCCACGCGCACGCTGCGCCCCGCGTCGATCTGCGGCGCAAACCGCTCCGGGACGTCGCCCTGCAGCTTCAGCGCGTGGGTGGCCACGAGGCTCATGAGCGGTGTTTTTTCTTTGAAGGTCTCCCCCACGTTCACCAGCCGCTTGCGCACGAAGCCGGCGATGGGCGCCACGACGTCGGTGTCCTGCAACCGCTTCCTGGCGATGTCCAGCGCGGCCGCGGCCTGCACCACGCTCGCCTCGGCGTTCCCGACGGCGGCACGGTCGCTCTCGTACTGCGCCTCGCTGGCGCGCAGCGTCGCCACGGCCACGTCGTGCTGCGTCCGGGCGGAATCCCGCTGGCTGGCCGAGATGGCGCCCTCCGCGAAGAGACCCTCGAACCGCTTGAGGTTGATCCGCGCGTCGGCCAGGACGGCCTGCGCTCGCTCGACGTTGGCCTGGCTGGATTCCAGCATTTGTCGCGAGCGGCCCAGCGATTCCCGCACGGCCTGGAGGCTGGCGGTCAGCCGCTCCACTTCCAGCCGGGCCTCCCGGTCGTCCAGCTTGATGACGACTTGGCCCGCCTGGACACGATCGCCCATATCCACCAGAATCTTGGCGACGGTGGAGGGCGCCTCGGTTCCCAGCGTGACCTCTTCCTGCGCCGTCAACGTCCCGACAAGCTGCACGGATCGCTCGACGTCCCGTCCTTCGACCTTCGCCACGCCGACGGTGATTTTCCGCTCGCCGGGCGGGACCGCGGCCGGCGCGGTGCGGGACGGCTCCCGCGAGCAGCCCGGGCCGGCGAGCAGGGCCACGCCTATCACGACGCCAAACAACCGCCACCATCGTCGCACGGGTGTATCCTTCCGTATCCGGAGGCGCCGGGTCACGTCCGGCTGGAACCGGAGCGTACCGAGGCGGCCGGGGTCGGTCAAGCGAAATGTCGAGGCTGTCCGCGAATCGCGCCGCCGGACGAACGAGCCTCGTTGGTCAGGCCGCTTTGATTTGACAAGCCGCTCCGGTGTGGGCTATAAGACCCGCATCCTTTTCTCGATGGCCCAAAGGAGTGAGGAATGCTGCCCCGATCCCTGATCGTTCCCATCGTGCTCGCCTTCCTCGCGCTGAATCTGGCGGGCCAGGTCTTGCCCCTCTACACCGACTACCTCTGGTTCCAGGAAGTCGCGCTCACCTCGGTCTTCACCACCATGCTGTGGTACAAGATCGCCCTCGGGGTGGTGGGCGGCCTCGCCTTCGCGCTGGTGGTCTACGCCAACGTGCGGTTCGCGGCGCGGTCCAGAACCGGCGACGTCCTGCTGGAGCTCGAAGATCCCCTCGGACTCCCGAGCCGCCTGGTCATCGAGCCTCTCTTTCGGCGCTTCCTGCTTCCCGGGGCGGTCATTCTGGGCATTCTCGCCGGCATGCACGCCGCAGGGCAATGGGAAACGGTCTTGCGTTTCCTCAACGCCCAACCCTTCGGCGTGCAGGACCCCCTCTTCGGACGCGATATCGGATTCTACATTTTCCGCCTGCCGCTCCTCGACACTCTCTACGGCTGGGCCCTCGCGGTGCTGGGCATTGCCCTGCTCCTGACGGTGGCGACGTACGTCCTGCACCGGGGGATCCAGATCACCCCGCGGGGCCCTGCGGTGGTCCCGCAGGCCCGCGCCCATCTGCTCGCGCTCGGCGCGCTCATCCTGATCGTGAAGGCCGGCGGCTATTACCTGGACACCTACCACCTGCTCCTGTCCCCGACCGGCATCGTATTCGGCGCCGGCTATACCGACATCGCCGTGAACCTTCCCGCCTTGCGCATCCTGGCCGTGGCGGCGTTGGCCTGCGCCGCCCTATGCATATGGCAGATCGGCCGGCGGGGGATCCGCCCCGTCTACCTCGCGGTCGGGATCCTGTTCGCCGTCAACATCCTGGGGCTGGGGGTCCTGCCGAGCGCCATCCAACGGCTCCGCGTCGTCCCCAACGAGATCGTCGCCGAGCGGCCGTACATCGAACAGAACATCAAACACACCCGCATGGCCTACGCGCTCGACCGGGTAAAGGAAGAGGAGTTCCCGGCTGAGGAAACGCTGACCTTGGCCGACCTCCGGAACAACGATCCGACCGTAAAAAATATCCGGCTCTGGGACCACCGCCCGCTTCTGGTAACCTACGCGCAGCTGCAGGAGATCCGGACCTATTATCGCTTTGTGGATGTGGACAACGACCGGTACATGGTGGACGGCCAGCTCCGGCAAGTCATGCTCTCCGCGCGCGAGTTGTCCTACAAGAACCTGCCCAGCCGGATCTGGATCAACGAGCGCCTGACGTACACGCATGGATACGGGGTGGTCCTGGGCCCGGTGAATCGCATCTCGCCGGAAGGGCTGCCGGAGTTCTGGATCAAAGACATTCCGCCCGCCTCCTCCGGGCCCATCAAGGTGACCCGGCCCGAGATTTACTACGGGGAGATCGCCAACGACGTGGGCGGCGATTACGTCTTCGTGAAAACCCGGGCGCAGGAGCTGGACTACCCCGCCGGCGACAAGAACGTGTACACCACCTACGGCGGCACCGGCGGTGTGCCCATCCACTCGCTTTTCCGGAAACTGCTCTTCGCCCTCCGCTTCGCGGATATCAAGGTCCTTCTGTCCAACGACATCATCGGCGAGAGCCGCGTGATGTACCACCGGCAGATCGAGGACCGAGTCCGAACGGCGGCCCCCTTCATCCAGTTCGACCGCGACCCCTATCTGGTCATCCGTCAGGATGGCCACCTGACGTGGATCATCGACGGGTACACCACCAGCAACCGGTTCCCGTATTCCGAGCCGGTGCGCGGGCTCGGCAATTACATTCGAAACTCGGTGAAAGCCGTCGTGGACGCGTACGATGGGACGCTGGCGTTCTACATCAGCGAGCCGGACGACCCGGTGATCAAGGCATACGCGCAGGCCTTTCCCGGCCTCTTCCAGCCGTTGTCCGCGATGCCCCCGGATCTGAAGCCCCATATCCGCTATCCCCAGGGCCTCTTCGGCATCCAGGCGCGGATGTTCGCCACCTACCATATGCAGGACCCGCAGGTCTTTTACAACAAGGAGGATCTCTGGAACATCCCCCGGCGGATGGTGGATGGACAGGAACGGGAGATCGAGTCGTACTACACGATCATGCGGCTCCCCGGTGAAAAGGTCGAGGAGTTCATCCTGCTCTTCCCCTTCAATCCCAGCAAGAAAGACAACATGATCGCCTGGATGGCCGCTCGTTCCGATGGCACCCATTACGGCAAGCTGATCGCCTTCAACTTCCCCAAGCAGAAGCTCATCTACGGACCGCGCCAGATCGACGCCAGAATCGATCAGGATGCGTTCATCTCGCAGCAGCTCAGCCTGTGGAGCTCGCGCGGGTCGCAGGTCATACGCGGGAGCTTGCTGGCCATCCCCATCGAGCAGTCGCTGCTCTACGTTCAGCCCCTCTACCTCGCCGCCGAGAAAGGCTCGCTGCCGGAACTCAAGCGGGTGATCGTCTCCATGGGAAATCAGATCGCCATGGAGGGAAACCTCGAGGCCTCGCTCGCGCAGCTGTTCGGGAGCGGCGCCAAGGCGGCACCGGTCGCCCGCACCGAGACCTCGGTCGCGGCGGCGCCGCCGGGAACGGCGCGGGACACGAACGTGCGCGGTCTGGCGGAGCAGGCGCTGCAGCAGTACGGACGAGCTCAGGAGATGCTCCGGCAGGGCAATTTCGCCGGCTACGGCGAGGAGATCCAGCGGCTGGAGGCGACGCTCCGGGCTTTGCGCGACCGTGCGCGGTAGACCCGAACCGGCCTCACGCATCCGCAACGGGCGGCGGCGAGGGGCGCGCGGATGTATCCGCCGCGCGGTCGGCCTCTTGCCGCTCCATCCGATGCTCGTCCACGGTCGACCCGATCCACTCGGCACCGTCCGACCACACTTCTTTCTTCCAGATGGGCACGATCTCCTTGAGCCGCTCGATGGCGTAGGCGCACGCCTGCAGAGCCTCCTGCCGGTGCGGCGAGGCCGCGACGATGGCGACGCTCGCCTCGCCGACACCAAGCCGCCCGACCCGATGCGCCATGGCGATCCGGTCCACGGGCCAGCGGGCCCGGATCTCGTCGCCGATCTGGCGCATCTTGGCGATGGCCATCTCCGGGTAGGCGTCGTATTCGAGGTGGCGGATTCGCCGCCCGCGCGCAAAACCCCGTACGACGCCCAAGAACCCGGCGATCGCCCCGCAGGTGTCCTGCCCGACCGCCCTGGCCAAGGCATCCAGCGACAACGGCGCCTCGGTGATCTCGAAGACGTCCGCGCCTCCGCTCACCGGAGGCAACAAGGCGACCTCGTCCCCCTCAACCAGGACGCGTTCGCCGTCCGCGTACTCGTGGTTCACCGCGGTCTTCAGGACCAAGGCCAGCGCCCGCATCGCGGGGTATGCCGTTGCCAGACGATCCGGAAGCGCGGATGCCCGTGTCCCGTCTGGCACGTCCAAAATCATTTCGCTTTTTCCAACGATCTCCTTGACCGACGCAAAAAGCTTCACGCGGATCTTCATCGTGTCTCCTCGGCGTCGACTGACACCAAGAAAGGGCGAACCGGGTCGGTGACGCCGGTCTCCGACCGGGGCCTGCGCAGCACCTTTACGTCCTCGATCCGTCGTCCCTGGTCACCCGAGCAGATTGTCCAACGAGACTGCACGGATCTCCCGTGATCCACGGCCGGATACCCGAAAACAGCACGACCATCTATGATTACATTTAAAAAGTCGCTTTAAATTCACGTGAATACGAGTCCTGTTAAAAGGAGTTTTTGAACACTGTATCACTCTGATGTCAAAATGTCAACGAACCTGGTCCGCCAAAAACCTCGCGTTTTTCTGAGACTTTTGGAACTCTTCGGCGAGTTGACCCTTGACGCACCGGCGCTTGGCGTGCTAGTAAAATCAAAAACTCGCGATCATGGAGTCGGCAGCGGAGCTCTTAGCGTGTCCAGATCCCACCGACTATTGCCCGTCGTCATCCTCCTTCTTCGACGCGTTTCGGGACGCGGCGTCGGTGCCGCGTGACTTTTTCACTATATACGGTGTTGACACAGTTCCGTGGGCTTCTCGGCCGTGTGGCCTGAACTCAAATAAACTCGCGTCGAGGCCATCCGGAAGCGGGACGAAATTGCCCGGCGATGCGCCCACGCTCAGCCCGGCGTTGATTACCGACCCCCGGGCCCTGGAACGTGAGGGGGCCCCACGGGAAAAGCGGAAAAAGATGAGCCGCTGTTATCTGACGGAGTACATCGAAGAAAAAGATCGGATGTAATCCGGGGGATGGCCGGAGGCCAGATGACGATCAAGGTGCTTGCAGAGTCGGCCAAGGATAAAGGCCGACTCTTGAACCAGATCGTAAAGCGTTTGCTGGACGAACTGGGGTATGACGGCTTTCGGGTACAGATTGCTGCGGCCGGGACCGACCTCGATGTCAAAGCCAAACATCGCGCGACGCAGGCCGCCATCCTGTGCAAGGCTCGTGTCCTTCCGCGCGAGGTCGGTCCGGACGAACTCAAGCGCTTCCTGGCCGCGTACACCCAAGGAAAACGAAAAGACAGACGGTTGGTCGGGCTGTTTTTGGCGTTCTCCGGGCTGAGCAAGCCGGCACGGGAATGGTACGCCGCCATGGAGGAAAGGGGCAAGGGCGAGTTTCACGTGTTCGCCCCCGAGAAACTCCTGGCGCTCCTCCGGCGGGCCCGTCTGATCGGTCCGCCGGAGGTCGTCGAACCGGCCATCAAGTCCCGCATTCGAACCGACGCCGGCCCGCGGTACTTGGCGTATCACGAGGGTCAGTTCTACTGGGTCCAGATGACGCTCACCGGTCGGAAACCTTCGGGGTTCGCCGTCCTGGCTTCCCACGGCGAGCTGGTCTCGCGCGTCGTCGCGCGAGACATCAAGCGGCTGGACCCGGGGCTGGAAGGCAAACGGCTGGTCGACACGTACGTGCGGGACAAGCTTTTCCTGACCATGCTGGACATGATCCCTCGAAACCTGGAGGCCCTGGCGAAGGAAACGCGCGAGCCCCTGACGGATGTCCGTGAGGTGATCCAGGACCTCGTCCGCGAGAACGTCGTGGTCGCGGAAGCCGGAGGACAACCGCGCTGGAAGAACGACCGCTACTGTCTTCGGTCGGACCTGGCCCTGTTTTTGTCTCTGGCGCGCCAGTATCTCGATGGCCCGCAGAAGTTTCGTTTTCTGGGTTCCCAGTTCGCGACCAGCCTCCTGGCCAGCGACGTTCCGGGTTATCTGGAATCCCGCTGGCGGTTCCGGAACAGCGACAGAGAGCGCGCCGGTTTCTACCGTTTCCTGTCGATCAGCCCGAGCGCGCTGAACCACGCCCTCTTCACGCCGACGGATCGGTACCTCGCCCCCGAGGTGGAAAGCCGCCCCGGCTATATGGACAGGGAGCGGACGCGCGTCGTCCAGATGAATCGCCTGGTGGGGGACCTGTTGGTGCGAATGGCCGCGGACATGGACCATCAGCAATTCCAGGAACTCCTCTTCACAAAGGGAATCAGAGGGCACCTCCTGCGCACGTGCGCCAAGGCGGCCTCCACGCAGGAACTGGCGTATTCCCTCCAAGCCGACGCCCTGTTGGCCCAGTCGAAACCTTCCGGTCCGGGCCGCTCCGCGCAGCCCGGCCGGACCGACTCCGAACACGGTATCGACCTGGGAACGGCACTGATGCACATGGAGGAACATGAACAGGCCGTGACCCAATTCGACCGTGGCATCAAAGAGATCCGGGACCCGAGCCGCCTCCTGAATGCCTGGAACAATCGGGGCATCTGTCTCCTCCGCCTGAAAAGGTTCACGGAGGCCACCACCAGCTTCAACGAGGCCTTGCGGTACAACGCGAATTCGAAGACGGCATGGTACCACAAAGCGCTCTGCCTCAAGGAATTGGGCGACCTGAACGGAGCGCAGCGCTGCTGCCGGCGCGCCCTCGAGATCGATCCGAATTACGTCGAGGCGCGGGAGCTGTCGCAAATCCTGTAGTTCACCCGCCCGCCGCATGCAGCCGCGCGGCATCGGCCACATCCGGCTCGATCCGGCTCCGAGTCGATTTCGCCGGGTGCCCCCGCGCCCCACGACAGTCCACGGCACACCCCCCGGAAACCGGCCCTCGCGCGCCGTGGGGCGCGTCCGGAGGCGCCGACCCACACCATCGGCGTGCCATCCGGCCCGCGACGCCACGCGTTGCGGCGCGCTATCTCTTGCGCCAAAAAACGACCGACCCGACGGCCAAGGCGAGGCCCAGGATCACGAAGCCCGCCCGGTAACCGACGAGCTCGGCCAACCAGCCGAAGCCTGCCGCGCCGGCCATGGCGCCCGCCAGGGCCGCCGTGTTGAACATCGCCAGCGCCTTGCCCCGCGCCCCGCGGGGGGCGCGATCAAAGGCCAGAGCGCTCGCGGCGGGAAAGACGAACCCGTGCGCGGTCCCGTTGATGAACGCGATCAGAACCAGCACCCAGATGGATCGCAAGACGCTGAAGAGCAGGATGCCCGCGGACAGTCCGATCAGCGACGGCAGGATGACCTGCCGTCGCTCCAGTCGGTCGGCCAGTCGGCCCCCGAGGAAACGGACCGCCACCGCCATGATCGTGTACACGACATAGAAAGGAGCCACGCGAGGCAACCCCGCGTACCGCGCAAACGGCGGCAGAAACACAAAGACAACGGAGTTGGCCAGACCGAACTGAAAGCTGGCGAGCAGCACGGGCGTGAAGCCTCGCCAGAATCCTGCACCGAGCGGCTGGGGGGACTCGACGGCCATGGGTCTCGGAATCTCGGTGGCCAGACACACGGCCAGCGCCGCTGCGCCGAGCAACAGCGTTTCCGCGAACAGCAGACGGAAACCGGACGTTCGGACGAGCGCCTCGCCGATGGCGGGGGCAAGCGCGATCGTGACCAGCCCGGACACGCCGAAGACCCCCACGGCTTCGGCGCGACGGCTCGTGGGTGCCAGGTCGGCCAGCAAGGTGAGGTTGCTCGTCGAGAAGCCGGCAAACGCCAATCCCTGCAGAAACCGCAGAAGGTAGAAGTGCCAGCCCAGCTCCGACGAAAACAGGAATGCCGTCGAGACGGCGGTGACCAGGCCGGCGCCGAGGACGATGAACGGCTTGCGGCCAAAACGATCGACCAACGGCCCGATGCCCAGCTGGCAGAGAATGGCCGCGACCGGGTACATGGCCATGATCATGCCGATTTGCCCCTCGCGGCCGCCCAGCTGTTGGATGTGGAGGGGAAGCAGAGTGTACCCGTTGAGATTGGCGAAGAACAGAAAATTGGCCGCCGCGGCCAGGAGGAAAGGCTTGGTGTAGAGAGACCGGTCGGAGGGGCTCATCGCGTCGGCTACCTCGCCGCCCGAGTCGGGCCACCATGCGGCATGCCGCGGAGGATTGGGGTGGGGCGCGCGGCGGGCCGCATGACGACACGCGTCCCCGTCCCTGGGCGGCACGTCGGCAGCGCTGTGCGACCGCCGGGACGGGGACGCCCGACGCGAAATGTCCGACCCGTCGCCTACCCGATGAGGACCAGCCGCACGTCCATCACGTTGGTCCGGGTGGGGCCGGTGATCACCAGATCGCCGAGACGCTCGAAGAACGGATAGGCGTCGTTGCCGTCGAGCGCAGCCCGCGGTCGCAAGCCGAGGCTGAGGGCTCGCGCGACCGTCTCGCCGTCCGCCAGCGCGCCGGCGGCATCCGTCGGTCCGTCCGTGCCGTCCGTGCCGGCGCTCAAGACCACCACGTCGCGCAACCCGGCGATATCCAGGGCGGCCGCCAGGGCAAACTCCTGGTTGCGGCCCCCCTTCCCCTTGCCGCGCAACGTCACCGTGGTCTCGCCTCCGGTGATCAGGCACAGGGGCGGCTTCGCGGGGTGGCCGCTGGCTCGTACCTCCAGCGCCAGCGCCGCGTGCATCCGGGCGATCTCGCGCGTCTCGCCTTCGACAAACGACGACAGGATGACGGCCCGAAGCCCCAGTCGCTCCGCCTCGGTCTTCGCCGCCTCGAGCGCCTGGATGTTGCTCGCCACCATGACGCTCCTGACCCGTCCGAACAACGGATCGTCCGGCTTCGGAGTCTCCGGGACCGTCCCGGCCGCACCGGCCTCGAGGTGGGCTCGGATGCTGGCGGGGATCTTCTCCCGGATGCGGTACTTGTCCAGGATGGCCAGGGCATCGGCGTACGTCGTCGGATCGGGAACCGTCGGGCCCGAGGCGATGGCATCCAGCGGATCGCCGACGATGTCGGAGAGGATGAGGGTGAAGACCCGAGCGGGCACGGCGGCCCGCGCCAGCTGGCCACCCTTGATCCGCGAGATATGCTTGCGCAGGGTGTTCATCTCGCGAATGTCCGCTCCGCACGCCAGGAGGGCCTGCGTGAGGGCTTGCTTCTCGCCCAGGGTGACCCCATCCACGGGTGCGGGGGTCAGGGCGGACCCGCCACCCGAGATCAGGACCACGACCAGGTCGCTGGGATCGAGCCCCTTGACCTGGTCGAGGACGGCGCGCGCCCCCACCATCCCGGCATCGTCGGGAACGGGGTGTCCGGCTTCGTGAATCCGGATCGTCCGGGTGGGTTGGACGTGGCCATACTTGGTCACGACCACGCCGCGCGCGATGCGCGGGCCCAGGATCTCTTCCACGGCGGCGGCCATTGGCGCGCCGGCCTTGCCCAACCCCACCACCACCACCTGCCCGACGGCGCGCAGGTCCACCTGCTCGCCTCCGATCGCGAGACGATCGCCGTCGCGAACCAGGTGTCGTCGGATGGCCTCCGCGGGATCCACCGCTCGAACGGCGGCGTCGAAGATCCCGCGAGCGGATCTTCTCAGTTCGCTGAGTTGCATCGCGGCTCCTCCCGCCCTCCACCCTCGGGCGGTTGCAAGGGGAAACGCTCCAGGACCGTGTAGATCGACCCGCCCGGGTCGAGACGGCTCTGCATGAGGACGAACTCCTCCACGGGGACGGCTCCCAGCGGCACCGTCGGTTCATCCCGTATCGCCGCCAGCAGCGCCTCCGCGTTTCTCGGAGACCGAACCCGCCCCAGGGTGAAATGGGCCGTGAAGCCCCGCCGCTCCTTCGGGAAGCCCACGCGCGCCAGGCCGCTCTCGATGGCGCCGGCCAGGGTTTCGAGCGCTGCGGCCCCCTCGCGTACTCCAACCCACACCACCCGCGGGATGCGACCGCCGAACGTGCCCACTTCCGCCACCGCCACCACAAACGGCGCGACGCTCCGGGCCGCGTCGGCCAGCGCCGGTCCGATGCGCTCCAGCCGCTTCGGCTCCGTCTCGCCCAGGAACTTGAGCGTGATGTGGAGGTTGGCGGGCTTGACCCAGCTCACATCGGCCTGCGCGCGGCGCAACCGGTCCTGTACCGCAGCCAGGCCGTCCCGGACCTCTTGCGGGAGACATACCGCCACGAACAGACGCATCACGCACCCATCGGTGTTGGGCACGGCTCGAACGGCGTGGGCGGCAACGAACGGTCGCGCCCGACGATCCCGTGCTCCCGTTCCCCCGATCTGCACGGCAAAATCGGCAATTCGCAATCCGCGTTCCGCATTCCGCGATGCCTCACACTTCGTCCATGGGGACGCCGAGCAGATGACGGCGGAGCATCTCCAGCGCCATCTGCGCCCCGCGGTACTTGACCTGCTCGCGGTCCCCCAGCAGCCGGAACTCGCGCGCCCCCTCACCGCCGTCCCAGGCCAGGGCCGCGCAGACGAGGCCGACGGGCGTGTCCGGCGTGCCGCCGCTCGGTCCCGCGATCCCCGTGGTCGCCAGGCCCAGGGCGGCCCCGCTCGTTTTTCGGACGCCGATCGCCATCGCGCGCGCGACCGCCAGGCTCACCGCGCCGTGCCGCTCCAGCAAATCCGCCGGGACGTTCAGCAGCCGCCGCTTCGCCTCCAGGCTGTAGGCCACCACACCGCGCTCGAAATAGTCCGAGCTGCCGGGGACGTCGGTCAGCCGCGACGCGATCAGCCCGCCGGTGCACGACTCCGCCACGGCCAGCGTGGACTGCCGCGCCCGGAGCAGGCGACCCACCACGGCCTCGAGCTTCTCGTCGTCCCGGCCGAAGACCAGGTGGCCGAGCCGCGCTCGGATCTTCTCTTCCAGGGCGTCCAGTCTGGCGGCGATCTCGCCCGGATCCTCGCCTTTGCAGGTCAGGCGAACGTGGATCTCCCCGGCGTGGGCCAGGACGCCGATGGTGGGGTTCCGCATGTCCCGGAAATAGTCCCCGATCCGCTCGTCCAGCGCGGACTCGCTGATCCCGCACGTCTTGAGGACGCGCGAGACGATCCGGCTGCGGATGTCGAAAGCCGTCCGGAGGCGGGGAATCACCTGGTCCAGCAGCATGGGCTTCATCTCGGAGGGTACGCCGGGCATGCAGACCAGCGCAGAGCGCCCCTGGCGGACCCAGAGGCCGGGAGCGGTCCCGCGCGGGTTGTGCAGCACCTCGGCCCCCTCGGGCACCATGGCCTGCTTGCGGTTGTTCTCCGGCATGGCCACCCGTCGGTGGGCGAACCGCTGTTCGATGGCGGACAAGACGCGGGGGTCCAAGACGAGCGGCCGACCCAGGACGGCCGCCAGGACGTCGCGGGTCAGATCGTCCTCGGTGGGGCCCAGGCCGCCGGTCATGATGACGACGTCCGCGCGGGACATGGCCAGGCGCATGGCGGCGTCGATTCGGTTCCAGTTGTCGCCGACCGTGCTCTTGTAGTGGACGTCGATGCCCGCCTCGGCCAGCCGCTGCGCCATCCAGCCGGCGTTGGTGTCCACGATCTGTCCGAGGAGGAGTTCGGTCCCGATCGTCAGGAGTTCCGCGCCCACGGGAGTCCTCGCGGCCCGCTCAGAGAAAGTCGAAGTTGGCCTTCAAGAGCCACCACGTGACCCGCGCCAAGAGGCCGGCCGCGATGTCGTCCGCCACGATGCCGAGCCCCCCGGGCAGCCGCTCCAGGCGTAGGATGGGGGCCGGCTTTACGACGTCGAACAGCCGGAACAGCAGGAACACGGCGCCCACATCGTACCACTGAAGCGGCAGCCCCCACAGCGCGACGCACATCCCCGCGATTTCGTCGATGATCACCTGAGGCGGGTCCGGCTGGCCGAGTTCCGCGGCGGCCCGGCCGGACACCGCCAGCGCCGCCCCGCACACCGCCACCGTCGCCGCGAGGTGCACGGGCCAGCCGAGCGCCAGCAGCGGCACGCCCAGCGCGACGCCGACCAGGCTCCCCACCGTCCCGGGAGCGCCCGGGACACGGCCGAGGCCTCCCGCGGTGGCGACGCGCTGCGCGACCGACGGCGTCGGCGACCCCGGCTTGGCGGCCGCCCTGGATTTCCTCCCGGACATGTCTACCCCGTCACCTCGACGATCTCGCCGCCCAGATCGTGCTCGAACGCCTCCCGGATCCTCGCCCGCACGAAGGTCCCCGGAGCCACCCGGGGACCGTGCAGATACACGGCGCCGTCCACGTCCGGGGCCTGACCGGCCGTGCGGCCGGACTGGATCCCCGGAAATCCCGCCGCCGGACCGTCCACCATGACCTCCTGGATGCTCCCCACGAGCGCCCGCCCCCTCGCCTCGGCGATCTGCGCCTGTATCGTCATCAGCCGAGCCCGCCGTGCCTCGGCGACCCGGCGCGGCACCTTGGGGGTCAGCGCCGCGGCCGCCGTGCCCTCCTCGTCCGAGTAGCGAAAGACCCCCACCCGCTCGAAACGCATCTCCTCCACGAACCGCCGGAGGACGCCGAACTGCGCCGCCGTCTCGCCCGGAAACCCGGTGATGAACGAGGTCCGGACGACCAGACCGGGGATCGCGCGCCGCAAACGCTCGATGAGCCGCCGGTAGGCGTCCGCGCCACCGCCGCGCCCCATGGCCTTCAGCACGCCGGCGTCCGCGTGCTGGAGAGGCAGGTCCAGATACCGGCACAGGCGCGGCTGGGTCGCCAGGAGGGCGATCAGCTCGGGCGTGATCCGCGTGGGATACAGGTAGTGCAGCCGGATCCAGGCGAGGGAGGGGATGGCCAGCAGCGCCTCGAGCAACGCCACCAGTCCGTTCGTCTCCGCCCGATCCGCGCCGTAACCCGTCGTGTCCTGCGACACCAGGACGATCTCCCGCACCCCCTCCGCCGCCAGCCGCCGCGCCTCCGCCACCACGTCGCCGCGCGGGCGGCTCTGCAGGGGGCCTCGGATGGCGGGGATGGCGCAGAACCGACAGCGGTGATCGCAGCCGTCGGCGATCTTCAGATACGCGATGTGGCGGGGAGACAGCCGGCGGCGCGGCAGATCCGCCGTCGCCAAGGCCGTGTGGCCCGTGATCCACGACCGCCGGCGCTGCGGGCCGCGCAGCACCGAACGCACGATCCCGGCGATGCGGGGAAACTCTCCCGTCCCGACGAAGCCGTCGACCTCGGGGAGCAGCTCGGGGAGTTCCCGCGCGTACCGCTGCGCCAGACAGCCGCTCACCAGGAGCGCGCGGCACCGGCCCGTTCGCTTCAGCCGGGCCGCCTCCAGAATGGCCTGGATGGACTCCTCCTTCGCGTCCTGCACAAAGCCGCAGGTGTTCACCACCACCACATCGGCCTGCGCGGGCGAGGCGCCGATGGCGTATCCCGCGGAGGCGAGCTGTCCGAGCATGACCTCGGCGTCCACCTGGTTCTTGGAGCAGCCCAGGTTGACGATGCTCACGGACGCTGGCGCCCCGATACCGGCCGCTCCAGGTTTCGATCGAACCGATATTCCCATGGCAGAACCCGCGCGGCGCCCCCCACGGCGCCGCAGCCCATGCCGCTCGGCACCCCGCCCCATGCCCCGCCCGCACGGCGGGGCGGCCGGGCCCGGCCCAATCGTGAGCGAAAAGAACGGGGGCACGACGGATGGCCGTGTCAGGCGGGCGCGGCGCCGTCCTCCTCGGTCGCCGCCAGCTCGAAACGGTTGCGACCCGCCGCCTTGGCCCGGTAGAGGGCTTGATCGGCGCCGTGGACCAACTCCTCGATTTTTCGCAGCGTCGGCGAGAGGGCGGCCACGCCGATGCTCACCGTGACCCGGTGCTCCAGCCCGGTCTCCTGATTCAGGAACACGTGAGCGGCCACCGCGCTTCGAATGCGCTCGGCATGGGCCGCGCCGCGCTGGATGTCGGTTTCCGGCAGGATGATGGCGAACTCTTCGCCGCCGTAGCGTGCCAGGATGTCCACGGACCGCGCGTTTTGCCGCAGCACCTCCGCCGTCTCGCGCAGCGCTTGATCCCCCGCCAGGTGGCCGTGCCGATCGTTGAACGCCTTGAAGCGGTCCAGATCCAGCATCAGCAGGGTCAAGGGGCGCCCGTACCGCTGCGCACGTCGGAATTCCCGGTCCAGCTGGTCGTAGAACTGCCGGTGGTTCGCCAGGCCCGTCAGCGGGTCCGTGATCGCCAACTGGCGAGTCGCCTCGAAGAGGCGGGCGTTTTCGATGGACACCGCCGCCTGGCTGGCGAACGTGGAGAGCAGCTGGATCTCGTCCGGGGAGAACTCGTGACGGTCGATGGTGTAGAGGTTCATGCATCCCAGCGCTCGATCTTGCAGGACGAGCGGCACGGCGAGGAACGAGGTGAAGCCGCGCTCCCGCGCCGTCGTGAGCCACGTCCCGTAGGTCTCGTCCGTCCGCAGGTCGGACACCCTCACGGGTCGCTTTTCCCGCACGGCCACCAGGCTGGGGCTGGCCCCCCGGGTTGCGGCGGCCGCGCGCGCGGGCGCATCGTCGAACAGATTGTAGCCCGCGACCGTGGAGAGGGTCCGGCCGTCGGGAGCCAGAAGCATCAGGGTCATGGCCTGCGCCTGCAGGAGGCTCGACACCGTCTCGCTGATCTGAGTGAGAATATTCTGCAGGTCGAGCGTCGAGGCCATGGCCCGGCTGACCTGATACAGCGCCTCGAATTCCAGCGCCTTGCGCCGCGTCTCCGTGTACAGGTGGGAGTTCTCCAGGGCGATGGAGACCTGGCGCCCGACGCTCGCCAGCAGCCCGGCGTCCTCGCGGGAGAATTGCTGGCCCCGCTGCCCCAGCACGCTGAACACGCCGAGCCGTCGGTCCTGAAACCGCAGCGGGATGACGCCCAACGGCTGCGGCGGACCGCCTGCCCCCACCTCCAGGCCGGGCACCTGCGCGGCATCCGGCACCACCACCGGCTCGTCCCGCTCGAGCGCGTCCCACGCCCAGCCCGAGCCCGGAGCCAGCGAGCGCAGCGCCTCCCGGGACGACTGTCCGAGTCCGCGCCAGGCGCGCAGCTCCAGGCACCCGGTGGCCGGCTCCACCAGGTGAATCAGAGCGGCGGCCAGGCCGAGACTGTCCGTGATCCCCGCCAGCGCGCCGTCCAGGATCGCCTCGGGTCTGAGCGACCCGCTGACCGCCAGCGCCACCGCATTGAGCGAGTGGAGCTCGCGGTTCCGGCGCACCAGTTCCAGACTCATGCCGCGGATGCGGAGGAATACCTGGATGCGGGCGATCAGTTCTTCCGTGTTGAACGGTTTCGTGATGTAGTCGTCGGCGCCGGTTTCCAGCCCGCGGACCAGGTCCCGGGTGGTGTCCTTGGCCGTGAGCATGATCACCGGGATGTGGCGCCACTGCTCGTCCGCCTTGAGCCGCCGGCAGACCTCGTACCCGTCCATCCCCGGCATCATGACGTCGAGCAGGACCAGGTCGACGGCCGTGTCGGCGATTCGCCGGATCGCCTCGTCCCCCGCGTGGCACACCACGGTGGAAAAGCCGCGCGCCTCCAACAGGACCTGAATCATGCGCGCGATCCCGACTTCGTCCTCCACGACCAGGATCGTGGGTTTCAATTCCGTCGTCGTCATCGTCGGCGACACGCCCAGCCTCCACCCCTGTACCCCGCCGGCCGCGCGCGCCGACGGCACCGCGGCGCACCCGGCCGCCCCTGCGAATGAATAGCGCAAGAGGCGACCGCGGCGCAACCGAAAAATAGCGGAGCGGTAGAGAGTTCCGGGAATGCGCCCCTTCCCGCACGCGGCACTTGACACCCGCGGGCGCATTCGATAACGTCCCGGTGCGCAGGCCGCGGCCGCCCCAGGCCACCCGCCCGCGCCGGCTCCAACCTTCGAGGAGGACCTGCCGTGGCCATGACGCCTCGGGAACGGGTGCACACCGCGCTGTCCCGCAGGGAACCGGATCGTGTCCCCTACTGCGAGCTGGGCGTGGACCGGTCGCTGGCGCAACGCCTGATGGGGTGGGGTGCGCCGGAGACGCAGGCCTCCAACCTGGAGGCCAACGCCTACACCGTGGAGGAGGCCAAGGCCCTGGCCCGCCATCTGGGGTTGGACAACATCAGCTATGTCCTCCGTGCGCCTGTGTACGCCCGCAAGGAGGCCGGGCGGGACGGCCGCCTCTTCTACGGAGAGGGGCTGATCAGGACCGAGGCGGATCTCCACCGGCTCCAACTCCCCGATCCCCACGACGACGCGCTGTACGCGGGCGCCGAAGCGTTTCTCCGCCAGAAAGGCGAGTACTCGACCTGGTTCGTGACGCGGATCGGCATCTTCCCCGCGATGCTGAGTCTGGGGACGGAGAACTTCTGCCTCGCGCTCTACGATAATCGCGCCTTCGTGGAGGCCGTCCTGGACCGGTACGTCGACTGGATCGCCGTCGTGGCGGAGCGGGTCTGCCGCATGGGCTTCGACGTGTTCGCCTCCACCGACGACATGGCCTTCAACACGGCCCCGTTCTTCTCGCCGGCGGTTTTCCGCGATCTGGTCCTCCCCCGCTATCGGCGGGTGGCCGAGAAGATCACCCTGCCCTGGATCATCCACAGCGACGGCAACATTCTCCCCTTTGTCGACGACCTCATCGGCGCGGGCGTCATCGGGCTGCATCCGAACGAGAAAGGCGCCGTGGACATCCGCGAGGTGAAGCGGAGGTACGGGAGCCGCGTCTGCGTGCTCGGCAACGTGGATCTGAATCTCCTCGGCATGGGCGACCCCGCGCGCGTCGACGAGGAGGTTCGGGGCCTGATCCGGGACCTGGGACCCGGCGGCGGGTACATCGTGACCAGCGGCAACAGTCTCGCGGGCTACCTCATCCCGGACAACGTCATGGCCCTGTCGCGGGCGGTGAGGAAATACGGGCGGTATCCGATCTCGCTGTAGGGACGCGCGCAGCGCGGAACGCGGTGCCGCCCACCCCCCGGAGGCGCCGGCTCAACCAAGGAGGCACCGGTGGACGCGATCGAGGCCATCCGCACGCGGCGGAGCATCCGGCGCTACACCCACGACCCCGTTCCCGACGCCGTGGTTGCGGAAATTCTGAAAGCGGCCATGAGCGCCCCGTCCGCCGGGAATCAGCAACCCTGGCAATTCGTGATCGTCACCGACCGCGGGCTGCGCGAACAGATCCCGACCTTCCACCCCTACGCCCAGATGGTGCGGGAGGCGCCTGTGGCGATCCTGGTGTGCGGGGACCTGCGGCGGGAAAGCTTCGAGGGGTACTGGGTGCAGGACTGTTCCGCGGCCGCCCAGAACATCCTCCTGGCCGCCCACGCCCAGGGGTTGGGAGCCGTATGGGTGGGTGTCTATCCCAAGCAGGAGCGGGTCAAACGGTTCCAGGCGCTGCTCGAGCTGCCGCCCCAGGTGATCCCGCTCGCCCTGATCCCCCTGGGGGTTCCCGCCGAGCGGGTGCCCCCGGCGGACCGCTTCGACCCCTCGCGGATCCACTACGACCGGTGGTGAGCCGCGCCCCGCGGCCTACCCTGCTGCCGGCGGCGCGGCGGCGCCCGCGCCGCGTTTGGGGAGGGTGACAAAGAAGGTGCTGCCGCGCCCGACCTGACTTTCCACTCGGATGCGGCCGCCGTGCTCCTCGATGACCGCCTTGCAGATGCTCAGCCCCAGCCCCGTCCCTTCCACCGTCGAGCCCGCCGGCAAAGGGACCCTGTAAAACCTGTCGAAGACCCGATCCAGGTGCTCGGGCGGGATGCCCACCCCGGAATCGGCGACCGTCATCAGAATGTCCGCCTCTCGCTCCTCCGCCGTCACGTCGATCCGGCCTCCGCGCGGGGTGAACTTCAAGGCGTTCCCGAGCAGGTTCGTGAACACCTGCTCGATACGCAGGCTGTCCGCGGACACCGTCAGCGGGCCCCGCGGTGCGGTCAAAGAGATGACGATGCCCCGATCCTGCGCCATCTGGTGAAGCCGGTCGATGGTGCCCCGGAGCGTCGTCAGAACGTCGAACGTCTCGCGGCGGTCCTGGAACCGCCCCGCTTCGATGCGCGCCAGGTCCAGAATGTCGCTGACCATGCGAAAGAGCCGATCCGCGTTCTTTTGCGCGATCCCCAAAAGCTCGCGTCGCAGCTCCGCACCTACGGCCTCGTACAGCAAGACCTCCAGGGATCCCTTGATGGCGGTGAGCGGCGTGTGGAGATCGTGCGAGATCATCGTCAGCAGCTCCGATCGCATCCGGTCCATGGCCTGGAGCCGGGCGTTGAGCGCGGACAGCTCGTCGATCTTTCGGGTGAGGTCGGTGACGTCGCGCAGGATCATGAAGAAGCCCTGCGCGGCGTCCCCGGGGGAGATCCACGCGCACGTGATCCGGAGCACCCGATCCCGATACTGCAGCGTCACCGCGTCCCTGGACGCCCCCGAACCTCCCAGGAACGCCGCCACCACCGCCTCCAGCGTCCCGCGATGTTCCGCGGTCAGGAGGTCGGTCACCGGGATGCCGATCAGGTCGAGCTCCGGGCGGCCGACCATTTCGAGGCAGGCCCGGTTCGCGAACAGGACCCGCCGCAGCCCGTCGACCTCGACCACGCCCTCGACGATCGTCCGCAGCACCGTCTGACTGAACCGCCGGACCGCCAGCAGCTCCTTGACTTTGTGGCGGGGGACCAGATTCTCCAGGCCGAGGATCTCGCGCCCCCCCTCCGCCTCGCCCATCCGGAGCCGTCGCAGCGCCGTCACGATGTTCTGCTCGAACTGCTCGCGGCGACTCTTGGCGACGTACCCGTCCGCCTTCATGTCCAGGGCGTCCCGGGCATCCTCCACGAGGGTGCCGGAGACGATGACGATGGGGATGTGGCAGGTACGCGGATGACTGCGGATATAATGGAACACGCGGTCGCCGTCGATCTTCGGCATCACGAGGTCCAGGAAGACGATGTCCGGAGGCTCCCGCTGCAGCATCTCCATGGCCTCCATACCGTCGAAGGCCTTGGACACCGTGTACCCCTCCCGGCGGAGGATGTCGCCCAGCATCTCCACGCAGAGCCGATCGTTGTCCACCACCAGCGCACGTTTGCCCACCGCGATCTCCCGTCCCGCACGGGGCGTCCGGCGGCGGGCGCGGTGGCCCGCTCGGCTGAACCCCCAGGATGTCGCCGCGCCCGAGACCCCGGACGGCCTACGAGCGGTAGTTGAGAAACTGCACGTGGATGCCGAGATCCTGCTCGCGCAGGAACCGGATGACCGCCTGCAACTCGTCCCGGTCGCGACCGAAGACCCGGACCTGGGACTCCTGGATCTGCGTCTGCACCCTGCGCTTGGTCCCCTTGACCAGCTTGACGATCTCCCGCGCCTTCTCCATGGGAATGCCCTGCTGGAGCTCGATCCGCTGCCGGACGCGGCCGCCCCCGGCGGGCCCCACCGGGCCGCGGCTCAACGCCTTGAGCGGCACCTGGCGCTTGACGAGCTTCGTCTCCAGGATATCCAGCAGCTGCTTTAGCCGAAACTCGTCCTCCGCCGCCAGGACCAGCGCGTGGTCTTCTCGCCTCACCTCGGCGGGACTGCCCTTGAAATCGAAACGCTGTGCAACCTCCCGTCCGGTTTGGTGAACGGCGTTGTCCACCTCCTGCAGGTCGACTTTCGAGGCGATGTCGAAAGAGCACTCTTTGCTCATGTCGCTCCCGTGCGGGTGCCTTCCCCTGCGAAATGCGCCCCCGACCCCGAGGCCCTCAGGGCCTGCCCGGTGTCACCACGGCGACTCCGGGGGGCGGGGTGAATCGGAACGACTGGTCGTCCAGCCCCGTGTTCAGCTTGAGGTGCGTCAGCGCGATGACCGTGGTGTTGCCGTACGCGTCGAAGAGCGTGGTCTTGTCGACGGTGTACCCGTGCGTGGTCACCTCCAGCAGCATGCGGGCGATCCCCGCCTCGGGCCGCTTTGGCTTCAGATCCAGAATCCGGATCGAGGGTGAGCCGCGGGTGGCGGCGTTCTCGACCAGCGCGATGTCGAAGTCCGTGGCGAGGGTGCAGTTTCCGGCCAGAAACGACAGCGGGAGACGGGAGGCCAGGGCGTTCGCCACATCCTGGACGATCACCTGCTTCTCGGCGGGGCTGTAGGCCCAGAGTGTTTTGCCGTCGGTGACGAAAAGGCGCGCCTCGGGCTTCTCGTACGTCCAGCGCATCATGCCGGGTCGCTTGGCGAGAAAGACGCCGCTGGCCTCCTGCACCTGGCCCAGCGCGAGATTGGTGGCGGTCTGCTGAAATCGCGCCGACAGATCCTGGGTGCGGAGACACGTGGCTTGGACGCGCTCCACCACCTCGTCGACGGTCCTCGCCGCCCGCGCCGCACCCAGCCCGGGGCCGGAGAGCGCGAGCAGACCCCACGCCCCCGCGACACAGAACCCAGCCACGATCCCGCGCCGCATCTCAGGACTCCGCCCGCGAGACCAGCACCTCGCGGGGGCGGGTGCCGTCCATGGCGCTGACGATCCCGTCGCGCTCCATGCGTTCGATCATGCGCGCGGCGCGGTTGAAGCCGACCCGCAGCCGCCGCTGGATCATCGAGATGGACGCCTGTTGCGTCTGGATGACCATGTCCACGGCTTGACGGTACAGCTCGTCGCCCTCCTCGTCCTCGACCGCGGCCTCGGGTTCGGGCGGGAGCAGCGACCAGACGAACTCGTCGGGCCGCTGCTGTTTGCAGAGAAACTCCACCACCCGGCGGATCTCCACCTCCGTCACGTTGCAGCCGTGGATCCGGATCGGGCGGGAGCTGCCGGGCGGAACGAAGAGCATGTCGCCCCGCCCCAGCAGCGCCTCGGCGCCATTCATGTCCAGGATGGTCCGCGAATCCACCTTGCTTGCCACGCGGAAAGAGATGCGCGCCGGGAAGTTGGCCTTGATGACCCCCGTCAACACATCCACCGAGGGCCGCTGGGTCGCCACGATCAGATGGATGCCGACGGCCCGCGCCATCTGGGCCAGCCGCATGATGGCGTTCTCCACGTCGTTCTGGGCGGTCATCATGAGGTCCGCCAGTTCGTCGATGATCACCACCAGCAAGGGCAGCGGCCCCCGGTAGATCCCCGGCGCCTCGGGATCCTCGGGCGCGGGCTCCAGGGCCATCTTTCGGTTGTAGCTCTGGAGATTCCGCGCCCCCACATGCGCAAAAAGCTTATACCGCTCCTCCATGTGCAGGACCACCCGGTGCAGGCGGCGCGCGGCGTCCTTGGGGTCCGAAACGACTTTGTCGACCAGGTGGGGGATGCCGTTGTACACGGACAGCTCCACCCGCTTGGGATCGATGAGCAGCAGCCGCACCTCGCGGGGCAACGACCGGTACAGAAAACTCAGGATGAGCGAGTTGATGCAGACGCTCTTGCCGGATCCCGTCTCGCCGGCGATGAGCAGGTGGGGCATCTGCGTCAGGTCGGCGACCATGGGCGCACCGCCGCTGTCCTGGCCCAGCGCCAGCGGCAGCTGCAACGACTCGTTGGCGAACTCCTTGGTGCCGAGGACGTCCCGCAGGCACACCACGGCCCGGTGTTGATTGGGGATCTCGACCCCGACCGCCGCCTTGCCCGGGATGGGCGCCACCACGCGGACGCTCATCGCCTTCAGCCCCAGCGCCAGGTCGTCCGCCAGCGCCACGATCCGGTTGATCTTGATTCCCGGACCGGGCTCCAGCTCGTAGCTGGTGATGACCGGCCCGGGGTTGACGGCGGTGACGTGTCCCTCGACGCCGAACTCCAGCAGCTTCTTTTCCAGGAGGCGTGAGTTTTGCGCCATCTCATCCGGGTTGGAGCCGCGCGGCTCCGCCGACGGCGCGTCGAGGAACTTCGGCGACGGCCGCGTGTAGCCGTCCGCGGCCGGCAGGAACGGCAAGGCCTGCTGGCCCCTCGCGGGCTTCGACTCCTTCTCCCGGTCCGCGGCCGCGGGCGGCACCGGGGTGGTCCCGTCGGCGGCCGGCTCGAAGCGCGCGGACGCGCCGGGCGGCGACGCCGCCGGCAGAGCCGCCTCGACCCTTTCCGCCCGCGCCGAGCCCTCCGGCCGCGGCGCCGGAGGAGCGGACGCGGCGCCGCGCGCGGTCCACGAGCGCAGCGCGGTCCTGCCGCGGGCCGCGAGCCAGCTCAGGCTCGCTGACGGCCAGACCAGCAGCGACACGAAAGACCGCTCCGATAACGAGATGACCGCCAGCGCCAGTCCGGTGAGCGCCAGGACGGCCAAGCCGAACGTCCCGAAGAAGAAGACCAGGAGCCGGAAGATCTCGTCGCCGAGGTAGCCGCCCGGCCGCTCGACGCGCCCCCCCGGCAGGACGTTCAACTGGTGCAGGATGGCGGCCAGGAGGCTCAGGGACGGCACCAGGAGGAGCAGACCGGTCCCCCGCCGCCAGGCGCGCAGCAGCCGCTTGCCGCCGACCCAGGTCCACCCCCAATAGAACAGCGCCGGCGGCACGAGAAGCGCCGAAAGGCCGAGCAGGCCCAGCAAGTCGCCGCCGATCTCCGCCCCGACCCGCCCCACGGCGTTCCGGATCTGGCGGTCGCCCGCGCCGGCGTACGTGAAGAAGGACGGGTCGCGGGGGTTGAAGGTGGCGAGGGCGGCCAGACAGAGCACCGCCGCCGCCATGGCCAACACCCCGATGGCCTCGCGCGTCTTGTCGTGACGCCAGAAGGCGGCGACCCCTTTGAACCAGACGCTCGGCCGAGTCAGATCCGCTGCCACGCGCACGCTCCTGTGTGTGCCGGCGGAGTTTACCACTCCGAGCCCCCCCATCGCCAAGCGCTTTCTTCACCCGCGGCGCGGCGCCTTCCGGCACCCCGCCGCCGCTCGGGTGCGGCGCTCAGAGCTCGATGACCAGGGGCAGAATCATCGGTCGCCGCTCCACCGCCTTCTGGATGAACCTGCGCACGGCCGATCGGATCCGCTGCTTCACCAGCGCCCCATCGATCTTCTCGGCGCGCACGCAGCCCTCCAGCACCTCGACCACCAGCCTGCGGGCTCCCTCCAACAGCGCGTCCCCCTCCGGCAGATCGGCGAACCCGCGCGAAATGATGTCCGGCCCCACCGCGATGGCGCCGTCCTTGTCCAGCCCCACGACGACCACCACCATGCCGTCCTGCGCGAGATGCTGCCGGTCCCGCAGGACGGCGTCGCCCACGTCGCCCACGCCTTTGCCGTCCACCAGCACGCGACCCGCCGGAACCCGGCCCGCCACGCGGCCGCCCTCCTCGGTCAGCTCCAGCACGTCCCCGTTCTCCAGCACGAACACGTGCTCCCCCGGCATCCCCATCTGCCGGGCCAGCTCCGCGTGCCAGTGGAGGTGGCGGCGCTCGCCGTGCACGGGAACAAAAAAGCGCGGCCGCGTGAGGCGCAGCATGAACCGCAATTCCTCCTGGCAGGGATGCCCGGACACGTGCACGCCGGGGCACACGTCCTCGGTGATGACCTGCGCGCCCCGCTTGAGCAGCCGGTTGACCGTGCGGGCGATGGACTGCTCGTTGCCGGGGATCACGCGCGCCGAGAAGACCACCGTGTCGCCGGGCCGCACCTCGAGCTGTTTGTGCTCCCCGTCCGCCATCCGCGCCACGGCCGACAGGGGCTCCCCCTGGCTGCCCGTGGTGATGATCACCCCCTGTTCCGCCGGCAGGCGCTGGAGATCCTCCAGCGGCAGCAACGTGTCCGGCGGGACCCGCAGGTAGCCGAGCTGGCCGGCGATCCGGACGTTGGCCGCCATGCTCTTCCCGTTGACCGCCACTCGCCTCCCCAGCCGCACCGCCACATCCAGCACCTGTTGCACGCGGTGGATGTTGCTGGCAAAGCAGGCCACGATCACGCGCCCCGTGGCGCTGCGGAAGATCTGCTCGAACGTGCGCCCGATGGTCGCCTCGGAGGGCGTCGTGCCGGTGCGCGCCGCGTTGGTGCTGTCGGACAGAAGCGCCAGAATGCCCCGCCGCCCCAACTCGGCGAACTTCTGCACGTCGGTCACCTCGCCGTCGACCGGCGTGTCGTCGAACTTGAAGTCGCCGGTGTGGACCACCAGACCCGCCGCCGTCCGCACCGCAACCGCCACGCCGTCGGGGATGCTGTGGCTGACGCGGACGAACTCCACCTCCAGCGTGCCGAGGCTCAGCCGATCCTGCGGCCGCACCGCCCGCAGCTCCGCCTGCCGGTCGAGGCCGAACTCGCGCAGCTTCTCTTGGACCAGGCCGAGCGAGAGCCGCGTGCCGTAAATCGGAACCGGGAGCTGCGGCAAAAGGTACGGCAGCGCCCCCGTGTGGTCTTCGTGCCCGTGGGTGAGAACCACGCCGCGCACCCGCGGGCGCTGCGCCAGCAGATAGGTGGCGTCGGGGAGGACGAGGTCGACGCCCAGCATCTCCTCCTCCGGGAACATGAGCCCGGCGTCGATGACCAGGATGTCCTCCGCCGTCTCCAGCAGGGTCATGTTCAGCCCGATCTCGCCCACACCCCCGAGCGGCACGATGCGGACCCACGGTTCCGGCGGACTCACCACCTGCCCCGACGTCTCCACCCGCAGCTCCGCGTCGCTCATGCGCGCGCCGCCGGCCGCCGCTCCCGCCGTTCTATGGGCCGGCGCAGCGGGCCGGGCTTGGCCAGCGCCGTATCCAGGACCTGATCCATGTGGTCCACGTAGATGAACTGCATGCCGCGCTTCACGTTCGCGGGGATCTCCTTGACGTCCTTGTCGTTCTTCGTCGGGACGATGACGGTCATGATGCCCATGCGGCGCGCCGCCAGGACTTTCTCCTTGAGGCCGCCGATGGGCAGCACCTTCCCGCGCAGCGTGATCTCCCCCGTCATGGCCACGTCGCGGCGCACCGGCGTCCGCGTCAGCGTCGAGATCAAGGCCGTCGCCATGGTGATGCCGGCGGACGGACCGTCCTTCGGGATCGCCCCTGCGGGCACGTGGATGTGCACGTCGTGCTTGGAGAACGTCTCCTCTTTGATTCCCAGGCCGTACCCCCGGGACCGGGCGTAGCTCATGGCCGCCTGCGCCGACTCTTTCATGACATCGCCCAGGTGACCCGTCAGCGACAGGTTGCCCTTGCCGTGCATCATGGTGCACTCGATGTGCAGGATGTCGCCACCCGTCTGGGTCCAGGCCAGCCCGGTCGCCACGCCGATCTCGTCCCGCTCCTGCTCCGGCTCGGGCAGGAACTTCGGCGCACCCAGGTAGCGGTGCAGGCTCGCCCCGCTGACCCGCGTCAATCCCTTCTTGCCGGCCGCCACGTCCCGCGCCACCTTCCGGCACACCGTAGCGATCTCGCGCTCCAGGTTCCGCAGGCCCGCCTCCCGCGTGTAGTTCTGGACGATCTTGAGGATGGCCTCATCGGGCAACTCGAGCTGCTTGGCCGTGATGCCGTTCTCCTCGAGCTGCCGAGGCAGGACATACCGGCGCGCGATGTGCAGCTTCTCCTCCTCCGTGTATCCCGAGATCTCGATGACCTCCATGCGGTCCTTGAGCGCCGGGATGATGGGGTCCGCGAGGTTGGCGGTCGTGATGAACATCACGTTTCTGAGGTCGAACGGGACCCCCAGGTAGTGGTCCGTGAACGCGTGATTCTGTTCCGGGTCGAGCACTTCCAGCAGGGCGGCCGACGGGTCGCCCCGGAAATCGGCGCCGACCTTGTCCACCTCGTCCATCATGAAGACCGGGTTGTTGGTCGCAGCCTGTTTGATCCCCTGGATGATCTTTCCCGGCAGGGCACCGATGTAGGTGCGACGGTGCCCCCGGATCTCGGCCTCGTCGCGGACACCGCCCAGGGAGATCCGGACGAATTTCCGCCCCAGCGACCGCGCGATGGAGCGACCGAGCGACGTCTTCCCCACGCCCGGAGGCCCCACAAAGCACAGGATCGGGCCCTTCATCTCCTTCTTGAGCCTGCGCTTCAGCGTACGGACCGCCAGGTACTCCAGGATGCGCTCCTTGACCTTCTCGAGGTCGTAGTGGTCCGCTTCCAGGATCGTCTGGGCCTGCGTGATGCTGAGGTTGTCCTTGGTCTGCCTGGCCCACGGCAGGTCGATGAGCCAGTCGAGGTAGGTGCGGATGACCGAGGCCTCGGCGGCGTCCGGATGCATGCGGGACAGCCGCCCGAGTTGCGTCTTGGCCTCCTGTTCCACCGCCTCCGGCATCTTGGCCTTGGCGATCTTCTGTTCCAGCTCCTGGATCTCTTGCCCGCGCTCGTCGGTCTCGCCCAGCTCTTTCTGTATCGCCTTGAGCTGCTCGCGCAGGTAGTATTCGCGGTGGGTCTTGTCCATCTCCTCGCGGGCCTGGGACTGGATCTTGTGCTGCATCTCCAGGACCTCGATCTCTTTGCCCAGCAGCTCCGCCAGCCGCTTGAGCCGCTCCATGGGATCGAAGATCTCCAGGATCTGCTGCGCCTGCTCGACCTTGAGATCCAAGTTGCTGGCCACCAGATCTGCCAGCCGCCCCGGGTGCTCCAGGTTGTTGATGATCACCAAGACGTCGGGCGAGACGCCCTTGCCCAGGTTCACCCCCTTCTGCACCTGCTCCTTCACCGAACGGACCAGCGCTTCGACCTCGAGCCCCTCCGCGGTCCCCTCCTGGTCCGCCATCTCGGCGATCTTGACCTCGAAGTACGGGTCGCGGCGGGTGAACTCGCGCACGCGGGCGCGCGAGACGCCCTGCACCAGGATCTTGACCCGCCCGTCGGGCATCTTGAGCATGCGCATGATCATGGCGACGGTGCCGACGTCGTACACCTCCTCGGGCGTCGGGTCCTCGGCCTCCGCGTCCCGCTGCGCCACCAGCAGGATGAGGCGCTCGCGCGAGAGCGCTTCATCCACAGCCCGGATGGACTTGTCCCGCCCGACGAAAAGCGGCAGGATCATGAACGGGTACACCACCACGTCCCGCACCGGCAGGAGCGGAATATTCTGCGGCATCTTCCGCTCGCCCGGCGGCTGCTCGATCCCCACCTCGATTTCCGGCTGGCCTTCGGACCCTTCCGGATCGGACAGCTCGGTCTCGTGGTCTTTCACCGTGTCGTCTCCTTCTTCCCGTGCCCCGCCGCGCGTCCCCACGGTCCGGTCACCGCCCCCGCCGCGATGGCACCCGCCCACCCGGCTGGCTCGACGGCGCCGCGGTTTCGCCCGCATCCAGGTTCAGCCCCCGCAGGAACTCCTTGAACCCGGCGGCGAGGTCCGGCCGCTGCAACGCGAACTCCACCGTCGTTTTCAGGAATCCCAGAACGGTCCCCGCGTCGTGCCAGCGCCCCTGGAACTCCAGCGCGTAAATCATCTGTTGCTTGCGCTTGAGCAGCACCTTGAGGGCGTTGGTCAGCTGGATCTCGCCGGTCCGGTCCGACGCCGTCGCCGCCAGGATTGGAAAGACGTCCGGTGTCAGGATGTAGCGGCCGATGAGCGCCAGGTCCGACGGGGCCTTGTCTACATCCGGCTTCTCCACCATGTCCATAATGTGGTACAGGTGCTCGTCGATCTTCCGCGCCTTGATCACGCCGTAACGCGAGACCTCGGACCGCGGAACCCGCTTCACCAACATCACGGAACAGCGGTGCGCCTCGTAGACACCCATCATCTGGCGCAGGGCGGGAACCTGGTCGGTCAGGATGTCGTCGCCGAGCAATGCGGCGAACGGCTCGCCTCCCACCAGATCGCGGGCCGCCAAGATGGCGTGCCCCAACCCCAGCGGTTCCTTCTGACGAACATAGCAGACTTTGATCAGTTCGGAAACGCGGTGCACGATCTCCAGCAGATCGGTCCGGCCCTTCCGCTCGAGCATCATCTCCAGTTCCATCGATCGGTCGAAATGGTCCTCGATGGCGTTCTTGCCCCGACCCGTCACGATGATGATATCTTGGATGCCGGACGCCACGGCTTCTTCCACGACGTACTGGATCGTGGGTTTGTCCACGATCGGCAACATCTCCTTGGGCTGTGCCTTTGTCGCCGGCAGGAATCGCGTGCCGAGCCCGGCCGCAGGGAAGACCGCCTTTCGAATTCCCATGCGCAACCTCCTCGCACCGTCGGATGGGACGGCGGAGCGCACCATCGTCCCCGCCGTCACCGTGGTTGACGTGTCCGATTCACCACCCCTCCCGCCAGGCTGACGCCAACGGCGCCCGGCACGACACTGCCGACGCCCGCCGGGTGCACCCGCGCCGGAAATCGTGCCGCGGGGCCCGCACCGCGCCGTCGATCGCCGGGGCAAACGCACCGAAGGTGAGAAGGGTCAAGGGCAAGGTCGGGAAAAGCAAGATCGGTCGAAGCGTGGCGTTGATCAGACCCAGGAGCAAGGCCGTCAGGATGGCCGCCCCTGCCCCGTCCACATGAACGCCCGGCAATAGTGACCCGGCAACCCCAATCCCTAGGGCAGTGGCGAACCTGAACATCACTCCTCTGAGGTAATTCAGTAGGTTACATTTATATCAGCTTTGGCCGACTTGTCAACGACCTTCGCCGGTCCCGCCGGGGGCGACCGCAGCCGCCGGGCGCACGGCGCGGGTGACAAAGACGTTGACATCGTTTGACTTCTGCGATAGCGTTTGCCCCGTTTTTGTCCGTCCCGGCGGTCCGCGTCCGCCCGCTGGCGCGTTCCGGATGTCGCGGGCATGGTGTACCCCGCCCCGATTGATCGCAAGGAGACCACGTGATGCGTAAGATCGTGCTGGTGGAGCCGAAATCCACCCATTTGCACGTGTACAGCCGCGTCGCGATTCCCCGCCTCGGTGTGGTGCTGCTCGGCACGATCCTGCGGAACCTCGGCTATGATGTGCAGGTCTTCATCGAGGACATCGCGCCCATCGACATGCACGAGGTCTTGGGCGCCGACGTCGTCGGGATATCCACGATCACCTCCACCGCTCCGCCGTCGTACGCGCTGGCCGAGAAAGTCAGGGCGGCGGGGATCCCCGTTGTCCTGGGCGGCACCCACACCTCGTTCATGACCGAGGAAGGGCTGCAGCACGCCGATTACGTGATCCGGGGCGAGGGCGAAGAGGCTTTCGTCGAGCTGTTGGACGCCCTGCAGGCCAAACGCGACCTGGGCGGCATCCGGAATCTGTCCTTTCGTCAGGACGGTCGGGTGCAGCATAACCCCGATCGCCCGATGATCCGGGACCTGGACGTCAACCCCATTCCGGACTTCGACCTGGTGCGCGGCTGGACCCGGGGAGGCATCGTCAGCATTGCCACGTCGCGGGGTTGCCCTTACTCGTGCACGTTCTGCTCCGTTCCGGGCATGTACGGCCATGCGTTTCGCACGCACTCGGTCGACCGCGTGCTCGAGGAGCTCAGGCGGCACCGGGATACCAGTTACGTGTTCTTTGCCGACGACACCTTCACCGCGAACAAGCGGCGGACCAAGGATTTGCTCTCCCGGATGATCGCGGACGGTCTGACGCCGGAGTGGGGGGCGCAGGTCCGCACCGAGACCGTCGACGATCCGGAATTGCTGCGGCTGATGCAGCAAAGCCGCTGCTTCAACGTCTACGTCGGTTTCGAGTCGATCAACCCCCGGACCCTCAAACTGTTTCAGAAAAAACAGGACCTGGCGAAGATCGAGCGCTCCATCGAGCGCTTCCACGCCCATGGGATCCGCATCCACGGGATGTTCGTGATCGGATCCGACGAGGACGAAGTCGAGACCCTGGACGCCACCGCAAAATTCGCCACGTCGCGGGGTCTGGAATCGGTCCAGTTCATGATCCTGACGCCCTGCCCGGGCTCGCCGGACTGGGACCACCTGTACGCCAAGGGGAGCAAGGACCTCCTCACCAACGATTGGAGCCTCTTCGACGGACATCACGTCGTCCATCAGCCGCGAAAGCTCTCGCCCTACGAGCTGCAGATCGGCGCCATGCGCGCCATGCGGCGGTTCTACTCCTGGGGAACCATCGTCCGGAGCCTGGTGGCGCGGCGGGACGTGTACACGGCGGGGATTCAGCTCTACGGCAAGCGCCTCATCCGCGAGTGGCACAAGGTCAACGCCGGCTATGTGGCCAAGCTGCGCGATGACCTGTACGGCGAAGGCGAGCGCGTGCGTGGGGCGGGCTGGGTCAAGACCTGGAAGCGAGTGGCGGTCCCTGATGTCTTTCTCCAGCAGCGCTCGGGCCAGTTGCTGCAGCGTTTCCTGTCCGAGTTGGGGGTAGAAGCCATTCCGCTCCCCGCCGAGGTGCAGGCCACACCGGAGGCCTACCTCATGCCGGCGGCCGTGGACGCGCTCCGCCGCCTGCGCGAGCGCGTGGATGTCATCATCACGCCCATCCTCAAGCGGACCGCGCGGGAGCAGGAGGATCTCTCCCAGCGCCTCAATGCCCTGGCAAAGGCGCTGCATGCCAACCTGGACCGCCTGCCCAAAGTGATCGCGCTGCCCATCAACGCCGAGCAAGGTCCCATCTTCGAAACGTTCGCCAAGGTCGGCCTGATCTACACCCGGAACCTGGCGCGCGTCCGCTCGGCGTACTCCCGGGCGGGCGAGCGGTTGGGTTTCTGGGGCGGCAGCACCCTGGCGATGGCCCCAGCCGGCCCTGCCCGGGGCGCGGAGCCCCCCCAAGCATAGCCACGCCCGTCCTTTTTTTCTGGTTGCCTCAGCGTCGGAAAAGTTATCGCTTTTCGACGAATCGTCGCGGTGCCGTTGCACGGCTCCGGTCGGTCCCGCGAGCTCCAACTGCTTGAAACATCTGGCGGCAAGGGGCGAAGGGCACGGCCGCGTCCTGGCAGGCACGTTTGATGCTCTGACTGGATCGCGGGCGCCCGCTTGGGAAGAGGCCTGAACCCGCGGCCCGGGTCCCATTTCCAAATCGTCGGCGCCCCCGAGAACCACGCGGCCATGGCCGGCGGGGACCCTGGTATTTTCCGGGGCGGCGGAATCCATCGTATCCAACGAGTAGAGACGGCGACCATGGATGCCAGTGTGATCCTCACCTTCGTCGTGGTCGGCGCGGCCACGTTGTGTGTTCTCGTCTGGAGCGGCTATTGAAACTCGGACGCCCGAGCCGACCTGTACGCGGCGGGTTCCGGGCTCGCCGTGGCGCCGCGCGTGTGCTCGACTCCTCCGGTGTCGCGCCGCTGTGAACCGGGCGGGTATATTTCCGATCCCAGTTATCTCGCGTTGCAGCCCCCACTGCACAACATGTCGAGTTTTCCTTTCCAACTATAAGAAAACCCTTGACAAGCCGCAAAAGCCACGTTAATGTGCGCGCCGTTTGACGCTGGAATTACTCCGTATGAAGTCTTGGACACCGCTCTTGCAAAGCAGAGGGTCTTTCGGAACCGCGATCGCGTGCTGATTCCGCCGTCGCGGTTTCCCTTTTTTGCGCCGGCTCCGTGAGCGGGGCCGGCGGGCGGGCCCGGGCGGTTCGGCCCGGCGGTTCCGTCGGCGGTATGGCCCACGTAAAGAAGGAGGGTCGGCAGTGAGGCTCACCGGGAAAGTGAAGTGGTTCAACGATGCCAAGGGGTACGGTTTCATCGAGCGCGCTGATGGTGACGACGTATTTGTCCATTATACCGCCATCCAGGGCACGGGCTTCCGGTCGCTCAGCGAGGGGCAAGAGGTCGAGTTCGAGGTCGTGGACGGCCCCAAGGGGAAACAGGCCGCGAACGTGACCAAGGTTGCGGCGCAGCAGTAACGCTTGATCGACCTCTCTCCCCGTTCAGCACGTTGACGCAGAAACCCCGGCGACATCGTATGGCCGCCGGGGTTTTCCGTTTCGCCCGGCGAGGATCCAGATCACAGGGCGCCTGACCCGTGCCGGGCGGTTCAGCAGGCGGCGCGCGTAGTCGGACCCAGCGCTTGACACCGGGACGTTTCCGGGATATCCAATGCCCGGATCGCCCGGGTTGTTGGGTCTCTACGCGAACGCCACGGCGGGAGAAGAACTCCATGCTCTGGTATCTTGGCTACGTCGTCCTGTTTGTCGATGATTTTGACGGATCGGTGGACTTCTACGCGAAGAAGGTCGGCCTACCCGTCCGTCTCCGCGCGGAGGGGTACGCGGAATTTGCGGTCGAAGGAGCCAAGTTCGCCCTCCTCGCGCGCGCGCGCGCGGCGGAACTGCTCGGGGAACGACCGTCCGGAAAGCCGGCACCCGGCCCCGATAGAGTCGCCGTCACGGTCTTGGTCGAGGACGTGGATCGCGTCTTTCGAGAACTGTCCGGCCGTGGCGTCCAATTCCTCGGGGCTCCCACGGATCGCGCGTGGGGGCAGCGCTCCGTGTACTTCCGCGACCCGGAGGGTCATCTGCTCGAGATCGCCACAAACTTGCCCCGCCCGGAGCGCCCCGGTGTGTGACTGGGCACGGCTCCCGTGAAGACGCTGGACGCGGACGGGCTGCGGGCTTTGGTGGTCCGTGCCTGCGAGCGGATGGGCGCACGGCGGCTGGACGCCGAGCACGTGGCCCTCTCTCTCGTGAAGGCCAACCTCTGCGGATACGATTCCCACGGCGTGTTCCGCCTCGCGCAATACCACACGTGGTGGAAACAGGGACTCCTCAAACCTGCCGCCCAACCGGCGCTGGCCGAGGAGCGGGGGTTCGCCGTCCTCGTGGACGGACATCTGGCGTTTGGCCAGGTGGTGGCACGATTTGCAAGCCAGGCGGCCGTTCGCAAAGCGCAGCGCGGCGGGGTCGCCGTCGTCACGGCGAAGAACAGCAATCACGTGGGCCGGCTGGCCGACGTGGTGGAGATTGTCAAGGAAGCGGGGCTCATCGGCTTTGCCGCCGTGAACGACTCCGGCGCGGGCCAATGCGTCGTCCCGTACGGCGGGATGGACGGCCGCCTCTCCACGAACCCCATCGCCGCGGGTGTTCCGGGAGGCGACGGGCCGGGTCTTCTGTTCGACTTCTCGACCAGCGCTGCGGCCGCCGGCAAGGTGCGCCAACTCCTGCTGCGCGGCGAAGAGGCACCCGACGGGTGGCTCGTCGACGCCTCCGGCGCGCCCACCCGCGACCCGGGATCGCTCTTCCGCGAGCCGCACGGATTCCTTCTGCCGGCGGGCGGCCACCGGGGTTACGCACTGAGCCTGCTGGTGGAAATCCTGGCGGGGATCTTGTCCGGAGCGGGTTTCGCGAACCCGCACCCCGGGCCGGAAGAGATGAACGGCCTGTTTATCCTGGCGCTGGATCCCTCGTGGTTTCTGCCGCCCGCGACCTTCCGCGCCCACGTCGATCAGCTGACCGCCTACGTCAAGACCGCACGCCCCATGCCCGGGATCGGGCCGGTCCACATCCCCGGTGAGCGCTCCAGCGACGAAGCCGCGCGGCGCGAGCGGGAAGGGATCGTCCTGGACGACACCACCTGTGCCGCGCTTGCCACCGTCTTGGCGAATCTCGGCCTTCCGGCTGACCTTCCGTATCAATAGCACCAACCAATGCGACTGCTGGGAGCCCAGGTCGCGTCGTTGCCTGTTCATGTTGCACGGAACGGCGCGCGGGCACAGCACGCCTGTGCCGGGCCGTTCATGTCCCAGCGGCACGATCGGCGTCGGGAGAACGACTCGTCTTCCAGGCGGCGAGTCCGCCGTGCTCTACGAGTGGGGTTCCGAGCGCGCGGAGCACCGCACCACCCAGCGCAGCCGATGCGCTTGTCCTGTCCAGCACCACCCAGGCGATTCCCCAATCGGCCATCCAGCGCGTGAAGGACTCGCGGTCGATCTCGACCCTGCGCCGAGCGACAGGCGAAGGAGGCGGGGGTTCGTTCTGCAAGGCGACCAATTGCCGGAGGATCGGCTCGTCCCGATACCGCCCGAGAACCGTCTTGGAGATGCGACTGAGATACCCGCCGACGACGGGTCTCTCGTGAACAGTTTGGTAATACAGGCGGATGGCGGGAAAACCGGCGCCCCAGCAGCCGCGCCCGTCACACGCGCCGAACGGCAGCTCCAGAATGGCGCCCGCACGGCCGTCGCGAGCCGCGATCTGATAGGGAACCGGCACCTCCGGGGTGACAACGGACAAGGGAAGCGCCAGTCCCTCGAACAGCATCGCCCCTAGGGCGACGGCACGCCAGCCGGCCGACCGAATTCGCTGGAACGCCAAGCCGACGAGCACGGACCCAGCAACGAGGGCCGCGACGATCCAGCGTGACGGAACCCGCGCTTCCGATAGAATGGGCAAGAAACGTACGAGCCAGAACGGGAGAATGGGTCCGTGGTCCAGGCCCGGCGAGATCTCGAGAAAGGGACCGAGGCTGAGGAGGAGAAACGCGCAGAACGCGACGGTCCACCATCCCGCCCGGCGATACGCTCCGGTGAGCCAGGAGATCGCGATCGCCGTCCACCCCAGACCGATGGTGGCTCGTTCCAAGAGACCCCACGTATGCAGTGCTTGCTGCAACGTGGGGCCCCACAGGAAATGGTAAACATTGGGAAACAACGCGGCCAGGGCAAAGGCTCCGGACCACTCCGGCTTGAGATTGAGCTTGAGAGCCGGGAGGTCTCCCGACGTCGCCAGTTGAGCAACGCCCACCAATACGGGCAGCAACAGAAGGATCACGGGAAGAGCCGCACATCCCCAGAACCGGAAACCGTTGTCCCACGGAGGCGCGGGCGCCTTGTCGCGCCGGATGAGAACGACTCTATAGCAACACACGAGCGCCAGGAGCCAGCTCATCCACCAGATGGCCATCGGTCGAGCGAGCCTGCCCGCGCTGCCCTGGACACGAGCGAACGGCGAGTCCTGCCCATACACCAACGCTACGGCGACCGCAACCACGGCAGCCAGCGATCCCACGACGACCAGCATCCACGCGACCCTCGGACGGGCCGTCTCGCGCTGTTCGACCCGCAGGGAAACGGGGCAGGCCTCGTACAGATACGCGAGCACCAGGTAGCCCCCAGCAAAGATCGCATAATAGTATTGCGACCATACGGCGAGCCCGAGCGCGCCGCCAATTCCGAGCGCCCAGAGCGCGGACCTGGATTGATGACTCTTGTATAGGCAAAAGGCAAAGAGTGCCAAGGGGTAGGCGTGCACGAGGCCCAGATGCCCGTGTAGCCGTCCCCAGAAATACGGCGAGAACGCGAAGAAGATCCCCGCGGCAAACGCCGGCAACCACTCCTTGACGACGGCGCGGACCAGGACGAACACACTGACGGCATTGAGCCACATCGCCAGCAACAAGGAAGCATTGTACGAACCGATGAGCGTGAGACCGAGCCTGCGTGTGAGGAAGCCAAGGAGATTGGGCGCCAGGGGCCAGTCGTCCACGACCAGATTCGCGCCGTAGGGGTGGAACACGAGGGGGCAGTCCCAGAAGGCGGACGCATGTTCGAGCGCCCGGTCAAACCACCAGAATCCCCACAGATGGTGGTACGCATCCCCTCCGCCGAGGATGGCCGCCTGGAGGTGGAGGGCCATCGGCCAGGTGAGAGCGACCACTAGGAACGCGTAGATTACGACCGCAGCACCCATGGGCGGACCTCAGGTTGCGCCGGAGACACATCGAGCGACACCGCGCGCCATCCTTCGCGAGCCACCTGATAACGTAGCCGTATCCTTGTCAAACCGCATACAGCGCGCCGAATTTGTCGCTCATGTACCTCAAGAGGTGGAGGGGGCTCAACGGCTCGCCGGTGACCGCGACCACAAGGTCGGCGGCGCGGTGCCGCTGACCTTCCCGGTGGATCTTGCGGTTGAGCCACACCTTGAGAGGCAGGAACTCTCCGCGGCGGAACTGCTCCTCCAGATCGCCCAGCTCGGTCCGCGCCTTGGCGAAGAACTGTGCCGCGTACAGATTCCCCAGCGTGTACGTGGGGAAGTAGCCGAAGCTCCCGCCGCTCCAGTGGACGTCCTGAAGGCACCCCTGCGCGTCGTCGGGCGGCCTGATCCCGAGGAGGCGTTCCATCCCGTCAGCCCAGGCCTCGGGCAGATCCGCGGCGGACAGGCCGCCGTCGATCAACGCCCGCTCCAGCTCGAACCGCAAGAGAATGTGAAGATTGTACGTCGCCTCGTCCGCATCCACCCGGATGAGCGACGGACGGACCTCATTGACGGCGAAGACGAACGCATCCAGAGCGACGCCCGTCAACGCCTCGGGAAACGCCTCCTGCGCCCGCGGGAGCCAGTACTCCCAGAAGGCCCGGCTGCGGCCGACGAAATTCTCCCACAGCCGCGATTGCGATTCGTGGATGCCGAGCGACACGGCCTCGCCCATGGGCGTCCCGTAGTGCTCGGATTCCAGCCCCTGATCGTAAAGGCCGTGCCCCGCCTCGTGCAGGATACTGAAGAACGCATCGCCGAAGTCGTGCAGGTTGTACCGCGTCGTCAGACGCGTGTCGCCCGGACCGATGCCGCTGCAGAAGGGGTGCGCCGTCACGTCCAGGCGGCCCCCCTGAAAATCGAAGCCGACGGCGGCTGCGACCGTCCTGCCGAACGCCTCCTGGGCTGCGATCGGATACGCCCGGTGGAGGATGGAGGTGTCCGGCCGCTTCGGCGACCCCGCGATCCGCCCCACCAGGTCGACCAGGGCCGTTCGCAGCTCGTCGAAGATCGGGGTCAGGCGCTCGACGGTCTCCCCCGGCTCGTATTCGTCCAGCAGGGCATCGTAAAGGACGCCGCCTCCGGCGACGGCCGCGGCTTCTTCCCGCTTGAGCACCACGAGCTTCGCCAGCCAAGGGCTGAATCGCGCAAAATCCGACGCCCTGCGAGCCTCGACCCAGATGTCGTGCGCCAGCGCCGAGGTCCGTGCCAGCTCCTCCACCAGCTTCCGCGGAACACGCGTGGCGCGATCATACGCACGCCGGATCTCCCGCAAGTTCACCGCGACCGACGACCCGGGTACCCCGGCGCCGCCGCCCAGGGCCGCCTCCGAGAGCAGGTCCCCGATGTCGGGGGCGGTGAACTGCGCGTGGGCCAAGCCGGCGAGCAGCGCCAACTGCTCGGCGCGGTGCTCGCTCCCCCGCGAAGGCATGTAGGTCTGCTGGTCCCAGTGCAGGAGCGCGCCGCAGGAGTCCAACAACGCGACGGCCTTGACGCGGCGAATCAGGTCCGTATACACCTCATCGGGTGTCCGAGGCATGATTCGCTCTCCCCACGCCCGACCCCTCGGTAGACTGCCGGGAGGACGGGAAGAAAGACACGGCCCCCACCCATGCGGGGGCCGGAGGGCTCGTATAGGCCGAGCGGCGGGTTACTTGGTCTCCGCGGCCCGGAACTTTGCTCCGTACTTTTTGTTCAGATCCTCGACGCCGTCGATGCACTTGATCGTGCTCCAGGCGGCGCAAGCCCTCCCGCGCATGGCGTAGTAGAGCGTCTCCATGATCTCGTCCTCGGAGGCGCCGGCCTGCTTCGCGGCCGCGAAGCGCGCGCTCCGTCCGCCGCGTATTCTACCCCACCAAGCGCGTCGGATGCGCCGCAAAGTTGGCCCGCGCTTCTCCACCCGAGGCGCGGGAGGCCGATCCTGACAAACGCAATTGCGCGGGACCGCTTAGCCAGGTAGCATCCGGCACGATTTTCACGCGGTCCGGCCCATCGCCGGTAATCGTGGACACTCACTTCGGAGGACAGGACATGACGACGGAGCGCTTGAGCGACACCGACGATTGGTTGTCCAACGCACGCGAGGGCTTTTCCCGGCGGCAGTTTCTGGCCGGCGTCGGGGTCACGGGTGCGAGCCTGGCCGGGTTCGCCATCGCCGCGAATCCGGTCGCCGCACAGGTGATCACGACTCCGACCGAGGGCCTCACCGTAACCGACACCAAGGTCGACTCGAAGGGATTCCAGGTTCCGATCTACGAAGCGCGGCCGGCCGCGGCGGGTCGGTATCCAGTGGTTCTCGTCATCCCCGAAGTATGGGGGATGCATGAGCATATCAAGGACGTGGCGCGGCGATGCGCCCGCGCGGGCTTCCTGGCCATCACATTCGAGACGTACGCCCGCGAGGGCGGCACGCTCCACCTTCCCGACCAGCAGGCCGTGATGAAGGTCGCAAACTCCGTGCCGGACGCCCAGGCGATGGGCGATCTGGACGCGCTCGTCGCCTACGCCAAGACGCATCCGGCCGCACGGGCCGATCGGATCGGTGTGACGGGATTTTGTCGGGGCGGGATGTACACGCTCCTCTTCGCCGCCCACAGCCGGGACCTCAAGGCCGCTGTCGCGTGGTACGGACCCATCAAACCCGCCAAGACGCCCGGCATCCGGGACGCCGGGCCGCTGGACGTGGCGGCGAAAATCACGGCGCCCATCCTCGGACTTTACGGCGGCGAGGATCGGGGTATCCCCGTGGCCGACGTGAAGGAGATGGAGGCCGCGCTCAAGGCCGCGGGGACAACCGCCGAGTTCGTCATCTATCCTGGCGCGCCGCACGCGTTCAACGCGGATTACCGGGAGAGCTACCGCGCCGACGCGGCCAGGGATGCGTGGGCCCGGTGCGTGGCGTGGTTCGATAAGTATCTCAAGAGCTAGGGTGGCCGTCCGCCTCCAAATGAACGCGGCCTCCCGCATCGACGGGAGGCCGCGTCTTTTTGGAGCGCAAAACCACTCGGTGGCCGATACCGGCCGTCAGAGATACTTCCGCGGGTCGGCCAGTCGGCCTTCGATGGCGCTGGCGGCCACTGTGGCGGGGCTTCCCAGGAAGATGCGGGCATCTCGGGAACCCATCCGGCCCTGGTAGTTCCGGTTGCTGCTGCTGATCATCTGAGCATTCTTCGACAGAACGCCCATGTGACTCCCGAAGCACGGCCCGCAGTTGGAAGACTCGACGTTCGCACCGGCCTTGACGATGACCTGCAGGATCCCCTCGTCCATGGCCCGCTCGTACACTTTCCGGCTCGCCGGGATCACCACCAGGGATACGTCCGTATGGACCTTGTTTCCCCGGAGGACCTTGGCGACCTCGACCAGGTCGTCGTAACGGCCATTGGTGCACGCCCCCACGAAGCCGTCGGTGATCCGATCCGACGTCACCGGCGGAAGATCCGGGCCCGGTTGGGCCTGGCTCTTGGCCATCATCTCGGGGATCCGCGAGAACGGCACCGCGTTGGCCGGCTTGTGGGGAAACGCCACCATGGGCTCCAGCGTCGACAGATCCACGCTCATGCGGTTGGCGAACATCGCATCCGGATCGCTCGCCACGGGCTCCACCGGCCACTGCGCCCGATCTTTCAGATAGCCCAGAAGCGTCTCGTCCGTGGGCATGATCCCGGTCCGGGCGCTCATCTCCACCGCCATGTTGCAGACGGTCGTACGGCCGTCCATGGGCATCCGCCGCACGCCGTCTCCCACGAACTCGGCGACCCGCCTCGAACAGCCGCCCGCCCCCACCGTACCGATGATGTGCAGGATGAGGTCTTTTGCGTAAACGCCTTTGGAAAAGTCGCCGATCAGCTCGAACTGAAAAGTCTCGGGCACCACGAAATCGTAGATGTGACCCGTCGCCATGGCGTACGCGCCGTCGGTCGTGCCGACACCGAAGGCCAGGGCGCCCATGGCGCCGTTGGTACAGGTGTGCGAATCGGTCCCCAAAACGATATCCCACGGCACGATGTGCCCATCCTCGATCAGGACGACGTGCTCGATCCCATCCCCTTCTCGGTACACCTTCACGCCGGTCTCCCGGCCAAAGGATTCCATGAGGTCCACTCCCTCGGCGACCTCCACCGAATACGCCGGGATGGAGTGATCCGGCAGCATGAAAACCCGGGCCGGGTCGAAAACGCCGACCGGCCTGCCGTATCGCTTGAAGGTATCGCCAAAGAGACGCCGGAGCGTCAAGATCGCCGGCGGACCGATCACGTCGTTGAAAAACAGCTTGCCGATCGGCAGTCGCTCGATCAACTCGCCGGCGCGTACCGGGCGGCCCAGCCGCCGCGATACGATCTTCTCGACCATCGTCTGTCCCATCGCCTCACTCCGTCTTTCGGACCGTCGCCACGCCGATCGGTCGAATTGTCAATCGGCGAAGACGCCATCCCACACGCCTGCGCTTGTCCCAGTTGACCAGTTGACTTGTCGACGAATCGACTCGCTATCTGGCCAGCAACTCCTCCAGGTGCGTCCGCACGCGGGCGGTCATCCCACCCGCCTGGAACGTTCGGCGGTCTTCTTCTTTCATGACAAACGGGATCGCCGTGCCGCGCGTGGTATTCCGGATCACGCTGGCGGCGAGATCCACTTCGATTTCATCCCCCCGCCCGATGCCGCCCCGGTCGGGCAGCACGACCAGAGTGAGCCCGTTGGCCAGAGAGTTTCGGTAGAAGATATCGGGGAATGAGCCGGCGATGACGCAGGCGATCCGGTTGTACTGGAGCGCATACACCGCCTGCTCGCGGCTGGAGCCGCAGCCGAAATTTTTCCCCGCCAGCACGATGTTGGCCTGGTGCCGACTGCAGCGCGAACGGAATTCGGGATCGAACTTCTCGAACGCATAGGCCGCAAAGTACTCCGGATCGCTGCTCTGCTGCAGGCGAAACGCCGGGATGATGTCGTCCGTGTTGATATCGTCGCCAAAAATCGTCGTCACGGTTCCCTTTAGCATCGCTCACGCTCCGTCGGGTGGACAGCAAAATCCGACCGCCGTGGGTGCCCCGCCGCCATACGCGTCGGCCGAGATCCCGTTGGCGCAGGCCCCCGCCCGAAGTTCCTCCGCCGCCCGCTTTCGGCCGACGAACCAGAAGATCGAGTATGCGATCCCCGCCAGCAACAGGATATCCAGCATGCCGGAGTTACCGCCGAAACCCTCCCCCGGCCCGCCTGCGAAACCCAGACCGCGGAAAAGCATCCCACCGAGGAGACCGCCGACGATGCCGCCCGCCAGCCCCCTCAGGAATCCGCCTGGGGGCACCGGCTGACCGATGGGCGCCGGGGACGGCGGGGTGCGGGGCCGCGCGGACGCCTGAGGAATGGCCGACGGCGCGGGGGTGCGGTAGGTCCGGCTGGGACTCGAAAAACTGCGGGAACCGCGGCCCCCGGAAGCGAACCCGCCCCCCGCCCGCGCCCGCGCGGCTTCGGGGACGGCGGCGGCCAAGAGCGCGGCCACCGCGACGAGCGCCACGACCCGGATCAACCGTCTCGGCATGCGATCCTCCTTCGAGGAACAGACAGGATCGTCGGAGACGATACCACGTTAGACGCCGGGAATCATCATCGTCCTGCGGTCCATCCGCGCAGGACACCTCGACCCGCAGCGGTCAGCGCGTCAGGACCGCCACGCACTCCAGATGGAAGGTTTGCGGGAACAGATCGATGGGCTGAAGACTCGTGCACCGGTACCCCGCGCCGACGAGCGCCGCCAGGTCGCGGGCGAGCGTGCTCGGGTCGCACGAAACATAGACCAGCCGTGCCGCCCGCATGGATGCCAGGAGATCCAGCACAGCGCGGCTGCATCCTTGCCGCGGCGGGTCAAGGATGACCGCGTCCCACGTCCCCTCTGCCGCGGCGCCGGGCAACCCTTGCTCCACCTGGGCCTGGACGATGCGCGCGCCCGCGCACCCGTTCTGCCGGAGATTTTCATCCGCGTCCGCGGCCGCGCCGGTGTTCGCCTCGATCCCCACCAGCTCCCGCGCCCGCTTGGCCAGCGGCACGGAAAAGGTCCCCACACCGCTGTACAGTTCCAGAACGCGTTCGGTCCCCGTGAGGGCGGCGCCCTCCAGCACGAGCGACGTCAGGCCGGCCGCCGCCAGCCCGCTGACCTGAAAGAAGGACGTCGCCCCGACCCGGAAGCGCGCGTCGCCGATCTGTTCGTGGAGCGCGCGGGCGCCGTACCAGTCGACGACGCGGGGCGACCGCCGTAGACCCCCCTCCAACGACGCCACGCCCTGCAGACCCGGCGCCGCGGAGCGGAGGGTGTGAAAAAGCAGGCGCAGGGCGCCCCGATCCTGCACCCGGCCGAACAGCGACAGCAGCAGTTCCCCGGTTCCCGTGCCAAGCGCGACCCAGGCCTCGCGCACCCCTGGAAACAGCGAGAAGAACGACGGGTGCTTCACGTATCGCATCGCGCGGAGCAGGGTGTTCAGACACGGGTCCAGCAGCGGGCAGCGGTCGATGTCCACCACGCGGTTGGTCTCTCGCCGGTGAAACCCCACGCACGGCCGAGCGCCTCCGATCACGGTGAGCTGAGCCCGGGCCCGATACTCCCACGGCGTGAGCGGCGCGATCGGAGTGGCCACGGGCACACCGCCCAGCTTGCCGACGCGGGCCAGGAGTTCCTCCAGGATGCGCCGCTTCCAGTCGAGTTGAGCGGGATACGCCACGTGCTGCCATTGGCACCCCCCGCAGATTCCGAAGTACCCGCAGCGAGGCTCCGTCCGAATCGGTGACGGCGCCAAGGTGCGCACGGCGGTTCCTCGCACGAAGTCCCGACGGTCCTCCTTGACGCGCACCTCGACCTCGTCGCCGGGCGCCGTCATGGGCACGAAGATCACGCGACCGTCCGGAAGGCGGCTCAGACCGTCCCCCTGAAAGACCAACCGCTCGATCGTCACGCGCACACGCCCACCGCTTCGCCACCGGCCCGCGCGCTCGGCGGGGGCCGTTTTCGTCTCGCGCATTTCAAATCCGCGGCACCGCGTGCCGCCGTGGCAGCTCGCGGGCCCGGCGGGGCGGTTCCCAGCGGCCTCCATACACCCGCTTCGTCGGCCGACCCCGCCGCGACCCGGCCGCCGGGACAAAACGGGGGGCCCGCTCCCCGTGAGGAACACGGCCCCCCGTGTGGCGCAGAGCTCACTTGCTCCGCCGCTGATGTCTGGTACGCTTCAAGAGCTTCTTGTACTTATGCTTGGCGATCTTTTTCCGGCGTTTCTTGACTACGCTGCCCATGCCATCCCCCCTTTCTCTGGCCAAACGATGTGACGGCTACACCTGTCTGGGTCCGGGACCGGTCTCTCCGGGCTCCTCATCCGGCGCCCCGACCCCATCGCCCCCGTTCCGGCTGATCTGGAACTTTTCCAGCCGGTACTGCAGCGTCCGGTAACTCAGCCCGAGCAGTTTGGCGGCCTTCGCGATCACCCAGCCCGACGATTCCATGGCCTGCAGGATGAACTCCCGCTCGACGGCCTCGAGCTCAATGCCGCCGGACGGCAAGAGGAAGCGATATGTTGCACCGTGCGCCGCCGGCCCCGGCTCGCGCGACGGCAGCGTGGAGAACCGAACCTCGATCGGCAAGTCGGCATAGTCGATCTTCTGGCCGTCCGAGAGGAGAACCGCGCGCTGCAGAACCGCCTCCAGCTGCCGGACGTTTCCCGGCCAGTGATACTGCAGGAGAAGCCGCATGGCCTCGGTCGTGACGGGCATCGGCGGCCGGCCCGCCTCGTCGCAGGCTCGCCGGACGAAGTACTCCGCTAGCTGCGGGATATCCGTGCTCCGCTCCCGCAGCGGCGGCAGCGGCACCGTCACCACGTTGAGCCGGTAATAGAGGTCCCCCCGAAACCGACCCTTGCCGACCTCCTCCTCCAGATTTTTGTTGGTCGCCGCGATGATCCGGACGTCCACCTTGGTGCTGTCGTGGCCCCCGACCCGCCGGATCTCCCGTTCCTGCAGGGCGCGCAGCACCTTGGACTGCATGTTGACGTTCAGCTCGCCGATTTCATCCAGAAACAGGGTGCTCTTGTCCGCCGTCTCGAACAGCCCTTGCCGGCGGCTCACGGCGCCGGTGAAGGCGCCCTTCTCGTAGCCGAACAGCTCGCTCTCGATGAGCGTCTCCGGGATGGCGGCGCAGCTGACCGCCACGAACGGGCGGTCACGCCGGGGCCCATGCCGGTGGATGGCGCGCGCGATCAGCTCTTTGCCGGTTCCGCTTTCGCCGACGATCAGCACGGTCGAGTTCGAGCTGGACACCTTGTGCAGCTTGTCGAAGACCTCCCGCATCCGATAGTGGCTTCCGACGATCCCCTCGATCCGGTAGCGCTCCTCCAGCTGTTGCCGGAGCAACCGGTTCTCCTGGATCAGACCCATGCGCTCAAAGGCCCGCCCGACGATGCGCAGGAGATCGTCCCGCTCCAGAGGTTTCGTGAGGTAGTCGAAGGCGCCCTGCTTCATGGCCTGCTCGGCCGAGTCGAGGGAGCCGAACCCGGTCATGACGATCACCAGGGTGGGCGGATCCTCCCGGCTCAGCTCGCGCACCAGCGACAACCCATCCGCCCCGGGCATCCGTAGATCGGTGAGAACCAGATCGAAGCGTCTGCGCCCGCCCTTGTCCAGCGCCTCGGCCGCGCTTTTGGCGACCTCGACCTGGTACCCCTCGGCCGCGAGGATGGTCCGCAGAATCTCACGCTGCGCCGCTTCGTCGTCTACGACGAGGATCTGCCCCTTCGTCATGCGTCGGGTGCCCCTACGGGAAGCCGGAGCCGGACCCGTGTGCCCCGTCCCGGCCGGCTGGAAATCTCGATCCGCCCCCCGTGCTCTTCCACGATCTGCTTCGTCAAGGCCAGGCCCAGCCCGATCCCGACTTCCTTGGTGGTGAAGTACGGCTCGAAGACCTTGGACAGGTCCGTGGGTTCGATGCCCGTCCCGGTATCCTCGAATCGAATCTCGACCCCTCCCCTCGCCCCGGCGCCGGGCTCATCGCGGGCGGGGAGCGCCAGCACGCCGACCCGCAGCTCGCCGCCGCCCGGCATGGCTTGAAAGGCGTTGAGCACCAGGTTCATAAAACAGCTCTTGAGGTGCGGGATGTCCGCCCACACCTCGGGCAGGTCGGTGGCGTAGTCGCGCTTCACCGCCACGTGTTCCGCGGCGGCGCTCTGGGCGGCGACCTCCAGCACTTCGTCCAGCAGCGCTCTCACGTCGGCCGCCTGCCGGGTCAAGTTCAGCGGCTTCCCGTACCTCAGAAAGCCTCGGACCATGTCGTCGAGGCGGCGGATCTCTCCCATGACCATCGACGTCAGCCGCGCGAACTCCTCGCGCTCGGCGGGCGCGGCCGGCGGGAAGTGCGCCTGCAGATGACCCACGGTCATGCTGATGGTGCTCAGGGGGTTTCGCACCTCATGGGCGATGCCGGAGGCGAGATGCGCGATGGCCGACAGGCGCTCGGCCTGGTGCAGCCGCGCCTCCAGCTCGGCCCGCTCCTTCAAGCGTTCCACCATCTCGTTGAAGCTGCGGTTGAGCTCGCCGATCTCGTCGTGCCGGTTGACCGGCAGCCGCTCGTCCAGCGCCCCCTGCGCGATCCGACGCGCCACCGCCACGACCTGTGAGATCGGCTTGGTGTACGTCCAGGCCAAGACCACCGCCCCCCCGGTGCCCACCGCGAAGATCAGGACGGTGCCCGCCAGCCGCTTGAGGAAGTTCGCCCGGGCCAGCTCGGCGAAGTCGTCGAGAATCATGCTGATGAGAATGTAGCCGCTTCGCTGGTTTCCCACGACGATGGGCAGAAGCAGATTGTACGTCTTCTGGCCGACGCCGCCGACCGTCTCTTCGCCGAGGCGCGCCGTGATGAGGATATCCTTGCGTTTGGGATCGACGCGCCCGCCGACCCGGCGCGGGTTGGAGGAGGCGATCACCTCCTCCTCGTTGCTGACGATGGAGATCTCCCGTACGCCGCGCTGCTGGAGGCGCTGCACGTAGTCCTGCAGACGCGCTTCGCTGGTGCGCCCCTTCGACGTCAACTGCTCGACGCTGATCTGGATGGCCGTGCTGAGATCGGTGGTGTGCCGCTCCACCTGTGCGATCAGTTGCCGCTCGGCGCGCCAGTACAGCCCGAAAAGGATCGCCAGCACCAGGAGCAGCAAGCCGAACATCATCAGCAGCAGCTTGCCGCGCAAACTCAGCTTCCAGGAGCCGCTCGCCCACGCCCGTCCTTGATGGTGCACGGGCGGTAGTCTAGCCAAGGACCCTGCACAAAGTAAAGCGAGAAACTGGAAGGGAGCGCTCTGGCCCCGTGGGGGTGCGGCGGGCACGGGCGGGAGCCCAGGCGCGGATGGTGCGGTGGGCGGGCGTCGGGGACGGCGCCGCCGGAAGGCGCCTCGGGATGGAGTGCGTGCGTGTCAGGGGGCGTGTTCCAGCGTGCTCTGGTCCGCCATGCGCTGGCGCGTCCGCGCCAGTCGACCCGCCTCGCGGATGGCCGCAGCCAGTGCCGTGCTCACCCGGCTTTGCGCCACGGTTCGATCCGCGCCCCCGATCCGAGCGTCTTCTCCGAGGTCGGCGTTGTCCTGGGCGCTCAACGCGATGATCCCCACGTCGACAAACAGACCGCGAAGCCGGGAGATGATCTCCAGGTCGCCCGCCTTCGCGGGGTCCACGTTTACCAGGATCACGTGAGGCCGAAGCGAGAGGGCCCGGCTCAACGCTTGCTCGCCGCGGCCGGCGGACCCCACGACGACCGCCTCGCCCCCCGACTGCTCGCGCACGATCTCGCTCAAGACGCGCACCTCGGTTTGGCTGTCGCTCACAACCAGAACGAGAATGCGGCTCATCGTTTCGCCCCCTTTTTTTGTCCGACTGTCCGACCGTCGTCAGCGCCGCGATTCGGCCTCAGCGTCGGTTGCGTGCACGGCTCGGTTTCACTGTACAGTCCCCGCGACAACTGTCAAGGGTTTCCCGCAACGTCCGCTGGGAGAAGCGGCCGACCCGTCGCGCTTCAAAAAAAACCCCCGACCCGAAATTCGGGTCGGGGGCCTGGTCGCGGGACCGGGGAGGGGGGGAGTCGGTCCCACGGCTGCAGCTTGGGTCGCCGATCGCTCTCATGTCCGGCGAGAGAGCGCACCGCCGGCGCACGTCTCACGTCCGTTTTCCGAAACGGTCGTGACGTACCTGGGCAACTTACATGCCACTCCACGCATCCCCCGCCATCCGATCGGTCCCGCCCCGGAAACGGCATAACGTATTGAAAACGTGGAATTCTATGGGTATGCACTTTGGAGGGCATATAAAAGGACTATCACGGTGACCTTGATTCGATGGGTCAGTTTGTCTCTACGGAAGGAAGGAAAATGGGACGATTGAGCATGCTCACGTCCGTGGTCTGAATGCGCGTTTCCCCGGTCGAGCCGGCCATCTCGCCGCACACGCGGACCGCGGCGCGCGATCGGGTCCCGACTCGGCGCTGCTCTTTATCGTCCCTTGCCGTTCCGCAACACCCGCTTCAGGAACTGCCCCGTGTAGGACGCCTTCACGCGCGCCACCTGTTCCGGGGTGCCGACGGCCACCACCTCGCCGCCGGCGTCGCCGCCTTCAGGGCCGAGATCGATGAGGTGGTCTGCCGTCTTGATGACGTCCAGGTTGTGCTCGATGACCAGAACCGTGTTGCCGGCATCCCGCAAACGGTGCAGCACATCCAGCAGCTGCTGGATGTCGGCGAAGTGGAGCCCGGTCGTGGGCTCGTCCAGGATGTAGAGCGTCCGCCCGGTGGCTCGGCGCGACAACTCCCGGCTCAGCTTGACGCGCTGCGCCTCGCCGCCGGAGAGCGTGGTGGCGGACTGGCCCAGCTTGATGTACCCGAGCCCGACGTCGTAGAGGGTTTGCAGTTTCTCGCGGATGCGCGGCACGTTCTCGAAGAAGCGCAGCGCTTCGTCCACGCTCATGGCCAGGATATCCGCGATGCTCTTCCCCTTGTACGCGATCTCCAGCGTTTCCCGGTTGTAGCGCCGGCCCTTGCACACCTCGCAGGTGACGTAGACGTCGGGGAGGAAGTGCATCTCGATCTGGATGAGGCCGTCGCCTTGGCAGGCTTCGCAGCGTCCGCCTTTGACGTTGAAGCTGAAGCGCCCGGGCTGGTAGCCGCGCATCCGTGCCTCCGGGGTCAGCGCGTAAAGCTCCCGGATGAATCCGAACACCCCCGTGTACGTGGCCGGGTTGCTGCGCGGCGTCCGCCCGATGGGCGACTGGTCGATGTCGATCACCTTGTCGATCTGCTCCATCCCCAGGATCTTGTCGTGCGCGCCGGGCCGCTGACGCCCACCGTAGAGCGCCGCGTCCAACGCCTTGCGCAGGATGTCCGTGACCAGCGTGCTCTTGCCGGACCCGGAGACCCCCGTGACGCACGTGAACAGCCCCAGGGGGATCTCCACCTCGATGTTCTTCAGGTTGTGATCGCGCGCCCCCACGATGGTCAGCTGATGTCCGGTCGGCGGGCGTCGCTGTTTGGGCACCGGAATGGAGAACTCCCCCGACAGGTATCGGCCCGTCAGCGAGGCGCGGTCGGCCATGATCGATGCGGGCGGCCCCGCGGCCACCACGCGGCCGCCGGCCACCCCGGCGCCCGGCCCGAGGTCCACCACATAGTCCGCCGCCCGGATCGTCTCCTCGTCGTGTTCCACGACCAGCACGGTGTTGCCGAGGTCCCGCAACCGCTTCAAGGTGCTCAGCAGGCGCACGTTGTCCCGCTGGTGGAGGCCGATGCTGGGCTCGTCGAGAATGTAGAGAACGCCCATGAGCGAGCTGCCGATCTGCGTCGCCAGCCGGATCCGCTGCCCTTCGCCGCCCGCCAGCGTCGCGGCCGTCCGGTCCAGCGTCAGATAATCCAGCCCCACGTTCATCAGAAACCCCAGACGCTCCCGGATCTCTTTGAGGATCCGGCGGGCGATCTCCCGCTCCTTGTCCGTGAGGTTCGTCGCGTCGCCGGTGGTCCCGAGCGCCGCGAAGAAGGCCGCAGCGTCCCGGATCGATTTCCGCGTCAGCTCGGCGATGTTGAGCCCGCCCACACGGATCGCCAGCGATTCCTTGCGCAGCCGTGCGCCGTCGCAGGCGGGGCACGGCTGTACGCTCGCCAGCCGCTCCACGTAACTCTCGATCTCTTCCCGCACGCGGGAAGACTGGGTCTCCTTGTAGCGGCGGTCGAGGGCGCCGAGGCTGGCGCCGAAGAACTCCTCGCCCAGCTCGCGCAGGGTCGGATCCGGCGGGGCGCCGCGCAGGTCCACCTTGGTTCCCAGGCCGTCGCAGGCGGGGCAAGCGCCGTGCGGGTTGTTGAACGAAAAGATGCGCGGGCTGATCTCGGGATAGCTCACCCCGCATTCGATGCACGCCATCCGCTCCGAGAAGGTCAGGTCCCGGCCCGTATCCGGTTGGTTGATCGTCACGATGCCCTCGGCCAGCTTGAGCGCCGTCTCCAGCGAGTCGGCCAGCCGGCGGCCCAGCGCGTCCGAGACCACCAGGCGGTCCACCACCACCTCGATCGTGTGCTTCTTGTTCTTGTCCAGCTCGACGGCCTGGTCCAGGTCATGGAGCGCGCCGTTCACCCGGACACGGACGAACCCCTCCTTCTGCATCTGCACGAAGATCTGTCGGTACTCCCCCTTGCGCCCGCGCACGATGGGGGCCAGGACCTGGATTCTGGTCCCCGGCGGCAGGGCCAGCACCTGGTCCACAATCTGACTCACGGTCTGCGACGCGATGGGCTTGCCGCAACGGTAGCAGAAGGGCCGCCCGACCCGGGCGTAGAGCAGCCGCAGGTAGTCGTAGATCTCGGTGACCGTCGCCACGGTGGAGCGCGGGTTCTTGCTGGTGGTCTTCTGCTCGATGGAGATGGCCGGCGACAGCCCTTCGATCATATCCACGTCCGGCTTGTCCATCTGCTCCAGGAACTGCCGCGCGTACGCGGAGAGGGACTCCACATAGCGCCGCTGGCCCTCCGCATAGATGGTGTCGAATGCCAGGGAGGATTTCCCCGAGCCGGAGACCCCCGTGATGACGATCAAGCGGTCTCGGGGGATGTCGAGGTCGATGGATTTGAGATTATGCTCGCGGGCGCCGCGGATGCGAATGCTGGATGTCGTCACGCCCCACAACTCCTCTGTGCGCCGCCGGGGACGGCTGCCGATCGTCGATTATACCCCGACAGCGGCCGCCCGCAAGGGCGACGCACGAGGCGGGACGCGAGCCGGAGGCGGCTCCGGGTGGGAGCGCACGCGGCGTGGATCAGGCGTCTTTTTCTTCGTGCTCTTTCAAGACGCGGTCCAGCAGAAGCTCGACGACGTACTGCTCGATCACGGCCTGCGCCGGGCCGTCCAGGTCCAGGAACTGGACCCCCATGCCGGCGGGCAGGCCCTGCGGTGTGTCCGTGGGGCTGCTCCACGTGACGCGGCCGACGGTCTTGAACGGACGCGCGACCCCGGGCAGATTGAACCGGAGGAGGACCTCCTCTCCCACGGGGTACACCTGGCCGGTGCGCAGGAATATCCCGCGGGCCGAGACGTCCAGGCTTCGGGCCGCCCTGAGCTCCTTGAGGCTGACGAACTCCACCGGAACCTGGACGCCCAGCCGGGGCGAGGCGCGTTTGGCAGCCACCCCGTGTTCCAGCATCCCCAGCTTCACAAAGCGGGCCAGGTGGGTCAAGGCCGTCCATTCGTCGAGGGTGCTGGCGTCCAGCAGCTGGGGCAGGGCGTGCGTGCCGTCGCACAGCGTGACGAGCTGGTGAAACCCGCTGGGGAGCGTGCGGCGCAGCAACCCCTCGCGGAACACCGCGAACATCCTGATGGGGCCCTCCGGCGCCCCGACGGACCGGCGCAGCCCCGGAAGCTCGTCCAGCCGCCGCATGCCTTCCACGAGCAGCGACTGGTTTGAGCGGGCGATCTGCGCGCTGGCGGGGCCGCTACCCGAGGTCTGCTCCAGTTCGAAATCGCCCGTGTCCCAAGCCAGCATCCGGTAGACCGCCGCCTCCCCCTGGCACTCGCCTTCCACGGCGTAGGCGACCCGGCCCTCCAGGAACAGGATCTCCCCCCGCCGGCCGTCGCGGGTCAGACGCAGGGTGCCCGTCCGACGCTCCGCCTCCAGGACCTGGAAGAGGTTGGGCAAACCCATGACCTCCAGGCGGCCGCGCATGAGCGAGGACTCGGGGGGCGCCGTCGCCCGGCGGGATTCGATCCGCCGGAGAACGTTTCGCACCCGGGCCACCATCTCCTCCCGCCGAACGGGTTTGATGAGGTAGTCCTCGGCGCCCAACTCCAGACCGCGGATCTTGTCCTCCACCCGACCACGCGCGGTCAGGAAGATCACGGGGATGTCCTGGGTCTCCGGGCTGGCTTTCAAGGCCGCGGCCACCTCGAACCCGTCCAGTTCGGGCATCATGCAATCCAGCAGGATCAGGTCGGGACGGCTCGCGCCCGCCAACCGCAGCGCCTCGCGCCCGTCATGGGCGACGCTCACCTCGATCTGCATCTCGGTGAGCATATCCGCCATCATCTGGGCCATGAGCGCCTCATCCTCGGCCAGCAACACACGCCAGGCGGTCATGTTACGTCCTTGCTCGTCCGGGCCGCGGCCCGCACCGCGCCCATTCGCCACGCGCTCATTGGGTCTCCGTGTCGGCGATGAGCTGCAAGGCCACCAGATTCGCCAGGTGCCGCTCGATCGCCTCGCGCTGCCCGGGGCTCAGATCGAGGAACTGGATTCCCATGCCCGTGCCGCCCCACTTGGCCGGATCGGTGTTCGACCACACGACCCGTCCCATGGCGCGCGTGGGTTGCGTCTGCTCCGGCAGTCGAAAACGAAGGATGACGTTCTCCCCGGGCTGGAGCGGCGTCGCGGTGCGGATAAAGACGCCCCACGTCGAGAGGTTGAAAGTGGCGCTCTCTTGCCACAGGCCGAGGCTCTGGTATTCGATGGGAACCCCGACCTTCAATCGCAGCCCCCCGCGGCGCTCGGCGTCCGGCGCGCCCGTATCCAACGCCCCGATCGTCAGCAGCCGCAGCAAGATCTTCAGCGTCCCCCACGCGTCGAAGGGGCTGTGCGCCAGCACCTGGTCCAGGACCCGCGCCCCGTCCAAAAGCGCCACCAGCGCGGACAAGGCACGCGCCGACTGCCGGGCCATCGCGTCCCGCACCGCCTCTGGGACCCGCAGAGGCCCCTGCACGACGGCCAAGCGCGCCTTGAGGCCATCCACTTGTTCCCGGCGCCGCATGGCCTCCAGGAGCAAGCCCTGGTTGGGCGCCGCCACCTCGCCGCCCATCTGCTGCGCCGGATCCACCGCCGCCATCTGAAACGAGCCGTCTGTCCAGGACAGGAGTTCGTAGACGGCGGCCTCGCCCTGCCGCGGGCCCTGCGTGGCCTGGGCGATGTGGCCGTCGACGAGAACGATCTCGCCTCGCTCCTCGCCGCGGCTGAGCAGGAGGCGCGTCGTCCGCCGCTCGGCCTCCAGGGTTCCAACGAGCGAGGCAAGGCTCACCGCCTGCAACCGCCCGCTGCCGGCGACCGACGGCCGCTTCGAGGGTCGGTTACGCCGCAGGATCGTTCGGACCCTGGCTTTCAACTCCTCCGCGTCGATCGGTTTGGTCACGTAGTCTTCGGCGCCCAGCTCCAGCCCCCGGACCTTCTCGCTGGGCGCCCCGAGCGCGCTGAAGAAGACGAGCGGGATACCCGTCGTGACCGGATCCTTTTTCAGCGCCGCGGCCACCTGGAACCCGTCCAGCCCCGGCATCTTGACGTCCAGCAGGATCAGGTCCGGCCGCACGGCCCGCGCCACCCGGAGCGCCGCTTCTCCGTCGGGTGCCGTCAGGACACTGGCGGGCAGGCCCTCCAGGACTTCCGAGATCGCCAGGACGACATAGGGCTCGTCGTCCGCCACCAGAACGCGCCAGTCTGCCATGGCTACCGCCTATGCGAGGAGGACGCGCCGCGTCCCGACCTCAGCGCGAAGCGCCCGGTTGCGCCGCAAGGTCCTCGAAATGGACGAGGCGTTTGAACACCGCAAAACGGGCTTCGATCTCCGGCATGGTCAGCGTGCGCAACCGGTCCAGCGAGAACGCCTCGACGTTGAAGGACGCCAGGACCGAGCCCATGATCATGGCCTGCCGGAGGCTGACCGTGTCGAAACGCATCCGCTTCGCCAGATAGCCCACGGCGCCGCCCGCAAAACAGTCTCCCGCTCCCGTGGGATCTTGCACCGAGTCCAGCGGAAGGGCCGCGGCGGCAAACCACTCGCCTTCGGCGAGGAGCAGCGCCCCGTATTCCCCCCGCTTGATGAGCAGGATGCGCGGTCCCCACGACTGGATGGTGCGCGCGGCGCGGACCAGGTTGGGCTCGTTCGCCAGCTGCCGGGTCTCGGCGTCGTTGACGATCAGCGCATCGACGAGTTGCAGCGTCCGCCGCAACGAGTCCGGCTTCCGCGCGATCCAATAATTCATGGTGTCCGCGGCCACGAGCGCGGGCCGCCGGACCTGCCGGAGGACGTCCCGCTGGAGATCGGGGTCGATGTTGGCCAAGAACACCACCTCGGAATCTTGATAATCTTCTGGAATTATCGGCGTGAAATCAGCAAAGACATTGAGCTGCGTATCCAGGGTCTTTGCCTCATTAAAGTCAAATCCATACTCGCCGACCCAACGGAACGTCTTCCCGGGAACTCGCCGGAGACCGCGCAGATCGACCCCACGACCGCGGAGAAACTCCAGGTGCTGGTCGGGAAAATCTTCCCCTACCACGGCGACGAGCCGGACATCGGTGAAGAAGCTCGCCGCCACGGCGAAGTAGTTCGCAGAGCCGCCCACCACCTCCGTGGCCAGCCCGAACGGCGTCCGGACCGTGTCGAACGCCACCGAACCGACGACCAGAACACTCACCGCTGGATTCCTTTCTCGGCTGCCAGTACCGTTGTCTGACGTTCCGTCGCAACCTGCCGGGCTCCGCCGCGACGCACCCGCGACCGCCGATCCGGTCACGCCGTCACGTATTTCCCCACGATCGGAGCCAGGTCGCGCTTGACGTTCGCCGGAATACACTCCCGCGACGTGATGATCGCGTCGCGGAGGGCGTGGGCGCAGCCGCAGGTCCGCTCCGCGGGCATCCTCGTCACCGCCGCACGCAGGATGGCGCGGGCGGTGGCCGCGTTCTGCCGCAGGATCGCTACGACCGATTCGACGCTCACGTCGTCTTCGGTTTCGTGCCACACGTCATAATCCGTGACCAGGGCCATGGTCGCGTAGCAGATCTCCGCTTCGCGCGCCAGCTTCGCCTCTTGCAGGTTCGTCATCCCGATCACATCCACACCCCAGGTCCGGTAGATGCGCGACTCCGCGCGCGTCGAGAACTGGGGCCCCTCGATGCAGAGGTATGTGCCCCCTTTGTGCATTGTGGCCCCGGCCTGCCGGCCGGCCAGATAGAGGATATCCCCCAGGACGCGGCACGTGGGATCCGCCATACTCACGTGGGCGATCAGGCCGTTCCCGAAAAACGTCCCGACCCGGCCGTTGGTGCGATCGAAGAACTGGTCGGGGATCAGGATGTCCAGCGGCTTGACCTCCGGCCGCATGCTGCCCACGGCCGAGGCCGACAAGATCCACTCGGCCCCGAGCACCTTGAACCCGTAGATGTTGGCGCGGAAGTTGAGCTCGGACGGCATCAGGGAGTGCCGGCGGCCGTGGCGCGCCAGGAACGCCACCGGGCGGCCCTCCAGCCGTCCGACGAGATAGCGGTCCGACGGCTCGCCGAACGGCGTCTCCACGCGCTCTTCCCGCAGAATCTCCAGCCCGTCCATCTCGTACAGGCCGCTACCGCCGATGATTCCTACCAATCGCTCTGGCATCGGTCCTCCGGCTCGCGCGTATGTGGAGGCAGCCGCCGCAGGGGAGCACCGCCTTGACAGGTCATACCTCGGATGCTAGAACCAGTCTTCGCCGCACCCACCAGAGGAGCGCCCACGTGCCGACCATCGCCGACACCATCGCGAGGATCCTCGCCGTCAATGGGGTGCACCGTATCTTCGGTCTCCCGGGCGGCGAGATCGCCGAGATCATGGCCGCCTGCCGCCGCCTTGGTCTTGCGTTCGTCCTCACGCGGCACGAGAACGCCGCGTGCATCATGGCCGGCGTCACCGGCGAGTTGACGCGTCGGCCCGGCGTCGTCCTGGCGACGGTGGGGCCCGGCGCCACCAACCTGGTGAACGGCGCCGCCAACGCGTTTCTGGAGCGGGCCCCGCTCCTGGTCATCTCGGCGCAGGTGGCCACGTCCGTGGCGCCCGCCCTCCCCCATCAGCGGCTTGATCTGGAGGCCCTGTTCCGCCCCATCACCAAGTGGAGCCACACGCTCACCGGGAAGGACACCGCATCCACGGTCCAGCGCGCCCTGGACATCGCCGTCGAGGGGCGCCCCGGACCCGTGTACCTCGCCCTGCCGGAAGACGTGGCCCGCCTGGAGGAGCCGCCCCTCGATCCACGAATCGGCCCCTACCAGGCACCGACGGCGGTGACCCCCGCGGGGTCCGACATCGACCGCGCCGCCCGGATGATCGCGGCGGCGCGGAGGCCGCTGGCCATGGTTGGCGTCGGGGTCGACCCGGTCGCAACGCGCCCCAGCCTTCTCCGCTGGCTCGACGCCGCGCAAATCCCCGTGGCGGTCACCCCCAAAGCCAAGGGCCTCGTCGCGGAAGACCACCCGCTGTTCACGGCCACGTGCACCGGGATGGCGGGAGACCGGCTCTTCGCCGAGCTGGTCCGGGAGGCCGATCTCCTCATCGGCGTCGGGTTCGACCCCACCGAGGCGATCCGCCCGTTTTATCTGGAGCGCCCCTTCCTCTCTATCGCCGAGTACGGGGTCGCCGAGCCGGCCTTCGTCCCCGCGCTGGAGCTGATCGGGGGCGCCGGCGACACCCTGGAGGCCCTGGCGGCCAATCCGCAGGGCCGTCACGCCTGGCCGCCCGACACGCTGCCCCGTTTCCGGCAGCGGCTGGCGGCCTTTCTGACCCCGTCACGCGATTGCACCGAGCTCGGCCTTTCGCCCGCCCGGGTCGTCGGCCGCTTGCGCGATCTCACGCCCCGCGATGCGATCCTGACCGTGGACACCGGAGCCCACAAACTGCTCGTCGGCCAGGTCTGGCGCTCCTACCTGCCCCAGACCTATCTCGTCTCTCACGGCCTGTCCACCATGGGCCAGGCGCTGCCCGCCGCGCTCGCGGCCAAACTCGCTCGCCCCGACCGCGCCGTGGTCGCCGTCACCGGGGACGGCGGGTTGGCCATGGTCCTGTCGGAGCTGGAAACGGCTTCTCGGTTGCGGCTGCCCGTCCTCGTCGTGGTCCTCTGCGACCAGAGTCTTCACCTTATCCGACTGCATCAGGAACGCAAGGGATTTCAACCTGCCGGTGTGGACTTTGGGCCGATCGACTTTGCGGGGGTCGCGCCGGGCCTCGGGTGTCGCGGCGTCCGCACGCGGACCTGGCCGGACTTCGACGCCGCCGTCGTCGCCGCGTTGACCGCGGATCGCCCCACCGTGATCGAGGTCCCAGTGGATCCCGCAGACTACAACCGGATGCTATAAACCCTGCGACAGCCGTACCCGACAGCGCGACCCGCGAACCGCCCGTCGAGACCATTCGTCCCCGCTTACCGCAGACCCGCCTCCCGCAGGACCGCCGCGACTTCCTCCTTTTGCGCGGGCGTGATGTCCAGCGTGGGGCGCCGGCAGCGCCCACACTCGATCGTCCCCAGCTGCACCATGGCCTCCTTCAGACCCAACGGATGCGAGCCGATCCCGAACAGCCGGCGCACCGGCGCGAGCCTGGCCTGCAGCGCTCGGGCCCTGGGCAGATCGCCCGCCGCGACGGCATCATGAATCCCCACCGCCAGCGCCGGCGCCACGTTGGCGGTAGCGGCCACGGCGCCCGCGCACCCGTACAGCAGCGCGCCGAAAATCAACGTGTCCCGCCCCATGAAGACGCGGAACCCGGACGGAGAGACCCGCACGATCTCCGCCGCGGCGGTCAGATCGCCCGTGCTGTCCTTGATGCCGGAGAAGTTCGGCACCTCCCGCGCCAGCCTGGCAACCGTCGCCACGCTCAGGGCCACCCCGCCTGTCCGTTCGGGAATGTTGTACGCCAGGACCGGGATCTTCACCGCGGCGCAGATGGCCCGATAGTGCTCGAACAGCTCCTCTTGGGACGGCTTCAGGAAGAACGGCGTCACCGCGGACACCGCATCGCACCCGACCGCTTCCGCATACCGGGCGAGTTCCACGGACTCCGCGGTGGTGATCGCGCCGACGTTGGGCATCACGAAAACGCGACCCGCAGCCTCCCTGACCGTCAGGTCCATCAAGCGCTTCTTCTCCTCCACGGAGAGCGTCGAGAACTCGCCCCCGGTCCCCGCCGGAAACAGCCCGTGGACACCCTGATCGATCAAGAAGTTCACGACCTTCCGGAACGCGGGCTCGTCCACCCGATCGTCCGGCGTAAACGGCGTGATCACCGCTGGAATGATGCCGCGAAGCGCCTTTGCCATCTCGGTTCCTCCGTGCACACGTGCACCGGACAGACCGCCCACGGAGGGTCGCCTGTCCTTTGGTTTCGTGACGTTACTGCACCGTTGTTTGGCTGTCAACTGAATCTCCGGGGCGCGCCCCAGCCGCCGGAGCGTCCTCCCTGCGCGGGGCGCGGTGCGAGCGTTCCGACCACGCCGCGGCTCGTGGCGGCGCCGGCCCGCACGGACACGGCGGTCCCCCGCAGCCCCGGATCGCCGGCAAACCAGACGCGGAGGTAGTTGTCGCTCAGCCCCTCCAGCAGACCCGCCCGCTCGTCCTTCCGCAGGACCACCACGTCGAGGAGCTCACCGACCGCGCGGCACCGGAAGGCCCGGGTTTTTTCGGCGGCGAGGGCCCGCAGGACGCGACTACGCAGCGTCTTCACTTCCTTGGCAACTTGGTCCGCGTATCCGGCGGCATCGGTTCCCGGCCGCCGCGAGTAACTGAAGACGTGCAACCCGGCCAGCGGCAGCCCTTCGACAAGTTCGTAGGTTGACCGAAAGGCGGTCTCGTCCTCGCCGGGGAAACCCACGATGACGTCGCCTGTCACCGCCATCATCGGTGCCGCCGCCGCCAGCCGGTTCACCAGCGCGCGAAAGTCCGCCGCGGTGTGTCCGCGACGCATGCGCCGCAGGATCCGCTCGTCGCCGCTCTGGACCGGGAGGTGGAGGTGGCGGCAGAACCGGGGCGAGTCCGCGATAAGACCGATCAGCTCCGGCGTGACTTCGTGCGGGTCCAGCGAGCTCAACCGCACCCGTGGGGCCTCGGGCAGCGCCGCGATGGCGCCACAGAGCGCGGTCAGCGTGGTGCGGGGGCGCAGGTCTCGCCCGTAGGTTCCCAGGTGGATCCCGGTCAATACCACCTCGGGAAACCCCGCCGCGTACAAACGGCGGATGGCGGCCAGGACGCGTGCCGGCTCCTGGCTGCGGTTGGGTCCCCGCACCGCGGGCACGATGCAGAAGCTGCAGCCGTAATTGCAGCCGTCCTGCACCTTCAGGAAGGCGCGCGTCCGGTCGGGATCGACACCGGGGCCGTACTCGTCCCCGTCCATACGCGACGCCACACCGATATCCGAGACCAGAACGCGTGGCGCGCCGTTTTTGCGGGCGCGGTCGATCTCCGCCAGCAACCCGGACTTCTCGCGGTTCCCGACCACCAGGTCCACGCCGGGGATGGCCGCCGCCGCTTCGGGGGCCGCCTGGGCGTAGCAGCCTGTCACCACCACCAGCGCCGCCGGATTCCGCCGGACCGCGCGCCGGGCCAGCTGTCGGGAGTCCGCGTCGGCGTCGGCGGTGAGGGTGCAGGTGTTGATCACGTAGACGTCGGCGTCCGCGTCGAAGGGGACGACCTCGTACGCGGCCGCGCGCGCCTTGCCGCGCAGTGCATCCGTCTCGAACTGGTTGAGCCGACATCCCACCGTGGCGAACGCAATCCGCATCGGTCAGTTCTCGTCCCGCGGCTCGCGGCTCGCGCCCGCCTGCCCGGCGGGCAGGGCTCGCGGCTCCAATTCGAGCCCCACGCCGACCACGATCCGCTCCAGCTGCACCAGGTTCATCACATCTTCGCGGTTGTATTCCAGGAGCACGTCGAGGGCGGCCCGGTCCCCGTCCTGCTCGTAGCGCGCCCAGAGCTGCAGGGCGTCCCAGCCGTTCATCCCCCGGGTGCGGCGCGCGATCCCGAACCGTTCTTCGAGCTGCTTCAGGCCTCCCTTCAAGCCCGCGCGGCGGCACTCCCGAAGGAGATCCAGCGAGCGGAAGCCATGGCGAAGATCCACGCGCACCTGTCGGTCCAGGACGGGAAGATCGAACCGATCCCCGTTGAAGGTGCAGATGGTATCCACCCCGTCCAGCGCCTCGCACAGGGTGACATCGGTGATCTCGCCGCCCACGAGCTGACGCAGCCCGCGGTCCTCCCGAAAGATCCCCACGATGGTGACCTCCCCGCCGGCGCCCGTCTCGATGTCCAGGTAGGCCTTCATCTCCGCTCCGGCGACGCCCGGCGCGCTCACGGCGACCTGTGTGCGTGCCGCGCCGTCCGGTGAGGATAACACGGAGACTCGGGAATGCAACCCAAAGGTGCCCGCTCCCTCCGCCGGGACCCCTTCCGGCACGCCTGGCGCTTCCGTCGGCCTCGGTGTAGTCGCGGGGCCGGCGGGATGGAGTTGCAGCCGCCCGTCTTGTCACCATGAGCCGGGGCGCCGTGACCGCGGATCCGTCGCATCCACGGTTGCGCACCCCCGCGTCCCCGTGCTATCGTTCAACCGCGAATGGGTTGACGGGGCCCCTGCCGGTGATTGCCACCGTTTCGTCCTGCACCCGTTTCCTCTTCATGACAACGGCTGTCCGCGGCTGAGGAAACAGGAACGATGCGCATCGGGATCATCGGTCTGCCTTGCACCGGAAAGACCACGCTGTTCAACCTCCTGTGCCGGGCGGGCGGCGCCCATGTCGGGCACCAGAGCGCCAAAGAGCCCAACGTGGCGGTCGTGCGGGTGCCCGACCCCCGCCTGGATTACCTGGGGGCCCTCTTCAAACCCAGGAAGCTCACACCCGCCACCATGGAGTTTGTCGACTTCGTGGCCCTGACCCGTGGGGCCGGCAAGGGTGAGGGGCTGGGCAGTCACTACCTGAGCCAGATGCGGCAGGCGGACGCCCTGCTCCACGTTCTCCGGGACTTCGACGACCCCAGCGTGGCCCATGCCGAATCCACCATCGACCCCGCTCGAGATGCGTCCCTCGTGAATACCGAGTTCCTGCTGGCGGATCTGGATACCGTCGAGAAACGGATTGCCCGTCTGGAGCTGGACCTCAAGAAAGGCAAGAGGGACGAGGTGGAGCGCGAGCTGGACCTCCTGCGCCGCTGTCACGCCTGGCTGACCGAGGAGAAACCGATCCGCGATCTTCCCACGTCGGCGGAGGAGCAGAAGCTTTTGCGCGGCTTCACGCTCCTCACGGCCCGGCCGCTTCTCCTGCTTCTGAATATCGGCGAAGAAAAACTCGGGACTCCCAATCCGGCCGCTGAACGCCTCGCGGCGCTCGTGGGAAAGGATGTCGCCGTCTCTCAGCTCTGCCTCAAGGTGGAATGGGAGGTGAGCCAGCTCTCGGCCGAGGACGCCGAGGCGTTTCGGGCCGACCTCGGCCTGAAGGCCGGGGGGTTCGCGGAGGTTCTGCGGGGGTGCTTCGACCTCCTCGGCCTCATCACCTTCTACACCGGCGAGGGCGGCGAAGAGACGCGAGCCTGGACCATCCCACGGGGGGCCACGGCGCTCAGGGCCGCCGGTACCATCCACAGCGATCTGGAGCGCGGCTTTATTCGCGCGGAGGTGGTGAACTTCGCCGACCTGGAGGCCAACGGATCCATGGGGGCCGTCCGCAGAAAGGGCCTGCACCGCGTGGAGGGCAAAGAGTATCTCATGCAGGACGGGGACATAGTGCTTGTCCGTTTCAACGTGTAAGCGCGGTCGCCCCGCGCGGGGCATCCGCCGTTCCGGAACCATCGAGGCCCGGCCGCGCGGTTCCCGCCGCCGGGTCGTCGTTTTCGGGCGTGGTCCCCGACCATCGGAGAGCCCTGGCGTCTACCGGGGTTTGTCTGCGCTCGGTGGCGGCGGGGGCGGAAGCACGGTCGGCGCGAGCGGAACGGGAGGCGCGGCCGGCGTCCCTCCCGCCGGTGGAGCGACGGTCGACGGCGCCGGTGATTGCGGCGGCGGGGCCGCGGCAGGCGCGGTCGGTTGCGGCGACGCCGGGCGGTCTGCGGCAGGGCCCTCCGCCGCGGCGGGCGGCTCGTAGTACTTGGGAACCGAGAGGCGCCACCGATCGATTCGGCCCACGTCACCCTTGGGGAACCGAAGCGTCTCGCCGGGCCGGACGACGATCACGGTGTCGCCCTCCTCCGTGACCTCTCGCCCCCAGACGGTCTGACCATCCTTCAGATAGACGGTGTCCGCGTGCGCTTCCACGACGGGGATCAACAGCGCCGCGACGGCAAAAGCCCAACCCGTTCTCATCCGACGACCTCCTCTCGGCCAACGCATGACGCGAACCCCGACCCGATCGCGAAAGCACGGGTCTGAATGTAGTTGTTCGCCCGACGATCGTCAAGCGCGTTTCCCACTCGCGCGACCCCCGGCAAGCCCGGGCGGGGGCTTGACTTCGGTGGCCCGAGACGCTAGAGATGATGACCGAGATGCATGGCGGCGATTCCACGCGCAGGCCCGCCGCGGAATAGGCGCGACGGCGTTTCCAGCGGAGGCAACGCATGCGGTGCGCGCGGCGTTGGGGGTGGCGGCGTATCGGGTCCATCGCGCTTTGCCTGGCGATCTGGGCCGCGCCGGCGCTCTCATCGGCGGCTTCCGACGGCGACACCTTGCGGAACGTGGCACTGGTCCTGATTCCGCGCGAGATCCTCTTCTTCAGCGCACAGGCCGGGCAGTGGACATCCGTCCGGCTGGAGGCGGGCGAGCGCGTTCTCGAGCGGGCCGCGGATGGAAACGTGGCGGCCGTGGTCACGTCCCAGCGCGCCATCGGCTTCAGCGCCGCTCTCAACGTCGCGCAAGAGCTCCGCGTGTCCAACGACGAGACCCTGGAGACCTTCCAGGTCCAAGGGAATGTGGCCAACGTCGTGACCCGCCGTCGCGCCTACGGGTTCAGCGCGCTGACCGGAACGTGGGCCACCATCGAGCGCTTCCAGCTGGGGAAGTAGCGCAGACCGCCGCCTGCCACCGCACCCCCCGAAGCCGGGATCCCGCCGCGCCGCGACTGCGCGCCTGGTCGCACAGGGAGGGTTCGAGCTCGACGGCCTGGACGGAAATCTTTGTCCGCATCCCAGACGCTGTACCGCCTTGTCCGGCAGGCGTGTGGCGCGGCCATCCGAAACGGGAAGCCGCTCGGTTTCGATCCGGCGCAGGCCAGGGCGACGTTGCGGCGGAGAAGGGTCCAGTCGCTCCGCCGGAAAACGAACCTGTGCGCGTCGTGGGGTGGATCGTTTTGGTCAATGCCCTCGCACCGGGTTGCTCAAACGACCGATGCCCTGCACCGCGATCTCCACCTGATCTCCGTGGGCCAGCGCGGCCGCGTCCGGCACCGGGATGCCGGTTCCGGCGGACAGCACTGTGCCCACCGGAACCGGATTGTCGCGGAGGAGCCAGGACACCAGCGTATCAACGGATCGCCGAAGGTGCGCGGTGCTCGTTGCCTCGCTGAAGATCGTTTTGCCGTCCCGGAGGATGTTGCAGCGGACCTGGAGGGTGCGCGGATCTTCGATCTCCTCCGAGGTCACCAGACAGGGGCCCAGCGCACAGCTACCCAGATAGACTCTCGCCTGGCTTGCATACTGCGGTCCGTCCCGCTCGATGGCGCGCGCCACCACATCGTTGCATGCCGTGAACGCGACCACGCCCCCTCCCGCGCCGAGGACGATGGCGAGGCCGGCTCCGGGTACCGTACACGTGGAATCCTGCCGGATGGCGATGGGCGCGTACGGACCGACGACCCTGCCGGCCGTCGCCTTGAAAAAAAGCCCCGGCCGGGAAGTATCGGCGACCCCGGGGAGGGCGGATTGCGCGTGCGGCGGGTCGTTTGGCCTGTCCGCCGGCGACCGCCCGTCGTCCCGAGGGTAGGCATCCTTCGTGCCCCAGACCTCGGGCGCGTCGATGGGCACGAGCAGGTGCGGGCGGCGCCGCGAGTGGGTCGGTTGAAGCTCCCGCCCATCCGTTGCGCGCCGATGAAGCCTCTTGAGCAACCAGGACGCCCGGGTCACGATCCCCCGAGCCGTCTTCCCTTGCGTGACCAGATCCAGGGTGGATCGAACGCCCTCGTCGCTTGACGTGATGTCAAGGACGCGGTCGCCCTGGATCACGCCCACTCGCTTCCCTTTTCCCGGCAGAAAGAACTGGACGAGCTTCATGGGGTGCGGACAGTCAACCCGTCAAGAGGTCGAGTGGTCAATCGGGAGGCCACCCTCGAACCATGCCGTCCTCCCTGATCGACCACTCGACAGATTGACGGATCGACGAGTCTACTCCATCGCGGCCTTCATGATGTCGAAGAGCTGCGTGTTGTGTACGAGTCCGGTGAGTTTCTCGGACCCCGGGCCGATTCCGAACGCGTACAGGGGAGAGGCGGTGTGGGTCTGGCTTCCCCAGCCGACCCGCAAATACGGCCGGAGAACGAACGCCAGGCTGTGCAGATACGGATAGCTGTAATTGGCCGGATCGAGCTTGCGGATCGTGTCGTTGGCCACGGTCTTGGCCTCGTCGTCGGTGATCTGGATGTCCATGTAGTCCTTGACCACCTTCTGGATCTTCTGCGGGGTCGGATTCTTGCCGAATTCACCGGAGATGACATCGAATGAGGCGGTGATCTTCTGGATGGCCGCGAGGTCCATCCCGGCATATTCCTTGCTCGTCTTGCTGTGCCCGATCAGCGCCATTCCACCCGTCTCGTGGTCGGCGGTGACGATCAAAAGCGTGCCCGGATTCTTGCGGGCGAAATCGAGCGCCACCCCCACCGCGGCGTCGAACGCCAGCGTGTCATGAATGACCCCCGCGGCGTCGTTGCGATGCGCCGCGTGATCGATGCGTCCGCCTTCGATCATCGCGAAGAACCCCTTGGGGTTTCGGGAAAGCGTCTCGAGCGTCTTTGCGGTCATCTCCGCCAAGCTCGGCTCCTGCGTGTTCCGGCGGTCGATCTCGTACGCCATGTTCCCCATGCTGAACAGGCCGAGGATCTTCGGCCCGGTCGCAGCCTTGAGTTCCTCGGCATCTCCGACAACGGTGTATCCCGCCGCCTCGGCCTCGTCGAGGAGATTCCGATCGTCCTTCCGCTTGCCCGCCGAGATCTCGGGAAGGAAGAACTGTTTGCGTCCGCCCATCAGGACGTCCACGCCCAGCTTGAGTTGTTGATCCGCCACCGAGGTTTCGTCGCTGCGATGGGCGACGTGCGCGGCGAACGCGCCCGGTGTCGCATCCGTGATCCCCGACGTCGTGACCAGCCCCGTGGCCACGCCCCTGGCCTTCACGATCTCCAGGACGGTCTGCACCGGCGTCTTGCCGTCGGCCGCCATGCTGAGCGCCCGCGCCGTCATCCTCTTTCCGGTCGCAATCTGTCCGGCGGCGGCGGCCGATTCGGTCACGATGGCGTCCGCCGTATCGTTCACCAGATAGGCCGTCCGCCCCGCTTTCATCACTTCCACCATCCTGAGATCCTTTTGCAGAATCCTGGTGCTATAGAGCGAGGTGGCCCAGAAGTGACTCGGCCCGAAACCGTCTCCCACGAGCAGGATGACATTTTTGGCTTTGCCGGATGAGACGTCCGTGGTGCCCATGGTGGCACACCCGGACAGCATCGGCGCGAGCACCAGACCGGCCAGCAGCAGCAACGGAATCAGCGAAGATGGCGTTCGACGGTTCATGGCATCCTCCTCCTCGCACAGCGAGTGTGTCGCAACACCCCCCCCCTCCTATCATCGACGGAGCGTCATCGCGGACGCAGTCACCTGCTCATACCATAGCCGGCTGCCGATATCCATGCCGGCGGGCCGCATGTTCTCAATTGTAGACGTTTTGTTCAGGCGAGCAGCCGAGCGGCGGTCAGCGCGTAGATGAGCGTGTGCCGATAGAGGTGCTCGATCTCGATGGCCTCGTCGGGACCGTGCGAGACCTCGAGCAGACCCGGACCGTAGGCAAACGCGGGGATCCCTTTGCGGGCGTACCAGCGGATCTCCAGCAGTCCGGGGCACATCGTGAAGCGTGGGCGCTCCCCGACCACCGCCTCGACGGTCCCGGCGAGCGCCTGGGCCACCGGATGGTCCTCCGACACCCCGCTGGAGCAGGATTCCTGGAGAACTTCGACTTCCATCCCGATTCCCCGCTCCTTGCACCTCTCCAATACGGAGAAGAGCCTCGCCTTCTCGGTCTCGAGATCCTCCTCGGGATTGAAGCGCCGCTCGATGGTAAAGCTGCAGGCCTCCGGCACCGCGTTAAAATTCGTTCCACCCTCGACGCGGCCGCCCAGCATCAGGATGGAGTGAGCGGCTTCCTCGGGCACGATCCGATAGGCGGTGCGTCGCCGCTCGACCTCCCCCTTCAGTTCTCCGAGCGCCCGCGCCACATCCAGCATCCTCTCGAAGGCATTGATCCCCTCGTGCTGCAACCCCACGTGGGCGTATTTCCCTTTCACCGTGACCCGCAGGGTGATGGCACCCCGGTTGGCGTTCCAGATCGTGCCGCTGGTCGGCTCGGGGGTGAGCATGCCAAGCGCGTCCTTCCCCAGAAGGCCGATCTCGTCGAGATACTGCGAGCCGCCCCTCCCGCCCGTCTCTTCGTCCGCGACAATGCACAGCCCGACACGGCCCGTTAGGGGGACCCGGCACTCCTTGAGCAGTGCCGCGGCGTAAATCATCCCCGCGACTGCCGCCTTCATGTCGGCGGCGCCGCGGCCCACCAGCTTCCCGTTTTCGATCCGTGGAATGAATTGGTCCGGACTCTGCGCCGGGACCACGTCGTAGTGCCCATGGAAATAGAGCGTGCGCGGCCCGTCTCCGTGGAAGCTGAGGAAGTTGTACCGCGGGCGTTCCGGGAATCCCGGCGCCTCGACGGTCTGGTGCGCGAGGCCGAGCCGATCCAGCTCCGCGCGAATGCGGTCCCCGCATTCACGGTAACCATTCCCCGGCGGATTCTCGCTGGGAATAGAAATCAGGTCGCGAGCAAAAGCCAGAAGATCGTCCCGATGCGCATCAAGTGCATGCTTCAACACGGCCCGAGGATCCATGAGGGTCTTTCCGTGCCATGGGTGAACAACTGAAAACCGGCAGCAAGGAAATCAGCTGGTTACCTCCCAAACGGGTAGAGTAGAGCACTGGTCACCCGCGGGTAGGTCGGGCCTATCTGTTCCCGCCCCTTTCGTCGGGCGGTGCCTCACGAGCCCGACCGTGCGCGACGG
>JAKPQH010000204.1 GCA_029580855.1 bacterium | reverse complement strand
GGAACACCGCCTCCGGGGCGCGCCGGGATATTAGCCGGTGGCAAGGCCGGGCCCGATAGGGCCGGCCGCGGCCACCGGAAAATCGTTCCCCCAACCGGCGGCCGCGCCCTGGAGCGGGCGCGGGGAGCCGTCACCACAGGTAGCGTTCATCATACGGCGTGCCGGCAGCGTCCAGGAAGCGGCGGTATTCTTCCTGAAAGGTCTCCTTCCGATGGTGTTCTTCCTGATGTTCAATGTAGTGCCGGACCGCCTCCCGCCGGTCCGGACTAACGGTGAACGCGCCGTACCCCTCCTGCCAGGCGAACTCCGGACGGTGAAGCGCTTCGTGCACCCACTCCGACGCGCCCCCCTTGAGGTCGCGCAGCAAGTCGGCGATGCGGTGGGTGGCTTTGTAGCCCATGAGCACATGGGCATGGTCTTCGACCCCGCCGACCGAAACCGGGACCGCGCCCAGCGACCGGACGAGCCCGCCCATGTACTCGTGCAGACGGTCGCGCCAGTCGGGGGTGATCCACGGCTGGCGGTTCTTGGTGCTGAAGATGGCATGGACGAACAGACTCAGATGAGTGGATGGCATGACGGACTCCCTCCCACAGGTTTTACTATTAATAACGGACGAGAATCCAAGTGTTCAGGATGGACCGACGATTCGTTCGGATCGGGTGGGGACAATCTTCCTCGCGCCGCCTCCGGGGCGCGGAACGATCTTCACAATGATTCGCTTTCCGGTGGCTGCGGCCGGCCTTTCAGGCCCGGCCTGGCCACCGGCTAATATCCCCGCCTCCCTTCGGGATGCGGATCGCGGCGACGAGCCGAATGATCGCCTCCGACATCGGCCTCGACAACCTGTCGTTGGGATATAATGCCCCCATGGACTCGTACGGCCACATCCTGGGGCGGGTGGTGACGGGGGGCGGGGGCGAACTGCCGAGCTCGCTGGCGCTCGTGGTGAACCGGGCGACGAACCGACTGGGCGGCGACGGGTATTTCCACGACGTGCTGGGGAACCTGGTGCAGATGCCGGCGGGCGTTGACTTCGTCACCATGTCCTACCTCGACCAGGGGCACATCGGGACGCTCACCGACGCGGCCGGCGTGGTCTGGAAATACTACTACGACGCGGACGGAAAGCGCCGCATCAAGGTGAAGACCACCGGCGGCGCGGCCACCGAGCCCGACGGCCAGGGCGGCGTCCGGCTGGTCGCCGACCGCAGCTTCTACTTCTACGAGGGCGAGGACCTCATCTGCCAGCAGGACGTGGGTGCGCTGGTGGCCCGCATTCCGGGCACCGACGACATCGACGAATCCGTCTACGGGCCGAAGTTCCTCCTGCTGGATCACCTGGGCTCCACCCGCGCGGAGCTGGTGTTCACCGAATCCGGCGGCGTGTTCTCCCCGGTCATCCAGGAGTACTACGACCTGATGCCCTACGGCGAAGTCATCACCCCGCCGTCGACGCAAGAGAGTGTGCTGTTCACCGGCAAACCGAGGGATATAGAAAGTGGGTTGGACATCTTTCCATTCCGGCCCTTCAGCAACCAGTTATGCCGCTGGATTTGCGCCGATGAGCCGTTCGCCGATAACTGGGTAGAAGATCCACAGAGCTGGAATCTTTTCA
>JAKPQH010000203.1 GCA_029580855.1 bacterium | reverse complement strand
AGCCGGAGTTCAACGCCATCCTCGAGCGCCGCGAGAACTTCGCCGACCGGATGAACGTCTGCCTGCGCCTCGGGCCGCTGGACTTCACCCAGATGCGCCGGATGATCGAGCACCGCATCGCCCAGGCGAGCCAGGCCGGCCACGACCCCGTCGAGTTCACCCTGCCGGCCCTCGCGGCCATCTACCTGGCCACGGGCGGCGTGCCGCGCAAGGTGGTCATGCTCTGCCACCAGGTCATCCTGGCGATGATCGTCCGTAACCGCTCGCGCGCGGGGTGGCTGCTCGTGCAGTCCTGCCTCCGGAACCGCGCCTCGTACCGGAGGAGGCGGCGCCGGATCGGCTGGGGGGTGGCCGCCGTGCTGGCGCTCTGCGTCCTGGCTGTCCTTGCGGGGGTCTCGACCCGGCGCGACGGGACCGGCTCCCCAATCGAACGCACGTTGCCGGCCTACCAGGCGCGGATCTCGGACAAGACCGTCCATCCCCTGGCCTCGGCGCCGTCGGTTCCCTGGCAGCCCGCGGCGGCCATGGCCGGCGCGACCGGACCGACGGCGGCCCCCCTGTTCCGGAAGAGCCTCCCGCGGGAGGCGCCCTCTGTGCCGCATTCCCCGCCGGGGGCGCGCTGACCGCCGTCCCCCGCGCTTGTGCCGGGCCGGGCCCGCGGATGGCAGGGGCAGGATGGGCGCGGGCAGACCGCAAAACCGAAGGAAGGAAAGGGCAAGACCTTGAGAGTCCGAAAGAAGCTGGGTGAAATGCTCATCGATGCCGAGGTCCTCAACGAGGAGCAGCTCAGGCATTTTCTCGGCGAGCAGAAGAAGACGGGGATGAAGCTTGGGAAGCTGCTGATCCAGCAGGGCATCCTGTCGGAAACCCAGATGGTGGATCTGCTCAGCCAACAGCTCAAGATCGAAAAGTACCACCCCGACAAGTATCCCGTCGACCTCGGCCTCGCCGCCGTCTTCCCCGCCGAGACGGCCCAGAAGTACCAGGTGGCGCCGCTCAAGAGAAAGGGCCGTCTGCTCACGATCGCCATGACGGACCCGGTGGACATCAACGCCCTTGATTACATCGAGTCGCTCACCAACGAGGAGGTCGAGACGGTCGTCTGCACGGAGCGCGAGCTCAACCAGCTCATCGGCCAGATCTACGGCATGCAGTCCGGCCTGGGCGGCGTGCTGGAGAGCCTCGGGGAGATGACGATCGACTCGGGCGTCGACGCCGAGGCGGCCGCCGAGTACACCGATGATCTGCAGGTGAGCCCCAGCTCCATCATGGGGATGGCCGAGGAGGCGCCCATCGTGCGCCTCGTGAACTCCATCATCTCCCAGGCCGTCCGGGAGGGGGCCAGCGACATCCACATCAGCCCCCAGATGAAGAACGTCCAGGTGCGGTTCCGCATCGACGGGAGGCTCCACGAGGTGCCCGCGCCGCCCAAGCAGATGTTCCTGCCCATCATCTCGCGGATCAAGATCCTCGCGAACATGGACATCGCCACCTCGCGCATCCCCCAGGACGGCCGCTTCACCGTCAAGATGGAGAACAAGGAGATCAACGTCCGCGTCTCCTCCATCCCGACCATCTACGGCGAGAATCTCGTCCTGCGGCTGCTCGACATGGGCGCCGGCGTCTACTCGCTCGACCGGCTCGGGATGGTCAAGGAGGACCGCGACAAGATCGACTCCATCATCAACAAGCCCTACGGGATGATCCTCAGCTCGGGCCCCACGGGCAGCGGCAAGAGCACGAGCCTCTACGCCATCATCCGCGAGATCAACCGGCCCGACATC
>JAKPQH010000202.1 GCA_029580855.1 bacterium | reverse complement strand
ACCACAACAGGAGTCCTGACGTGTGGGCGATAATCCTCAAGGAGTTCCGCGAGCTCAGGCGAGACCCGCGTACGCTGGCGATGCTCATAGCGCTGCCGGTGATCCTGCTGGTGGTGTTCGGCTACGCCGCCAACTTCGACGTCTCGGACATCCCCACCGCCGTCGTCGGCCCGGGGGCCAGGGAGATGGCCTCGCGGCTCGGGGCACCGTTCGACGTCGTCGAGATCGACCCCGCCGGCGGGGTATCCCGCGTCAGAGACTACCTGCGGGACGGCCGGGCCGTTGTCGGGATCGTAACCGGGCGAACCCCGGCGGTCTTGTTGATCGACGGCACGGAGCAGTTCGGCGCGCAGGCGGCGCTGCGCGCTTTCGACCGGATGTCGAAGACCGTCCGGGCGGGCGGGCAGCAGGCGTTCGAGGTCCGCATCCTCTACAACCCCGGGCTCAAGACATCGTGGATCATGATACCTGGCCTTACAGGCCTGATACTCCTCTTCGTCGGGACGCTGATCACCAGCCTGGGCATCGTCCGCGAGCGTCAGGCCGGCACCATCGAACAACTCGCCGTAATGCCGTTCCGACCCTTGGACGTCATCATAGGCAAGATCGTGCCCTACCTGCTGCTCGCATCGCTGGACATGGTGGTGATCGTGCTCGTGGGGTGCTTCCTGTTCGGGGTGCCGTTCGTGGGGAGCATCGCCACATTCAGCCTCGGGGCGATGCTCTTCCTGCTGGTCACCCTGGGCATGGGAATCCTCATCTCCAGCGTCTCGCAGAACCAGGGCCAGTCCATCCAGCTGGCGATAATGTTCGTCATGCCCCAGATACTGCTCTCGGGCCTGATCTTCCCCGTCTCGTCGATGGCGAAAGGGGTGGCGTGGATAGCCTGGGCGCTCCCGCTCTCCTATTTCATCAAGATCGGCCGCGGGGTGATGCTGAAGGGAGCACCGCTCTCCTCACTCTGGTTGCCGCTGGTGGTGCTGGCGGGAATGGCGCTGGTGGCGCTCGGCCTGGCGGTGGCCCGGTTCCGCCGCGACCTGGCGCCCAACGTTAGGGCCGGACCTGGGCGGTTGGACGATTCGGGGCCGGAGGAAGCATGATCTGGGGGTTCGAGGACGCCTCGGTAGCCTTCGGGGCGCGGACCGTCCTGGACGGGGTGACCCTGGGCCTCGAGCCTTCGTCCGTCAGCGTGGTCGTCGGTGGCGACGGCGCCGGCAAATCCACGATGCTGCGCGCCCTGGTGGGCCTGGTGCGCCTCAACGGCGGAAAGGTCCTGCGCCCGCCCAAGAACCAGATCGGCTTCGTCCCTTCGACCGCGGGTCTTTACAAGGACCTCACGGTGGACGAGAACCTCTCCTTCGTGGGCCGCACCTACGGCGTCCGGGGAAAGGATCTGGCCGGCCGTTCGAGCGAACTCCTCGAGCGGACCGGGCTCGACCGGGCGCGAAGCCGCCTGGCGGGGCGGCTGTCGGGCGGCATGCAACGCAAGCTCGCCCTCGGCCTGGCCCTTCTGCATCGACCGGCGCTGCTGGCGCTGGACGAGCCGACCACAGGGGTCGACCCCGTCAGCAGGGCCGAGCTCTGGCGCCTTATCTCCGCGGCGGCGGCGGACGGTACCGCGGTCATCGCCGCCACCACCTACGTGGACGAGGCGGGCCGCGCTTCTGAGGTCGTGCTCCTGGAGAGGGGGAAGCCTATAGCGGTCGGGTCACCCGGAGAGATAATCGCCGGCATCCCCGGAAAGATCGGGCTGGAGAGAGTGAAGGACCGGCCGGAGGGCTTCTCGTGGCGCTGGGGCGCGGACTGGCGTGTATGGGCACCGTCGGGCCACCTCCCGGACGGGGCCGAACCCCTGTCGCCGACTTTCGAGGACGCGGTGATGGTCGCCGAGCTGAACCACGAGCGGAGGG
>JAKPQH010000201.1 GCA_029580855.1 bacterium | reverse complement strand
GAGCGCGGCGCCGTGCTCCCCTTGCCGGCCCGCTTCGCGCGGCCGCCGGCAAGCTTCGTCCATCGTGTCCCTGACAAGGAGCAGACCCATGTCGATGATCGCGCCTGACCTGGTGCGCCGCCTGAAGCGCTTACGTTTGGGCGGCCTGCTGCCGACCCTGCCGGATCGGGCTACCGCCGCCCGCCAGGGGAACCTGAGTCACCTCGAGTTCCTGGAGCTGCTCCGCCAGGACGAGATCGACCGGCGGGACAGCCATGGGCTGGCGAATCGCGTGGCCGCCGCCGGCTTCGAGGAGGTCGTGCGCTTGGAGCAGGTCACCTGGGACACGCCGGTCGCCTTCGACCGGCCGCGGGTGCGGGACCTCTTCAACCTTCCGTGGCTCCAGGATCACGCGAACGTCGTCTTCTGCGGTCCGGTCGGCGTGGGCAAGACGTTCCTCGCCTGCGCCCTGGGCCACAGCGCCTGCCGGGTCGGCGCCCGCGTCCGCTTCGTGAAAGTCGCCCGGTTGCTGCAGGTGCTCCACCAGTCCCGGGCCGCCAACTCCTTCGACCGCGAGCTCCGGAGCTGGGTGGGGCCCGATGTCCTGCTCGCCGACGACTTCGGCCTCCGGCAGCTCACCGCCCAGCAGTCGAGCGACTTCTACGACGTCCTGGTGGAGCGGCATACCCGGACCTCGACCCTCCTCACCAGCAATCGGGCGGTGGATGAATGGGTGGCCCTCTTCGACGATCCGATCCTCGCGAACAGCGCCCTGGACCGCTTCGCCCACCGCGCCCACCAGATCATCCTGGAGGGGCCGAGCCTCCGGGCGGCCAAGGCTCCTGGGAACGCGAAAGGCGTTGCGAACCCGACGCGTCCACGATAAACGCAGGTAACCCCCCCGCCACCGGGGTGGGGGAATGTTCTTGAAAACGGGTGGGGGCATAGTTCTGAAAAATGACAATGCTTGTTGAATGTGATCGCGTCACCCGTAAGAGGCAAACGCCTGAATGAGGAAAAACCGCCGGTACCACTTCGGACCGAAAGGTAGACATGATTCGGGCACAAGGCCCACGCATGGGCGCTTGTTCCCGTGCGGGTTTCCGCGCCCCGGCGCTGCGCCACAAAGGCTTGCCGGTCCGTGTCCTCTCGAACGATAAGGCCTTTCTCGGTTCCACGGACGCTGACACGATGGAGAGTAGTTGGGGCATCCAGCCGAGGATCTCGCGGCATCAAAGACGCCCCCCCCGGCTCCTTGTCCAGGCCAACTTTCCCCAGGTAAATTCGATAAGTGCAATTAGGCAACAACGTTCCCTATGTTCGTCGTTTTAGAAGGTCAGGTCCCCTTTTAGTCCTCCAGAGTTCTCAGCGTCCGTAGATAAGCCCCGGCTGCCACATCGCCAGCGGTGGGACGAACGTAACAAGGAACAGAATGGCAACCATGGAGATGAAGAGCGGCCACACGGCTCGACAGACGCGATCCAGCGGCTCTTCCGCGATGGCGGTGGAGACGAAGAGCGTGACGCCCGACGGCGGCGACGCCAACTCCATCGACAGACTGATGACCATCACCACGCCGAAGAAGACCGGGTCCACGCCGAGTTGTCTGGCGAGCGGGAGGAGCACGGGTGCAAAAATGATGATGGACGGCACCGTCCCTTCACGTTCCAACCGCGAGCAGGAAGAGGTCGGCGAGCAGGAGAAACACCCAGGCGTCCGTCGTCGTCCCGGTGAAGACGTTGGCCAGTGTGAACGGAATGCCCTGCCGCGCGAGGACCCACCCGTACGCGGTGGAGGTCCCGATGAGGAACATCACGATCCCCGTGCCGAGGCCCGTTTGTAACAGCCGCCGGGCAGCGAAGACCAGCGGAGCTCTCGGTCCACCAGCCCGCCGAGGAAGAGGCTGTAAAACACCGCGATGGCCGTAGCTTCGCTCGGGGCGACGATTCCGCCCAGGATGCCCCCTACAACGATGACCGGCATGAGAAGTGTGAGGAGCGCCTCGCGGAACGCCCTCCAGACCTCCCGGACCGACGGGAACGCCACCCCGCTGTAACCTCGCTGCCGGCTCACGGCATAGGCGTGCGCCATGAGGGCGAGCCCCATGAGCACACCCGGAACCACGCCCGCGATGAAGAGGGCGCCGATCGACGTGCCCCTCGTCACCCCGTAGACGATCATCGGGATGCTGGGCGGAAATATGGTCCCGATGGTGCCCGCGCAGGCGATGAGCGCCGCGGCAAAGTCCTTGGCGTAACCCTTCTTGGCCATCGCCGGGATCATGACCGAACTGACGGCCGCAGAATCGGCGGCGGCGGAGCCTGAGATGCCGGCGAAGAACATACTCGCCACCACTGACAGCATGGCCAGCCCGCCGCTGATCCATCTCACCAAAGCGTTGGCGAGATTGATCAGCCGCCGCGGGATACCGCCCTTGTCCATCAGGGCGTCCGCCAGCAGAAAGAACGGCACGGCTTGCAGCGCCGTGGAGTCCGCCCCCCGAACATCTGTTGAGGGATCAGCGTGAGGGGGACGTCCGTGGCCAATATCAGGAAGAACGCCACCGTCAGGCCGAAGGTGACCGCGACCGACACGTTGATCGCCAGGAATCCCGCCAGGATACCGACCAGGAGCAGGCTAACCATGAGAGCCGCTCCCCGGTGGCTCGGCCGGCCCACCCCGGAGCGCGAGAGCGATCGTGTGAAGACCCATGAGGACGCCGGCCACCAGGACGGCGAGGTACGGTAGGCCCATCCGAAGCCCGAGACGCGGCGAGCGCTGGAGCCAGGTGCGTTGCACCAGGAGCGTGCCGTATCCGGCCATCACCAGAAAAAAGAAGAGATGCGAGCACGCCACCGCCGCCACGAAGACCGTACGGGCTGCGGCGGGAGGCAGCGCGCGCACGAGGCTGTCCACCCTGGGATGGGAGCTGCACCGCACGCCGACGCTCATGCCGACAAAGGCGGCCCAGACCATGAGGAAACGGGCCAGCTCGTCCGACCAGAAGATCGAGTAAGCGCAGACGAAGCGGCCCGCGATCTGAACGCCAACGAGAAGGGTCAGGGCCGCCAACAAGGCAATCATGACCCGTTCGGCAAGCCGGTTCAGCCTTCGACTGAGCTAGTCAATCATCAACCGAGCCCCGTCCTCGAGCGTCGCCTCATTTCGTTTCGACGATGCGCCGCACGAGGCCCTTGCCGAACTGCCCCTCGAACTGCTCAAACACCGGCCTCATCGCCTCGCGGAACGCGCTCCGGTCCGGGCGCTCGATGACCGTCATCCCTTTGACGCGAAGCTCCGCAAGCTGTTTGTCCTCCTGCCCCCGATTGAGCTGCCGCTGGATCTTCGCCACCTCCACGGCGGTGCTCAGGAGGATCCGTTGGATGTCGGGCGGCATCCGATCCCAGGCTCTCTTGCTCACAAGCACCGGCGCCGGCGAATAAACGTGACCGGTGAGGCTCAGAAACTTCTGCACTTCGTACAGTTTGAAGGTGGATACGATGGGAATCGGGTTCTCCTGGGCGTCCAGTAGCCCCTGTTGGAGCGAGGTGAAAACCTCGCCCCAGGCCATCGGCGTGGCATCCGCCCCGAGCTGGCGGAAGGCCGCCTGGTGAACCCGGTTCTCCATCACGCGGATCTTGAGCCCCTTCAAGTCCGCCGGTCGCTCCACCGCCGTCTTGCTCGTCGTGATATGGCGAAAGCCGTTCTCCCAGAAGGCCAGCCCCTTGATGCCGACCGCCTCGAACCTGTCCAGGAGACCGCGGCCGATCTCCCCGTCCAGAATCTTGTACGCGTGGGAGGCTTCGCGGAAGAGAAACGGAAGGTCGAGCGCGTTCATCTCCGGGACAAAGCCGCCCAGCGGCCCGGTGGACGTGACGGTCAACTGCACCGTGCCGAGCTGCAGGCCTTCGACGACCTGCCGCTCGTCACCGAGCTGTCGGGAATGGTGAATCTGGATGATGACGCGTCCGCCTGTTCGCTCCCGCACCAACTGAGCGAAGCGGACCATGCCGAGCGTGTAGGGATGGTCTTGCGTCGTGGTGTGCGCCTCGACCAGGTCGAACTCCGCCGCGCGGATGTCCGCCGCCGAGGCCAGCACCAGCAGGGCCGCGCCAATCGACGCCAAAAAGGCGCCTGCGCGCGGCCGCGCGAAGTGTGGCATGATCCCTCCTTGTCGTGTCGATGTTTCGCCTCGAGCGAACTCACCGCACTCCTGGTCCAAACCTCCTTCCACCTCCACCGGTTCTGTAGAGCGGTATGCTCCTGATACTCCCACGAGTGTCTCTTCCAGTCAACCGGGACTCGACGCCCCGATGGAGGACACGCGCAAATCGGCCGCCCAACGATCATCGGGCGGCCGATATGGAGAGCAGTAGTTAGCCTATGGCCGCCGGCACGGCTACCGGGGCATCGGCCGGGATGTCGATCACCGGATCCCGCTCGACGATCTTGTCGATGGACACACCCATGGCGGCATCGGTGTCACGGTCCTCGCGGATCTCGACGAGCACCGGGATCCTCCGCGCGTTGGACTCTCGGACTGCCCAGGCCAGGGCCGGTTTGATCTCTTCGGGCCTGATCACCCGGCGTCCCAGCCCTCCGAACCCCTCGACGATCTTCACAAAGTCCGGGCCGTACCCGTCGCCGTACCCGATGTCCACAGCATAGTTCATCTCGTAGACGTACTTGGAGGGTTGCCGGATGAGCGATAGGTAGCCGTTGTTGAGCATGACAATGACATACGGCACGTTGTTCTGCACTGCCGTCGCCAAGTCGCCGAGAAGGAACTGGAACGAGTAGTCGCCCACGATCCCGACCACCTGCGCACCGGGCTTGCCGATCTTGATCCCCAGACACGCCGGGACCTCCCAGCCCAGCGGGCCCGCTTGCCCGCAACAGAAGTACGTGTACGGCTTTTGAATTTCCTGAAACTGCCCCGACCAGATCTGGTAGAGACCGATCGCTGTCACGAAGATCGTATCGGAGTCAAAAAACTCGTTGATCTCCTTGAAGACCCGTTGCGGCTTGATAGGCACCTGATCGAAGTCCATCTTGCGCCGGAAGCGGCGCTTGTAGTCGGCCGCCTTTTTGGACCACTCGCCGGACGACCGTTTCGGCGTCATCTCTTTGGCGACCCGCTTCAGGGCTTCCACGGCCAGCTTGGCGTCCGCAACAATCCCGAGGTCGGCAGGAAAGACTTTTCCGATCACGGTGGGTTCGATGTCGATGTGAATGAACTTGCGCTGGCCGCGATAGACCGCGAGGTCTCCGGTATGCCGCTCGGCAAAGCGGGCGCCGACGGCCAAGACCAGATCGGACTCCAGGAAGAGCTTGTTGCCTCCGCGGGTGTTGGTCTGCAGGCCGACCCGGCCGCCGTACAGGGGGTGGTCGGAGGCGATGCCTCCCTCGGCCATGTATGTGGGGATGACGGGAATCTGCAGGTATTCCGCTAGCTCGACGAACTGCTCGCTGGCCCGGGCCAGCATCACACCACCCCCCATCATCAGGATGGGGCGCTCGGCCTTGAGCAGCATCTCCACGGCCCGCCGGATTTTCCGGGCGTCCGGGGACGGTTTGAAGATCTCGAGGGGCGCATCGATGTCCGGATCGTACTTCACTTCGCCCCGTTGCACATCCAACGGCAAATCGATCAGCACCGGACCCGGCCGGCCCTCACGGGCGATACGAAACGCTTCGCGGAAGACCTGCGGGACCTGCGCGACCTCTTTGACACAGTAGGTTTTTTTGGCCACCGGCCTGGCGATTTCGGCGATGTCCACCGCCTGGAAGGCCTCTTTGTGCAGATTGGCTTTAAGAGCCTGGCCGGTGATGCAGACGATGGGGATGGAGTCGGCCAAACAGGTGTAGAGTCCCGTGATCATGTTGGTGCCGGCGGGGCCGGACGTGCCGATGGCCACTCCCACCTTCCCGGTGATCCGCGCCCAGCCGTCGGCCGCGTGGGTTGCACCTTCCTCGTGGCGCATGGTCAGGTGCTTGATCTTCGACGACTTGGACAGCGCCTTGTACAGGGGCAGGATGGCCGCGCCGGGGATCCCGAACGCCACGTCCACCCCTTCGCTCTCCAGGATTTTCACCGCGGCTTCCATCACGGGCATCTTGGCCATGCGACACTCCTTCACGGCGAGGCCGTTTTGGGGACAGGGGCGAGGGATTCGCGCCGCCCACGGAAACCGAGTTGGGCCGACAACTCTTCGCCGAGCCGGCGCATGAGCGGCGCCAGGACAGGCACCCGCTTGTCGCCGAGCCGCACAGTGGGACCCGAAATGCTAAGCGCGGCCTCCACCCGCCCCTGCGCATTGCACACCGGCACGGCGACGCAGTAAGCCCCCTCCTCGCACTCCTCCTTGTCCAGCGCGAAGCCCCGCTCGCGCACCCGTACCAGTTCGCGCCGAAGACGCGTGGGTGCAACAATGGTGTTGCGCGTAAACGCCTTGAGGGGTGCCTCGCCCAGCAGAGCGTGACTTTCCTCCTCCGGGCGATAAGCGAGGAGCACCTTCCCCACTGCCGTGCAGTAAAGGGGGGCCCGGTGGCCGATGCGGGAGAAAATCCGGAGGTTCTGCGGGCTCTCGACTTTATCCAGGTACAGGGCCTCGTGCCCATCCAGAACTACCAGATTGGCCGTCTCCCCGGTCTCCCGACTCAAGCGCTCCAGGAAGGGACGCGCCATTTGTCGGAGATCGATTTGTCCGAGACATACGTCTCCGAGGTGGAACAGCTTGGGTCCGAGGGCATAGCGGCCGGTCTCCGGGTTCTGGCGGCAGTACCCCTGCTGGATCAGCGTCGTCAGCAATCGATGGGCCGTACTCAAGTGAAGTCCGACCCGCTTGCTGAGGTCGGCAATGCCGACCTCGCCCCGGCTCTCGCCCAAGGCGTCAATCAAGCGAAGGGCCCGCGTCACCGACTGCACACCGCCGTTGGTCCGCTTCTTCACCGGTCTCGGGGCCGGCTGAAACGCCATTGGATCTCGTTTTCGCATCGTGGAATTCATTTTTACTTGACGAATATACTCAGACGCCCCGCCGATGTCAATCGCCGTCGTGAAAGCGAGGACCGGTTTCGGTGCGGAGAATGTCCGGCAGGGCAGGCGTCGCGTGTGCCAGGCGCGGATAGGACACCACGGCCGCCCGCAGGGGCGGCCGTGGCCAACTCTGTCATCACCGGAAGGGGGTGGGTGCTACGCGACGTGCCCCTGGGCCCGGCCGTGGGCCAGCTGCACGGCCACGGCGATGGCGTCCAGCATACTGTCGTGGGCCGCGGTGCCTTTGCCGGCCTTCCCAAAGGCCGTCCCGTGGTCCACCGAGGTCCGGATGATGGGCAGCCCGAGGGTGACGTTCACCCCGGCCACGGCGGTCCACTTCTGGGTGGGCTTGTCGAAGGTGAAGCCGAGGGTCTTGAGCGGGATGTGCCCCTGGTCGTGGTACATACAGACGACGATGTCGTAGAGCCCGCCGCGGGCCCGGCCGAAGACGGTGTCGGGTGCGATGGGCCCCTCCACGGTGATGCCCTCGGCCCGCGCCTGCTCGATGGCGGGGATGATTTCCTGGATCTCCTCGTCGCCGAAGAGGCCGTGTTCGCCGGCATGCGGGTTCAACCCCGCCACCGCGATCTTGGGCGCTGCGATCCCGAGCGCCTTCATCGCCCGGTCGGCCAGACGGATGACGGTGAGGACGCGCGGTTTCTTGGTTTGCTCGATGGCGTGCCGTAGGGAGACGTGCGTGGAGACATGCACGACCCGGAGATCGGCCCCGACCAGCATCATGGCGTACTCTTTGGCGCCTGTGAGGGTGCCGAAGATCTCGGTGTGGCCCGGGTGGGGGCAGCCCGCCTGGTGGATAGATTCCTTGTGAATGGGCCCGGTCACCACCGCGTCGATCTCGTTCGCCAGGGCCATGGCGATGGCCTTCTCGATGTATTCGACCGACGCCTTGCCGCACATGGCGCTGACCTTGCCGTACCGGTGCGCCGCCATGTCGACGTTGGCGAAATCCAGCACATCGAGGGTGCCGCGCGTGAAGCGGGCCTCCTCTACCTTGGCAATGGGGTGGAGCGTCAGGGGGAGCTGGGTGATCTGCAGGGTGTCCGCCAGGATGCGCGCATCCCCGAGGACGAAGGGCCGCGCCGTGGCGTAGACGCCGGTTTCGGCCAGCGCTTTCGCCGCGATCTCGGGTCCGATGCTGGCCGGATCCCCCATCGTGATGCCGAGGATCGGTCGGTCCATGTGGTGATCCTCCTCTGACCACATGACAAGTAGGCAATCGGGCAATTAGGCAATTTGGCGATTCGGCAATTGGGAAGAGCGGGACCCGGATCCTCCTCGCTCGCCTCGCCACCCAGTCGCCCAATTGCCCAGTTGCCGATTTTCCAAGTTGCCAAGTTGCCCAATTGCCAAATTGCCTATTTGCCCTTTTGAATCGCCGTGGCCACCGCGTCCCCGACGGCCGCCGTGCGGGCCGTGCCGCCGATGTCGGCGGTGTGGTTTCTCCGGTCGATCAGTGTCTTCTCGACCGCTCGCTCGATGGCCTGAGCCGCTTGCGCGCATTGCGGGTCGCGCTTTGTTTCGGCCAGCCACTCCAGCATCATCCGTGCCGACAGGATCTGTGCGATGGGGTTCGCGATCCCCCTCCCGGCGATGTCCGGCGCGGTCCCGTGGGACGGCTGGAAGAGACCGTAGGTGTCACCGATATCGCCCGACGGCGCCACACCCAGGCCGCCCACGGTTCCGGCCCCGAGATCCGAGATGATGTCGCCGAACATATTCTCGGATACCATCACGTCGTATCGGAGCGGCCGCTGGACCATGTACATGGTCATGGCGTCAACGTACGCGTGCTCGGCCTGGATGCCGGGGAAATCCCTCGCCACCTCGTAGAAGATCTGCCGAAAGAAGGCCATGCTCTGGAAGATGTTGGCTTTGTCCACGCAGGTCACCCGGTGCGCGCCGTCGGAGGGCGCGCCTCGTCGCTGCTGGGCCAGCCTGAAGGCCCAGCGGACGATCCGCTCCGTCCCCGGCCGCGTGAGGACCAGATTGTCCACCGCCACGTAGTCACCCACCCGGGCTCCGCCGGCCTCGGAAGCGAAGAGGCCTTCGGTGTTCTCGCGCATGATGACGTAGTCGATGGGCGGATCGCCGGCCAGGACGGGTGGAATCCCCGCGTAGCGCTTGATTGGCCGCACCCCCGCGTAAAGATCCAAGACCTTTCGCAACTTGATCTGCGGCCGGATCTCCGTGCCGTCGGGGAGCCGTACGGCCGGGAGCCCCGCCGCGCCGAACAGAATTGCATCCGCCGCCTTGCAGGCGTCGAGCGTCGCGTCCGGAAGGTCGGTCCCGGTCTCCTGACAGCATTTGGCGCCGGCGGGAAATTCCTGAAAGGAAAATCGCGGCCCAGACAACCCGCCCTCGACGGCTTTCAAGACCTTCAGGGCTTCGGCCATGACCTCGTGACCGATCCCGTCGCCTGGAATCACGGTGATACGATACGTCGCCATGAGCAGTTCTCCTAAACGTCGTGACCGCCAAATGCGCCGTGGACGAGCGGGCGACCGCCCCTCACGAGCTCGCGACCACGGGCGAAAACCCGGTCCACCCGTCCGTCCTGTTCCAGGACCAGGACGTCCGCGTCACTGCCTGCCGCGAGCCGGCCCTTCCGCACCAGACCCAGAACGCTTGCCGTGTGCGCGGTTGCGAAAGCGGCGGCCGATCCCCACGGGAGCCCGGTCTGCACCAATTCTCGGATGGTCTCCAGGATGGCACCCGGGCCCGCCATGTATAGACCCGTCACATTGCCGGCGGCGTCCAGTCGGGGATACGGGACGCCGCTGTCCGTGGAGAGTGTCATCCGCGTCGCGGGCACCCCGGCCGCCAGGGCCTCACGGATCGCCCGGGCCGCCGGGATCGCGTGCGGGTGGTTCGTCTCCGGGCGCTGCATAGTGGTGAGGTCGATGCTGCCGCCGGCCCGGGCGAAGTCCATCGCCTGCCGCCAGAGATCGGGATTCCGGTTGACGTGCGTCACCATCATGTGGTCCGCGGGGATTCCCGTCCGGCGCTGGGCCTCACGGATGGACATCAGTCCGTCCGCCAGGTCTCCGGCATGGACGTGGAGAACCGCGCGCTTGCCCGCCAGACACCCCCCCGTCCACGCGGCGTGCGCCAGCCGGCACAGCTCTTCGATTGCGTACATCGGGGCCATGGGTTCGGAGACGGCAACCTTCACCCCGAGGATCCGATCTACATAGGCCACATCGGCCTGGGGGCTCCCGCTCATCGTAGGCACCGGGTTCCACCAGCCCCCGGTGTAGCAGTAGGCGCCGATTCCCTCGCACTCCAGGGCCGCGGCCCGCGCCAGAAGACCGGTGACGCTCCGGCTCAGGCTATCCGCCCCAAGGGGCGAGACTACCGTCGTCACGCCGACGCTCGTGATCCGTTCGATCTGCAGGTCGGTGCTTCGTGTCGTCGGCCCGCCAAGCCCGCTGGCGCCCATCACGTGGATGTGCGGGTCAATGAGGCCGGGGAGCAGGATGCGGCGCGAGACATCCACGACCTCCCCATCCCCGACTCCCCTCGGCGCGGCCAGGTCCGGCCCGACGACAGCGATCTCTCGTCCCAGCATCAGGACATCGGCGGTTCCCCGGTCTTCTGGGTCGAAGACGTGCCCGCCTTTCAGAAGAGTCCAGCGCATGCCGATCCCCTATGCCATCCGCAGATTTCGCAGATTAGCCGATTTCCAGGGAAACCGAAAAACCTTTTCAGGAGGACGCGATTCCGCGAGTTGGCAACACGGACCCCTGGAGGAATCCCTCCACCGTAAAATCGGCTAATCTGCGTAATCTGCGGATCGATCAATCCGCGGCCCTAGTCGCACAGGAGGCCGCCGTTGACCTCGATCGTTTCGCCGCTGATGAAGCGCGCGGCGTCGGATGCCAGGAAGGCCACGGCGTCGGCGATGTCCTCGGGCTCGACGAGTCGACCCAAGGGCGTGCCCTTGATGATCCCTTCCAGAGTGGTCCGGGGCCAGTCGGCCGTCATCTCTGTCTGGCCCGTGCCGGGATTGATCCCGTTCACCACGATGCCGTATTTCCCCAGATCCTTGCCCAGCTTCTTCGTGAGGGCCAGGACACCCCCCTTGGAAGCCACGTAGTGGATCCCCGCCATCGTCCCGCCGTTGCGGGCGGCGATGGAGGCGATGTTCACGATGTGGCCGCGTCCTTGCCGCTTCATGATAGGGACGACAGCACGGCAGGTAAGAAATGGTCCCTTCAGGTTCACGTTGACGATCCGGTCCCACTCCTCTTCGCTGGTGTCCTCCGTCGGCGTGAGCTTCCAGATCCCGGCGTTGTTCACCAGAATATCTACGCGATTGCCATACGTGGACAGCGCCAGATCCACCATGGCCTGGACGCTCTCCGCGGATGCGACATCCAGGCGAAAGGCGGTCGCCTCGCCGCCGTCGCTTTTCACCAGCGCGGCAGTCTCCTCGGCCCCCGGAAGGTTGATGTCGCCCGCGACGACCCGGGCGCCGCCCCGCGCCAGTCGTCGGACGATGGCCCGCCCGAACCCTCGCGCAACGCCGGTGACGATTGCCGTCTGGCCTGTGAACTCCATCGACGACTCCTTTCCACCGTTCGGGTGTCTCTCAGTCGCACACCAGGCCGCCGTTCACCTCGATCGTTTCGCCGTGGACGAACCGCGCGGCGTCCGAGGCAAGAAACGCGACCGCATCGGCGATGTCCTCGGGCTCGGCCATCCGACCGAGCGGAGTGTTCTTGACCACGCCGTCGACGATCGCGCGCGGCCAATCGGCCATCATGTCCGTCAGACTCGGGCCGGGGTTGACGCCGTTCACCACGATGCCGTACTGCCCGAGCTCTTTCCCCAGCTTTTTCGTCATCGCCAGGACGCCGCCCTTGGAGGCGATGTAGTGAACGCCCGCAAACGTCCCGCCGTTGCGCGCGCCGACGGAGGCGATGTTGACGATGTGGCCGCGGCCCTGCTTCTTCATGATGGGAATCACGGCGCGACAGGTGAGAAACGGCCCCTTCATGTTGACGCCGATGACCCGATCCCAGTGCTCCTCGCTGGTTTCCTCGATCGACTCCAGGATCTGGATCCCGGCGTTGTTGACCAGGATGTCCACGCGATTGCCGTAGGTGGACAGCGCCAGATCCACCATGGACTGGACGCTCTTGGCGGACGAGATATCGACGTGACACGGTGTCGCCTCGCCGCCGTCTTTTTTCACCAACGCGGCGGTCTCCTCAGCCCCCGGCAGGTTGGTGTCGCCGGCGACCACCCGGGCGCCGCCCCGGGCCAGCCGGCGCACGATCGCCCGCCCGAACCCCCGCGCGACACCGGTGACGATTGCCGTCTGGCCTGCGAACTCCATCCCGCGCTCCTTTCCCCGGCGCCGATCGAGACGCGCCCGCCGGATCTCCTGGTCGGATCGCCTTGCGGCGCGAACAATCGCCGCGCCTGCCGTAACCGCTGCTCTGTGAATATCAGGACCGAGGAAGTAAGTCAATGCGGGCGTGCGCGGTGCACCGAAAGGTGCGACCGAGAGGATGAGAGGCCTACCCCTTCACCGCCCCCGTCATGGCGCTGACGTAGTTCTCGACGAAAAACGAGTAGATGAAAGCCACGGGCACCGAGCCCAGCAGCGCCCCGGCCATAAGCGGACCCCAGAAGAACGTGTCCCCGCGGACCAGCTCGCT
>JAKPQH010000200.1 GCA_029580855.1 bacterium | reverse complement strand
TCAGCCTGGTGGACAACCCGGCGTGTCCGGGGACGCAGTTCTCGGTGGCGAAGGCCGACGAGCCGGAGCCTGCGCCAGAGCCGGCCGCCGCCGCGGCGGAGCCGGCGCCCGATGCCGCGAAGGCCGAGCCTCCCGCGGAGCCGTCGGCCGAGCCGTCGAGCGTCACCGCCGATGTGCTGAAGGGGCTTCAGGGCGTCCTCGCGGGATTCGCCAACCGCGGCGACGTGACCAAGCTGGCGGCGGACATCACGGAGATCCGGACCGATCTCGCGTCGCTCATGGCGACGGTCGAAAAACTCGTCAGCACCGACTATGCGACGACGAAGGACGTGGAGGCGGTGAAAGCCCTCTCCGCGGATCGCGCGGCGGCGTCGGCGGTGACCACGATCTCGGAGGATCTGGCCAAGACCGGGCTGGTCGTAGAGGTCCTGAAGGCGGACCTGGACGCCCTGGTGCGGCGGATCGAGACCGTGGAGCGCACGCCGATGGCACCGAGGGTGGCTCTCCGGACGGAAGAGCTGGCCGCGCGGGGCCTGGCGCAGGCCCAGAAGGCGGCGCTGCCCGAGCCGCTGCGCGCCGTCCATGAAGAGATCGCGGCATTGGAGAAGCGCATCGACGAGACCACCGATCCGTTCGAGAAGGATCGGCTGGGCGCGCAGGCGGGTCTGCTGCGGATGCGCACGGGGTTGCTGTGAGACACGGCGGGCGGCACGCCCGCACGGAGGATCGCATGAACACGGACCGATCGCGGCTCACCGAAGAGGTGATCCAGGAGGCCAAGAAGTATCTCAGCGGCGACGCGGTGAAGACCATCACCACGGCGACCGGGCTGGTGGGGCTTTCGATGGAGGCCCCGAGTAAGAAGCTGTTCCCGGTGCTCACCCCGCTCCGCAACCGGATCCCGCGGGTCACGCACCAGGGCCAGGGCGCGGTGGCGACCAACTGGAAGGCGGTCACGGGGATCAACACCGCCAACCTGAAAGTCGGCGCGACGTTCGGGACGCGGAACCCCGAGATCAGCTACGCCATGCAGTCGCGCACCGCGACGTTCAAGTCGTGGGGGCTGGACGACAGCGTCCAGGACGAGGCGCAGTGGGCCGGCCGCGGGTTCGAGGACGTCCGCGCGTTCGCCAGCATGGCGCTGCTGCGCGCGGTGATGATCGGTGAAGAGGACCTCTTGCTCGGCGGGATGGAATCCGCCGCGGGGGCCTCGTTCGGCACCACCGGGCTCGGGACGCCGGGGACGCCCGCCGCGGTGGTCGGCACGGGCGGCTCGATCAGCGCCGGGACATATGTCGTCAACGTGATGGCGCTTCCGTACTACGGTGCGCGGTTCGCGGCGCTCGGCACCGGGGCCGACGCCGTCCCGTACCACAGCGCGGTCTCGCCCAAGAGCGCCAACTGTGTCACAAGTAGCGGGACGCAGACCATCAACGCCAGCGTCGCGCACGTCCCCGGCGCCTACGCCTACGCCTGGTTCGTCGAGGCCGGGACGACGGGAACCGCGGGGAAGCTCGAGGCGATCACGTTCATCAATTCGATCAAGCTCACCTCGCTGATGGGGAACAAGGTCCCGCTGACGACGCTCGCCACCACCGCCGACAACTGCTGCGACGCCAAAGATTACGACGGGATGCTGACCCAGGTGTGGGGCGGCACGACCGTCACGGTGCAGCGCGCGCTGTCGGCGGGCACGCTCAAGACCACCGCGTCCGGCGCGCCGGTGATCGTCATGGACACCGGGACCGCCGGGGTCGGCGTGGGGCTCACCGCGGACAACGCCGGGGGAATCGTCGAGATCGACGAGGTCCTGTCGTATCTCTGGGACGTGCTCAAGTTGGGCCCGCAGCGGATTCTCTGCTCCGGACAGGAGGCGGCCAAGATCACGACCAAGATCGGCGCCAGCTCTGGGCTGGGGTTCCAGGTGGCCATCGGGGACGGCGCCGCGAACGTCATCGGCGGCATCCGGCTGACCGGGTACCTCAACAAGTTCACCGGCGAGCAGATCGCCATCGAGGTGCACCCCTCGATGCCCAAGGGGACGATCCTGTTCGAGACCGACGACATCCCCTACCCGAGCACCGAGATTCCGCGCACGCTGGAGGTGGAGCTGCTCCAGGAGTACGCGCTGTTCGAGTGGGCCAGGACCCAGCGGAAATACGAGTTCGGGATCTACGGGAACGGCGTGCTGAAGCACTACTTCCCGGCGAGCTTCGGGCTCATCACCAACATCGCGAACGTCTAACGACGCGGGGCGCAGCGCGGCGCAGGTCGTGCGGCGCCCCCAACTCCACGAGGACCGGATGGGCGACGTCATCCCGATGAAAAAAACGCGGACGCTCCTGATCTGGCGGGTCGGCGGGATCGGCGACGTGCTCTGGACCACGGCCGCGTTGCCGGTCCTGCGCCGGCAGGGCTGGACGATCGATTACTGCACCGATGCGCGCGGGATGCCGGTCCTCGAGAACAACCCGCATGTGCGGACGGTCCTCGATTTCGACGCGATGCGGGCGCCGGGCGGCGAGCGGCTTCGCGAGACCGACCAACTCCAACGGCTCTTCCCGGAGCTGGTCTCGGCCTGGTGGAACGCGCTGGCGAAACGGTACGACCGCGCCATCCCGCTGACCTGGTCGGCCGAGGGCGTGGCGCTCTGGCGCAAATCCGACAACCCCATCGAGTACGACCTGCCCATGGCCGAGCGGCAATCGGACATGCACTACACCGACGAGATCGTCCGTCGCCTGGCGGTGCCGATGGGCGGACTCCTGCCGCAACTCTGGCCGAGCCGGACCGAGCGGCGCTGGCTGGACGAGCTTCGCGCGCGACACGCCGCACGCAAGGAGCAGATCATGCTCTGGCATGTCGGCGGGTCGGCGTACCACAAGATCATCCCACAGGCGCTCGAGTACATCGGCGGGATGCTCGAGCACTATCCCAAGCTCGTGGTTTACCTGCTGGGCGACGCGCGCCCGCAGGGATTCGAGGAGGCCGCGGCCACCTTGCCCGCCGCCATCCGCGACCGGTGCATCTCGGTCCGGCCGACCGGAAACACGCCGTGGACGCTCCGGCAGCAACTCCTGGCGCCGATGGTGGCGGACTGCGTGGTGGGGCCCGAAAGCTCCGTCGTCAACGCCGCGGCGTGCTGGGACGTGCCGAAAGTCATCTTCCTGAGTCACTCGCGGCACGAAAATCTCTCGCTTTACTGGTGGAACGCCTACCCGCTCAGCCCCACGCCCCGCTGCGAGTGCTCGCCGTGCTACCGCATCACGGAGGGCGAGCCCGAGGAGTGCACCGCGTATCTCGACGAGCTGGTCGATCCGACCACCCTGGGCGTCGAGGGGCGGCGGCCGGTCGGCGCGAAATGCTGCGTCCACCTGCCGCACGATCAGGTCTTCGCCACGCTCGGCAGCATCCTGCAGGGGCGTCCCGACCGGACCTGCCCCGCGTGCGGCGCGAAGAAGAACCGCATCCTCGAGCCGGGTGTCTACATCTGCACCTGCGGCGGCCGGTTCGGCGTGCCGAAGCCGCCGGCGCGTCCGCCCGTCGCGCCGCGCGCGATGCGCTGCCCGATCTGCGGCGCGGAATGCTACGACCGCGTGGCGATCGGCTGGGCGCGGTGCGGCTGCGGGGTCTTCCAGGACCCCGCGCATCTCGACGCGGGCGTCTACGACGCGAGCTACACCGCCAAGTACGACAGCGAGGACTGCCGGACGCGGATCAAGAACGTCGGGCTCCGCTGGCTGCCCGCGATCGAGGCGACGCTGGGGCCGCCGCGGGACCGGCCGCACCGGCTGCTCGAGATCGGGTATTGCCTGCCCGAGACGCTCCGTCTGGCGCGCGCGCGGGGCTGGGAGATCGCGGGGTGCGAGGTGAACCCGACCGCCGAGGACTTCCCGGTGATCGCGGGCGACTTCGAGCGGATCCAGTGGAACGGCCAGCGCGGGAGCTTTGACGCGGTGCTCTCGAACCACGTCTTCGAGCATTTCCGCAACCCGCTCACTGCGTTGGCGGCGATGCGCGACCTGGTCCGGCCCGGCGGGTGCATCCTGATCGGGACGCCCGACGCGGATCACCCCAACATCGCCTCGCATCTCCACCGGAAAGAGCACTACGTGCTCTGGTCGGCACCGGCGCTCCAGCGCGAGGCGCGCCGCCTCGGCCTCGAGGTGCTGGAGTGCGAGCATCACGACGGGCCCGAGTGCGGGTTCATCAGCTGGTTCGATTTCCACCTGCTCTTGCAGAAACCGGAGGCGCCGTCATGCGCACACTCGGGCGCATAGGGTTCGGCGGCCGGCTGGCCGTGCGTGTCATCCGCGCGCGGCCGAGGACGGCCTGGTATGTCCGATGTTGGCGATGGGTGAGAGGAGAGCGACCATGAAGGCATTCACGCTACCGTTCGGCCGGTACCGGCTGGGGGTGATGTGGGAGAAGGACGGCGCCCTGTGGGTACCGGGCGGCATCCGGATGCGGACGCAGCTCTGGGCCGACCTGATCAGCGGCGGGCGGCGCGTCGCGCGCTACGATCTCGGCAGCGGGGTCGTCACTACGCAGGGCGTGACCATGATCGCGCAGGCCATGGCGAACAGCAACCCGACGTATATCTACGGGATGAACCTGCACGACTCCAGCACCGGGACGGCTGCGGCAGCCGTCGGCGATACCGCGCTGGCCGTGGCGCCCGGCACCGCGGTGGGATCGCGCCCGGCGGGCACCCAGAGCGCTACGTCGTCGGGGACCAACTACATCTATCAAACCGTGGCGGTCCAGTCGTACACCGGCTCGCTGGCGATCACCGAGTGGGGTCTGTTCCGACTGACGCGCGCCGCCGGCGGGACGCCGCCGGGCAGCGACACGCTGTTCGACCGGAAGGTGTTCGCGGCGATCAACGTGGGGAGCGGGGATTCGATCCAGTTCACCTATCAGAACACGATCACGAGCGGCGGCTAGACCGCTCAGCGGAGGACACGATGAAGTGCACGCGATGCATCTACGTGATGATCTTCGTGGCCCTGGTGGTGCTCGCCCTGGGTTTTTTCGCTTTGGTTGACGCGGCGGGGCCCGGCGACACTACATTGAGTTGGACAGACAATGCCACAAACGAGTTGGGCTTCGACCTCCAGCGGCACGAGGGTGTCTGTGGACAGGGCGGCACGTTCGCGTCGCTGCCTGGGAATATCCCGGCCAATGCCACGAGTACGAAGGATACGACCACGGTTGCTGGGAAGTCCTACTGTTACCGGATACGGGCCTACAACAATTCGCAGCTAGATGGCTCAGGAAGCGTACAATTCAGCGACTGGAGCAACGAAGCGGGGGTGACGTATGGTCTCCCTTTTCCGACTGCGGCACCATCGGGCCTGACAGTACAGTAAGAGACGTGGTGCGGTGGCTCAAGTGTCTCGGGGCTGAGTGAGGGTCGAGAAATGGCATGGAACGCAGCGGTCACAGCTACCAGATGGGAAAGGGGCATCCAGTTTGTCACCATCGCCTATACAGATGGTGTGCGGAGCCTGACGGAAGAGTACCGGATTGCCAGTACGCCTCCGCCGGAGTGGGCCGAGAAGACGGCGGCAGCACGGATCGCGGCGCTGGAGGCGACCGATGCCGCGCAGATCACACCTGGCCCCATCGGGCCGCCGACGCCGGAAGACCCGAGAGCGGTTGAGTTCCGGCGGAACCTTCGCAAGCTCGACCTGGCGTTGAAGTTGATGCAGATCGGCGTGTTCTCGTCGGAAAGCCCGGAGATCGTTGCATTGGTTAAGGCCTTGGGCTCGGGCGTTGCGGAGTATTGGGATCTGATCTAACCGATGGCCATTGCACAAGAAGGCTCGCTGCAAAAGTCATCCAGTGCCGCCGATCCGCTGGCGTGGAACGTCACCATTCCAGCGGGGGCGAACTGTGTGGTGTTCGCGTCGGGGTATTACGACGGGGCCAACGATGACCTCGTATCCGTGGACATCGGCGGTACGCAATCGTTCACGGTCGACTTCAATGCCTCCGGGTCCACCGGCTACGACATGGCCTCGATGGCGCATATCGTCCGTAACGATCTATCCACCGGGGCGGTCACGATCAACGTGGATTGGGACAGCACCCGCGATTATGTCGGCCAGCATTACCTCTTGTTCCTGTCCGGCGTGCAGACGGGCAACCCGCGCGATGTCAAATCGCAGCAATCGAGTTCGCCTAGCTTGAGCTTCACCACGGAACCGGACGATTGGGTCGTCTGCATCGCCGCGTTGGATATGAGTCCCACGTGGACGAACTGCACGGGGCTCGCAAGCGATGTCGTGGCGCTGTACGCCTCCATCGCCCGGTTGATCGCCGATGGCAGCAGCGAGACGATTGCGGTCACCGCCGCGTCAACCGCGTGGGGCGGGATCGTGCTGATTCCGGCGGGGGCCGGAGGCACGCAGTACGAACGCTCGGTCTCCGGCGCGCTCACGTTCGCGGGCGTGGCGGCGCGGCAACCCGGCAAGCTGGTCGTCGGAGGCGTCAGCTTTGCTGGGCAGTCGGCCAAGCAGGCCCGGAAGCGGACCGCGGGCGCCCTCGCGTCCTCCGCGAAACTGATCCGCCGGACGGCGCGGACGGTCACGGGCGCCCTCACGTTCGCCGGATCGGTCGGCTCGATCAAGTTCCTGACCCGGCTCTTTACCGGATCGCTCTCCCTCGCGGGCACGCTGGCGCGGCTGCCGAGAAAATCCTTCGCAGGGGCGCTGACCTGGTCCGGGCGGATCGCCAGAGCGACGCGGCGGACATTGGCCGGCGCGGTCGCGTTCGCCGCCTCGCACGTTGGGAACAAGCTTGCGGGTACCTACACCGCGATGTTGAGCGGCGGACTTGCTCTCGCCGGGACCGTCTCGCGCCTGCCGAGAAAATCGCTGGCGGGCGCGACCGCCTTTGCCGGTGCGTTGGCGCGGCGCGGCCGAATCGGTTTGAAGGGCGCGGTGGCATCGGCCGGGGCGCTCGGCAGGCGAATCCCGGTCAGGCTGGCGGCCGCCGCGGCGTTCGTCGGCTCGCTCGATGTGCTGAAGACGGCCGGTCTGTTCTTCCAGAGCCTGTCCGGCGCACTGATGGCTGCGGGCACGCTGTCGCGGCTCCCGCGAAAATCGCTGGCCGGCGCGGTGCAGTTCACGACGAAGATGCCGCGGGCGATCCGGTTCCGGCTGGCGGGCGCCGTCGGCTTCGCGGCGCAAACCTTCAAGCGCACCGCGACGCGGCTGGATCCCGGCACGCTGCCGAGCAGCGGCGCCGTGTTCAAGCGGACGCGGCGGACGCTGGCCGGCGTGCTGAATTTCCTCGGGAGCGTCGCGGGCCACGTCAACGTCCTGATCCTGGTGGCCGACGCCTATCGGCTCTACGTGGTCGGGCCGCGGTATCTCGTCGTCGCGCGCGAGTGCCGGTACGCGCTGGCCGCGGCCGGCCCGCGCTACAGGATGACCGACCGATGCTGACGCTGCGATCGTTCCTCGGCGAAAAGCGCGAGCTCCGCTACGGCGTGGCGCCGGTGGGGTCGAGCGCCGCGCCCAGCCCGACGGGCTGCCAATACAAGATCCTGCTGGGCGGGACCGAGCGGGTCGGGTGGACCTCCGCGGTCTGGGATGCGGCGGCCGGCGAGATCTATTTCCTGTTCGACACCACGGCGCTGCCCACGTCGGCGCCGGGGGAATACCGGGTGTGCGTCCGGTGTACGATCAATTCCGAGGTGTACGGGATCGAGGACTTCGTCACCGTCCTGTGAGGCCGCGATGCCGCTCATTACCGTCGCCCAGATCAAGCAGTTCCTGCAGCTCGCGTCGACCGAGCACGACGCCCTGCTGGCCGATATCGCCATCCGCGCGTCGGCCGTGGCCGAGATGCACTGCGACCGCGTCTTCTCCGTCGGGACATATTCGCCGTCCACCACACCGGACGACGCCTTGCTGGACGGGAAGGGGCTGCCGTTCATCTACACGCCGCAGTGGCCCATCGTCTCGGTGAGCGAGCTGAAGCTGGTTCAGGATGGGAACACCGGCGACGTCCAGACCTACCCCGCGGGCGGCTACGCGGTCAACCGGCGGGACGGGAAGATCACGCTGGTCCGGTCGGCCGCGGGCGGGAAGCTCGCGCGCGACACCGCGCCGCCCACCTTTCCGCGCGGGACGCAGAACGTCGCGATCACCTACGTCGCCGGGTTCGCCGAGCTGCCCGCGGACCTGGTGGAGGCCGTGATCCTGATCGCGGCGCACATGTTCGGGCTGGCGGACCAGCGGCGGCTGATGGCGCAGAGCATCGCCGTGGCGGGCGGCGGCGCGGGCG
>JAKPQH010000199.1 GCA_029580855.1 bacterium | reverse complement strand
CGTGTCGCTGGCGCACCTGATGGACGCCCTGGGGAAGATGGGGTTTCTCTCGGTGATGATCGAGGGCGGCGCGGAGATCAACGCCTCGGCCCTGCAGGAGGGGATCGTCGACAAGCTCCTGCTCTTCCTGGCGCCCATCTTGATCGGTGGGAAATCCACTCCCACCGCCGTGGGAGGCCAGGGCATCGAGACGCTCCGACAGGCGAGGCGGGTGCGTGACGTGCGCGTGGATCGGTTTGGCGACGACATTCTCATCCAGGGCTATCTCCGCTAGAAGTTTTCACGTTCGCCCGGAGGCTTCACGACCGTTCGTGAACAACCCGGGCTGGCGGCGCGGCGCCGGGCGGGGCAGCGTGTTCACAGGCATCATCGAGACCGTGGGGACAGTCCGGGGGTTGGTCCGCCGGCCGGCCGGCGCGCGGGTCACGATCGGGGCGCCGGCCATCGCCGAATCCGCGCGTCTGGGCGACAGCCTGGCCGTCGACGGCGCCTGTCTCACCGTGACGGCGCTGGCCGGCGACGCCGTGGGATGCGATCTGTCGGCGGAGACGCTCTCTCGCACCACACTCGGCTCGCTGCGGATCGGGGCGCGCGTGAATCTGGAGCGGCCGCTCCGGCTGGGCGATCGCCTGGGCGGGCATCTCGTCAGCGGCCACGTGGACGCCGTGGGGCAGCTCGTGGACCGCCTCCCGCGGGGCGACGGGGCCGTGTACCGCATCCGGTTCCCGGAGTCCCTGGTCCCACTGCTGGTCCCCAAGGGGTCCGTCGCCGTGGACGGCATCAGCCTGACCGTGGCCGCGCTGGCGGGACGGCACTTCGACGTGGCCGTGATCCCGTTCACCCTCCGGGCCACCACCCTCGCGGAAAAACGGGCGGGAGACCGGCTGAACCTGGAAGCGGACCTCATCGGCAAGTACGTGGCGCGCCTGATCCCCGGGGGCGGCGCAGCGCCTCCCGGCGGCGGGTTGACCCTCACGACGCTGAAGGAGCACGGGTTCGCATGAGTCTTCGGAGAGTTTGCACCTCCGCGCCCGCCATCGGCGGCGCGCGGCAGCCCCGCCGGCCGCGTCATGCGTCGGCCCCCTGCTTTGCTAGGATCGAGGACGCCATCCGAGCCATCCGCGAGGGCAGGCTGGTCATCGTGGTCGACGACGAAGACCGGGAGAACGAGGGCGATCTGACCCTGGCGGCGGAAAAGGTGACGCCGGCGGCCATCAATTTTATGGCGGCGCACGGGCGCGGACTCATCTGTCTGCCCATCATCGGCGAGCGGCTCGATCAGCTCAAGATACCCGCCATGGTGTCCGAGAACACCTCGGCGTTCGAGACCGCCTTCGCGGTGTCCGTGGAAGCCAAGCGGGAAGTCAGCACGGGGATCTCCGCCCGCGACCGGGCCGTCACCATCCGGACTATCCTGGACCCGAACACTCGGCCGGAAGACCTCGCCCGGCCCGGCCACATGTTCCCCTTGCGGGCGCGCGAGGGCGGCGTCCTGACCCGGGCCGGGCAGACCGAGGCCGCGGTCGACCTGGCCCGGCTGGCCGGCCTCTACCCCGCCGGCGTGATCTGCGAGATCATGAACCCGGACGGCAGCATGGCGCGCGTGCCGGAGCTCCATCGTTTCGCCCGGCGACACGGCCTGCTGATGATCACCATCAAAGACCTCATCGACTACCGGATGAAGCGCGAGAAGTTTGTGACCCGCGTGGCGACCACCGATCTGCCGACGCGCCACGGGACGTTTCAGACCATCCTGTACCACAGCCAGGTGGACCAGAAACACCACCTCGCCCTGATCAAGGGCGAGATCCACGTGGGCGAGCCGACCCTGGTCCGCGTCCACTCCGAATGCCTCACCGGGGACGCCCTGGGGTCGCTGCGCTGCGATTGCGGCGCGCAGCTCGACCGCGCCCTCGCCCGTATTGCCGAGGAGGGGCGCGGCATCCTCCTCTACATCCGGCAGGAAGGCCGCGGCATCGGCTTGGCCAACAAACTGCGGGCCTACGAGCTGCAGGATCAGGGTCTCGACACGGTGGAGGCCAACGAGAAGCTCGGGTTCAAGCCGGACCTGCGGGATTACGGGGTGGGCGCCCAGATCCTCGTGGATCTCGGGGTCTCCAAGCTCCGCCTCATGACCAACAACCCGCGCAAGATCGTGGGGCTGGAAGGCTACGGCCTGGAGGTGGTGGAGCGCGTGCCACTGGTCATCCCGCCCACGGCCGCCAGCCTCGGCTACCTCAGGACCAAACGCGAGAAGCTCGGGCACCTCATCCAGCCCGACCCCGCGCCGCGCCGCCGCCAGGCCGCGACAGCGGCCGGAAAGCCGCGACACTAGCCTGCACGATTCGCGAACGAAGCCCGCGAAAAGCGCGGGCCGTGGCGCGGGTTTTCGGATTAGCGCGGATTGCGCACGGCCGTTCGTGAACAACCCGGGTTCGTGGGAAGGAGAGCGCACATGGCGCGCATGGTGGAAGGCAACCTGACGGCGAAAGGCTATACCTTCGGGATCGTGGCCAGCCGCTTCAACGAATTCATCACGGCCCGGCTGCTCGACGGCGCTCTGGACGCCCTGCGGCGGCACGGCGCCGACGACGACAGGATCACGGTGGCGCGGGTGCCGGGGTCCTTCGAGGTTCCTCTGGTCGCCAAGCGTATGGCGGCTTCCCGACAGTACGACGCGGTGATCTGCCTGGGGACGGTCATCCGTGGCGCCACGCCGCATTTCGAGTACATCGCCGGCGAGGTGGCCAAGGGGGTGGCCATGGCGAGCCTGGAGACCGGGGTGCCGATCGCCTTCGGCATCCTCACCACGGATTCCATCGAGCAGGCCGTGGAGCGCGCCGGCACCAAAGCCGGCAACAAGGGGTTCGATGCCGCCTGCGCGGCCATCGAGATGGCGAACCTGCTGCGGGAACTGAAATAACCGAAGTGGTCAGCAATCAGCATTCAGCTTTCAGCCTCGGAAAAACGCCGATGCGTCGAGCTGACGGCTGAACGCTGATGGCTAAAAGCTGGGAAAATGGGCAAGCGACGCAAGGCACGAGAGCTAGCGCTGATGATGCTGTACGAGCTGGATCTGCGCCCGTCGGACCTCGCGGCCGTGATGCGCGAGTTCTGGCGGGATCGCGTGGTGCCGCCCGAGGTGCGCACCTTCGCCGACGCCCTGGTGCGCGGCACGGCGGAGAAGATCGCCCAGCTGGACGCAACCATCGAGGCCAACGCCGCCCACTGGAGTCTGGCGCGCATCGCCCCGGTGGAGCGCAACGTCCTGCGCCTGGCGGCGTACGAGTTGCTCTTCCGCGACGATATTCCCGAGCGGGTCGCCATCAACGAAGGCATCGAGCTGGCGAAGCTGTACGGGAGCGAGGAATCGGGCGCCTTCGTCAACGGAATCCTGGACCAGATCCGCCTCCGCCTGCACGCGCGTGCCCGGACCCCGGCCTGATATGGACGCCCACACCGGCGGCGAACGCCTCGAGGACATCCGCACCGACGTGCTGGTGTTCTTTCACCCGGCGGATGAGCCTGCGCCCCGCGGCCGCCTGGGTCGGCTCGACTGGATTCTGCGGGGTGCGCTTTCGCGTTTGCGGGCGCGCGGAAAATTCACCGGTGAGCGCGGGACCAGCGCGTTGCTGTCCCCCGACCGGAAGCTGAAGGCGGAGCGCGTCCTGGTGATGGGACTGGGTCCCCGGGCTGACTTCTCCATGACGGCCCTTTATCGCTTGTCCTACACGACCGCGCGAACCATCCTGGATTTACACTGCAGCCGTATCGGCCTGGACCTCCCCTTCCGGGTGCTCCCGCACGAATCCCCCGAGCGGCTCCGGCAGGCCTTTCTGGAAGGCTTTGCCGCCGAGCTCACGCGTGCCCGCCCGAACGCGGAATTTTCCATCTTCACGCTCTCCCCGGGTACCGGCCGCTGAGCCGACCCCGTACACGGCATGACGGTCGCCCGTGGTTCCCAGACGCCGGAAAGGAGGTTCCGATGGTGGCAGCCCGACTGATCGAGTACGCCGAGGCCGGTCCCGAGGTGCGCGCCGTCTACGACGACATCAAGCGGACCCGGAATGTCCCCGACGTGAACAATTTCTGGAAGATCATCGCCAACCACCCCCCGACACTGAGACGGACGTGGGAGAGCCTCAAGGAGACCATGGCGCCCGGCGCGCTGGATCCCCTCACGAAGGAGATGCTCTACCTGGCGGTGAGCGCCGCCCACGGCTGCGAGTACTGCATCGCGTCCCACACGGCGGCGGCGCGGAAGCGCGGCATGACGGACGAGATGCTCGGCGAACTCCTGGCGGTGGTGGGCATGGCCAGCGAGACCAACCGGCTGGTCACCGGGTGGCGTGTCCCGCTGGAGGAGGCATTTCGTTGACTGGGAGCCGAAAGCCGGCCGTCACAGGGCGCGAGAGATCAGGCGCAGCAGATCGTCGGGCATGACCCGCGCCCGCCCGTCGGGCCCCGTCACCACGTGGACGGTTTCGCCCTCCGCCAGCCGCGCGCCGTCGCGCCGAACCTCGTACGCGAAGACCACCTTGCGGCGCCCCGCCTGGGCGACGCGCGTGCGGACTTCCACCAACTCGTCGTACCGGGCGGGCGCCCGATACGTCACGCGGATCTCCGCCACGCTCATCATCACCCCGCGCTTCTCCCACTCGACGTAGCTCTGACCGAGCGCACGCAGGAGATCCGAGCGGCCCAGTTCCATCCACACGGGATAGACGGCGTGATGGACGATGCCCATGGCGTCCGTCTCCGCATAGCGCACGCGAACCGGCGTGATGGATTCCATGACGCGCCTACCTCCATGGGTTGGCCTCCAGGCCTTCGAGCCGCACGCCGCTCCCGGCCCTCTCCGCCGACCCAACCTGCCTCGCGCTCTTCGCCCGTGCTATTCCAACCATGCATCCACCTTCGCCTTGTTCACGACGGCCAGCAGTTGAACTGCCGCGTAATATACCCAGATTGCGTTCTCGGGACAATGGCGGAACATCGAAATCAACAAATGGACGACCAAATGATGAGTACGGTTTCATGATCGAGTGGCCCCACTGGATCGAGCGCATCCATGCCGCCTGGAAGAAGCGGCCCGTCGTCTGGCTGGCAGGTGTGCGGAGGGTCGGAAAAACCACGCTGGCCCGGATGATCCATGGGGCCGTGTACCTGAACTGCGACCTGCCGTCTGTGCTCCACCGGCTCGAAGACCCGGAGCTGTTCTATCGTTCCCCCCCCGAACAGAGCCATCGTCGTCTTTGACGAGGCCCATCGACTGCCGGACCCGGCTCGGATTCTCAAGATCGGGGCCGACGCCTTCCCCAGACTCCGTCTCCTGGCCACGGGCGCATCCACGCTTTCGGCAACCCGCAAGTTCCACGACACACTGACCGGGCGCAAGACGATTCTGCCTTTGCCGCCGATTCTCCGGCCGGAAAGCGAGGTCGAAATCCAAGTGCGGGATCTGGACCGCCGACTTTTCAACGGTGGGCTTTCCGAACCCCTTCTCGCCGGCGAATCGGATCCCGCGTTCTACGCCGAATGGCTGAACAGCTTCTACGCCCGCGACATCCAGGAACTGTTTGGCGTCCGGGAGCGCACGGGGTTCCTCGATCTCCTCCGCCTCATGCTCCGGCAAAGCGGCGGCCTCGTCGACTATTCGGCCCTGTCACGCGAATACGATCTCAGCCGAGCGACGGTGAAGTCCCATCTTGACGCCATGACCGTTGCCTGCGCGTTGATCCCCGTTGCGCCGTTCCACGGGGGCGGTCGACGAGAGTTGGTCCGTCGCCCGAAGGTCTATGCCTTCGACACGGGGTTCGTGGCCTGCGCTCGCGGCTGGCGAGACCTGCGCGCCGAGGACCGCGGGCCGCTTTGGGAGCACCTGGTCCTGGACGTCTTGCGGACGGCCCACGATGGACACGAGGTGGCGTATTGGCGGGATAAGTCCGGCCGGGAGGTGGACTTCGTCGTCCCGCGGGGGCGACGGGTGGATGCCTACGAGTGCAAGCTGAATCCCGCGCGGTTTGACGCCGAATCGCTCAAGGCTTTCCGATCCCACTACCCCGATGGCGAAAATTTCTTGCTTGCGCCGGAAATCGACAGCCCATACGACCACACGTTCGATGGCCTCATCGTCCGTGTCACGGGGTGCCGCGACCTGCTTCTCCGCGGGATCGGGAGGCGAGACCGCAGACAGTGACGGGTGCGTGACCGTGCGTCACGATCCGTCGCGGACCGAGCACGCCAGTCCGACCACATAAACCGGAACCCGCACCGGTTCGAGGCGAGCTCGGCGCGCGCCGGCACCGCGATGCGAAGGTGGTCCCGGATCCGCCGGATCACTGTCAACTGTTCGATTGTTCTGCACGAATATCGGCGGGCGGGGCAAGCAACGCCCCGCCCGCTGTCATAGACGTCCGGTCTCAAAGACCCCGGCTCAGCTCTTCTTCTTGACCTCGGTCTTGGCCAGCTTCTCGTAGAAGCGGACGATGGCCGAGTGGTCGGCGTCGCCCATGCCGTCCACCTTCAGGGCCTCCATGATCTCGCGCGCCTGCCCGGTGAGGGGCAGCGGCACCCCCACGGCGTGCCCGGCGGCCATGGCGTTGTCCAGGTCCTTGATGTGCAGGTTGATCCGGAACCCCGGCTTGATGTTCCGATCCAGCATCATCGGCGCCTTGGCGTTCATGACGGTGCTGCCGGCCAGGCCGCCCTTGATGGCGTCGAAGACCAGCTGCGGGTCCACCCCCGCCTTGGTGGCCAGCACCATGGCCTCGGACAGGGCGGCGATGTTCAGTGCCACGACGATCTGATTGGCGAGCTTGGTCACGTTGCCGGCGCCGATGTCCCCACACAGGACCACGCTGGCGCCCATGCACTTCAGGATCGGCAACGCCTCGTCGAAGTCCGCCTTCTTCCCGCCGCACATGATGGACAGGGTCCCGTCGATGGCCTTGGGTTCGCCACCGCTCACCGGGGCGTCCACAAAGCGGATATTCTTCTTGGCCAGCTCGGCACCCACCTCCTTGGACACGGTCGGATCGATGGACGACATGTCCACGACCAGCGACCCCGCCTTGGCCCCCTCGATTACCCCCTTGGGGCCCAGAACGGCCGCCTTTACGTGGGGCGAGTTCGGGACGATCGTGATGATGATCGGGCACTGCTCCGCCACGGCCTTGGCGCAGTCGGCCCCCTTGGCGCCGGCGGCCACGACCTCGTCCTGCGCCGCCTTGACGATGTCGTACACCACCAGCTCGTGCTTGGCCTTCAGAAGATTCTTGGCCATGGGCTTCCCCATGATCCCCAGTCCGATGAATCCCACCTTTGCCATGTCGCGTGCTCCTCCGTTCTTGCAGTTAGTGTGTTAACAGGTCCTACCCAAAAACGCCCTTGTCCAGGCTGCTCAAAAATGCCCAGATGCGAGGCGGAGACCGCAGGGCCGAGTGAGGCGTACTCCAAGCACGCCGCAACGAGCGCCCGAGGGAGCCAACGCCGCAGTTGGGCGTTTTTCAGCAGCCATCAAGCCAGCTGGCAACCCATCTGCTTGATCCAGCCCAACGAACTCAACGTGTCGGGTTTCGGCACGTACTCCAGGCCGACGTACCCCTTGTAGCCCAGCTTGTCCATCTCGGCGAACAGGAACGGGTAGTTGATCTCGCCCGTTCCCGGCTGGTTGCGGCCGGGCGTGTCGGCGATCTGGATATGGTCGATCTTGGCGAACTGCTCGCGCAGCGTCTGGGTCAGGTTCCCCTCGGTCCGCGCCGCGTGGTAGATGTCGTACTGCAGGTACAGGTTGGGTCGGTTCGCCTCGGCGATCACATCCAGGACCTCCGACACCCGATTGAGGAAGAAGCCGGGGATGTCGAAGGGGTTGATGTGCTCGACGATCTGCTTGACGCCGATCTGCCCCACGGCGTCCGCGGCGAACTTGAGGTTCTCCACCAGGGTCTTCTTGTGATCCTCGCGGGAGACGCCCGCGACCATCTTGCCCGCCAGGCAGTTGAGGCGCGGTGTGCCCAGGACCTTGGCGTAGGACACGGCGGTCTTCACGCCGGCCCGGAATTCGTCCACCCGGTTCGGGTTGGCACCGATGCCGCGGTCGCCGCCCCCCCAGTTACCGCAGGGCAGGTTGAAAAGCACCACCTGGAGGCCGTTCTTGTCCAGGGCCTCTTTCACCTTCTCCGCGGGATGGTCGTACGGCAACAGGAACTCCACGTACTTGAAACCGGCCTGCTTCGCCGCAGCAAAGCGATCCAGGAAGGGGACATCCTGGAACAACATGGTCAGATTCGCCGCGAGCTTCGGCATGGGTTGAACCTCCTTTGCGCCAACACTGCGCATGATCGCGCTTTCGGACCATCCGAAAGGCAGAAACGATGCTGCGAGGTGCGTCCCGCTGAAAGACGACAGGCCGCGCGTGGGCTGCCGCCTGCCGTCCCCCCCGTGCGGCCTGTCGCGAACCTAACCGTCGAAGCGCGTGAAGACCAGCGAGGCGTTGGTGCCGCCGAACCCGAAGGAATTGGTCAGGGCCGTTCGCACCTGTGCGGCCCGAGCCGTGTTGGGGACGTAGTCCAGGTCGCACTCGGGATCGGACGTCTCGTAGTTGATCGTCGGCGGCAGGACGCCTTTGACGATGCTCAGCACCGTGATGACCGATTCGATCCCGCCGGCGGCGCCCAGCAGGTGCCCGGTCATGGACTTGGTGGCGCTCACCGCCAGCTTCCGGGCATGCTCGCCAAATACCTCCTTGATCGCCTGGGTTTCGTTCACGTCCCCCACCGGCGTCGACGTCCCGTGCGCGTTCACGTAGTCGATGGCGCCCGGGGACAGCCCGGCGTCCTGGAGGCACAGCCGCATGGACCGCACCGCCCCGTCCAAGGCCGGGACCGTCATATGGTACGCGTCGGCGGACATGCCGTAGCCCACCAGTTCGGCGTAGATCCTTGCGTCGCGGCGTTGCGCGTGCTCCAGTGTCTCCAGCACCATGATGCCGCAGCCCTCGCCCATCACGAAACCGTCGCGGCCTTTGTCGAACGGCCGGCTGGCGCGTGCGGGCTCGTCGTTCCGCGTGGACAGCGCCCGCATGGCCGCAAACCCGGCGATGGTCAGCGGCGTGATCACCGCCTCGCTCCCCCCGGCGATCATCACGTCGGCGTCGCCGTGCTGGAGGATCCGGAAGGAGTCGCCGATGGCGTGGTTGCCCGTGGCGCACGCGGTGCAGACGCAGGAGTTCGGCCCCTTCATCCCGAACCGCATGGAGATCTGCCCGGACCCCAGGTTCGTGATGATGGACGGGATGAAGAACGCGCTGACCCGGCCCGGACCGCGCTCCAGCAACAGCTTGTGCGACTCCTCCAGGGCCGGAATTCCGCCCATGCCGGTCCCCACGAAGACGCCCATGCGCTCGCGGTTGTCGTCGGTGACTTTCAACCCCGCATCGTCGAACGCCATCTGGGCGGCCGCGACGGCGTACTGGATAAAGAGGTCCATCTTCCGGACCTCTTTCTTCTCGATCCACTGGAGGGGATCGAACCCTTTGACTTCACCCGCGATTCGCACGTCGTGCTTGCCGGCGTCGAATCGCGTGATGGTGGCGATGCCCGAGACCCCACGGGTGAGATTGTCCCAAAACGGTTCAACCCCGATCCCGTTGGGGGCCACCGCTCCCAACCCGGTAACGACGACACGTGCCATGTGCTCGCTCCTGCCTCTTTCTGCCGCCCTGCGGCGACCTGCCCTCCCCGGCCGGTTCCCGGGCCCTACGGCCCCCCGCCCCCTAATCCTTTTTGTGCTCCGCGATATACGTGGTGGCGTCCTTGACCGTGGTGATCTTCTCGGCGTCCTCGTCGGGGATCTCGATGCCGAACTCCTCCTCCAGGGCCATCACCAGCTCGACGGTATCCAGCGAGTCGGCGCCCAAGTCGTCGATGAATTTCGCATCGGCGGTGACCTCGGTCTCCTCCACGCCCAGTTGATCCACGATGATCTTCTTGACCTTTTCCTCGATTGTCGCGCTCACGATTGCCTCCTCCTCCGGGTCCATGGATCGTTACGGTACGCCCGAGAACCTCTTACGAAGACCACATGCCGCCGTTGACATGAATGACCTGTCCGGTGATGTACGCGGCAGCATCCGATGCCAGGAATGCCACGACAGACGCCACCTCCGCCGGCGTTCCGAATCGGCCCAGCGGGATCTGGGTCCGATAGGCGTCTTTGACGGCGTCGGCGAGGCCCGCCGTCATGTCGGTCTCGATGAAGCCGGGAGCCACCGCGTTGACGGTGACGCCGCGCGAGGCCACTTCTTTGGCGAGGGCCTTGGTGAGGCCGACGAGCCCCGCTTTGGAGGCCACGTAATTGGCCTGGCCGGGGTTGCCCGTGCTTCCCACCACCGACCCGACGTTGACGATCCGTCCGCTCTGCCTCTGCTTGAGGATCGCGCGCAGCGCCGCGCGGGCGCAGTAGAAGGCGCCGCTCAGGTTCACGGCCAGCACATCGCTCCAGTCCTCGTCCTTCATCCGTAGAACGAGGCCGTCGCGCGTGATGCCGGCGTTGTTCACCAGGATGTCCAGCCGACCGAACCGCTCGACGCACGCCGCCACGACCCGCTCCGCATCCGCGGCCCGGCTCACGTCGGCGGCGACGCCGAAGGCCTGGCCCCCTCGCTCGGCGATGGCGGCCGCGGTCGCGGCCGCCGCCTCCCCGTTCCGCGCGCACACGGCCAGCGAGACCCCCGCCGCCGCCAGCGTCTGCGCCACCGCGGCGCCGATCCCACGCGACCCGCCCGTCACGAGCGCGACCCGCCCCTGCAGGCTCATCGCAAGGCCTCCACGGTTGCCTGCAACGACGCGCGGTCCTCCACGTTCAGAACCTGCATCTCGGGCGCGATGCGACGGATCAGACCGCTCAGCACCTTGCCCGGCCCCACCTCCACCGTTACGCCGACGCCCTCTTTCGCCAAACGGAGGACACCGTCCTCCCACCGCACGGGAGCCGTCACCTGCCGGACCAGCGTCTCCGCCACGCGCGAGCCATCCGTCAGGAGATCGGCGTCCACGTTCGTCACCAGCGGAACCTCCAGGTCGCGAAACCGGATGCGTCGCAAGACCGGCGCCAGGCGGTCCGCCGCGGGTGCGAGCAGCGCGGAGTGGAACGGCGCGCTCACCGGTAAGAGCACGGCGCGCTTGGCCCCCTTCGCCCTGGCCAAGTCGGCGGCCTTCTTGACGGCCGCCGTCGCCCCGGCGATGACCGTCTGGCCGGGGCCGTTCAGATTGGCGATCTGGACGGACCCGACCTCCTTGGCCTCCTCGCAGGCCTGGGCCACCAGCGCGCGGTCCAATCCGAGGACGGCCGCCATGGCCCCCTCGCCCGCCGGCACGGCCTCCTGCATGAACTGGCCGCGCGCGCGGACGGTGCGGACGGCGTCGGCGAACTCGATGGCGCCCGCAGCCACCAGGGCGGAATACTCGCCCAGGGAATGGCCCGCCACAAACGCGCAGCGGATTCCCGCCGCCCGCAGGGCGTCCAGCGCCACGATGCTGGTCACGAGGATGGCGGGCTGCGTGTTGGCGGTCAGCGTCAGATCCGCCTCCGGGCCCTCCAGGACGAGTTTTTTGAGGTCGAACCCCAGCGCCGCGTTGGCCGCGTCCCAGCGGGGCGACGCGTGGCCCAGGTCGCGTCCCATGCCGACGGCCTGGGACCCCTGACCCGGGAAAACGAAGGCGATACGCTTCATGGCCGAGTCACCACCGGATGAGGGCCGACGCCCACGTGAGTCCTCCCCCGAACGCGCACAGCAGGACGAGATGTCCGGGCTGCACGCGCCCGTCGCGGACCGCCTCGTCCAGCGCCAGCGGAATCGAGGCGGCCGAGGTGTTGCCGACCCTCTGGAGGTTGGCGACCACCTTGCGATCCGGCAGACCCAGCCGCTGGCCCAGGGCGCTGATGATCCGCATGTTGGCTTGGTGCGTGATGATGAAGTCCACGTCCCCCACGTCGAAGCCGTTCTGCTTCAACGCGGTCAGCGCCGCGTCCTCCATGGCCCGCACGGCCAGCTTGAAGACCTCGTTGCCGCTGTTCATCTGGATCTTGGTCATCCCCGAGTCCAATACCGCCTGCGACATCGGGTGCCGCGAGCCCCCGCCCGGCAGCATGAGCAGCGGCCCCTTGCTGCCGTCCGAGTATAGGTGGACGGAGAGGATGCCGCGCTCCTCCTCGACGGAGCGTAGGACGACCGCCCCCGCCCCGTCCCCGAACAGGACGCAGGTGTTTCGATCTTGCCAGTTCACGACCTTCGTCAGCGTCTCGGCGCCCACCAGGAGGACCGTGCGCGCGGTGCCGGCCCGGATCAGGCCGTTGGCCACCCCCGCGCCGTAGATAAATCCGGAGCAGGCCGCCGAGATGTCCAGCGCGCCCGCCCGCCGTGCGCCCAGACGGTCCTGGACAATACAGGCGGTGGACGGGAAGAACATGTCGGGGGTCGCCGTGGCCACCAGGATCATGTCCAGATCGGCGGGATCCAGACCGGCGGCCGCCAGCGCTCCCCGGGCGGCGTGGTAGGCCAGGTCCGAGGTGGCCTCCTCGTCCGAAGCCACGTGTCGCTGGGAAATCCCGGTCCGCGTGACGATCCATTCGTCGCTGGTGTCCACCAGCTTCTCGAGATCGGCGTTCGTCAGCACCCGGGCGGGCACGTACGATCCCGTCCCGACGATCTTGGCACTCGGCATCACCGCTTACCTCGTCCGGCAGGAGTCGGCCGAACTCTTCGCCGGCCTATCCAAAGGCGATACCCGCGCGAATGTGGGCGATCACCGTGTTGCTCACGCACCCCTCGGCCGCACGGATGGCGTTTCGAATCGCCTTCTCCGTGGATCGGCCGTGGCTGATCATGCAGACGCCGTTCACACCCAGGAGCGGGGCACCGCCGAACTCCGAGGAATCGATCCGGCGCTTGAATCGACGGAACGTGGGAATCAGCAAGAGCGATCCCATCCGCCCCCGCAGATCCTTCTTCAACTCCTCCCGCAGCAGGTGCAGTATAGTCTCGGCCAGGCCCTCGGAGATCTTGAGGCTGACGTTGCCCGTGAATCCGTCGCAGACGATGACGTCGGCGGTCCCGCTGAAAACGTCCCGGCCCTCCACGTTGCCGATAAAGTTCAGCGACGACTCGTCCTCTATCTCCTTGAAGGCCTCGCGGGTGAGCTCGTTCCCCTTGCTCTCTTCCTCGCCGATGCTGAGGAGGCCCACCCGCGGCCTCGGCTGTCCGAGGATGTAGCGGGCGTAGACGTTGCCCATGATGGCGAACTGGACGAGGTGCCGCGCCTTGCAGTCCACGTTGGCGCCGACGTCCAACATGACGGCGCGGTGGGTCAAGGTCGGCAGCACCACGGCGATGGCGGGCCGCTCGACTCCGGGGAGCGGTCCCAGCACCACCAGCGCCGTTGCCATGACCGCCCCGGTATTGCCCGCGCTGACGAAGGCCTCCGCGTCTCCCCGCTTCACCAGGTCCAGGCCGACCCGGATCGAGGATTGCTTTTTTTTGCGGAGGGCGGACATCGGGCTCTCGCCCATCGCGACCGCCTCGGGTGCGTGCCGGATGCTTAACCCCAGCCCGCGGACGTCGTGGCGGGCCAGGTGGTCCTGGAGGACCTTCTCGTCCCCCACCAGGATGACCGTGGAGTCCAGCTCGCGGGCCGCGCTGACGGCGCCTGCCACCGTCACCTCGGGGCCGCGATCCCCCCCCATGGCATCGAGGGCGACCCGGATCGTGCCGCGCGACGACATCGGCATCAGCTCTGGAGAAGCCTACTCTTCGGCATGCGTGACCACTTGGCGGCCACGGTAATACCCGCAGCTCCGGCACGCGCGGTGCGGCAGCGTCAGCGCCTGACACCGGGGGCAGCGGGAGAGGCCCGGCGCCTTGAGCGCGTCGTGGGCCCGGCGCTTGGCCGTTCGGGCATTGCTGTGGCGTCGCTTCGGGAGTGGCATAACGTGTCCTCGCTTGGAACGTCGTGTGGCGAACAGATGGCGTCGTGGAGCGCGGCGACGGGTCCGGAGCTTACCGCACTTTCCGCAGAACTTGCAACCGCGGGTCCCCCACGGGCGCCCGGCAGCCGCACGATCCGAGATTCAGGTTCGCGCCGCACTGCGGGCACAGGCCCCGGCAGTCCTCGCGGCAGAGTGGTTGAACGGGCAGGCTGAGCAAGATGTTCTCGCGCAAGAGATGGTCGGTGTTGATCCGGCCCTCCTCGAGATAGGTCACGTCCAGCTCGTCGTCGTCGAGCTCGCGCTGGTCCCCCGCCATCGTCGGGGTCCCGACCTCGCAGTACAGGTCGAACCGGTCCGCCGCCTGAAAGGGAAACCGTTCGAGGCAGCGGCTGCAGATCAACAGCAGGTCCCCGGCGAACGTCCCGCCGATCACGACCCCGCGCCCGGAACGCCCCACATGCATGACCGCCCGGACCGACGCCAAGCCCTCCCACAGATCCGCGGGAGTCCCGAGATCGAGCGTCTCCGGCGGCAGATCGATATCCAGCCCCTCCGGAGGAATTTGCGACACCTCAATGAGCATGGGAATTCCCGTAAATCCCGACAAAAAAGCGCGCGTAGTATACTGAGGGCCCCCGGGGGTGTCAAGGGAAAAGCCCCCTCCGCTTCACGCAGGAAGGTCAAGCGTAACGAGGGTTTGCGCTTCTTCCCGCGATGCGGCACACGCCCCGCTCCGGCCAGCCCTCTACCCCGTCCGCCTGTATGCGTGCTGCTCCAGCGCGCCGAAAAAGTACGGGATCTCGTACGCCGCCGACTCGGGCGAGTCGGATCCGTGCACGGCATTCTGCTCGATGTTCGCGGCGAAAGCCTTTCGAATGGTCCCCGGCTCGGCCTTGGCCGGGTCCGTGGCCCCCATGAGCTGCCGGACCTTCGCGATCGCCCCCGGTCCCTCGAGGACCATGGCCACGATGGGACCGGACGACATGAACTGGGTCAAGCCTGCGAAAAACGGCCGCTCGCGGTGGACCTGGTAGAACTCCTCCGCCTCCCGCCGATCCAGCCACACCATCTTCAGCGCGCGGATCGCCAACCCCGCCGCCTCGAACCGGCCGATCACGTCGCCGACGTGGCCCCCACCAACGGCGTCCGGTTTCACCATCACCAACGTCCGCTCCACCATACCGTCTCCTTGCCGCTGCGCTGAAGACCGTCGAGGGCGTCCTGCCGCCGGCCGCCCGCCGGCTTACACCCGCCCCTTCGGACCGCGCGACGACCGCCGCCGGCCCGTCCTGCGCATCCTGCCGGCGGTGCCCGCCGGGCGGTTTCCTTTCCGCGCGGGCCCGGCGCTCGGCGCCGCCGGCCGTACGGACCGGCTCCCGGTCGGGGCGTGGGGTCGCGCTGCGCGATCCGGGACATGCGGGCGACTTGACAGCGCCCGCTCCACGGCTTTCCCCATCTCCGCCGGACTCTTGACCACGACGATCCCGGCCCGCCGCATGGCCGCCATTTTTTCCGCGGCCGTGCCGCTCCCTCCCGAGATGATGGCTCCCGCATGGCCCATGCGACGCCCGGGCGGCGCGGTTTGGCCGCAGATGAAACCGATCACGGGCTTGGTCACACTGGCCCTGACGAAGGCGGCCGCCTCCTCCTCGGCCGTGCCGCCGATCTCTCCGATCATGAGGATCGCGTCCGTCTCGGTGTCCGCCTGAAAGAGCCGGAGCGCGTCCACAAAGGTGGTCCCGATGATGGGGTCTCCGCCGATCCCCAGACACGTAGACTGACCGATCCCGCGCTCGGTCAGTTGCCCCACCGCCTCGTAGGTGAGCGTGCCGCTGCGGGACACCACCCCCACCCGACCCGGCCGGTGGATGCGCGCGGGCATGATGCCCACCTTGGCCTTGCCCGGCGAGATCAATCCCGGACAGTTGGGCCCGATGAGCCGAACGGGTCGCCCCTGCAACGCCCGCTGGGTCCGGACCATGTCCAGGGTGGGGATGCCTTCGGTCACGCAGACGACGACCCCGATGCCGGCGTCCGCCGCCTCCAGGATCGCGTCGGCGGCCGCCGCGGGCGGCACAAAGATGATCGAGGCGTTGGCTCCCTCCTTGGCGACGGCGGCGGCCACGGTGTCGAATACCGGGATACCCTCGTGGACGAGACCGCCCTTCCCGGGTGTCACCCCCGCCACCACGCGGGTGCCGTACTCGCGGCAGGCCAGGGCGTGGAAGGTCCCTTCTCTGCCGGTGAGCCCCTGCACCACCAGGCGCGTCGTTTGATCGACCAGGATGCTCATGGTAACTCCGCTCCCCCCAAGGAGTTTCCCGATCAGGCGGCGGTGGCGGCCCGGACGGCCTTGGCGGCTGCGTCCCGCATGCCGCGCGCCGCGATGAAATTCAGCCCCGACTCGCGCAGCATCTGCTGCCCCAGCTCCACATTCGTTCCCTCCATCCGGATCACGATGGGAAGCGCGACCTTGAGGCTTCGGACGGCCCGGATGACCCCCTCGGCCAGGCGGTCGCAGCGCAGGATGCCCCCGAAGATGTTGATGAGCACCGCCTTCACGCGCGCGTCCGAGACCAGAATCCGGAACGCGCTCTCGATCTGCTCTGCGCTGGCCCCCCCGCCCACGTCCAGGAAGTTGGCCGGTTCGCCGCCTGCAAGTTTGATGATGTCCATGGTCGCCATGGCCAGCCCGGCCCCGTTCACCATGCAGCCGACGTTGCCGTCCAGCTTGATGTAGTTCAGACCGTACTTCGACGCCTCCACCTCCAGCGGCGACTCCTCGTCCAGGTCCCGCAGGGCCAGGACCTCCGGATGGCGGAAGAGCGCGTTGTCGTCGAAGTTCATCTTGGCGTCCAGGGCCAGCAGCCGCCCGCCGTCGGTCACCACCAGCGGATTGATCTCCGCCAGCGAGCAATCCTTGGCTTCGAACGCGGCGTAGAGCCGCGTCACGAAATCCGCCGCCGCCCTCACCTGATCCCCATGCAGGCCCAGCCCGAAGGCCAGCTTGCGCGCGTGAAACCCGCGGATCCCCGTGGCGGGGTCCACGTGCACTTTCACGATGGCGTCGGGTCGCGTGCGGGCGACCTCTTCGATGTCCATCCCGCCGGCGGCCGACGCCATGCACACGGGCAAACCCGCGACGCGGTCGATGACGATGCCGAGGTACAGCTCCCGGCCGATGGCCATGGCCTCTTCCACCAGCACCCGCTTCACCCGCTGCCCCTCGGGGCCCGTCTGGTGGGTCCGCAGCATCATCCCCAGGATTTGGGACGCGACCTGCGCGGCCTCCTCCGGCGTCGGGGCCGGCTTGACGCCGCCCCCCTTGCCGCGGCCCCCCGCGTGGATCTGCGCCTTGACCACGACCGGGCCGCCCAGCTCCTGCGCCACGGCCTTGACCTCGGCCGGCGACGCGGCCACCCGCCCACGGGGAATCGGGACGCCGGCCTCCGCCAGGATGGCCTTCGCCTGGTACTCGTGAATCTTCATACGCACTCCGTGCCGCTCCGGGCGGCGCGTCCGGCCGTCCGTCGGGGCGGCCCACCGCCGTGGAGCCAGCGGCCGCGCCAGGGCGGCCCGTTACGGCAACGACATCTTCTTCGGTTTCTTCGGGGGGGTCGCGGAGGGCCTCGCGGCGATGGTCGCCTTGAGCGCCTTCACCTGATCTTCCAGCTCCCGCTTCTCCTTCGTGAGCGCCGCGAGCTGCTTCTGCATCGCCTCCGCGTCCGCCCTGAGCGACGTTCCCTCGCCTTTTAGCGCCACGTTCTCCTGCTGGAGCGTGGCGACCTGGCCCTTGAGTTGGTCGTTCTCCTTTTTGAGGTCTCGCCCGCATCCCGCCGGCGCCAGCGCCACGAGCAGCGCCAGCGCCGGACCCACGGCGTGCATTCGCATACGAGAGGTGCCTCCTGCGGCCCGTCCGTGGCTCGCCGCGCCGCAACGCCGACCCCGCGCGGCAAGCGCCCCTCCGCCGGCAAGGGTGTCGGTTGCGTTCGCCGGCCTCACAGCTTGGTTTCCGCCACCGTCCGCCGGACGCTCGCCGCGCTCTTGGCGACCAGGGCACGCTCCTCCTCGGTCAGGCGGATCTCCAGCACCCGCTCCACGCCGCCCGCCCCGATCACCACAGGTACGCCGAAGTACGTCCCCTTAATACCGTATTCGCCCTCCAGGAAGGCGGCGCAGGGCAGGACGCGCTTTTGGTCCTTGAGATACGCCTCGGCCATGGCGATGGCCGCCGCCGCCGGGGCGTAGTACGCGCTCCCGGTTTTGTAGAGCGCCACCAGTTCCCCGCCCGCCTTGCGGGTCCGGTCCACGATGGCGTCGATCCGCTCCTTCGGCAACAGTTCGCTCACGGGGATGCCGCCCACGGAGCAGCAGCGGACCAGCGGCACCATGTCGTCGCCGTGGCCGCCCAGCACAAAGGCCTGGACATCCTCGACCGACACATCGAGCTCCATGGCCACGAAGGCGCGGAAGCGGGCGGAATCCAGCACGCCGGCCATCCCCACCACACGCGACTTGGGGAACCCCGTCACCTGCTTGAAGGCATAGACCATGGCGTCCAGGGGGTTGCTGATCACGATGCAGAAGGCCCCCGGGCAGGTCCGCCTCAGGTTGGTCGCCACGTCGGTGATGATCCTGACGTTGGTGTCCAGCAAGTCTTCGCGGCTCATACCGGGCTTGCGCGGGATGCCGGCGGTGACGATGCACACATCCGCGCCGGCCACGTCGTCGTACGAGCTGGTCCCGGCCAGCCGCGCCTCGGCGCCGGCGACCGGCAAGAGCTGCGCGATGTCCAGGGCCTTCCCCTTGGCCAGGCCCTCCGCCGCGGGGATGTCGAAGAGGATCACGTCCCCCAGCTCCTTGGCTGCGGCCATGTACGCCAGGTTCCCGCCGATCTGCCCCGCCCCGATCATGGCAATCTTTTTTCGTGGCATGGCCTTCCTCTCCTCCTCCGTGTCCTCCGAGAACCGCGCCGTCGATCGGCGCTTTTCTCGACGCCTGCAGACCCCGCACACGGGCCCTCGGTCGAGGCTACAGTCGCCGCGTCCGATCCTGGTAACACAGGGGTCCGAGGGTGTCAAGGGCATTCGCCCGAATCGCGCCGTCGGCACCGGCGGACACCGCCGTTCGGGTGGCCGGCGGGTCACGCCGCCGCAATCAGCCCGGCCACCCGCGCCGCCCCCTCCGCGACGTCGGAGAGCAGGCGACCTGGGTACGTCCACTCCCCCACCGCGAGCAGACCCGGCCAGCCGACACGATGGGGAAAACCCCGACGGCCAAGCCATGCGCGGGAGTCGATCGCATAGCGCACGGCGCCCAGCGGACGTCCCCACAGCTCCGCAAGCACGGGGGCGGGCGCCAGCCACCGATGCACGGCGACACGCTCGACACCGGGGATCACACGATCCAGAGCGTCCAGCAGCGCCCGCCCGAGCCCCTCGCCGTCCGCGGACATCGAGGGCGGAACGAACCGGCCCACGCAGAGGTGGGCGAGGCCGCCGCCCGCCCCCTCCCCGGGCCCGTCGACCATCCGCCGGACAAACACCAGATTGTCGTCCCTGGCGGGTCGTTCGGTGTCCGCCACGACCAGACAGTGGTACCCCAGCGCGGACGGGAGAAACGTCTCCGGGATCGCCACACCCAGAACCTGCGCGATGCGGCGCGGCTCCCACGGCCCCGGTGCGGATCGGCGGCGACGGAAGGGTCCGCGGGCGACGGGCCAGAGCTCCCCCATGAGCACGTCCGGCGGGACATCCGTCACGACCCATCGGGCGCGGATCGTCTCTCCCGTCGTCGTCGTCACCCCCGACACCCGCCCTCTTTCCGTCAGACACCGCGCGGCCCTCGTCCGCAACCGGATCTCGCCGCCGTGCTCGCGGATTCGTTGCGCCAGATGATCCGCCAGCGCCGCCGGGCCGCCGGGAGCGACCGCCAGGCCGTCCCGCAGCCGCTGCAGCGCCAGGGCCGCCTCCAGGGTCGAACACTCGTCGGGACCGCGGATCAGCAGATACCAGAGGCACGCCTCCAGCGCCTGCCGGCTCGCCGCGCCGAGGCCGTACTCCCCGAGCGTCTGGCGAAACGGCGTGACGGCGGCGCTGTGCAGCGCCCGCGCAGCGGGCCGGGTCACCCCGATCGCCCGCTGGAGGGTCAAGCGTCGCCAGCAGCGAAAACGGTCCCGCCACCCGTCCGGGGGCAACGGCGGCAAGCGCCGGGCCAGCTCCTCCCTCTCGGCCGCGAGAAACGCCAGATCGGAAACGAGCTCGTGCCAGCCCGACTCATCGTCGGGGAATTCTCGACGGAACTCCGGCCACCACCCCTCCACGGACCGCGTCAGGTCCACCCGGTGCCGCGGCAGCGCCACCTGCAGTGTCGGGTCGCAGGCCACGGTGGGAAGCGCGATCTGCAACCGTTCGCAGAGGGCGGCGAGCGCGCCGCCGGGGCCCGCACCAGCGATCAGACCGACGCCGGGATCGTAGGGGTGCCCCTCCTGCGTCACCCCGAGACACGCCCCGCCCAGCGAGGGCGACGCCTCCAGCAACAGCACCGCCCGTCCGGCCCGCGCCAGGAGGCCCGCAACGGCGAGCCCGCCGATCCCTCCCCCCACCACCACCACGTCCCACGCCGAGCGCCCCGTACCCGCGGACGCCGGCACGAGCGCTGGCGGCGACCCGCGGGGATCCGAATCCGATGTCAGGCTAGAGTCCGTGGGGGTCACTGGCGACCTCGGATGGCCAGGCGGATCGGCGTACCGCCGAAGCCGTACGTTTCGCGCAGACAGTTCTCCAGATATCGCAGGTACGAAAAGTGGATCTTCCCCGTTGCGGTGGTGAAAAGCACGAAGGTCGGCGGTTTGATGCCCGTTTGCGCGACATAGCGGATGCGCACCGCGCGCCCCCGGTCGGCCGGCGGCGGCCGGCGGCTGACGGCGGCTTCCACCGCGGCGTTCAGCGCCGCCGTCGGGATCCGGCGCGCGCGCTCGGCGGCCGCGGCATCGATGAGCCTGAAAAGGCTCATCACGCGCAGCCCCGACAATGCCGACACGAACGCCACCGGCGCGTACGCGAGGTACTTGAACTGCTCCCGCACGGCGACGCGGATCTCGGCGGCCGCATCCGGCTGACCCGCCCGGCAATCCCACTTGTTCACCACCAGGATGCTGGCGCACCCCGCCTCGTGCGCCTCGCCGCCGATCCGGGTGTCTTGCTCGGTCACACCCTCCACACCGTCCACCAGGATCAGCGCCACATCGGCCCGGCGCACGGCGGCGAGGGCCCGCGAGACTCCGTACCGCTCCACCGACCGACCCAGGCGGCCTTTGGCCCGGATGCCCGCCGTGTCCACCAGGATATAGTCGCGGCCCTGGTAGCTGAACCGGGAATCGATGGCGTCGCGGGTCGTTCCGGGCTCCGCGCTCACCACGACGCGTTCGGTCCCGAGGATCCGGTTGACCAGGGACGACTTCCCCACGTTTGGCCGACCCACCACGGCCACGGTGACGGCCTCGCTCCCCCCCGCGGTCTCACCGGCGTCGGGAATCACGGCGGTCACCGCATCCAAGAGCTCCCCGATTCCCTGACCCTGCTCGGCCGAGACAGGGTAGACGGGGTCGAACCCCAGGCGCGAGAACTCGGCCGCGAGCACGGTCTGGCCGACGGCATCGATCTTGTTGACGACGAGGAGGATCGGCCGGGATGCGCCCTCGCGGATGAGCCGAGCGACCTCGGAATCCGCCGGCGTCAGCCCCTCCTTGCCGTCTACCAGCAATAGAATCGCATCCGCTTCGGCGACCGCCCGCTCGGCCTGGACCCGCACTTGGGCCGTGATCCCGGTGCCCGCGGGATCCAGCCCCCCCGTATCCACCAGGACGATCCGCCGGCCGCGCCACTCGAACTCGCCGTACAGGCGATCGCGAGTGACCCCGGGCATATCGTCCACGATCGCCCGTCGCCCGCCGAGCAAGCGGTTGAAGAGCGTGGACTTGCCGACATTCGGCCGGCCGACGATGGCGACGATGGGAACGCCCATGGCAGGACCCTTCCGGTAGACTTCTACCACAGAAAGACCCCGGCGGCCAAATCGATTGCACGGGGGAAGTGGGCACGGGCCGCGATGCGCACGAGCCGCGAGAGGGGCGTCGGGCGGTCACAACGAGACGACGAGGATCAGCACGAACGCCGCCGTGAGGCCGACCTCGGACCAGCCGAGCCGGCGCACGTTGAGCATGGTGTCCTGACGGCGCACGCCGGCCGCGGCGCGCCCCAGGGCCGGGGCAAACGCCAGGAGCACCGCCCACGGCACCACCGCTGCCGCGGCCAAGGCGGGAATCAAGACGAGCAGGAGCGCGTGATACGCAAGACAGGACCAGCGGGCGCGGCGCGCCACGGATGTGGCGCCCTTGCGCCGGGCCACCACGAGACGGATCCGCGTCCGCACATAGAAGACGCCGCCGGCGAAGTACAGCCACAGGAGCAGCCACAGGAGCGCCCCGGTGGGCTGGGCGCCGTTCATCGCGACCGCATGCGCGGCCGGGCCGACCAGCGTCAAGCCGGCCGTGCCGATGAGCGCCCCCGAGAGACTTCGGTCGTCGCCCTCCCGGACGAGAAACGCCCGGAGAACCAGGAAGCACGCCGCCGCCATGGCGAACGGAACCAAAAAAGCCATCCGGTAGAACGCGAGGAGCGGTGCCGCGCACGCCAGGCCGCCCGCGGCATAGGCGGCGAACCAGAAGATCGCACGTTGGCGCTCCGTGGACGGCGCCCGGTTCCCCGCCGACCGCAGGATGAGCGTCAGCGGTCCGTTGGCGAAAGCGAGGAAGGTGACCGCACCCAGCAGCAGGGCCGCCGGCAGCGTCACGCGGCCGGCGACGCCGATCCCCGCCAGAAAGGCACCGTACAACACGGCCCACGCACCGTGCTCTCTCGGAACGATTGGCCGACCGACGCGTCGTTCGCCCACCATACCCCTCGTGACCGCCGACCCCGCAGGATCCCTCGTTCGGTGTTGGCGCCAGCCACGGACGCCGCGTGGATGCCATGCTTCGCACCCCTCGTGGCGCGCCGTCACGTGCGGAGGATAAGCCGGAAGAGAAACACGATCCTTGATCTGGATCAAGCGACTGGAGCACCGACCGGAGGGGCCTATCGTTTCTCCGCCAGGGCGCGAAGGTAATGGACCAAGCTCCACCGTTCTTTCTCGGAGATGCTCTTCCAGCCCGGCATGGCCCCGCGGCCCTCGGAGATCTTCCAGAACAGTTCACCGTCGGTCTGGGCTTGCACACTGCGCTCGATCAGGGATGTGGGGCGAGGCTTCATGGCCGCCGCCGCCTCGCCGTCGCCCTTCCCGGCTTTCCCATGGCAGATGACGCAGTTCTCTCGGAAGAGGCCCTGGCCCAGCTTGACCCCGAGCGCGGCGTCGACAGGATTCTTGACCGCCCTGGCCGACGCCGGCGCCTTCCACTCCGTCGTTCCGGCCCCGACCGCCCCGCCGATGAGCACGACACCGATCGCAAAGAACGCCCGTCTCCCCATCAGCCACGCTCCAGGTGATTCCGATATCAGCCGACAGCCGCACCGGCGGCCCCGCGGCACGGCACGCGTGGTACCCGGCGCGTCCACTCCATCCCTGCCCCGCCCTCCCGTCCCCGTCGTCACACCGACCCTGCAGTACCACACCCCCGGCACTCGGCACCTCGCCGGCATCCCGACAGGTCTTTGTCAGTCCTTCGCCGCCTTGGTCCGCCGCGCCACGCGGCGCGCCACGCGCAAGCCCACCCGCACGCCGTGCCGGATTGCCTTGGCCTCGATGGTCGCCCGCCGGACGACCGCTCTGCCCCTGGCCACCGCGGCTGGAAGACCGGCTTCGACGGCCTCCATGCGGCCCTTGAGGTCCGTCAGACACGCCCGGGCCGTCTCGCTGGCCCGCTCCAGCCCCGCCAGGGCGGTCCGCCCGAGCTCCCGCGCGGCCCCCGCGTCCCGCTCCGCCTGATCCAGCAAACCGGCCAGTTTGACCCGCGTCTCCTCGCCTGCCCGCTGGGCCTTGGCGCGCAGCACCGCAAGCTGACCCTCCAGCCGCAAAAGATGCCCTTCGTACTCGCGCAGCGTCGCCGCCACCTTGTGCCGCAGCCTTCGCACCTCCGATGCCGCCATGGCCGCCTCCTCTCCACACGTCGTTGGTCGACGCGGCGGGTCCCGACATCGCGACCGCGCGCCAAGCCGCCGCGTCCTGCGCCGGATCTTCGCACGCTGCGTTGATCGGCTCCGGCGGGTCCATCCCGGCCGGGCGTTCGTCGGGCTATTGGCCCAATATCCGTTTCCTTCCCGGACGGTGTCAAGTGGTTTTCTGCGCCGGGGTCGACGCGACACGCCCCCGATTGTTCCAGGATCGCTTGACGTCCCATCGCCGTCGGTGTTAGCGTTGCGCGCAAATGAAAACGCGGGCCATACAGATCCTGGATCGGGTTGGCGTCCCCTACACCGTCCGCGAGTTCCAGGAGGAAGAGTTCGGCGCCGGGGAAGCCGCGGAAAAGCTCGGCCTGCCCCTCGCACAGGTGTTCAAGACCCTGGTCGTTCGAGGTGACCGGACCGGGGTGATCCTGGCTTGCCTGCCGGGCGACACGACCCTGTCGCTGAAGGCGCTGGCGCGCGCGTCGGGCAACAAGCAGGTGGAGTTGGTCGAGACGGACGACATCCTGCGGCTGACCGGCTACGTCCGCGGGGGCGTCTCCCCGCTGGGCGGAAAAAGGGTCTATCCTGTTTACGTGGACCGGAGCTGCCTCGAGCGGCCGTTGGTCAGCGTGAGCGCCGGTATGCGCGGCCTTCAACTCCTCCTCGCTCCCGGCGATCTGCTGCGCGCCACCCGCGGGATTCTGGCGCCGCTCGCCGATCCGATCGGCGCGGGCGGCCCGCCGCAGCGGAGACGCCGTGACGGATGAACAGACCCTCATCGCCTCCTCCAAGGACGGCGACCCGGCGGCCCTGGATGCCCTGGTGCGGGCCCACCAGGGCCGGGTCTACGGCTTTGCCATGCGCATGTGCCGGAACGTCGAAGACGCCAAAGACATCCTGCAGGAGACGTTTCTCGGGATGATTCGCTCGATTCGCGAGTTCCGCGAGGAGAGCAAGTTCTCCACCTGGCTCTACCGCATCGCCGCGAACGCCTGTCTGAAGAAGCGGCGGCGCGGCGTCCACGACCCGATGCCCGAGCAGGAACTGTCGCTGGACGAGCTGATGCCCCGGCCGGATGCCGAGGGACACAAGCCCGAGATTCCGGATTGGTCCGACGACGCCGAACGCGCCCTCCTCCGCGGCGAGCTGACCTCCAAAATGGAGGCCGCCATCGACAAGCTGCCCAAAGATTACAAGATCGTCCTGGTGCTGCGCGACGTGGAGGGGCTGTCCGCCGAGGAAACGGCGCAGGCGCTGGGGCTTTCGGTGGCCGCGGTCAAGTCCCGGCTGCACCGGGCACGGGTCTTCGTTCGGCGGGAATTGGCGGAGTACCTGACGAGATCCATCACCCCCTGACGCGTGCATGGACGTCGCGTGGCACAAAGGAAAATGCCGCGACCGTTTCCCCGTTGATGTTGCAGATGCACGGGATGGGGCGAGTGTGGGCTCGCATGATGTCTCGCATCTGAAAGGCGAATCCTCTGCGTGCCGTATGGATCATACCGCATGAACAACAAACGCAACGATTCACCCCATTCGCACGCCGGGATGTCCATGACCTGCAGAGAATTGTTCGAGCGGCTTTCGGAGTACGTGGACGGACAACTCTCGCAGGAGCTGTGCGAGGAGATCCGGAAGCATCTGGACGGGTGTGACCCGTGCGTGAATTTCGCCAAGACCCTCAAGACCACGGCCGAGCTCTGCCGGCGGCTTCCCTCGCAGCCCATCCCGCCCGAGGTGGCCGCGGACCTGCGCGTCTTCCTCTCCGATCACCTGCCGAAATCCCGGTAGCCGAAACATCTCGCCACAAAACCCACAACGGGGCACAGGGGGAATGTCTGGCCCGGGGTGTGCTCGGAAGCAAGACGGGTGGCCGAGGATTTCTGCGGCCGCCGTTCCGGCTCAGAGGTCGTGCGCCCCGAAATGGTCCCAACCCGTGGGCCCCACGGCTTCGATCCGTCCATCCGGCGCCAGAAGCTCGAGCCGGCCCGACCCGGTCACCGTGCCGACGCGATAGAGCGGACGGCCGAAGCGCGCGGCAAACCGCTGCGACACCTCATCGATCCGCCCGGCCTTGACGGTGACGGCGAGCACGTAGTCCTCGCCCCCCGACAGGGCGAAGCGGATGGGGTCCTTGCCGAGGCGCCCGCAGAACTCGTGCAGCTCGGCCGAGATCGGGATGCGTTCCGCCTCGACCCGTATGCCCACCCCGCTCTCCTCCACGATGTGCATCAGATCGGAGCTCAGGCCGTCGCTGACGTCCAGCGCCGCCGTCGCCGCTCCCGTCGCCGCCAGAAACCGCCCTTCCTCCAGGTGCGGCTGCGGCAGGATATGCGCCTCGAAGAGCTTCTGCATGCCCGCGTCCAACCCCTCCGCCCCCTCGAGCACGAAATGCAGACCGGCTCGGCTGTCGCCGACCGGCCCGGTGACGCACACCGCGTCGCCGGGTTTGGCGCCGGACCGGTACAGGATCTCGTCGCGGCGAACATGGCCGATGACCGTGACGTTGAGGATCAGATCGGCCGCGGACCCTGTTGTGTCACCCCCCAGGATATTGACGCCGTGGCGGGCCGCCAGGGACTTCATCCCGTCGTACAGCTCGTCCAGATACTCCACGGGGCACCCGGCGGGGATGGCGGTGCTGACGAACGCCTCCCGCGGCGTTCCGCCCATGGCCGCGATGTCGCTGAGGTTGACGGCCATGGCCTTGTGACCCAGGTTGAACGGGGTCGTCGCCTTGCGCAGGAAGTGTACGCGTTCGACGAGCAGATCCGTCGTGACCAGCGTCAACTCCTCGGGGGGTACGACGAACGCGGCGGCGTCGTCCCCGATGGCGCGCTCCACTCCTTCCGGACGGATCAGGCAGCCCCGGCTGACGCGGCGGATGAATCCGAACTCGCCGATCTCGCTAAGCTCCATGACGCGCCCTTTCGACGATCCCGCGAAGTGCCGCGGCGGCGTCGCGCGGGTCCGGTGCGGAAAGGACGGCCGATACCACACAGATGCCGTCCGCCCCCACGCGGATGATGTCGCCGGCATTGGTCCCGTTGATCCCGCCGATGGCCACCACCGGCAGCCGGACGGCGCCGCGGATCGCCCGCACGCCGTCAATCCCCAGGGCGGGCGCCGTGTCCGTCTTGGTCGGGGTGGGGAAGACGGGGCTCACGCTCACGTAATCGGCTCCGCCGCGTTCGGCGTCGACGGCGTCCTGTACCGTCTCGCACGACACGCCGACAATGAGTCGGCCGGCGGCAATTCGCCGGGCCATGCGGAGCGGCATGTCCGTCTGGCCGAGGTGAACGCCGTCGGCCTCCACCGCCAGAGCGATGTCCACGCGGTCGTTGACAAAAAGCGGCACGCCGCGCTCGCGGAGGAGCGGGCGAACGGCCAGGAGCCGCTCCATGTATGCCCGCGCCGGGAGGTCCTTCTCCCGCACCTGGACGCAGGTCACGCCGCCCTCGACCGCGGCGCGCACGACATCCGGCAGCGGCCGCCCCATGGCCAGGCCCGAATCCGTCACCAGGTACAGGCTGTAGTCGATGCGTGCGTTTTCGGAATCGGAAACCGGTCCCATCGGTCCTCGAGTTCTCCGACGCGGATGCCGTCTTGACCTCTCGACACCAAAGATCCCTGCCCCTTCGCTCTCGCGCCCGCCCCGGTTCGGTTGCGTGTTCCCGCCGGTTCCCCCGCTCGCCGGCCGCCTGTCTTTCCGGCCCTATGCCTCGATTCTCGCCTCGTCCGCGACATGGTCGGGCCTGATGGCGTGCAACAGGTCGATCAGCGCGGTGCCGAACGTGCCCGGGAGTCGGCTCCGGCGCGCCGCATGCTCTCCGGCGATCCCGAAGAACGCCAGGGCGGCGGCCGTTGCCTCCAGCGCACGGGTGTTCACCGCGCAAAACGCGCCGACGATTGCCGTCGCGGTGCATCCCGATCCGGTGATCAGCCCCATGCTCGGATGTCCATTGAGAACCCGCAGCGTGCGAGAGCCATCGGTCACGTGGTCCACCGCTCCCGTAGCGGCGACCACCATGCGCCGCCGGGCTGCGAGTTCGCCCGCGGCCTCTATCGCATCCTCGACTCGGTGCGCCGCGTCCACGCCGCGGGTCCCGCCGGCCCCACGGGCCACCGCCAGGACCTCCGACGCGTTTCCGCGCAGGACCGTCACCCGGCATTCGTCGAGAAGCCGCACGGCGGTGTCGGTACGAAACCGTGTCGCGCCGGCACCCACGGGGTCCAGGACGATGGGGATCCCTCGCCGGGACGCGACCCCTCCGGCGGCGCGCATCCCCTCGATCCACGGCCCGGAGAGCGTGCCGATGTTGAGGACCAGCGCGTCCGCCAGGGAGGCCATCGCTTCCATCTCTTCGACCGCGTGGGCCATGACCGGGGAGGCGCCCAGGGCCAGCAGGGCGTTGGCGGTGTACTGCATGACCACATAATTTGTGATGTTGTGAACCAGCGGGCGCTTTTCGCGAACCAGCGCCAGGTTGTGGGCCGCTTTCTCCGCATGGGACGACAAGAGAAGCTCCCGTCCGTCGCACGGCGAATGGCGTCGCCATCCCGCGCTGACGCGGCAGGTTGGTTCGACGGCCCGGCCGTCGTCACGCTGCGAAGACGGTCGAGCACGGATCGCGAGGACGCACCTCTCCCGGCCGAGGCGTACCCCGGCGCGTCACTTCAACCGGGGCTGCGCTGGGTTGCCAGGGTACCCCAGCGCCTTCCAGTTCAGCAGACCGCCCTCTCGCTGATGGCAGGCCATGCACTTGAGGGCGGCCTGCTTCGGGGCCACCATGTGGTTGACCTTCCAGTACATCACCGTTTCGACAAAGCCATACTGTCCGCTGTACGCCAATCCGGCGGCCTGGTTCCCATCCGCGATGGCCCGGTTCCAGTCGAAGTGCTTCCAGTACCCGCCGAAGAGATGGGGCGTGGCCATCGTCTTGAGTTCCTTGTCGTACGGTTGCTTTCCCCGCATGACCTTGAAGGGCATGATCTTGGCGTTGGGATCCTTGCGGCTGCCGAGCGGCTTGTTGAGCGGAACCGGCCGGGACGGATCGATCGTGTCGCCGAGCAGATACCGCGCGGTTTCGCCGTTGTACCAGAGATAAACCGGTCGGATATCCTTCTGCCACTTGAACTCACCCTTGATCTTCACATAAGTCTCGAGGCCGTACTTGTCTTTGGCTTCCGGCCGATCCTGCCCCGCCTTGGACCAGTCCCACCAGACCTTGGTCGGCAGCCCTTTGGCGAAGAACGGCACGTGACACGTCTCGCACGCGATGCGCTTTGTGTGCTTGTTGTAGGTCGGAATCTTGTGCGGCGTCTCTCCGTGGCAGTCGGTACACGAGACGCGCGCGCCTTTGCCGAGCGAAACCGCCATGGACTCGCCGGGGATGACGTGGGCCTTCGTCTTGTGGCAATCCTGACACGTCATGCTTGGTGCGGGCTCCGCCATGTGGACATCCACGGACCGAACCGGCTTCAAGAGGGAGCTATCCAGGTCGCCGTGCTTGACGTGATCCCCGCCGCCGCCGAAAAAGTGGCAGGCGCCGCAATTCTGGCGCGACGGCTTTCCGACGCTCTGGGCAACTTTCTCCAGATCCACCTTGGGGTCGGGATTCCCTGCGCCGGTGGGCGTTTTCGTGTACGTTCCGGTGGTGTCGTGGCACACGAGACAGTCCACGCTGGTGGGGTCGTCGAATTTGAATGCGGCGTCCTTCCAGCCGTAGCCGGCGTGACAGCTCGTACAGCGGGGCCAGTTGGACGCGAGGGCGATGCAGAAATTGTTGAGCAGATTGATTTTCCCGATCTCTATTTCTCCCTTGCCCGGCACCTTCTGCTTTTCTTTCCAGGTCCAGTGCACCGTCTTCATGAAGTCCTTGGCCTGCTGCTCGTGACAGCCCACGCAGACCTCGGTCACCTCGGGTCCGCTCTTGAAAGGCCCGGAGATCATCTCCTTGTGGTCCTGGGCCGCCGGGGCCAGGACCGGCACGAGGACGATGCCGCACACCGCCAGGGCCGCCGCTACTCGTCGCAACATCAAAGCACCTCCTGAGGCGAAGAGTAAGGGAACGCAGGGAGACCGGAAGAGTAGTGCGAACGACCGGTGAAAGTCAACGAGAAGAGCCGTGCCGCCGCAAAACGAAACCCAGCCGCCCCCGGCGGTCCAGGACGACAACCGGGGGCGACGACGCGCATGACGAACGCCCGGGAATCCATGGCCGTTCAGCCGAGCCGGCACCGCGGCTTTGAGCCGCCCTTTCGGAACGCCGCCCGTTGTGGGTGCAATGACCCGGCCACCGCGGGCCAACGGGTGTGGGGATGCCCTGAATCTCCAACCCGCAGCCCACAATCTGACATCCGTAATATCTTTTCACGCCCCTCGGGGCCGCCGGCCCCGTCGCTACACGCCTCACCCGCCGCCCGTGGCGACTGGGCCGCACCCCGCACCTCCGCCTTCGACACGGCCCGCGAAAACGGAGAAAATCCGCTCCACCTCCGTGGAGCCGCAGGACGGGCAGATCGGCCGCTGGGCCGCGCTGGCCCGGTGGGTGAAATGCTCGAACGTCTCGCTACACTTCCGGCATTTGTACTCGAAGATCGGCATGCTCAGACTCCTCGAATCGGTCCGGCTGGACGCCCACACGATTCCCGGCTTGGAATCACCGCGGGATCGGCAAGACCTCTGCGCGTTGTGTATTTTGATCCCGGTTTTGCAAAAAGGGTTCGGGGGTCTCGGTCCGGCTTGGCGAGCGACGCGTGGAACGCTGCCATAATTCGGCACGCGAATGGCACTGCTGGGGGGGCGCGAGAGCGCGGCGCGGCCGTCTGGTCGCGACCTCGACAAAAACGCGGGCATCGGATAGGATGATGGCATACGCAAAGCGCGCACCTACACGGTTTGAGGCCCGCTCCGATACACCCATCGGCGGACGGGGCCAGGCTGCCGGCAGAGCGCGGAGACCCAGGGTGACAAAACCGGCGACGAGCGCGTTGCTGAACCCGGAAGAGATGGCGACGATCCTCGATTCGGTCGCCGACGGCGTTTTCACCGTCGATGCGAGGTTTCGCATCACCTCGTTCAATCGCGCGGCCGAAGAGATCACCGGCGTCGCTCGGGACGAGGCTTTCGGCCGCCCCTGCTGTGAGGTGTTCCGGGCTTCGATCTGCGAGGCCCAATGCGCCCTGAAGGAAACCCTGGAGACGGGCCGGTCCGTCGTCAACCGCCCGGTCTTCATCCTCCGCCCTGACGGCGAGCGTGTCCCGATCAGCATCAGCACCGCCGTGCTCAAGAACCGGCAAGGCACCGTCCTGGGCGGCGTCGAGACGTTTCGCGATCTTCGCCTCGTGGAACAACTCCGGGCCGAGATCTCGCAACGCTACACGTTCGCCGACATCCTCAGCAAGAACCCCGTCATGCAGCGCCTCTTTGGCATTCTTCCCGCCGTGGCGGAAAGCGGCAGCACGGTGCTCATCGAGGGGGACAGCGGCACGGGCAAGGAGTTGATCGCACGCGCCATCCACAGCCTCAGCCCGCGCCGGGACAAACCGCTGATTGCCGTCAGCTGCGGCGCCCTCCCCGACACCCTGCTGGAATCCGAGCTTTTCGGGTACAAGGCGGGTGCGTTCACCGATGCGCGGAAGGACAAGCCCGGGCGGTTCGCCCTGGCTGAAGGGGGCACCCTCTTCCTTGACGAGATCGGCGACGTATCCCCTGCCCTTCAGGTCCGGCTGCTCCGCGTCCTGGAGGAAAAGACCTATGAACCCCTCGGGGCCACCGAGCCGCTGCAAGCCGACGTCCGGATTGTGGCGGCATCCAACAAGCGACTCGCGGATCTGGTCAAGGCGGGCACGTTCCGGCAGGACCTCTTCTACCGGATCAACGTCGTTACGCTCCGGCTACCCCCCCTCCGCGAGCGTCGCGAAGACATTCCGTTGCTCGTGGACCACTTCATCGCCCGCTTCAACCGTCTGCGGGGTCGGGATGTCAGCGGCGTCTCCCCGGAGACATTACAGATCCTGATCAACCACGACTACCCCGGAAACGTCCGGGAACTGGAGCACATCATAGAGCATGCGTTCATCTTGTGCCTCGGAGGCATGATCCAACGCGAACATCTCCCCGAAACGCTTCGACCGGCCGAGACCGTCCCCAAACGCGCCGGAACGGAGAATCTCCGAGCCCTGGAGGCGCGGTTTCTGGAGGACGCTCTCCGGCGGCATGCGTGGAACCGGGCCGCCGTCGCCAAGGAGCTCGGCATCCACAAGACCACTCTCTGGCGCAAGATCAAGCAGCTTGGCCTCTCGCTTCCTGGTCGATAACACCGGTTGAGTGCGGAATCGCAACCCTCGCCGCGCAACCGCAATTGCATTGCTGCAATAACCGCTGACCGCCCGAGACGCGTTTTTGCTTGTAAGCTCAACAAATCGGGGCCCTTCCCGCTGTTTCGCGCCCAATGACCCAGTTGGCACCCTCCATGCCGAAGCCGCAAAGCAAACGAGGCGATCGCTATGCGGCTGGCTGTCCCAACGGAAAATGGGCGTGTGTCGCCCGGGTTCGATTCGGCCGGGCGGGTTCTGCTCGTGGGTCGGGAAGGGGGAGAGGAGCGTTCGCGGTACGTTGCTCCGCTCCCCGTGGGCTCCTCGCCCGGCCGCGTGACCCGGTTGCACGAACTCGGCGTGTCGGTCCTGATTTGTGGAGGAATATCGCGCCTGCTCCGGCAACTGGTCGACGCCGGCGGAATCCGCGCCCATCCGTGGATGGCCGGCCCTGTGGATGGCGTGCTGCTGGCCTATCGACAGGGTCGAATCGACGATGCGCGGAAGCTGATGTCCGGGTGCGGCGACGCGGAGCGACCCGACAGTGAAACCCATCGGTAACGTCGCACCGACTGCGCGAACCGGGCTTCGGTAAACCGTCCGATCGATCCACGTCTCGGGAGTCAGTCATCACCGCGCGGGAGTGTGACGTTTCCGAGGCATGCACCCCAGAAAGGAGGACGTATGGGCGAACAACCGCAAGGCTGCGCTCGCGTGACCGGGACGGTCGCCGGGCAAACGACCGACGGACCGCAAACCGCCGAGACTCCGAAAAGACGGGAGGAGAAAATCGTGGCTGCGCGCGTGGGACAGAAGGCTCCCGATTTCACCGCCCCGGCGTACTACCGAGGCGGATTCACCACGGTCAAGCTGTCGGATTACCTGGGCAAGTGGGTGCTGCTCTGCTTTTACCCGGGAGACTTTACCTTCGTCTGAGCGACGGAAGTGTCGGCGGTCGCCGACAAGTATTCCGTCCTGCAGAAACTGGGGGTGGAGGTCATCTCTGTCAGCGTGGACAGCCACTTCGTCCACAAGATGTGGAACGATCACGAGCTGATCAAGATGGTCGAGGGGGGCATCCCCTTCCACATGGCGTCGGATCAGGCCGGGAACGTGGGCCGCGCCTTCGGCGTCTACGACGAGGGCCAGGGGATCGAATTGCGAGGTCGGTTCATCATCGATCCGGATGGGGTCATACAGGCCATGGAAGTGCTCACCCCGCCGGTGGGCCGGAAATTCGCCGAGTCGGTCCGGCAGATCCAAGCCTACCAGCTCGTGCGGACGAGCGGCGGCAAGGAGGCCACCCCCGCGGGTTGGATGCCGGGCGAGCCGACGCTGCAGCCCGGACCCGATCTCGTCGGCAACGTGTGGAAGGTTTGGAAACCGTCCATGGAGAAATAATCCTCCGCGGGCCTGCACTCGACCCAAACCCCGGGAGGGCCGGCACCGAAGACCCACCGGCCCTCCCGGGCACCCGAACAGGCCATCCTGTGAAAGGGGTTGAGGTGATGAAACGAGCGTCGGTCTTGGCCATCGTACCGGCCTTCGCGCTGTTGGGCGTCACGCTGGGACCCGCGCCCTGGCTGGACGATGCCCACGCGGGGACGTACGCGTTCAAATTCGCGCACGCGCAGCCCGATACACACCCCCGGCATAAGTCCATGATCTATTTCAAGGAGCAATTGGAAGCGGCGTCCAAGGGGCAGATCAAGGTAGAGCTCTTCGCCGGGGGAGTTCTCGGGAAAGAACCCGAACTCATGGACATGGTGAAGATCGGCAATATTCAAGGCACCCGCGGCGCACTCTTCGAGCGGGCGAACAAGAAGTATCTCCTGTATACCCTGCCCTTCCTGTTCGCGGACATCGAGCAGGCCAAGAGACTCATCCGCAGCGGCTTTGGCGAGAAGATCAACCAGGGGGCGAAAGCCAACGGCTTCTACGTGCCCGTTACGGGCGTGGCGGGGGGCTTCCGCCAATTCACCAACAACGTACGACCGATCGCGACGCCAGACGACATGAAGGGTCTGAAGATGCGGACGCCGCCCATCGACTCCATCATCCGCACCATGACCGCCCTGGGGGCCAACCCGCAGCAGGTCCCGTACGGCGAGACGTATATGGCGCTGAAGACCAACGTCGTCGACGGCCAGGAAAACCCCTGCTCGAACATCGCCGAGATGAAATTCTACGAGGTCCAGAAATATTTCACCGAGGTGAACTATCAGATCCACCCCGACCCGTTTTTCGTCAGCCTCGCCTGGTATGAGGCCCTGCCGACGGAGCTGAAAGCTGTGTTCGACTCCGCGGCCAAAGCCGCCATGGCCAGGAGCGACGAGATATGGCTGGCATCCGAGAAAGACTACCAGACTCTCCTGACCCAGAAGCTGCAACCCAACAAGGTCACGCCGGAAAACTACAGGGCGTTTGTCGCCAAGGTCAAGCCGGTCTGGGACCACTACGTCAGCGCGGGCTACTTCACCCGTGCCGAGATCGACGAGGCCCTGGCGCAGGCCGCGCGCTAGCCCCCGCCGACCGTGGAACGCCGGCGACGCGACGGCGGCCGTTGGGTCGCCGTCGCGTCGTGCCGAAGAAAGGTGCGCCGCATGCGCCGTCTCGCGGAGAGCGTGGCATATTTCCTTGAAGTCGTGCTCGGCTATGTCTTTCTGGTCATCACGGCGGCGACGATTGTTCTCGTGATCCTCCGGTATTTCTTCGGCACAACCATCGTCGGTGGGCAGGAGTTTGTCGTCTTTTGTTTCATCTATACCACCGCCATCGGCGCGGCGGTGCTCTTGGCCAGAGGCGAACACATCGCGATCCAGGTGTTTCACGATCTCCTCCCGTCCGGCGGCCGACGCTGGCTGCGCCGCGTGAATCATCTTCTCGTGGCCGCGCTCAACGGCGTTCTCGTCGTTCTCAGCGTTCCGTGGATCCGGTCCGTTGGTCAGTTTCCCTCGCCCGTCTTGCGAATCCCGCAAGCCGTCGTCCTCCTGAGCCTGCCCATCGGCTGCGGCCTGGTTGCGCTGTACGGACTGTGGATGGCCTACGCCGATCTGGAGCGGGCCGCGCGGGTGGGCGAGGCGGACGTATGATCGCTCTGCTGGGGAGCCTCGCCGTCTTCGTGATCCTGGGCACCCCCATTGCCTACGGGCTGGGTCTGTCGGCTCTCCTGTATTTTGTTCTGTACCAACCGGCCCTTCTGCTGGTGATGCCCCAGCGGGTCTTCTCGGGAATGGACACGGAACTCATGATCGCCCTTCCGCTCTACATGCTCATGGGCTCCATGATGAACCAGGGCGGCCTGACCCGCCGCCTGATCGACTTCAGCATGCTGTTCGTCGGACGGCTGCGGGGCGGTCTGGGAATGGTCTGCGTCATGGCGAGCATGATCTTCGGCGGTATTTCCGGGTCCTCGGTGGCCGATGCGGCGTCCATCGGCGCCGTCCTGATTCCCGAGATGGAGCGACGCGGCTACTCGCGGGAATTCGCCAGCGGAATCACCGTGGCCGCTTCGACGATGGGGATGATCATCCCGCCCAGCATCCCCATGGTCATCTACGCGTTCGTGGCCTCGGAATCGGTCGGTCGGCTCTTCCTGGCCGGCGCCATTCCCGGAATTCTCATCGGCTTGGTCCAGATGTCGATCAACGCCATCATCTCCAGACGTCGCCGCTATCCCTTCGAAGCCGTGCACCTCGACGCGCGCGAGATCCTGGGGCGGCTGCGCCAGGGCATTCTCCCGCTGCTGATGCCGGTCTTTGTCGTGGGAGCGGTGGTCATCGGCCTCACCACGGCGACGGAAGCCGCGGGCGTGGGTGTCCTGTACGCGTTCGGCGTGGGAAGTGTGGTCTACTTTGGCCTCAAACTGCACCATGTCCCGCCCATGCTCCGCGGCGCCATCCTCGCCAGCGCCAACGTCATGATCATCACCGCCTTCTCGTGCCTGTACACCTGGATTCTGGCCTTGGAGCGGGTCCCGGACCGGGTGGCGGCGTTCCTCATCGGCCTCGATCTCCCCATCTGGGTCATCCTGCTCGCCCTCGACGCCATCATTCTGGTCGTCGGGTTTTTCGTGGACGTGGCGCCCGCGATCATCCTCCTCACACCGGTCTTCATGCCCGCCCTCAAGGCACTCGGTGTTTCGCCGATTCAGTTCGGCGCCATCCTCATCGTCGGCATGGCCATCGGGCTGGTCACCCCGCCCGTGGGGATGTGTCTCAACGTCATCTCGACGATCACGAAGCTTGACATCGTCACGATCTTCCGGGCGTCCATCCCGTTCCTGATCGCAAACCTCATCATTCTTCTCTTGGTCACTTTTTTACCCGCGCTCAGCCTGTGGCTTCCGTCGGTGCTCATGGGCTCTTGAGGTTCGGACCCGACCTGTGCGGGGATCGATCAAGACGCGGGATTGGCGCTGCGGGGAAACACGGGAGGACACACACATGAAGCTGGTCCGGTTCCAGTCGGGGACGCGCACCGGATACGGTGTGTGGGAAAACGATACGGTCCGGGAAATTGTCGGCTCCGTCTACGGGGACTTCCGCCTCGGCTCCGCGATTCACGGCATCGGCGACGTGCGCCTGCTTGCCCCCGCCGAGCCCACCAAGATCCTGTGCGTCGGCTTGAACTTCCGGAATCACATCGAGGAGATCGGCTTCCCCACCCCGAAGCACCCCGCTCACTTTCTCAAGCCGCTGACCACCCTTATCGGACCCGGGGATCCCATCGTCATCCCCCGGGTCGCGGAGCGGGTAGACTACGAGGGCGAGCCGGCGGTGGTGATCAAGCGGCAGATCAAGGACGTCTCGCTGGAGGAGGCGTCGCGCGCCATTCTCGGCTATACCTGCATGAACGATGTCACCGAACGGCCGCTCAGCACCGAGCAGGGGCAGCTCACCCGCTCCAAAGGGTTCGACACCTTCGCCCCGGTGGGGCCGTGCATCGCCACCGACCTCGACCCCGCCGCCCTGACGCTTCGCACGCGGCTGAACGGCCGGCTGATGCAGGAAGCCAAGCTGGCCGACATGATCTTCAGCATCCCCTTCCTGGTGCAGTATCTGTCCCAGTGCATGACGCTGTTCCCCGGGGACATCGTCAGCGCCGGTACTCCGCGCGGCGTGGCCGCGATGAAGCCCGGCGACGTGGTCGAGGTGGAGATCGACGGCATCGGGGTGTTGCGGAACCCTGTCGTCGCCGCATAGCCGGCTGCCGCGGCCGGGAAAACCCGCCGGCCGCGCGAGCGACAGGAATTCCCACCGCCGCACCGTGCCGCGACTGGAGGTCCCGGATGAAAAAGCTGGAAGGTGTCGTCCCGCCCATGGTCACCCCGTTTGCGTCCGATGGGAGCCTGGACGAGTACAACCTGACGAAGCTCGTCCATTTCCTTTCGGAGCATGTGCACGGGCTCTTCATCTGCGGGTCGTACGGCAATGGCCCGCTGATGTCCGTGGCAGAGAAACAACGGGTCATCGATGTCGTGGCCAAGAATATCCCGCCCAGGATCCAGCTCGTGGTCCACGTCGGCGCGACAAATGTGCGCGATGCGGTGGAATTGGCCCGCTACGCCGAAGGCGCCGGCGCCGCAAAAGTCTCGTCGGTGGTTCCGTACTACTTCCACCATACCCGGGAGAGCATCAAGCTGTACTTCGAGCGGCTCGTGAAGGCCGTGACGATCCCCGTCTACACGTACAATAACCCGAAATTCACCGGGATCGCGGTGGACGTCCCGCTGCTGCAGGACCTGGCGGACCTGGGTGTGGCGGGCGTCAAGGACAGCAGTTTCGACATCATGACGCTCGCCAATTTCTCGCGGCAGATCACGAAGCCGGACTTCGACGTAGTGCTCGGCACGGAGGCCATGTTCCTGTACGCCGCCGCCATCGGGGTGCGCGCCTTTATTCCCGGCCTCGGAAACGCGTTCCCCGAAGTGTGCGTGGAATTGTACGAGGCGGCGACGCGGTTCGAGATGGAGCGGGCCCGGGCGCTGCAGATCCGCGTGAACGAACTGCGGGACATCATGTACTTGGCCAAGTCCACCGTCGTCGCGGTGTACGCGCTGCTGAAGATCCGCGGCGTGTGCGAGGCGTATCCCCGGGAGCCGTTTATCGCCCTCAGCGCGAAAGAAACCGCGGCGATACGGCAGCAACTGGTCAAAGCCGGTTTCCTCGCGTAATGCGCCCGGCCCGCATCGGGCGGGTTCCGGAGAAACCGCCATGCATTTTGCCACCATCGACTGCGGAACGACGAACTCCCGGGTCTACGTGCTGGACGCATCGTTGCACGTCATCGCCAAGCGAAGCAGAAAGGTCGGTGTCCGCGACACCGCCATCACCGGCTCCCGGCGGGTCTTGCGGGAAGGGTTGGCGGAGATATTCGAACATGCCGTCGGGGACGCCGGCCTCCGGGTGCAGGACCTGGCGTGTGCCGTCACCGCCGGCATGATCACGTCCGAAATCGGACTGCTGGAGATCCCCCATCTGGTCGCTCCGGCGGGGCTCGCCGAACTCGCCGCGGGTGTGGTGCCCGTGCGCGACGCGACGGTATTCCCCGCCGACGTCCAGTTGCTGTTCATCCGCGGCGTCAAGAACGCCTACCCCGCCGAAACCGCCCTGCGTGACATCCGGCGTGTCGACTTCATGCGCGGCGAAGAAACCCAGATCATGGGCCTCTTGGCGCATCCCGGCGCGCCGGCCCCGCCGTTCACGGCGGTCGTCCTCAGCTCCCACACCAAGTACGTTCCGGTGGACGCGGACGGACGCATCGTGGGCTCCTTGACCACGCTCAGCGGTCAGCTGTTCGAGGCCATTCGCCACGGAACCTCGATCGGGAAGTCCATCGAAACACCGGAAGCCGGACCCGAGACACCCGACCTCGCGGTGGTGGACGTCGCATATGATGCGGTTGCCGAAGCCGGTTTCCTGCGAAGTCTGCTCATGCCGCGCTTCATGGAGGTGCTTCTCGGTATCCCCGCGCCGCTGCGCCGCTGTTTCCTCGAAGCCGCCATCGCCGCCGAGGATCTCCGGGCTCTTCGCGAATTCCCCCTCCTCGGCTTCGCTCTGGACACGCCCGTCGTACTCGTCGGGCCACAGCCGCGCTGTGCGATCTTTCGTTACCTGCTGGCCAGGCACAGCGGAATCGCCCGCGAGATCTCCGAGGTCTCGCGCGTCGAAGAGGTTGACCGGCTCGCCATTCTCGGCGCGCTGGCCGTCGCCCAGCGGGCCGGCTATCTTTCCCACATCCCATCCCTCTGGAAGAAAGGAGGTGCTGCGGATTCACCGAGCTGACCGAGATTGTTCGCCGAATCGCGCACCCAGCGCAACAGTTCGTCGGGAGGACGCCCTCATGAAACCGAAATCTGTGTGTGGATTGCTGGCCGCGCTCCTCGCGTCCCTCGTGTTCTCCGTCTCCGCCCGCGCCGCGTTCCCCGAGCGGGACATCACCTTGGTTGTGCCGTGGGCCGCGGGCGGCGGCACCGACACCCTGGCGCGCACCCTCGTCAAGAACGGCAAGAAGTTCTTCGGCGTGAACATGAACGTCGTCAACCGGGTGGGCGGGACCGGGGTGGTCGGGATGAACTCGGTGGCCACCTCCAAGCCGGACGGCTACACGGTGGCCGTGGTGACCTTCCATCTCAGCGCCTACCGGCTCCTGGGCATGTCCGACCTCTCCTACCGCGACTTCGACCTGATCGCCCTGCTGAACCGCAGCCAGGCGGGGTTGTCGGTGCGCACGGACTCCCCCTTCAGGACCATGAAAGACCTGGTGGACTACGCCAAGGCAAACCCGGGCGTCCTCACCGTAGGCCATTCCGGGCCGGGCCAGGCCTGGCACCTCGCCGCGGCCGCGCTGGCGAACAGGTACGGGCTGAAGTTTACCTTTGTCCCCTTCGACGGGGCGGCCCCCACCCGCACCGCCCTCGTGGGCGGCCACGTGAGCGTGGCCACGACGGGCATGGACGAGGTGCTCCAGTTCTACCAGGCCAAGCAGATCCGCCTGCTGGGCGCCAACAGCCCGACGCGGCACCCGGCGTTCCCCGATGTCCCGACGTTCGCCGAGGCCGGCTTCCCCATCGAGAACCCGGTGTTCGACTGGCGGGGCCTCGCCGTGGCCAAGGGGACCCCACCGGAGGCGCTGCAGGTCCTCCGCGACGGCTTCCGGAAGGCCGCCGAGGACCCCGAGTACATCGCCCTGATGGACAAGCTGGCCCTGCCGCGCACCTACATGGATCACCGGCAGTTCGAGGAGTTTCTCATCGGCATGGAGAAGAGCCTGGAGCCTGTTCTAGATTCCGTGGGGCTGCTCAAGAAAAAGTAGCGGGTTGCGGCCGGGGGACCGTGCCCGCGGGTCCGGTCCCCGACCCGCGCCCGTCCACCCACCGACATGGGCGGCAAGAGGAGACCCGTGACCGCTCCGGTCAAGGTCGGGATCATCATCTGCCATCGGTACCACAGGTGTGCGGGGGGGGCAAGTGCCCGCGGTCGCCGCGGAATCGGGCGGGCGCCTTCGCCCGTTATCGCGACCGGGGCGTCGGCCTGGTCGGTTACACCTCGTGCGCCGGTTGCCCCGGTGGCAACGTGGAGTACGCGCCCGAGGAGATGAAGAAGAAGGGTGCCACCGTTCTCCACCTCGCCGCCGGACTCGCGGCCGGATACCCGTGCTGCCCTCATCTGGCACGGCTCCGGGCGTTCCTCGGAGAAGGTTGGGTTGCCGGTCGTGGGAGGGACCCACCCGGCCCCGCAGAAATATCACGCAACGCACCTGCGCCTGGGCACCTGGGGCGCGCCCCAACGGCGAGCCCTGCGGAGCCCACCCTGTGCGGCCAGCCGACACGCTTGGCCGACGACTGAATCCGAGGAGCCATACATGAACGGCTACAGAATCGTGGACCTGAGCCTGCCCATCATAGATGGCGGCGGCTTCCTCGCCCCGGCCCGCGTCGCCTATATCGACCATCGAACCCGCGGTCGACTCATCGCGGCGCGCGCCGGGCTGACGCCGGAAGATCTCGGCGGCCGGGGAAATGCCATGGAGGAGCTGCACTTCCTGACCTCGCACACGGGGACTCACATGGATGCCCCGTGGCACTACGGCGAAACGGCGGCCGGTGGTCCCGCGCCCACGATTGACCAGATCCCTTTGGAATGGTGCATGGGAGACGGGGTATGGCTCGATCTCGGCGGCAAGCGGCCCGGCGAGGACATCACCGAGGCGGACCTGCGACGGGCCCTGGCGCAAATCGCCTACACGCTCCGACCGCGAGATATCGTGCTGCTCCGGACCGGCGCCGCGGCGCACTATGGCGAGCCGGGCTGTGACCGGATGAATCCGGGGGTGACGGCGGCGGCGACCGCCTGGTTGGGCCGACAGGGGATCCGTGTTGTCGGGATCGACGCTGGAATCTGGGACCGCCCCGCGGAGATCCAGCTCGCGGACCTGTGCGAGGGGCGAGGCGGCGGTACATATATGCAGGGACACCGCGCCGCGGGCGACTACAGCATGTGCATCCTTGAATGGCTGACGAACCTCGACCGTCTCCCCCACACCGGCTTTGTGGTATGCGCCTTTCCCGTCAAGCTTCACCGCGCGGGCGGAGCGTGGGTGCGCGCCGTGGCGCTGGTGAGAGACATCGGAACCACGTCATGATCCGGAACCTGATTACCGGCGGGACGGGGCTCGTGGGGGGGCTATCTGGCACGGCAGCTTCTTGCCGATGGAGAGGAGGTGGTGCTCTTGGCCCGCCGGCCGGCGCTTCCGCCTGGCGCAGCGGACCTCGCCGGTCGGGTCGAGTTGGCCGCGGGCGACGTCGGCGAATTGGTGCATGTCCTGGACGCGGTGCGGCGGTATCGCGTGGACTGCATCTACCACACCGCCGCGATCCTCAGCGCCGCCTGCGAGGCCAGCGCGGCCAGCGGCTTCCGCACCAATGTCGGCGGCACCTTCAACGTCTTGGAAACGGCCCGCCTGCTGGACGTGGCCAACGTGGTGTTCGTCGGCTCCGGGACGACGTACGGGCTTGACAACATCCCGCCGCGGATCGACGATGCCACCCCCCAACACCCGGCGAACATGTACGGGACCACCAAGCTCTGCGCCGAACGGCTGGGGCTGCAGTATCACCGTCAGTATGGGATCAACTTTCGAGGGACGCGGTACGGGATGATCGTGGGTCCGGGACGCCGGATCACCCACCATTTTGGCGATTGGTCGGGCATCATCGAGCGCCCTGCGAAGGGATTGCCCTACACGGTCGGTTCCGATCCGGAGTGCCCGTGCGCATACATCTATGTCAAGGACGTCGTCCGGAGCCTGCTCGACCTCAAACGCGCCGACGCCTCCCATCTACGGCAGCGCATGTACAACGTGCACGGCTTCACCGCCACGCTCGGCGAGGTCGCCGCCGCCGTCCGCCGGCACCTGCCCTCGGCGCAGCTTGCGTTCGAGCGGGATCCCGGCGGGGCCATGCGCGCCGCCAACCGCTCGCTGGCGTATACGATGGATTCGACCGCTGCCGCCGAGGACTTCGCCTACGTCACTCGCTATACGCTCGATCCCATGGTCGCCGATTTCATCGCGGAGGTGCGGGCCGGAAGGGCTGGATAGTCTGAGTATGCCCCGCAAGCGATGCAGCCCTTTCCACAGTGGAAAGCACTGTCACACCTTGGCGGGGAGTCTTTCTCTCAGACAAGGAGGGGGTCATGGCGAAACCGACAAAGCCCGATATCGGTGCGGCACCAACAGGCTGGGAGATTCTGTTGGCTTTTGGCCCAGGTATGGTCTGGGCCTCCATGTCTATCGGTGGCGGTGAATTGGTGCTCATTCCACGCGTTGGTTCCGTATTCGGAATGGCAGTGCTCTGGATGCCGCTCCTGGCGATTGCGCTCAAGTATTTCATGGTCAACGAGATCGGGCGGTGGACCGTCCTGACAGGGCGCTCCATCTCGGACGGCTTTGCCATGCTTCCCGGCCCACGCGCTTGGCTCAACTGGATCATCCTGATTGTTGCCATCTACCTGGGCGCTGTCCACATCGGAGGACTGGTCGCCATGGGCGGCGCGATCACCTTTAATATGTTTCCAGTCCTGCCGCCCTTCGGCTGGTCGCTCATTATGATGCTGTCCTTCATCGCGCTGACCTGGAGCGGGAAGTACGATCCCTTGGAGTTGGTGATGAAGGTCGTCACCGCGACCCTGGTCGTGAGTGCGGTGATCATCGCCGCGTTGTTTTTCCCGGGGATCGGCGATGTGCTGAAAGGCTTCGGCTTTCAGATACCGGCGACAACGCCCGACTGGGCCGTAAGCCAATTTAAGATTTCGAAAAATCCCCTGGTCGAGATACTTCCCGCCATGGCGTTTGCCGGCGCCGGCGCCATCAACAGCCTGTGGTACTCGGACTGGGTGCTCGGCAAGGGACTCGGTCTCGCCAAGACTTATGAGGGAGACAAGCCCGGGATTCCTGTCGAAGATTTGAAGCGCCTCGATCGGGGCGTCTTGGACCGCGTGGCCAACTGGTACCGAGTGATGTTTCACGACAATCTGTGGGCGGGCAACTTTCTCACGATTCTCGTCACCGCGGCGTTTATGATCAACGCTATCGTGATCCTGAACCCGCAAAAGATCGCCCCGGCCGGAACGGGTTTCATTCTCACGTTGTCCAAGACCTACACACAGACCCTGGGCGCGTGGGCATACTGGCTTTTCATGATCGGCGCGTGGGCTGTGATCTACGGCACGATGGCCACGTGCTACGACGGGTATGCCCGCCTCATCAATCGCACCCTCCTGATCTGTCTGCCCAACTGGAAGGCCTACGCCGGGATCGATCCGATCTGGCGTTACCGGATCTGGATGCTCTACGGGACCATCTGCAATTTCGTCCTCCGCCCGCGGGCCGTACCGCCCGCGCTGGCCGTTCCCCGTTGGCTGTGTGGCAGCCGCCGTCCTGTACGTCATTCTCATCGTGATGCTGCTGCGGAACTGACAGGCCTCGCCATTGCTCCCGATGCCCCGGCGTCAAGCTATTCGGCTCGACGCCGGGGTGACCGCGCACCACGGAGACCGACGCCTCGGCGGCCGCCGGTTTCCTCTGGGCGGCGTCCAATTCCAACCCTGCAACCCCTTCGGTGCCACTCGATTGCAGTTCTGCACTCCCGCGGATTCGGCCTCCGCTTTCCCCGAGACATCAGACGCAGCAACACGGGCATTCGCGGCAGGTTGGGTGAGAACGCCCGGAGGGTCGTGTTGGCATACGGAATGCTCTCCTCCGTTGTGGACGCCTCTCGATACGAGGGGTCGGGCGATCCGTGAGGGTATCCGTCTCACGCCCGGTACGCGACGAAGGGTGACGAAAGGAGCGAATCGTGCCGACGTACGAATATGAATGCCGATCATGTGGGCATCGCTTCGAGCAATGACAAGCGATGAGCGAGCCGCCCGTCGCCGCCTGCCCGGTATGCGGCGGCCACGCGGGCCGACTCCTCAGCGCGGGAGCCGGAATCCTCGTCAAGGGCGGCGGGCAACGAAGCGGTCGTCATGCCGGGGGCGGTTGCTCTCTCGAGCGAGAGGGGGCGACGTGCTGCGGACGTCAAGAGCGGTGCGACAAACCGCCCTGCCGCGGATGAGCCCTTGAGTCTCCGGGCGCCGTTTCCGCCGCAAACGGATCGCCTTCCACGGGGCGGCGCGGGAGGGGCGACTGGCGAAATTTCCAGATCCTTTTTTGGAGGGTAGGTATGGATTCTCCGGAACGGCAGGTTGTCTCTCCCACCGTAATCGAACACGCGCAGTCCCCGCAGAACCACGGACCCCTGGCCGACTTCAGCGGCCATGCCCGGATCACCGGGCCGTGCGGCGACACCATGGAGTTCTGGGTTCTCGAGCGGGACGGGTCCGTGGAGCGGACCTCGTTCATCACCGACGGCTGCGGACCGTCGCTCGCCAGCGGCAGCATGGCCACATGCCTTGCGCAAGGAAAGCCCCTGACACAGGCTGCCGAGATCGGCCAGAAAGACATCCTCGCCGCCCTTGGCGGGCTGCCCCCCGAAGTGGAGCACTGCGCTCTGCTGGCCGCCAACACGCTCAGCGCCGCCTGCGAGGATGCCGCCCGTCGCGCGCGGTCGGACGGGAAGCCGGAATGCGAGAGCTGCTCCGACACCTCGTGCACCGCGCGCCGGCGCCTGGACGGCGAAACCGATCAAGCCTTTGCGGAACGACGGCAACTGCAGGCCAAGCTCTGCCGGATCCACAAGAAAATCTTGGTGCTGTCGGGAAAGGGTGGCGTCGGCAAGAGCACGGTGGCGGTCAACCTGGCCGCGGCGCTGGTGCTGGCCGGGCGGAAGGTGGGACTCCTGGATGTGGATATCCACGGCCCCAGCGTCCCAACCATGCTGGGCCTGGAGGCGGTCCCTCTGCAGGAAATCGGCGGGGAGATCCTTCCCTTGCAGATGGGGAACCTGAAAGTCCTGTCCCTCGGTTTTTTCCTGCGAAGCCCCGACGATGCGGTGATCTGGCGGGGCCCCATGAAGATGAAGGCCATCCAGCAGTTCCTCCAGGACGTCGCCTGGGGAGACCTGGACGTTCTGGTCGTTGACTCCCCACCCGGCACGGGCGACGAGCCCCTGTCGGTGTGCCAGTTGCTCGGCAAGGTCGATGGGGCCGTCGTCGTGACCACCCCGCAAAAAGTGGCGGCGGTCGATGTCCGGAAATCCATTTCATTCTGCCGCCGGCTGGGCGTCCCCGTCCTGGGCGTCGTGGAGAACATGAGCGGCTTCGCCTGCCCCCGCTGCGGCGAGGTCACACCCGTCTTTCGCAGCGGCGGCGGTCGGCGCATCGCCGAGGACATGGGTGTGTCGTTCCTCGGCTCGATCCCGATAGACCCCAGGATCGCCGAAGCCGGCGATGAAGGGCGCGCCTACATCGTGAGCTACGCGGATTCCCCGACCGCGGTCCTGATGCGGGACATCGTGGCTCGGGTCTCTGAAGCGGCGGCGATCCCGCTGCCGGGGGCGGGAACCTAACCCCCCTGGGAATCCGGGACGACGGTGGCGGGTTCGTCGCCCCCCTCGGTGGATCTCCGGACTCCTGCCCCGCGGCCGCCGGGCCGTCAGCGCGGGATCCCAGGATTCGTTTCGAATCCCCAACCGCCTTTCCGGATCAGACGAGGTAGGGGATATCCCGGAAAGGGGGATGGCATGGCCGATTTTCACCCGCAGCGTGTCCTTTGCCCCACGGATATGAGCGAGATCGCGGGAGCGGCGGTCCGGTGCGGCTTGGCCTGGGCGGCGCGTTTCCATGCCAAGGCGTTTGTCCTGATGGCGCGGGAACTGACGCTGCCTCCCCGCTATTTCACCTCCGAGCAGGTGGCGGCGCTCACCAGGCAGGCGGACGAAGTCGAGGAGCAGGTCCGGTCGGATCTCGCAAGCTGGGTGAAGAGCCTCGACGCGGGTGGGGTGCCCTTCGAAACGGTCGTTGGGCCCGGCCCCGCGGACCGAGCCATCCTCCGGGCGATCCACGTGATCAAACCGGATCTGGTGGTCATGGGAACGCACGGGAGGAGCGGCTACAATCGGTTCCTCATGGGGTCCACCGCCGAGAAGGTGATCCGGCAGATTTCGACCCCCACCCTGGTCATCCGCGAAGGATGCCGCCGCCTGGTGCGGGGCGCGCCCGCGGCCGGGCGGCTCGAGATCCGTCGTATTCTGTGCGCCGCGGACGACTCCAAGTTCACCGGCACCAGCGTGGCAGTCGTGGCCGAGCTGGCCAGAAGCTTCGGTGCGGACGTGACAGCCCTCCATGTTCTGGAAACCCCGAAATGGTTGAGCGGGGGTGTGGGTGCGGCGCGGGAGCGGGCGACCCGCCGGCTCACGGACCACGTGGCCGCCCACGCGGCCGACCTCCGGGTGAACATCCTGGTGCGCGAAGGACCGGCGTATCAGAAGATACTCGATTGCGCTCTGGAAGAAGAGGCGGATCTCATCGTCGTGGGCGGCCGCCAGGCCGAAGGCGAATATCCCGTCTTCGGATCGACGGCGCTGCGCGTGATGAGGCATGCCGCCTGTCCCGTCCTCGCCCTGCCCGGACGGAAGTGAATCGTATTCCGATGGGCGCGGGCGGCGGTGCGCCCCGCAGCGGCAGCGACCACGCGTCGCACGCTTCCACGTACGGCCGCACCCCGGGTCCGGCGAGGACGGCGCGACGGAGCCACACCGGACGCACCGGCCGTGGCGCAACCGCACGGCAAGAAAGGATCCATGCGACCCACCCGACGGATCCGGGTTCCCACCGGCTTCTCGGAGTACGCCGAGGCCGCCTTCGCGCCGCGGTCAGGTTGGCCGAGGACGCCGACGCCGAACCGCACGTGCTCCAGGCCGTCCCGCCTCTCCCTGCACGCGCGGGGGCGGGGGGATCCCGCGGAGGCGGCGGACGTCCGTGTGGCCGACGCCGAGCGGGGCGTCGGGCGCCTCGTCGGGACACGCAAAGACCTCGGGAGCGCCGCGCGGCCGCGCGTCTGCACGGGGGTTCCGTTCCACGAGATTCTCGAGTCCGCCCGCCGTCAAGACATCGACCCCATCGTCATGGCCACCCACGGTCGAAGGGGCTTGGCCCACGCCTTGCGGGGACGCGCGACGGAGAGAATCGTGCGCGCGGCCCCCGGTCCCGTGTTTACCGTCCGGCATCCGGCCATACGCACCTGAACGGGACGCGGCGCGGCGGGCGGCCGCCGTCCCTCCCGGTCCGTTCCGCGAACGTCCGGCGAAGCGGACAAAGACGGCGCACGGTTTCGTGCGCGCGCTTTCCCGGTTGACGCGCCCCGGGACCCGGCGGTAGAGTGCATTTGGAAACCGACACTCATTTTCAAATGGAGCCTGTGTGCGCGACGATGACCCCCGCCTCCAACGCTTTGCCGACTTTCTGGCGCGCTCGGGCCTCAAGGCCACACGCCAGCGCGCCCTGATCGCCCGCGCCTTCTTCGGCGCGGGCCAACACCTGAGCGCCGAGGAGCTCTACCACCAGATCTACCCTCAGGCTCCCGGCATCGGTCTGGTGACGGTGTACCGGACGCTCAAGCTCCTCCGGAAGGCGGGGCTAGCCACGGAGCGCCGGTTTGGAGAGTCCTACGCGCGCTTCGATCCCAGCCCCGTCGATCAGCCTCACAATCATTTGATCTGCACCCGGTGCGGAAAGATCCAGGAGTTTGGCCACAAGGGTCTCCTCCACCTCCGGGAGAAAGTCGCGCGGGGGTACGGCTTCGCCGTGACCGAGTGCAAGCTGGAACTGTACGGTCTGTGCCGGGATTGCGCACGGCGGGGCCACGGCAGGGGTCAGCGCAAGGACGCGCGACCCGCCCGAGCCGATCCGCGGAACGGACCGGAATGGCCGGGCCGCGCGGCGCTCCGTTAACCGAAGCGCGACCGGGAACCGCGCTTGGCCGGCAGCCCACGCGCATACCCGAAGGAGGGGGCCGCCCCGCCGGTGGCGCGGGGCGGGGAACTTCCCGCGGTCGTCGGGCGCGGACGGCGACAAGATCGGGAAGCGGAGAATCGCGGCGACGACAGCACGACGCGTTGCGGACCGCCGGGGGCGTTTCGGACCCCGACGGTCGCCGGAGGGCGGATGACACTCGGAGAAAAACGGATCCTCCCACTTGGAGAGCTGGCCGAGGGCGCGCAGGCCCGCGTTCTCCAGGTGCAGGGCGGGCAAGCGTTTCGTGGTCGGGTGGCCACGCTCGGGTTTACCCTCGGGGCCCCGCTCCGTCTGTTGCAAAACGCCGGGCGGGGACCCGTTATCGTCCTGATACGGGGCACGCGCGTGGCCCTCGGCCGGGGCGAGGCGCTGAAGGTGTTGGTGGCTCCCGAGGAGAGCGGGGATGCAACCCCCCAGCAGTGAGGGACGGACCGTTACGGTCGCCCTCGCGGGGCAACCGAATGTGGGGAAGTCCACCGTCTTCAACCTGCTCACCGGCCTTTCGCAACACGTCGGGAACTGGCCGGGCAAGACCATCGAGCGGAAAGTGGGAGTGCACCATCACCGGCGCGACGGCGAATCGTGCGCCATGCGAATCGTGGACCTGCCCGGGACGTACAGTCTAACCGCCAACTCGCCCGAGGAGCAGATTGCCCGCGACTACGTCATCAGGGAGCGCCCGGACGCCGTGGCGGTCATCGCGGACGCCGCCTCCCTGGAACGCAACCTCTACCTCCTGGCGGAGTTTCTTTTCCTTCCCGTGCCCGTCGTGCTGGGGCTGAACATGACCGATGTGGCTGAGCGGCAGGAGATCCGTATCAGCCCCCGCATTCTGGAGGCGGCCCTGGGAGTGCCCGTGGTCCCCATGACCGCCACGAAAAACCAGGGCGTCGGCGAACTGGTCGCGGCGGTGGACCGGGTGATCCGCGGAGCCATCGCGTATCACCCCAGCCGCCCCGCCATTCGGGAGGACCACCGGGCCGTGCTGGAGGAAATTCGGACACTCATCGCGGGCCAGGTGCCGGATCCGTACCCGGACGAGTGGGTGGCGCTCAAGCTGCTGGAGGGCGATGCGGAGATCACCCGCCTCATGCGCGAGCGGATGCAGGAGCGTTGGGAGCCGGTGCGCGCCGTCCTGACGCGACACGAGGACGCGCTCCTAGCCGTTGCCAGCGGACGTTACGAGTGGATCGGGCGGATCGTGCGGGCGGCGGTGACCCGGCCCCGGGCGGGACAGATCACACTCACCGACCGGCTGGACCGGGTCGCCACCCATCCCTTCTGGGGGCTTTTCGTCTTGCTGGGCGTGCTGGGCGTCGTATTCTGGCTGACCTACAATGTGGGCGCCCCCCTGCAGGCGTTGTTGGACAAACACCTGGTGCAGGCCGGGGCGCACTGGTTGCGCGATGTCCTCGTTGGGGCGCCGTGGTGGCTGGTAGGTGTTTTGGCGGACGGGGCGGTCGCCGGTGCCGGCATGGTGATCACCTTCCTGCCGATCCTGATCGTGTTCTTTGCCGTACTGGGGCTGCTCGAGGATGTGGGCTACATGGCACGGGCCGCCTTCGTCATGGACCGCTTCATGCACGTTCTAGGATTGCACGGCCGGAGTTTTTTGCCGCTCTTTCTGGGGTTCGGCTGCAACGTCCCGGCGGTCCTCGGGACGCGGATCATCGATGCGCCGAGGGCGCGACTGTTGACCATCCTGCTGACGCCGCTGGTGCCCTGCACCGCGCGCATGGCGGTGCTCGCGGTCCTGGCACCCATCTTCTTCGGCAGTGCGGCCCCCTGGGTCTCCTGGGGGCTCGTGGGACTCAGTCTGGTCGTGCTGGCCCTGCTGGGCCTTGTCCTCCGGAGAGGGGTCCTGGGTGGCGAGTCACTGGTCTTTGTCATGGAGATCCCCCTGTACCACTTGCCAAACGTCCGGACGATCGCGTTGGGCGTGTGGCAGCGGACCCTCGCCTTTCTGAAAAAGGCGGGGGGCACCATCCTGGTGGTCTCCATCGTGGTCTGGGCGCTGTCGACGTTACCGGCGGGGGAGATGGACACCAGCTACCTGGCGACCCTCGGGCGGGTTTTGGCCCCGTTGGGCGCATGGATGGGGTTGGAGTGGCGGATGTTGGTGGCTCTGCTGAGTAGCTTCGTGGCCAAAGAAAACACCATCGCAACCTTGGCGATTTTGTACCGGGCGGCGGGCGAGGAAGGCGGTCTCGCCGGGGCGCTGGCGGGCGCCTGGACTCCGGCCGCCGCCCTCGCCTTCCTCGCGGTGCAGATGCTGTTTATTCCCTGCGCCGCCACGGTGGCCGTCATCCGCCAAGAGACCGGGAGTTGGGGCTGGACGGTCTTCAGCGTCGCCCTCCTGGCGGCGATCTCTTTTTCGGCCGGGATCGCGATTTTCCAGGGGGCGGCCCTCCTGGGGATCGGCGGCTGACGAGGAGGGGATGGAATGGTCTCGCGGCACGGACCCGTATTGCTCGAGCGCCTCCTGGAGACCATGGCGGTTGGCCCTTCCCGCAGCATCTCCGCCTTGGCGCAGGAGATGGATGTGTCGGAGGACATGGCGGCTCGGATGATCCAGGAACTCGTGCGCCTGGGGTACCTTCGCCCCGTTCGGGCGGAAGCCGCGGGCAAATGTGCGGCGTGTTCCCAGGCCGGCTGCCCAGTCCCGCGAGGCGCGCTGCAGGGCTGGTTGCTGACGGAGCGCGGACACCGGGCGGTACAGCGCATCCGATGAGCGGTTGTTCCTGACGGCCGTCGCGTGGCGAGAGGCTTCCTGGGTCGGGCCTCTGCGAGGTCACCCCTGCCCGGCGCTGCCGAGCCGGCGCCGGCGTTTCCGCTGCCCCGGTGGCGGATCGGCATCTCTCCGGCGCGCGTCACGAGGAGATCGGCGATGCAAGAGAGGGTTCTGCGCTCGCTCGAAGAGATCGTCGGCGCCGACAGGGCTTCGGCCGATCCGCAGACGTTGGAGTGCTACGCCTGCGATGCCACCGTCAATCCTCCCGCCAGGCCCGACTATGCCGTCATCGCAACGACGGTAGAACAGATTCAGGCGGTCCTGCGACTCGCCGACGCCGAGAGCATCCCGGTGGTGCCCGCCGTCGGCATGTCGAGCACGGGGGGATTGACCATCCCGGTCAGGGGCGGGATCGTCCTGGACCTCCACCTGATGAACCGGATCGTGGAGATCAATGAAGACGTCGGCTACGCGGTCATCGAGCCCGGCGTCACCATCGGCCAGATCGACGCAGAACTGAAACAGCGAGGCTACTGGGTCCAGGTGCCGGCGGGTCCTCCCGGTTCCGCGGGACTCCTGCCCGGCTACATCCTGCACGGCTATGGCCACCTGGGCGCCAAGTTCGGCATCAACTCCGAGCAGATCACGGGTATGGAAGTGGTCCTGCCGAGCGGGGAGATCGCGCGCTTAGGGGCGTGCGCCGTCTCCCCCTATTGGTTCCATCGAACCCCGCTTCCCGACCTCGTGGGGCTGTTCCTCGGCTGGCAAGGCGCGACGGGCATCGTGACCAAGCTGGGCGTCAACATCTATCCACGGCCGCCCTTCAAGGCCATGGTCGGCTGGGGGCTTTTCAGCGATCACGGCGATCCCCTCCCCGAGCCCTGCGCCCGGTTCCTGATCAAGATGCAACGCGCGGATGTGGCCCACGATATCTCGGGCCACTCGTGGGGCGCCGTCCAGATCGGGCGAGGTCGGAAGTGGCCGCTGCCCCCCAAACCGGCCGAAGATCCCGAGATCTTTTTCTCCGCGACGGCGTACGCCTTCACCGAAGACGAACTCGCCTTCAAGACGCGCACCCTCGAGGCCCTCATCGCAGAGGCCAAATCCGGGGGTCTCCCCATCGCCAGCACCGACGTCACCGACCGGGCCAAGACCGAAATGCCCACCCGGTACTCCCTCCGGTACTCCGATCACCGGGGAGGAGGCGGCTTGGACTACATCGGCAGCATCACGCCGGTCATCAAGTGGCCCCAGGGTGTGAAGCGACTCACCGAAGTGTTCGAGCGCCATCGGTTTACGCCCTACATCCGGCTGAGCGTTTACCGCGGGACCGTCCAGGGGATGTTGCGGGCGCTGGTTCCCTACCACCGATCGGACAGCGCGGATGTGGAAGCGGTCGGGAAGATGAACCGCGAGTTCGTCGAGGTGCTGCTGGACTGCGGAGGCCTGATCTACAAGGCGCCCGTCTTCGCCTGCGAGGCCATGTGGCGTCGAGGCGATCCAACGTTCGTCGCGCTGTTGAAACGCACCAAGCAGATGCTGGACCCGCGCGGGATCATGAACCCGGGACGGCTGGGTCTCTGACCCGGTCGGGGACGTGCGATGCCGCTACAGGACCACCGCGAACACCTCCGCCTCTGCCGGCTCTGCGGCAACTGCCGCCAGGCCGGGACGACCTATCGCGCCATCTGCCCGGCGGGCGAGCGGTTCGGCTTCGACGCGTATTATTCTCGGGGCCGAGCGATCATCGCCCAGAAACTCCTCGACGGGAGGTTGGACTGGGCCATGCCCGTAGCCGACGTCGTCTATCGCTGCACCATGTGCGGGGGGTGCGTCGAGCAGTGCCCGGTCGAGTATCGCGACCACATTCTGGAGATCTTCCTGGCCCTTCGTGCCGAGTGCCTTGACCGCAGTCTGATCTCCTCCGCCGTCAAGCGGTTTCTCGAGACCCTGTACGCCTACGGCAATCCGTGGAAAGCGCCTCGGGAACATCGGGGGGATTGGGCGACGGGAACCGCCGTTACGCGCTACACACCGGCCGACGAGTTCCTGTACTACGTCGGCTGCGTCGGCTCCTACGATCCGAGAGGCATGCAGGTCGCGAGGAGTCTCGGCGAGGTGTTGCTGGCGGCCGGCGTCTCCTTTGGAATCCTGGGGAGCGAAGAAGGCTGCGACGGCAACGAGGCCCGCCTGCTCGGCGAGGCAGGGCTTTTCGAGTACCTGGCGACGGAAAATATCCAGACGTTTCAACGGCTGGGCGTCCGACGCGTCGTCACCCTGTCGCCGCATTCCTACCACGTGATGCGCCACGAATATCCGCGTCTCGGCGCAGGCGTCGAGGCGATCCATTACACCCAACTTCTGCGGGACGCCCTGGCCGCAGGCCGGCTGAACCCCGTCCGGGGGTTCCGCCGCCGCGTGACATATCACGACCCGTGCTTTCTCGGCAGGCATGCCGGAGAGTATGACGCGGCCAGGGCTGTGTTGCAGAGCATCCCGGGTCTCGATCTGGTGGAGATGCCGAGGAACCGGGCGAATGCCTTTTGCTGCGGAGGCGGTGCCGGAAATTTCTACGTGGGCGCGCTCGACGGGACGGAACGAAGCCCCGGCCGGATCCGGATCCGGGAGGCGCGGGAGACCGGGGCCGAGGTCGTAGCGGTGGCGTGCCCCAGCTGCATGACGATGCTCGAGGATGCCGTGAAAGCCGAGGGGCTCGAAGAGCGCATCGCCGTGAAAGATGTCGCAGAGATCGTGAGCGAGTCGACGGGGGCGTGACCCCTCCGTCGCCCGGTACGGACCCCGGGTCCCGTAAAAAGCAGACCCTCGGCCGAGGATAGCGCGGGCGAACCGGCCGCCATCCTGCAACCGGCGCCCCGCGCGAACATTGCAATTTTGCATCGTCCGCCCCACTGCCGCCTGGGACTGTGCGCCTTTCTCGTGGCTTGTCGGCCCAGGCCGCCTTGGCACGAGGGATGCTAAAGGAAGTTTTTTTCGGGAGCCGACTTGCATCGGAACTGGCGCGGGCGGCTTCCAGATGTTCCGCGGGGAGGGTGCCCGCGGACCGCGTGATGTTCGACCAGGTCGTGGGCTCGTGGGGTCTTCGCCACCCCGGGATGTTCACGGTCTTGCAGATCCGGAAGCCGCGAGTCGAAGCTGACGAGGGTGGCGTCCGAAGTGTCGTCTTCTCCCGGCGCAAAGAGGAGGGGAAGCCATGCCACGGCGGGATGGAACCGGGCCACGCGGGCGGGGGCCGCTGACCGGCCGCGGCGGCGGTTTCTGCAAGGGCACCGGGCGCGCGAGTGCGCTTGCGGAGATTGTCGGCGGTCTTGCGGTTGGTCTGTTGGCGTGGGGCGGGCAAGCGTTGAGTCGGCGTCTCGCGGCCGGCCGCACGCTACCGCCGGCCGAGACGCCCCCTGTCTTTGAGATATCGCCAGATCGGCCGGCCATCGGTGCCGGCGAGTTGGCCGAGTTGCTCGATCGCGCCCGGTTGCTGGAGCGGGAATTGGAGATGGTGCGTCAGCGCATCCGAATGCTGGAGAGCGACAAAAAACGGTAGCGTGCCCTGCCATGGGGTATCCGGGCACCCGCCCGCGATACCGATGCCTTGAAGGGAGGCCTATGTCGAGACGTTCCGGGATTCCTTGCCGCGCTGATGTTCCGAACCGGGCGGCGCTGTGGTTGGTCATGCTCTTGAGTGGCGCGGGGATGGCCGTCGCCTATTACCTCGTCACGCTCCACACCGCCATTGCCAAGAACCCGCACCGCGGTCTCTGTACCTTCACCGACACGATCTCCTGCGATGCGGTGTTGGCGAGTCCCTATGCCGAGATCGCCGGGGTTCCCGTGGCACTGATCGGCGTCGCCGGATTTGCCGCGTTGTTTTTCCTCGCCGTGATCTGCCTGTGTATCCCCTGGTGGGGGCCTTGCAGGATGCGCGTGACACTGGTGCTCGTCGCCGCGGTCGGACTGTGTTTCGAGCTGGTCATGACGGGAGTGGAACTCTTCATCATCCAAGCCGTCTGCCCGTATTGCTTGACCGCCCTGGGCCTCATCACGGGCACATTCCTCGCAGCCTTCTGGGCCTGGCGGTCCGGGCGGTTTGCGCCGTTCCATGCGGGGGCGGACCATGCGTGACCTGGAAACGGGTGAGGCGGTCCTCCCGAAAAGGGCCATGGCGCGGTTTCTGTGCCGCGGCGTCTTCTCCTTGGTCGCGGTGTCGTTGATCTGGGCGCACGGCGCGTGGGGAGGCCTGGCCGGCAACCAGCGTCAGCCCCTGGCTCCCCCGTTCGCGCTGCAGGACCTGGACGGGCGGACCCGGACCCTCAGCGAGTTCCTCGGCGCCAAGCCCGTCATCCTGGAATTCATGTCCCTCGGCTGTCCGCACTGCCGGGACATGGCACCCGTGCTCACTCGACTCCACGAGACAAACGGAAACCGGCTCGTCTTCCTGACCGTCGTTTTCGAACCGCGCGCCTACCGGGCGAAGGCCTTCGCGCAGGTCTACGGCCACACGTGGCCCTACCTGCTCGGCACCGAGGCGACAGCGCGGGCGTACGCGCTGGAGGGCGTACCGACTTTCCTGCTTCTCGGCCCCGATGGCCGGATTCGGGGCGTTCAGATCGGAAGCTGCTCGTACGAGGAGTTTGTGCGGGCCATCGAGGAGGCGTTCGGCCCGCTGTGATCCGGGCCTGAAACCGGTCCCGCCGCGGGACCTTCCGGCGCCTTGAGCCTGCCCGGCAGGCCGGAGGGGGTTTTCACCGGTGAGCACATTCGGGTGGATCGTTTCCAGTGGCATCCTGATGAGCGCCATCGCCCTGGTCGGCGGCGTGGCGCTCTTCCTGAACGAAGCGACGCTCCAGCGGATCCTCCTTCCGCTGGTCGCGTTCGCTGCCGGCTCCCTCATCGGCGGCGCGTTCTTTCACATGATCCCCGCGGGCATGATCAAGTACGGGGGAGACGAAACCTTCTACATCTGGGTGCTGCTCGGCTTCACCGTCTTCTTGGCGCTGGAGCAGCTCCTCCACTGGCACCACTGCCGCCGGGCTGCCGCGGAATGCAAGAAACCGTTGACCTATCTCATCCTCATCGGAGACGGCCTCCATAACTTCATCGGAGGACTGGCCATTGCCGGCATCTTCCTCACCGATATTCGCTTGGGCCTCACCGCCTGGCTCGCGGCAGCCGCACACGAAATTCCCCAGGAGCTTGGCGACTTCGCGGTTCTGATCCACGGCGGTTGGAGCAAACGTGGGGCGCTCGTGTGGAACTGGGCCTCGGCACTGACATTCCTCGTCGGAGGAATCGTCACGTACGCCGTTTCGTCCACCCTCAGCCCGGATTTCCTGGTTCCATTCGCCGCCGGCAACTTTCTGTACATCGGCGCATCCGATCTCGTGCCCGAGGTCAACAAGCACGGAGACCTCAAAGTGAACCTGATTCATCTGAGCGTCTTCATTGCCGGTCTGGCTCTCATGTGGGCCATCAGAGTCGTGCTCGGCCCCTGAATTTGTGCGCCGCCGCCTCAGCCTTGAAACGTCGGAATACCGTCGCGCGACCGGCGCCGGCCAGTCGGAATGGTCGGGCGTCGGCGCGGTTGGAGACCGCCGCCCCGCCCCGCGGGCTTCGGGTACAGCCCCGGAAGAAACATGACGCTTTATAAATACAAATGTCAGCAATGTGCGTTGGTCGTCGAGATGACGCTCGAGCAGGCACAGGCGCCGGGCGCCCTGGCATGTCCGGCGTGCGCCCGGACAGGGGCCACGTGCACCCTTGTCCCCACGTGCGGGATGGAGTGCGCCAAGGGCGAACCCTGCGGCTGCGCCGTTCCCGGATTCGCCTGTAGCTGAGGGTATCCGAGGCGGTCCGTGCAGGAACCGATCGGCCGGCGCCACGGAACGGGTACGGCTCACGGGCACTCCTGCGCTCTCCGCGCGCCCCAGAACGGGTAGCGCCGATGCAATCATGGCTCCCGTCGGCGATTGCGGCTTTGCATCCCCTGCCCCGCGCACCATCGCGCCTCACCAACCGCAGCAGGGCCAAACCTGCGTCTTTATCGCCGATTACCATGGAGACCGACGTCGAAATACGTTGGCACGATGAATGCTCCCTTGGCAGGTTGCAGGGGGACGCGTTGATGCGAGTGGCCATCGCGGTTTGGAACGATCGTGTCTCACCCGTCTTCGACACCTCCGGACGGCTTCTCGTCCTCGAGGTCGAGCAAGACGCGGTCCGGGACCGCCGCGTCGTCGAGATGGGCGCCGATACGTTCCCGGCGCAACGAGCGCAGCGGTTGACCGACCTGGGGGTAAACGTTCTCATCTGCGGAGCCATCTCGCGAGTGTTGGAGGGATTCGTCTCTGCCGTGGGGATTACGGTGATCCCGTGGGTGTCGGGTCCCGTGGAAGGGGTCGTGCGGGCGTATCTGCTGAAGCGTCTGTCGGCCTCACGCTGGAGGATGCCGGGCTGTCGGGGGCGGTGGCGACACCGGCACGCCGCCGGCCCCCGGGACCCCCGCGGGACCTGATCGCTTCGGGATGCAATCGAACCAGAGGGAGATCCGACGATGATCATCGCGGTCACTGCAAAGGGCGTGGATCTCGATGCCGCTGTAGACACTCGGTTCGGACGGGCGGCGGGGTTCGTCGTCGTGGATACCGACACCGGCGCCGTTCGATCCCTCGACAACCGGGAATCCAGCCTCACCGGGCACGGCGCGGGCATCCAGACCGCACGGCTGATCGCGGACCAGGGTGTCGAGGCCGTGCTCACGGGCCACTGCGGCCCCAACGCATTCAGGGCGCTAAATGCCGCCGGCGTTCGGGTCTACACCGGCGTCACCGCCGGCACGGTTCGGGACGCCGTGCAGCAGTTCCAGGCCGGCCGCCTGCAGGAGGCTGCGGGGGCCGATGTTCAATCCCACTGGTAAGACGGTCTCGGGTTGTCGGCGAGACTGGTCGGCGAAAGGAGGAAGTCCAATGCCACGCGGAGATCGGATGGGACCGATGGGGTTCGGCCCGATGACGGGCCGAGCCGCGGGCTTCTGCGCCGGCTACGGCGTGCCGGGGTACATGAACCCGGTGCCGGGGCGGGGGTTCTGGGGAGGCGGCTGGGGGGGGGGCGGCCGGGGGTGGCGCCACTGGTTCTATGCCACGGGCGTGCCCGGCTGGGCGAGAGCCGGCATGGGCATACCGGGCTGGGGTGCCGTGCCCTATCCCTATACGGCGCCGGTTCCGCCGGCGATGCCCGCCGCGGCCGAGGTCGAAGCGCTGAAGACGCAGGCCGGGTATCTGGAACAGACGCTGCAATCGCTGCGCGAGCGGATTCAGACGCTCGAAAGCCAAGCCAAGACCGAGTAGCGTCTCGCCATCCGGGGACGGCAACTCGTTCCCCGGATGGCGTCGTACGGGTTCCGAACACCCGCTGGAGCGGAGGAGGAGCGCACGATGGCACCTGGGGGTGGAGGCGGTTCATCCGGAGGCAGGGGCGGGCCCCGTGGCGGGGGCGGCGCGGGCCGCGGGATGGGGCGGGGAATGGGGCAAGGCGGAGGTCCGGGGCGCGGGGGCGGGTTCGCCGCGGGGCCGGGCGGGTTCTGTGTCTGTCCCAAGTGTGGGAAGACCATCCCCCACCAACGCGGTGTCCCGTGTCTCCAGGTCGCGTGTCCGGATTGCGGCACAACTATGACCCGACAGGCCTGACCGGCGTCCGTGTTTCAGCCGCTGTCGCCGGGCCGGAAGGCGGCATGGCACCGTCAGAGGAGATGTTCATGCGGATCGTCTTCGCCAGCGGCAAGGGCGGCACGGGAAAAACGATTCTGGCCACGAACCTGGCCAGCGTCCTCGCCGATCAGGATCACGCGGTGACGTACCTCGACTGCGATGTGGAAGCGCCCAACGGGCACATCTTCCTGAAACCGGTCATCGCAAGCCGAGAACCGGTCGCCATCCTGGTTCCCGAGGTGGACGAGGTTCGCTGCACACGGTGCGGACGCTGCGGTGACTTCTGTCCGTCCCATGCGATCGTCTGCCTGGGAAACGCCGTCCTGACGTTTCCCGAGCTGTGCCACGGGTGCGGCGGCTGCGCCTTGGTGTGCCCGGAGAAGGCCATCCGGGAGACCCCACGGACGATCGGGGAGGTCGCCCGGGGGGCGTCCGGATCCATCCGATTCGTCGAGGGCCGACTCCAGATCGGCCAGCCGATGTCCCCACCGATCATCCGGGCCGTGAAGCGGCACCTGCCCCGCACGGGGATCGCCATCCTGGACGCGCCTCCGGGGACCGCGTGCCCCATGATGGAAACCGTCCGGGACGCCGACATCGTCCTGCTGGTGACAGAACCCACCGTTTTCGGGCTGCACGATCTCACGCTGGCGGTGGAGGCCGTTCGAAAAGTCGGCGTGCCCTTTGCGGTAGCGCTCAACCGGGTGGGCTCCGGCGGCGATGGCGTCCAGCGATACTGCACCCAGGCCAACATTCCCGTCCTGCTCCAGGTTCCCGAGGATCGCCGCATCGCCGAAGTCTACTCCCGCGGCGACCTGGTTGCACAACACATCCCGGGATTCGACGGCCGGATGACCGACCTCTTCGCGCGGCTCCGCGCGGCGGTGCGTTCGTGAAGGAGTTGGTCGTCCTCAGCGGCAAGGGCGGGACGGGCAAGACCAGCCTCGTCGCCGCGTTCGCCGCGCTGGCGGAGCGAAAGGTGCTGGCCGATTGCGATGTGGACGCGGCCGATCTGCACCTGATTCTCAGGCCGAAGATCCTGCGGGTCGAAGCGTTCGAGGGGCGCCGACGGGCGCGAATCGTCGCGGATCGGTGCACGGCGTGCGGCGTCTGCGCCGAATACTGCCGGTCCGGCGCCATCGCGTGTCACCCGTCCGGGAACGAGGCCGTTGCCAAGACGTATCGCGTGGATCCCCTCGCCTGCGAGGGGTGCGGTGTGTGCGGCCTGGTGTGCCCCAGCCGCGCGGTGGAGTTCGGGAGCGGTCGCGACGGGGAGTGGTACCTCTCCGAGACCCGCCACGGCCCCATGGTTCACGCGCGCCTGGACCCGGGCGGAGAGAACTCCGGAAAACTGGTGACGCTGGTTCGGAAACGCGCACGAGAACTGGCAGAGGAACGCCACCTCGATCTGCTGGTGGTGGACGGCTCGCCGGGCATCGGGTGTCCCGTCATCGCGTCTGTTGCCGGAACGGATCTGATCCTCGGCGTGGCGGAGCCCACACTCTCGAGTCAGCACGATCTGGGGCGGTTGGCGGGGCTGGCGGCGCATTTCCGGATCCGAATGGTGGTCTGCCTCAACCGGGCCGACCTCAACCCGGAGATCGCCTCGACCGTCGAGCGATGGTGTCGGGCGCGCGGAATTCGGGTCGTCGGGCGGATCCCCTACGACCCCGTGTTCGACCGGGCCCAGATGCAACGGAAGAGCGTCGTGGAGGTCGGAGACGGTCCCGCAGCGAGGGCGCTGCGCGACGTGTGGCAGGCGACGCTCGCCGCGCTGGAGACCCCGGAATGATCGCCGCGGGCGGCCGGACCGGAAACGGGAGAGCGCCATGCGAATCCTAGTCACGGGGGGGAACGGCAGTATCGGACGCGAGCTGGTCCCGGCGCTCCTCGGCCAAGGACACGACGTCGTCGTGCTGGATCGCGAGGTGAACGCACTGGGCGGCCATCCTCGGCTGCGGCTCGTCAGAGGGGGTGTGGAGGACCCGGCAGCCGTTGCGGATGCCGCGCGTGGTGTTGAGACCATCGTGCACCTCGCCTGGTCGTTTGCCGATGACCCGGCAGATCTTCTGGAGCACGATCTCCGCGGGCACATCCAATTGATCGCGGCCGCGCGGCGCGAGAAGGTCCGGCGTTTCCTGTATACCAGCACCGCGGTGGTGTACGGCAAGCCGATCCGGCAGCCGGTGGACGAGGACCACCCCCTGTTGGTGCTGGCGGCGCGGAAGCCCGCCTACGGGATCGCGAAGGAGTTCGCGGAAAAACTCACCCTGCTGGCGGCCCAGACGGATGGGCCCCCCGCCGCGATCCTCCGGTTTTGGTGGGCCTTCGGGCAGGAGATCGGCGGCAGGCATCTTCGCGAAATGCTCCGCGCGGCGGCGGCCGGAGAGCCGCTGAGCGTCCCCGCCGATTGTGGCGGCAGCTTCTTGAGTCTGGACGATTTTATTCACGCCGTGAACCTCCTCTTGGGGACCGAGCTTCGGGGAGGGCAGGTGTTCAATCTTGCAAGCGGCTATGTGACGTGGAAGGAGATTGCCCGCTTGGCCTTGGAGGCCACCGGCTCGGCCGTGCCGATCCGCGTCGTGCCCCGCTCGGAGTGGACGGGGGCGGCCTTCCTGGCCGACCGATGGGAGCTGGACGACCGCCGCGTGCGAAACGAACTGGGTTTTGAGCCGGCCCGGGATCCGGCGGGTCTGCGGCTGGCTTTGCACGACGCCATCGCAGCGACCTGGAAGAGCCTGCGGGCGTAAAGGGGGTCTGCCATGAAGCGCGCGGGTAGCCTCGCCGTCGTTGCGCTCGCGGTCGGATGGTTCGCGATTCCGTCCCTCGCCTCGACCGGCGGGTGGGAGGGGTGGCGCGGCAGCGGCGGCTGGGGAGTGGAGTCGCCCTATAACCGCTGCTATCGCCCGACCAGCCTTGAAACGTTCGTCGGGGACGTCGTGGAGATCGGCAGCACCATCCCGCTGCCGGGGATGACTGAAGGCGTGGCCCTACTCCTGACGATGAAAACGGTGAGCGTGCCGGTCCTGCTCGGCCCCGCTTGGTATATCGGGCATCTCGACGCGCGGATCGAGATCGGCGATCGCATCGAGGTGATCGGCGCCAAGGCCTTCGCCGAGGGGCTCCCGGCGGTGCTCGCCGTGGAAGTGCGAAAAGGCGACAGCGTGCTCGTCTTGAGAGACGCCGCGGGGATCCCGGTCTGGGCGGGATGGCGTCCAGCGCGCTGATCGAGGGGGCATGCGCCGGCATCGGTCGGAAGGGATGGACCCGGTGCGGGTCCTCTCGGCCTGTCCCGCGAACGCGGACCGAGACCGAAAAGAAAAGGAAGGAGGCAGGTCGGTCATGGGATCGCACGCGCTGAGGGTGGGCGTTCTCGTCAATGATGCCGTGCGCGACGAACCGTGGTTGGCCGAGCATGGCGTCGCGTTCTGGGTGGAGGTGGCGGGAGGGACGCGGCCATACCGCTTCCTTTTCGATACCGGCCGGACCTTCGATGTGCTCGCCCACAACGCCCGCGCCATGCACGTGGACTGGGGCGCCGTCGAGGCCGTGGTGATCAGCCATGGCCACAACGATCATACAGGCGGACTCCTGGAGACCGTGCGGGCGTGCGGCCGTCGGGTGCCGGTCATCCTCCATCCCGATGCCCTCCTCCCGAAACTCAAGACGGTGCCGATCCTCCGGACGATCGGCGCGCCGCATCGCTGGGACCAGGTGGGAGAGACCGGGTGCCTGCTGGCCACGCGCGAACCGGTGCAGCTCGTCGCCGGCGTCCAAACCAGCGGAGAGATCCCGCGGACGACCGCCTTCGAAGGGCCGGAAGAGTTCCACACCTTGCGGGATGGACGCCTCGAGCGAGACGAGCTGCGGGACGATTTGGCCCTCTTCATCCATCTCCCCGACGTCGGGTTGGTGGTGGTGACCGGCTGTGCGCACGCAGGGATCGTGAATACGATCCGGCATGGGCTCGCGCTGACGGGGGCAACGCGCTTGCGAGCGGTGATCGGCGGGTTTCACCTGATCCGGGCGACGCCCGACCGCATTCGGCAGACGCTCGAGGCCCTGGACGCACTCCAGCCGGAGCTTCTGCTCCCCATCCATTGCACGGGAGACCGGGCCGTCGCCGAGTTGGCGCGTGGGTTCGGCGAGCGCTTGCGGTACGCCTACGTGGGCAGCGAGCTTCGCGTGGAGAGCGACGGCTCCGTCACCATCTGAGAATTGCACGAACCCGGCGGTCGCAAGGGGCGGCCCGTCTCCGCACGGTCACGCGGGCTCGTGGCCGGGTCCAGCGCAGGAATGCCGGTGGCGGAGGCCATCCAATGATCGTCCCGCGCATTTGCGAGGTGTTGCAGGCCGAGGCAACGCGCGCACGGGCGGTTGACGTGCGGATCGGGCTGGGGTATGTCGCCGTCCTGACCGATGCGGGCGGGGCCGGCGTGGCGTATACCCCGCGCGAGGATCTGGAGCATGGCTGCTCGCCTCTCGACGGGGCGGACCCGCTGGCGGGCCAGCGACTTTCGGCGCTCCTGGCGCACCTCGAATCCAGTCGGCCGATCGAGCGGGCCGTCGGTGTGGCCGCCACCAATGCCCTCGTGGCGTCCCGGCCCCCGGCGGCGGTGACGGGAGGCGACGTCCTGCGCGCGCTGGCGTTGCGCACGGAAGATCGTGTGGGCATGGTCGGGTGTTTCGAGCCCCTCATCGCACCCGTGCAGGCACAGGTGGCCTCCCTGACGATTTTCGAGCGGGCGCGCGGCAGGACGGTCGGGGTGCAGCCTGCGGAGCGCGCGCTCGACCTGCTGCCGACCTGCACGGTGGCGCTCATCACCTCCACGGCTCTGATCACGGAGAGCCTGGACCCGCTCCTGGACGCAGCCGCGGGATGCCGCGAAGTGGCCCTGCTGGGACCGTCCACTCCCCTGCTCCCCGAGGTGTTCGCGGACACGCCGGTCACCTGGCTCTCGGGGATCCGGATCGAGAATCCGGCGAAGGTCCTGCAGATCGTCAGCGAGGGGGGCGGGACCCGGAGGTTCTCGCGTTATGTCCAGAAAGTGAACGTGCGCCTCCACCCGACGGGCGCAACCGCCCCCGCCGCGGCCGGCGGCGGGGGCCCGTCGGCGTGACATGCGTCGATCGGCGCGCGGCTCCGGCGGCGGCGACGCCAGGGGACCGGCCGTGACGCGGTGGAAGCGTTGGATCCGACGTTGGCTCACGCGATGGGCAGGGGGAGCAACCACAACAGCACGAAAGGAGCGGCCACTTGAAACTCGCGGCGATCACCGATGACGGGAAAACGATCAGTCAGCACTTCGGTCGCGCTCGATACTACCTCGTGTGCACGGTGGAGGACGGACGGATCACGGGGCGGGAGTTGCGCGAGAAAGCCGGACACCACTCGTTCGCCCCCCACCCGGGATCCGAGCACCACGCGGCGGGCCCGCACGGGTTCGACCCCGCCAGCCGGAACCGCCATGCCCAGATGTTGTCCGCCATCGCCGATTGTCAAGCGGTCCTGGCCGGCGGGATGGGTTTCGGGATGCAGCGAAACCTGGAAGAGGTGGGCATCCGGCCGCTGCTGACCGACATCGAGGACATCGAGGAGGCCGTTCGCGCCTTCCTGGACGGGCGTCTCACCGTGCGTCCCGATCTTGCGCACTGAGCGCTCGCGGTTCGGGGGGTCGCGGGAAGGAGGGGCGCCATGCAGAACGAAACGGGGATGGCCACGAGCCCTGGGCCCGGCGAGGTCACGGCGGTCGGCACACAGAAGGACACACCGGTGCCGCGTCGACCGTCCCCCCGATCCGCCGAACCGGTGCTGGTCGAGCTTGCCTGGCTCGTGATCGAGGGGGCTGTGTTCCTCCGGCGCCTGCGTGCCCTCTTGGCGCGCATCTGACGACGGACGTGGAGTCGCGGGCGCTCCGACGGTGGACCATGATTGCGCGGCGCCGCCGTTGCGTGGTATCCGCAGCGTCAACGCGTCCGGCGTTTGCCGGAACCGGTCGATCAGCCGGCGATGGTTTCCGCACCATTCGACGCGGAAAGGTACCGCGATCCGATGCGCAGACAGAGACGTTCCTCCTAGCCACGAACACCTGAAGAAAGGAGCGAGCCATGGAGCGCTACGGCGAAGGATACCTGGAAGAACGCAAGCTCGTCCAGCGCTGGCGGCAGCCGATCCCGGCCATCGTCGCGCTGGCGCTGACCCTGGCGGTGTTCTACGCCACCTGGTGGATCTTCCAGGACCCGCGCGGCTGGATGCGGATGTACACCCCCTATGTCGGGTACATGTACACCCGCTGGTGGCTGATCATGCTGATCTGGATGGTCTACCTCTTCAACTACTGGCCCTTCAAGCGGAGCTGGCTGGAAAAGACCCATCCCCTCGTCAAAGGAGCGGTTCTCACCGCGATTTCCGTCGCGATTCTGTGGGTCCTGATCAAAGGCTTTTTTGAATCCCTGCTGGGCAACTACGGGATCGCCTATTTCAACCCCGACAACCTGATGAAACTGCCCAGGATGACGGAGTTCTTCGCGCTGGAGTACGCCTCGCTGGCCTGCCTGATGTTCGCCGCGATCGCCTCCTGGCTGAGCCCGGCCTGGGTGGTGGCCTGCGAGGAAGTCCCCTGGCAGGACATGAGACAGCCCGGCAAGGGCATCAGCATCCTGGTGGCAACCTTCTTCCTGAGCACGCTGATCTACTTCATGACGATGCACTCCCACATGGGGATCCTCTACTACCCGTGGCAGTATTTCACGGCCATCGCGCCGCCCTACTGGGAAAGGTTCGCCAACACCGTTTCGGGCAACTTCCACGTGTCCTGGATCATGTGCTGCACGGTGACGGTCTGGATCGTGGAAACCATCTGGGAACGCTTCCCCTTCAAGCTGATCCGAACGGACTGGCTGCGGCGCGTCGTGGCCTTCTTCGGCATCATCGCCATTGCGTGGGCCGCGCACTTCTTCCTGTATTTCGCGCAGGAGCTCACCTGGGGGCCGGCCATCCGCGGCACGCGTCTGATCAACGCACCCGACTGGCGCTGGCTCCACGTCGGCGAGATGGCGGTGTTCTTCCTCGTCCCGGCGCTCTTCCTGACCTTCTACTGCAACAACTGGCCGCGGCGCTTCAGCCTGCCGATGAACGTGCTGGTTCGAACTGGAATCACGCTCGTCGCGGCCATTCTGCTCTATATCGTGTATTACAAGACGTCCCACGACTTCCTGGGAACCCAGAAGGGCTTCATGCACGAGCAGCAGTTCCCGATGATTCCGACCATCTGGCTGATCAACATCTGGCTGGCCCACCACTGGTTCATGGACAACTGGCCCGGTTGGAAGATGGTGCCGAAGACCGCGGAGGAGATCGCCGAGGACCACGCCGCCGAGCAGGCGAAACTGGCTGAGGTTCGGTGGAACCCGGCCCTGGGCTGGGGCCTGGGGGCCGGGGTCGCCTGTGGCGTGGCGGTCTATTTCATCGCCGTGGGCCTGCTTCCTTACGCCTACAAGTATATTGTGGTCATCAAATAGCTGACGGCAAGAAGGAGGGAAGCCATGTCTGAAGATAAGAGCAGAGTCAGCCGTCGGGACTTCTTCAAGGGGGCGGCCATGGGGGCGCTCGGCGGGACGGCGCTGGGCATGGGTCTGTTTTCGTACTCGCCGTGGCGCAAAGCGTTTTTCCCGGATGTGAAGCGAAAGCTCGCGGACATTGGCGTCGTCAAGTCGCTCAAGGTGACGAACATCTCGGAAACGAGCTGGTTCGAGAACGCGGTCCTCATGGGCGACATCAAGGGCGCCGGAGGGCTGCTGGTCAACCAGTACAGCTATAACTGGCCGCCGTTCGGCGACGGCACCGGCCTCGGCAAGGGTAGTTACGAAAAAGGCATCGCCAAAATCAAGCACCTGCTGCCGCACAACCTGGAAGAAGCCTGGGCAATCACCGAGAAACTCTCGGTCAGCCCGAAGAATGCCGGCGGCTTCGCGTGCTTGGCCGAGGTCGAGGAAATGAGCGGTCGGAAGCGCAAGTTCCTCCTCGACAGCGGCTGGTCCTACAAATGGATGGACGAATGTTTCAAGCGCGAGGGCATCGACCAGATGCTCAAGAACCGGGAGATCGAGGCGTTGATCATCTCCCACGAGCATTTCGACCACTACTGGGGAGTCCCGGTCACGTACAAGTACGATCCGACCATCACCACCTACATCCCGGATGGGTTTTACCCCGAAGGCCTGCAGTATCTCCAGGATGCCGGCCACAAGGGGAAGGTGGTCAAGGTGAAACCGGGCCTCAACCCCGTCATCCCCGGTCTGGCGACCTTCGTGTTCGCCGTCCCCATCATCTGCCGCGTCTACGGAGAGCAGGCCATCTACGTCAACGTGAAGGACCATGGATTGACCAGCATTACCGGATGCTGTCATTTCGGCATCATTCAGTTTGCCGAGACGGCGTTCCGAGAGATCAAGTACGAGAAAGATCAGCTCTACGGCATCTATGGGGGCTTGCACATCTCTCCGTTTGAGGATTGGGACCCCAAGTACGACGACCTGGTGCTCTCGCTCGGCAAATATCGGTTCCAGAAGATCGGCTGCAACCACTGCACCGGAATCCTGTGCGCCAAGAAGTTCATCGAACGGGGATACCCGGTCCAGAGGGGCACCGCCCGCCATCGGTCGCAGGATCCGGCCTACCTCGGCAACGGGGACAAGATCGGGTACGGGATCGAGGTCTAAGAACCCTCAGAGACCGGCGGCGAGAGACGTCCGATCTCTCGCCGCCGGTCGAACGGGAGGTCGACCATGGGACAACGCCATACCGGCGCGAGAGGATTCTTCCTCCCGGCCTTTTTGCTGATCGGCCTCATCGGGTGTTCCGGGTCGAGCATGATACCGGAAATGAAGGATGTGACCGACAGCTTCACGGACCGGACCAAGCGCGAGGCAGCCTTGAACAAGTATGGGGCGCAGGGGGTCGTTCCCCCGGAGCTGACGCTGTGCGACATGTCCAAGCCGGTCCTGTCCAAGACGGAAGAGAAGGAAGGCGTCACCTTCTACACCCTGGAGTCCCGGGTGGAAAAATGCGAGCATTCGCCGGCGGCGGTCGGCACGGTACGCATCTTTGCGATCGGTTGGAAAAACGGCAAGATCGTCAAGTTCGCGTGGGGAGGCCCCAAGGGGGGCAAGGTGGAGTATTGAATTGAAGTTGGACCACGTTCTTCGAGCGAATTTTCACAGGTCTCCCGACGCGACGGCCCAGGAGCTCCTGCGGGCAATCCTGATCCGCACGCAGTTTTTGCCCACGGTTCGCCACGTCATCGGCTGGAGAGGCCTCAAGCAGTCCTCGGCCGAGACGGAAGGGTGGACTGCGAAGGTCAAGGGCTTTGCCGGGGTGTTCGGTCTGCATTTTCTGCGAGTCGAACCTGTCGCCGGATGGATCGCCGGCCGCTTCGGGCTGTGCTACTTTCCCGATGCGGAGGAACCGCTGGTCGAGCACCTTTCGCTCCAGGCGGCCGCTTCCACGCAGAACGAGAATTATCATCGCAGCATTCGCGATTTTCCCCAGGACCCGCGGATGACCACCTATTTCGAGGTTGGCCGCCTCCTGTTGGCCGTCGCCAACCATGGGCGCGCGCTCGCCCTCGCCATGCGAGCGGTGTCCCGCCGGCGCACCGTGGCACGCGACGGCGTGTCCCTCCCGCGCGACGGGAGGATGGTGCAGCTGGTCGCGCCCGGTGGCTTTGACGAGGACTTTCCGGCCTTCGAGACCGCGCTCGGCTTTTTCGACGTCTTGGCCGCGTCTGTGACCTTCAATGTCGAGGAGGCCCCCCGCCGCCTCATCGAACGGCGGTCACCGGCTGTGCAGCGGGTGTATGACCGGTCGGGCAACGTTTCGCTGGAAGACGCCCCCGGTCTTTGGAACGGGCTCGTGGCCTTGGGGTACGGAGACGGGCGTTTCGATGCCCTGTGGTCGGCCCTGGACGGGAAAGAGCGGGGCCTGGTTTCCGACGTGGGCGCGGATTGCGCGGATGCCGCCCCGCTCGAGTACCGGGACAGGCTCTGGTGGCGGGCGCATCGGCTCGAGGATTCCAGGGGCGTCGACCGGAAATCCCTCGGTATGGACGACCGGCCGCCTTTTATCATCCTCACGGGTTTCCTGGGCGCCGGGAAAACCAGTTTTCTGCGCCATTTCATCGAATATCAAACCCAGCGCAGCCGCTTTGTGGCCGTGATCCAAAACGAGATCGGCGAGGTCGGTCTCGACGGCAAATTGCTCGACTACACGGTCACCGAGATCGACGAGGGCTGTGTCTGCTGCAGCCTGGCAGGCAACCTGAAGCGGGCGCTCCGGGGCATCCTCGAACGCTTTTCCCCCGATACCATTATCCTGGAAACGTCGGGCCTGGCCAATCCGCTCAACCTCCTGGATGAGACGGCGGAGCTGGAGGAGTTGGTGCGGTTCGACTCCACGGTGACCATCGTGGACGCCGCCAACCTCGACGCGGCTCTCGCGCACGGTCCCATCGCGGTCGACCAAATCCGGGCCGCCGACATCGTCGTTCTGAACAAGCGCGACTCGGTGGACGCGTCGCGCCTGGAGGCGGTGCGCGGGCGCGTGCGGGAAATCAATCGGCGGGCACCCCTGTTTTGCGCCGTTCAGGGCGATCTGAACCCGGCGTGGATCCTCGATACGGACGATTCGGCCACGGTCGCGCCTCGAAGCGAAGAGGCCCGGTCTCGCCATCAGCCGGGTGAGAATTTCCACACACACCCGGCACATGCGGAAGCGGGGCTGTGGTCAAAAACCCTGAGACTCTCGCGGGCCCTGGACCGTAAAACGTTCCTGCAGACCGTAAACGCCTTTCCGTCGTCTATCTTTCGCGCCAAGGGTCTGATCGATTTTTCCGACGGCGACACGACGACGCTCTTCCAATACGTGTGTGGGCGCTTTGATCTGTCCGAATTCCGCAACCGCGGAGTCCGCGAGCGCTTTCTTACTTTCATCGGCACGGGAGATGAGTCGGGAATTGCAGAGATTCTGGAGACCCTGTCCCCGGCCCCTCCCGGCTGAAATCCCGTCCGGCCAGACCACAGATGGGCCCGGGGTATGGGATTGACGGATGCGTCGTCCTTCCGCCCGCCGCGGACCGCCGCGGCTGGGCCGTGAGAGGTGGCCCCGTGCGTAGACAGGCGCTACGGCGGCGGTACTATGACCTCTTCTCACGGTTGTACGACCGCTTCGTTACATGGCATTCGGGAGAGCCGACCGGCCCGATGCGGCGGGCGTTGGCGGAGCGGGCGACCCAGGTGTCCGCTCGACGCGTCTTGGATTTATGCTGCGGGACCGGGGCCGTGACGTGGGCCCTGGCGGAGACCGCGCCGGCGGATACGGTCGTCGTCGGGCTCGATTTCTCGTGGGGAATGCTGTCCCGCGGTAAGGCCGGCGTGGAGCGGGCGGGGTGCTCCGGCATCCGCTGGGTCCAGGCCGACGCCGCGGCCCTCCCGTTCAAGAACGGCGTGTTCGATGTCGTGACGTGCGCCTACGCCCTGTACGAGTTGAAAGGGCAGGCTCGCAGCGTCATGCTGTGCGAGGTCGCACGCGCGCTCGCGCGCGGGGGACGGTTTCTGGCCATGGAGCACGAGGTCCCGACCCGACGCCTCCTCCGCGCCCTCTTCTTCGTGCGGCTTTGGGTCATCGGCGCGGAGGGAGCGCGGGCGTTCCTCGGGGGCGAGGTGCAGGAGTTCGGCCGCGTGTTCCCGCGCGTGGCCAGGGAGGTTCTCCCGCCGGGAAAGAGCAAGATCGTGATGGGGGCAAAGGCCGCTACGCCCCCGGAGGCGGATCAAGCGACATGCGCCCGATGAAATTCAGCCGCGGGCCGCTCTCGTCCTGGCGCTTGCGTCGCTCCCGGCGCGTCGTCGCCGTTGGCCGAGGGGTGAACTCGTGCGCTCCAGAGACTGGGACCGCGTAAATCTTCCCCCGCTGGGGCTCCTGTGGTCCTTCGGGGGGTGGTGGCGATGGCTGATCCTTGCCCTCGCCCTCGCGGGCGTTGCAGCCATGCTGCGGCATCCGGTCCTTGGGCTGGGTCCGCTCCTGTGCGCCGCCGGTCTCACGTGGTTCTTCCGCAATCCAACCCGGGGTGTCGCAGCGCACCCGGTGGCGGTGGTCTCGCCCGTTGATGGCGTCGTGGACGATCTCGGCATCGCCGACGGTTCCCCGTGGATACGGGGGGAGGCCCTCCGCATCGGCATTTTTCTTTCCGTGCTCGATGTCCACGCCACCCGCGCACCGATCACCGGAACTGTCCGCGAGACGCGGTCAATGCCGGGTGCGCATCGAAACGCGATTTCCCCCAAGACCGGCGCCACCAACCGGCGAAACGAAATACGGCTGTCCGATCCGACCGGGGGCTCCGTGATCCTTCGACAGATTGCGGGTGCCGTCGCGCGGCGTGTGGTCTTCGCACCGCGACCGGGGGACACCGTGCATGCCGGTGCAGTTGTCGGGATGATTCGTTTCGGGTCCCGGGTCGAGTTGTGGCTTCCCGTGGAGGACGGGTACATCGCAACGGTCTGGCGCGGCGAGAAAGTCCGGTCGGGTGTGTCCGTGCTGGCGCAAGCCCGCACCGGGTCCCGTCCGCCGGCGCGCCGGTGACCGCTGCACCGATGACAGGTGAGGATGACCCATGCCAGCATCTTTGAAGATGAGGGCCCCCGTACCAGAGCAGTTCGAGCAGATGCAACGGCTTCACGCTGCGAGCCATCGGTATTGCATCGTGTGCGGCGCCGACAATCCGCGGGGTCTGCATCTCGAATTTCGGCCCGCGGTCGACGGCGGCGTCGAGGCGACGTTCGACTGTGCCCGCACGTTCGAGGGGTATAGCCACCGTATTCACGGTGGCGTGATCGCCGCTTTGCTGGACGGCGCCATGACGAACTGTCTGTTCGCCCACGGCCGCGTCGCCGTCACTGCCGACCTGACGGTGCGGTATCGCCATCCGGTGACGGTGAACTCCCCGGTCACCGTGCGGGCCTGGATTCGTGAATCCTCCCACGGACTGCACCGCATGCAGGCCGAGCTCGTACAGGGCGATCGCGTGCTCGTGACGGCGACGGGGAAATTTCTCGAGCGACCGGACGGCGACCCGAATGCCCATGGGGCAACCGGTCGGTGATCCCGCGCCTACGCCCGGGAGACGCATCCGGGACAGCCGGGTTCCCGCCCCAGACACGCGCGCAGGACGGAAAGGAGACGGACGACGATGGTGGCCAAGACGATGCAGGACGCGCTCAACGAGCAGATCCAGAAAGAGTACCACTCCTCGTACCTGTACCTGGCCATGGCGGCCTACTGCGAGGCGAATAACCTCCCGGGGGCGGCGCGGTGGATGCGGCTCCAGAGCCAGGAGGAGCTGGCGCACGCCCTGAAGCTGTTCGACCACCTGGTGGACCGGGGTGGCCGCGTCACCCTGCAGGCCATCCCGCAGCCCCCGGCGGAGTACAAGTCGGCCCTGGACGTCTTCGAGAAGGCCCTCGCCCACGAGCAGCTCATCA
>JAKPQH010000198.1 GCA_029580855.1 bacterium | reverse complement strand
GCGCGGGGAGACGGTCCTGTCGAGTTCCTGGCCCTGCCCGCCCCGGAGCTGGTGGACGCCGTGGTGCTTCCGGGAGGGAGAGCGGCGGACGGCTCGCTCTGCCTGGCGGATGGCGCCGCACTGGCGGCGAAGCGGGGCGCGCCCGTGGGCCTGTCCGGTTGCGAGGAGATGCCGGTGGCCCGGCTGGAACTGTCGGCGCGCGACCTTCAGGCCGGTGAGGAGCTTGCCCGCGGGAAGAACGCGGTGGCCGCCCGCGACGCCGCCGTATCCTCCCTCAAGCTCTACTACTCGGCCATCATGTACGGCGCGGCGAGGGACGCCGCCGAGTGCGCCCTGGGGTATGCCCGACAGCGCCGGCAGACGGGACGGCCCATCTGCATGCACCAGAACGTCCACAAGAAGCTTCTGGAGACGGAGATTTCCAACCAGGCCATGGCCTCCTTCCTCTACCGGGTGGCCTCCGGCGGCGAAACCGGGGGCGCCTTCGGCCTGGTGGACATGCTCTACGCGTTCGTTCGCGAGCGGTCGGAGGTCGTGGTGAGCGAGGCGCTGCAGAACATGGGGGGCTACGGCTACGTCCGGGAGTACGGGATCGAGAAGAAGCTGCGCGACGTCAAGACGCTGCAGGCGCTGCTCCCGACCGCGCTGACCGACTGGGCGGCGGCCAGGGATTGAGCCCCGCGGGCGGCCCTCTTCCCTCCAGTGACCGGGAGCGTTATTTCCGCCCGCTCCCGGGCTCCCCCTGACGGCCGGCGTGTCCTTCTTCAAAAAACCGGCAAAAACGCTGTCACACCCCCCCGATATACTTACTCACGGCAACATCCCCTCGACGTCCCCGCCGCTTCCGGTACGCCGGGAACCCGGGGACAGCCGCCCGGCAGCGGCGGCCTGGGAGTCGAGATGTCATCCGACGGGGGGCCGGCGGACGGGCCGGGCCGCGAACAAGGAGGTCGATCATGAGCAACAAGAAGAAACCGATGGGCGTGTACATCCTGCTGGACAGGACGGGCTCCATGGCCCCGATCTGGGACGAGGCGGTATCCTCCGTCAATGCCTACGTGAAGGAGCTCGGGAAGGACGGCGCGCCCGACCGCGTGACCCTGGCCGTCTTCGACGCCTTCGACAGCGGAATGCAGTTCGACGTGCTCCGTGACAGGGTGAAGATCGACGAATGGAAGCCGGTGGGCGTGGAGGAGGTCCTTCCCCGGGGGATGACCCCCCTGCTGGACGCCCTGGTGAGGCTTATCGCCATGGCCGAAGAAGCCGGGAACCCCAAGACGGCCATCGTGGTGATGACCGACGGCTACGAGAACGCCAGCCGCGAGGTGAGCTGGAAGGCGGCGAAGGCGGCGATCGACAGGGCCGTCGCCCGTAAGTGGCAGGTCAACTTCCTCGGCGCCAACTTCGACGGCATCGCCCAGGCGGAGAGCGTCGGCGTGTCCAGGGAAAGGTCGATGAACTACGCGAGGGGCCACGGGGGCCGGGCGATGCGGTCGACCGCCGAGCGCCACCGCGAGTACCGCTACGCGACACACGACATCGTCTACCAGAAAGAGGACCGGGCCGAGGCCGGCGAGGACGAGGTCTGAACCGCGGCGCCGCTTGACCTGGCGGCCTCGAAGCGCAGAATGGACATGGCGCGACTTGCGCCATGTCCGTTCTTTTCTGAGGGGACCGGCGGGCGGGCCGGAAGGCCCGTCGCCCGGCGAAGGTGGTGGCGTGATGGAAGCGATGCTCCTGCTCTGCGATTACGCTGAGACCGTCAACGGCAAACTGTACATCATGGGAGGCGGCTGGACGATCTGCCCGCCGGGGCCCAGGCTCATGGCGGTGGCGGTGCGTGTCAGCGTCCCCTGGGACCAGACCAACGTGAGACACCGGCTGGACCTTTTTCTCCAGGACGACGGGGGCAGCCCGGTGAAACTCGGCGACCCGCCGCAGCCCGTCATGAAGACCGGCGACTTCGAGGTCGGGCGGCCCGCCGGCGTACCCGCCGGCACCGAGATGGAGTTCACCGCCGTCTTCGGGTTCGTCAACCTCCCCGTCGAGCCGGACACGGGCTACCGCTGGCAGCTCGAGATAGACGGAAAGCCCTCGGGCCACGCGTCTTTCCGCACCACCCCGTCCTGACCGACCCGCCCCGGCGGGCTTTGAACGGCCGGTCACCGCGGGTTATCCTTGACCTGCCGGGCGAATCGCCGACGGAGCGCGAACCGCGCCCGCGCGTCCCGGCGGCGGTCACGATTGGGGGACGAGATGAGCCGTAAGTACATCCTGGTCAACGACGTTGGAACAACCGGCACCCGCGCGGTCATCTACGACACCGACGCCAACGTGGTCGGTGACTGCTACACGGAGCTGGAGCAGATCTTCCCCAGGCCGGGCTGGACCGAACAGGACCCGTTGGACATCTACGACAAGTGCGTGGAAGTCACCCTCGGGGCCCTCGAGAAGGCGAAGCTGGAGGCGTCGGACATCTCCGCGATGGGGATCGCCACCCAGAGGACGACCAGCCTGCTCTGGGACAGGAAGACGGGCGAGCCGGTCTACAACTTCATCACCTGGCAGGACACCAGGATGTCGGATGTCTGCGAGCGGATCAACCGCTCCGGCCTCTTCCGAGCCCTGCACCTCGCCGGTGGCGCCTTCCAGCGCCTGGCGTCGGTCAGCGGCGGCCTGAAGCGCAGCCCGCTGGGCAAACTGCTGATAACCGCGGGCCATTTCACGGTGACGCCGGGGATGTCCTCCGCCCAGGCGCGCTGGGTGCTGGACAACGTCGAAGGGGCCGCCGGGAAGGCGGAGGCCGGCGACCTGCTGTTCGGGACGGTCGACACCTGGCTGGTGTGGAAGTACACCCGCGGCGGCGTGCACGCCACCGACTTCTCGAACATCAGCGCCACCGGCATGTACGACCCGTTCGGGATGCGCTGGAGCCCGCTGCTCCTCAAGCCGTTCGAGCTGCCCGGCGGCCTGGTGTTCCCCGAGATCCGGGAGACGAACGGCTATTTCGGATCCACCGACGTCTTCGGGGCGGAGATCCCCATCAGGTGCGTCGTCGCCGACCAGCAGGCCGCCCTCTTCGGTGAGACCTGCTTCGAGGCGGGCAGCGTGAAGTGCACCAACGGCACCGGGACATTCATCGACATGAACACCGGTGACGAGCCGCTGGCCTCCATCAACAAGCTGACCCCGATGATCGCCTGGAAGATGGACGGCAGGACCACCTACATGATGGAGGGCATAATCTCCAGCGCCGGGTCGTCCATCCAGTTCCTCCGCGACAACCTCGGTCTCATCGAGAAGGCCTCGGACTCCGAGGACTGCTCGTTCCGCTGCGACGATACCGGGGGCGTTTACGTCGTCCCCGCTTTCACCGGGCTCACCGCGCCGTACTGGGACCCCTACGCCCGGGGGACCGTCATCGGCCTTACCCGGGGAACCACCAGGGACCAGGTGGTGCGCGCGACCCTGGAATCCATCGCCTACCAGTGCAAGGACGTCGTCGCGGCGATGGAGCTCGACACCGGCATCGAGGTCAAGGACATCAAGGCGGACGGCGGGGCGTCGGGCAACAACTTCCTGCTGCAGTTCCTCGCCGACGTGCTGGACACCGTCGTCGAGCGTCCGGAGGCGCTGGAGGCGACCGCGCTCGGCGCCGCCTATTTCACCGGCATCGCCACCGGCCAGTGGAAGTACCCCGACGACATCGTCAGGGTCCACCGGGTGGACAGGCGGTTCGAGCCCCGGATGCCGGCATCGACCCGCGACGCCCTGTACGCCGGGTGGAAGAGGGCCGTCGACAGGGCCCGGCGGTGGGCCGACGTCGAACCCTGTGACTGAGGCCCGCGACGGCGGTCAGGCCCCCGGCGGCCGGGGCCGCGTATCGCCGCCGCGACGGCTCAGCGGAAAGGGCACGCCGCTCCGGGTCCGCCGGTGACTCCCAGGGGGGCGCCTGTGCCCGCTGTGAGGTTTTTCCTTCCCATGCCGGAATCGTGGATGTATAATCCACTCCACATTTTTCAGGAACGAAAGCGGGCGCCGGCCAACCACCACGGCTCCAGCCATCCGCGAGGCGGCAGCGGACCCGCGAGGAGGAGGCGCCCGTGGACATCCAGATGAGCCCGAACAAACTGGTGCAGTTTCTCGGCAAACCGCCCGACGAGTTCACCAAGCGGGACATCATCCGCTTCATCGAAGCGAACGAGATACGAATGGTGAACTTCCGCTACGTCGGCGGTGACGGCAGGCTCAAGCAGCTCAACTTCGTCATCAACAACAGGGCGCACCTCGACACCCTGCTGTCCGCGGGTGAGCGGGTGGACGGCTCGAGCCTCTTTTCGTACATTGACGCGGCGTCCAGCGACCTTTACGTCATCCCCCGGTTCAAGACCGCGTACGTGAACCCGTTTTCCCCCATCCCGGCGCTCGATATCCTCTGCTCCTACTACACTCACGAGGGCGTGCCGCTTCCGAGCTCACCGGAGAACGTTCTCCGCAAGGCGCACCAGGCCCTGAAGGAAAACACGGGGCTCAGCCTGGAGGCCCTCGGGGAGCTGGAGTACTACGTCTTCTCCGACAAGCAGGAGGTGTACCCCAGCGACCCCCAGAAAGGCTACCACGAGTCGTCCCCGTTCTCGAAGTGGGAACTGCTGCGTCGCGAAGCCATGGAGACGATCGCGCAGTCCGGCGGCGTCATCAAGTACGGGCACACCGAGGTCGGTTTCGTGAGCGGCCAGTACCAGGACATGGAGCAGCACGAGATCGAGTTCGCCCCCGTCCCCCTCGAAGACGCCGCCGACCAGATCGTCATCGGCAAGTACATACTCAGGATGACCGGCTACAAGTACAAGGTGCCCATAAGCTTCGCCCCGAAGATCGTGGTCGGACACGCCGGAAGCGGACTGCACATCCACTCGAAACTCATCAAGGGAAAAGAGAACATGCTGGTCCAGGACGGGCACCTGAGCGATATCGCGCGGCGTAACATCGCCGGATACCTGAGGCTCGCGAAGTCACTGACCGCTTTCGGCAACACCGTGCCCCTGTCGTACCTCAGGCTGGTGCCCCACCAGGAAGCGCCCACCAACATTTGCTGGGGGGACAGGAACCGGTCCGCCCTCGTCCGGGTCCCCCTCGGCTGGCTTGGCGTCAACAGCATGGTAAGGGACGCCAACCCCCAGGAGACGGAGGAGTTCGAGCAGGCTTACGACAACCAGACCGTCGAGTTCCGCTCCCCGGACGGTTCCGCGAACATCTACTTCCTGCTGGCCGGCCTGGCGGTGGCTGCAAGGCACGGGCTGGAGATGCCCGACGCGATCGAGTACTCCAACAACCTGTACGCGGACGTCAATATCTTCGAGGACGAGCACTCGGACGTGAGGAGCAGGCTGCCCCAACTGCCCGCGTCGTGCTGGGAGTCGGCCGACCACCTGCTCGAGGACCGGGAGATCTACGAGGCCGACGGGGTGTTCTCCCCGGTGCTCATCGACGGCGTGGTAAGGATGCTCCGGGGTTACAACGACCTGGACCTGAGCGAGAAGCTCTACGGCAGGGACCAGGAGATCGAAGACCTCATCAAGGAGTACCTGTACTGCTCGTGAGATGGGCCCGTTCGCTCCACGGCCGGGAGACCGTTCACACCCCGAAAAGGGCCTGCATGAGTCCGGTGGGGTCCATCAGGTTAGAGGGGCGCTCCCCGTACCAGCCGCCGGTCCAGGTGGTGGTGCCCGGCGCGTACTGCTCTAGGTGGAGCTGGACCGTGCCCGACACCACGCCGACGACCTGGTTTCGCGCGACGCGGCTGCCCACCGACAGCGAAGGCTTGCGGACCTCCGCGTAGTTGACGACGAAATCCCCGTGGTCGATCAGCAGGCCGTAGGTGACCTCCCCGTTGGCCCGGGTGTAGAAAGGCGCGACCTTGACCACGGTGCCGTCCTTCATCGCGTGCACCGGCGCCCCTTCACCGCCCGGCGGGTATATGTCGACGCCGGCGTGCAGGCGTGCCCCGCCGTTGCGGGGGGCGCCGAAGTACGGGTAGTCCTGCGAGCCGGCCCCCCAGTGCCCGCAGGCGATCGAAGCGTCCCTGGTGAACGGGTACAGGGGAGCGCCCTCCAGCGGCGCGGAAAGGCCGCCGTCCGCGGGAGCCGCGGGAGCCGGCTGCGGAGCCGGCTGCTCCCCGGGGGGCCCGGGCTCCTGGCCCTCCGCGGGGGGAGGCGCCGGCGCGGCGCCGGCGTCTTTGTCCTTGTCCTTGAACGGCACGTCCAGCAGGGCCACGGTGACCGACGAGCCCGCGCGGGCTTTCGCCCCCGTCGCCGGGGCCTGGTATCCGACTTTTTTCCCGCGGGCGCCCGCCGGGGTCACGTCCTGGGTGGGGTCTATCTCCACGCCGAGGCCGGCGCTTTTCAGCCTGGCCCTGGCCTGTTCGAACGTCAATCCCTCGACCCGGGGGACGCTGACGTAACCGCCGGACCCACCCGGCAGCAGGACCGCCAGCAGGACCACGACCGCTGCCAGCAGCGCCGCGGCGCCGGCGCAGGCGGCCGCGATCGTCCACCTTCGCCGGTTTCTTCCGCCGCCCCTGCCACTGTACCGGACGGATGTCCTCGATGCCGCGCTTATTTCTCACACCTCCAGCGACGGGTCCGTCGGTCCTCTTAGATGATTCAATGCCCGCCGCGCGCGACCCTGCCGGTTCCCCGGGCCCAGGTTACCCTGCGGGACCCTCGAGCCGCGCCGTTCACCGCGGGCGCATACACCGTGGCGTAGCGCTTCAAAGCGGGCAGGCCAGGTCGTCGGCCGGCGGCCTCCCGGTGAGCGCGCGCCGCACGTTCACCATGAGGTTGGTGCAGAACATCGCCTTCATCGCCGCCATCACGCACTCCCTCTCCGAGGGCGCGAACGCCGACTCGAACGCTTCCCTGGAGACCCGCCCGACCCCCTCCCTGCGGGTCAGGAACTCCCTGACGTAAGTGAGCGCGGCGTGCGTCCGGGTGTCGAATGCCCGGGGGTCCAGCCGCACCAGGTCGGCTACCTCTTCCCTGCTCAGCCCCGCGGTTCGACCGAACCGCCTGTGCGCCATCAGTCACGGGGCGCAGGAGTTGGACATCGCGGTGACGATCATTATCTGCTCCCGGAAAGCGGGTTCGATGGCGCGGAGGAGGTAGACGCGCGCCAGCGGGACCACCATCCTCATCAGTTGGCGCTGGTGGTAGGCGAAATGAGAGAGCCCGCGGTAGCGCCTGCCTCCAGAGGGGACACAATCACCTTCCCAGTCCAGCTCGTGCATGCCGACCACGCGCTCGCCGCGGGCCGCCGCCGCGATGATCGCTGCCGCGCCGATGAGCCCTGTGCCCGCGATCTTCCAGGCCTTCACGGTATCTTCGCCTCCCACGTTCGCCGACCCGCCGGACGATTCCGGTTACTACGTTACTACACTATATTAAGGCCCCTTGCGGCCCCGCAAGGGCCGCCGGACCGGCTTGCGGCCGGCGGCGCGCTCCACCGGGGGGAGGCCGGGGCCCGGCCGCGTTTGGAAGCGGTCGGCGCCGGCGGCAGGGTAAGCGCCCCGGTTGGCAGAAATCTTCTCTGGGCGCATACACAGGAGAGGACGCGGCGATGGAGTTCCATACCGTCATGGAGAACGTCAGCAAGGTAGTCGACGGCATGGGGGTGACGGTCATCGTCATCGGCCTGGTCGCCTCGTCGCTGATGTTCCTGTGGAGGCAGATGCGCCGCCGCGAGAAAGAAGGGGCGAAGCAGCTCGAAAACCCCTTCCGCTGGTACCGCCAGAGCCTCGGACGCAGCATCCT
>JAKPQH010000197.1 GCA_029580855.1 bacterium | reverse complement strand
CCTCCTCGAACTCGACCCTTGCCCCGGCGCGAGTGTACCCCTTACCTTGCACGCGGAAGGTCCCAGCGCCGGTGGCGGTGAAGAGCAGTGTGGCGTTGACGTCCTCCATCCTCCAAACCTCTATGGCCCCCGGAGGGAGCACGGAGGCGGGGTCCTTCCCCGCCAGGTAGTAGGAGGCGTCCTCCCCGTACCAGGCGCGGGCGTACCAGCGGTCGTCGGCCTGCCCCGCCACGTCCCAGCCTGCGGTGGCGGCGTCGTAACGCTCCGCTGTGCGCAGGATGTCGGAGAAGGTCGCGCCGGCGATCTCGTCGAAGCCGTTATGGATGAAGGAGACGTGCGAATCGTCGGTGTTGTAATTCCCGACGCCCGTCCTGAACATGTGGGGGAGGTCGAAGGTCACTCCGCCCGTGCCGTCCAGCACTCCGTCGTTGAAGACCATGGACGCGCCGCCGTAGGTGGTCCCGCCGTGGTCCGGCGCTCCGAGGGAGGCAGAGTCGTATGTAGAGTTGGTCACCCCGTCGCGGATGCGGAAGTCGAGTCTGTCGTGCGCCCCGACTGATGCGGCCGAGGTGAAGAGGGCCCAGGAGTCGTTCACGGCGATATCCATGGCGGTGGTGGAGTCCGGTATGAAGACCGAGGTGAAGGGGAGCCCTGCGCCGACCAGGGGGTTCGAAGTCCCGATGTCACCCTCCCACCACCAGTCGGTGCGAGCGCCGCCGACCGCGTTGCCGTTCCTGTCGATGCCGGTGTAGGTTGTCGTTATCCGCGCCCGGTCGCGGGCTTGCCAGGTCTGGCTGTCTGCCGACGCGCCGACGCCGATCGTCACGGCCCCTCCCATGAGTTCGGTGGTCCCCGCGCTCGCGCTGAACACCACCTCGCGCCTCTCCGGCGAACCGTCCGTGTTCGTTATGCGGATCGTGCCGTTGTGGTGAAACCCGTCATAGCCGGGGGTGTTCGCCGCGTCGGTCCACGCGGCCGACAGGATGCCGAGCGCGTCTATGTCCGCTCGCAGCTGCTCGATGTTTCGTCCTGCGGCCAGTGTGGCGTAGGTGTTGTTATAGTCCCTGGATACGCCGCCAACGTCGCCCGCGCCGCGCCCGAGGGTCTGGTTCCCGCCGAAGAGCTCTGTCACAGTGCTCCCCGCGCCCTGGGTCAGTGTCAGCTGGTAGCGGGCCGTCACGGAGGAGGTGCGCAGGTCGATCCGCCCCAAGCCGCCCCCGGTGAACAGGTTGAAGACGTCCCCGGTGGGGTTGGTCAGGTTGTCCAGTCCGAAGGCGGTGTTCGCTGCGGTCTGAAGGGCACTGTGTATCTGGTTCACCCGCATGTTGCCGATGTTGACGGTGGTTGTGTACCCGTGCAGCACTCTGTTGTAGCTTATGGAGTTGCCGGCTAATAGAACGGCTCCGCTGATCCCCATCTCCTGCTCGAAGGATTCGCCTCCCGCGTCGGTTAGGACCGTCAGGTTGTGCGAACCTGCGATGCCGCCGAATCCAGAGGAGTTGTTGCTTATCTGGAAGCGCCGCACGCCGCCCCCGAGGTCGGCTGCGGCGAAGTCGATGTTGTACGCTGCGAGCGTGCCGTCCAGCGCTGCGGCGGCCGCCACGATGTCGAAGCCGCCGACCGCGACCACGCGGTCGTTCTCATAATCGCGCAGCGTCCCCGTGTGGGTCGTGCCGTCCGCGAGGTTGTTCACGGCCAGGCCGAAGTCCCCGGCCCCTCCGGAGTTCGTGATCGTGAGGTTCCCGCCGCTTGTGTTGTTGATGTTTATCTGCTGCTGCCCTCCAACCGCAGTCAGTGTCGCGGTTCCCCAGCCGCGCAGGACCAATTCCGCGTTGATAGCGGTCGCGGCGTTTACGACGTCCATGCTGTTCAGGACGACAGTATACGTGTCCGTCCCGTCCGTGATTTCTATGGAGCTGGTGCCGGACGCCCGGAACGTCGTCCGCAGCGTCACCTGCTCCCCCGCGTTCGCCTGGTAGGTCAGCCCCAGGGTCGCGGTGGCTCCGGCCTCCGAGCGGTAGTAGGTCTGCAGGTTCACGTTCGTGCTCAGCACATCGCGGCGATCAACCGCCCCTACGCGGAAGTGCGTCCACAGGTTTGTCGCATAGGCCGCGTTCACGGCGATGTCCACGTCGCCGCCCGCGCCGCCTATGTTCACCGTCCCGTTCCCCGCGCCGCCTATGTCCCTCCACGCCAGGCGCGTCTGCGAGGCAACCGCTCCGGCCACGTTCGACGCATCCATCGCCAGGTCCACA
>JAKPQH010000196.1 GCA_029580855.1 bacterium | reverse complement strand
GGTGGACGAACCGTACGAGGAGCAGGCTATGAAATCGAACCTGACAGGCACCGTGAGGCGGCGGGCCAGGTCGGCCAGGAAGATGAAAGCCCCTTTGAGAATGCCGATCAGGAGCAGGTCGGTGCCCTCGTAGTCCCGGTTTATCTCGCCGGCCAGTTCCCCGACCCGTTGCCGGATCTCCTCCACGGTGAAGACGGTCTCCTCGATCTCGTGCCTGGTCAAGTTCCACCTGCTTTCACGCGCCGCGGCCGCTGTGCCACGCGCATTCTACGCACGTTCCCTCCTGAGGCGCAACCTTACCGCGCCGTCGTCGCCCGGGCGCAGCTTGAACCTGTCGTCGAGGCGGTATCCGGCTACCCAGACGATCCGTCCGGCCTCCAGCACCAGCGGCACCGCTGGCCTCTCGCGCCGGGGCACTTTCTCGTCGATGAAGAAGTCCTTGAGCTTCTTCTGGTACGGTGATCCCAGGGGTCGGAACCGGTCCCCCGGCCTTGCCCACCGCACCTCCAGCGTCGAGGAGAGGTCCGGCCTCGCGTACTCCGTGTCGGGATCGCCGCCGTACACGACTTCGGAGGGGGGCACCCTCTCCGCCTCCAGGACCGTCCGGCCGTCAAGTCGCAGCCGTCCGGGGACCTCGAGACGCCGCGGCTCCAGGAGCGCCGGCGCCGGCGCCGGCCCGACCAGCAGATCGCCGTATTCACGCTCGGCGCGCATCCCACCCGGCAGGTCGATGGAGGCGCCGCTCGCGCCGCCGGCGACCTTCGTCAGGATATCCCGGACGTGCCGCCAGGAGAGCATGGGCTCGCCCGGCCGCAGCCGCGCCCAGGCCTCCCTCACGACCCCCCTCCGCATCGAGAGTGACACCGCAGAGAGCGCCCGGAGGTCTATCCGGCACGTTCCGCCTTCGAGCCGCGCCACTTCCTCGAACGCCCGGCGGGCCAACGCGAAGAACATCTCGCGGTCCCAGGCGAGCGACTCCACCTCTCGAAGTATTACGGCCTTCGTCGCCTCGCCGAACCCGGAGACGATGCACGGGAGGAGCTGGTGCCGGATCCTGTTCCTGAGGTAGTCGTCCTCGAGGTTCGTCCGGTCAGTCCTGGCGGTCACCCCCTTGAGACGCAGGAAAGCTTCCACCTCGTGCCGCCAGACCTCGATCAGCGGCCTGACAAGCGGCCCGGCGACCGGCGGTATCCCCGCCAGCCCCGTCAGACCGGCGCCCTGCACCATCCTCATCAGGAACGTCTCCACCTGGTCGTCGGCGGTGTGGCCCACTGCCACCCGGTCGGCGCCCCAGCGATCCGCCCACGCGAGCAGCTTTCCCGTCCTGATCTCCCTGTACACGTCCTGCGGCGACCTCCGGCTCCCCCCGGCCGCCGCGCCCGCCTCGGCGGAGGTCACCTCTGCCGGCAACCCCAGGTTTTCCGCCAGCCGTCGAACGAACTCGGCGTCGGCGGCCGACTCCGTCCCGCGCAGCATGTGGTCGAGGTGAAAGACCGACAGGGTCAGGCTCATCCCGGGCGCGAGGTCCGCGAGGAACAGCAGCAGGGCCACCGAGTCAGGCCCGCCGGAGACGCTCACTACGACACGCTGCCCCTCCTCCAGCATCGAGTACCGCGCCACCGTCGCCCGTGCTTTTCCGGAGAGGTCTCCACCGCCCGTATGCGACATCACGTCCCTCCGCCCCGGGACCGCCCGGCCGCCCAGGTCATCGGGACCCGGCGGACCCGCTCGATGGAACCCCCCGCCCGCCGGACGCCGCGGCGTTCCAGTCGATGTAACCGCGCCCGGAACGGACCGTCACCGTCGTTCCCAGTGCGCTGCTGTATCTCGACATCGTGCCCACCCAGGCGTCGGCCGGGGCGCCGTCCAGGATCACCGGGCGGCATCCCGATATCGAAGCGGGCACCACCTTCGCCTGGACGAGCCCGCCGGGTCCCAGCACGGCGATGAGCATTACCGACTTCGCCGACTCAGGGCGTGGAGGGCTGAACACGAAATTTCCAAGGCTGTACGCGATAAGACGGTTGCGGTAAAGCTCAAAACCCTGGACAACGTGCGGGTGGTGCCCCAGCACCAGGTCGGCGCCGCTGTCCACCGCCAGATGCGCCAGGTTCCTCTGCTCGGCGCCGGGCGACGTAGCCAGTTCTATCCCCCAGTGGAATGACGCCACCAGGTAGTCCGCACCCCGTTTGGCGTCTCTTATCGCCGAGGCCACTTTTTTCGCATCCCAGGTGGTCGCGCACCCGGGGGCGGTAGCCGTCGCGGACCAGCCGTCCGGCACTATCCCGTTGAAAGCCAGGAACGCCACCCTCCCGCCGCGAGTCTCCAGGACCCTCGGGGCGTACGCCTCATCGCGGTTGCGGCCCGCCCCGCACCACGCTATGCCGTTCTCGTCCAGGTGAGCGAGGGTCTCCACCAGGGCGGCCGCTCCATAGTCCAGCGAGTGGTTGTTGGCGAGTGACACCACGTCCACGTTGCCGCTGCGCAGCGCGCCCGCGGAATCCGCGGGGCCCCTGAACGTGAACTGCTTGCCGGCTACGGGCGCGCCGCATGACGCGATGCAGCACTCCAGGTTGACGAACGAGAGGTCCGTGGTGGCGAAGGCCTCCCTGACCCCCGAGAACGGGTAGTCGAGCCCGCCGGAGACAAGCGAGGGCGTCACGCCGTCACCGAAGTTGACGTCGCCCCCCGCGCTTACCGACACCAGGCCCCCCGCGGCGCCCGCGGAATCGGCGACCTTACGCCACGCGCCCGATAGCTCGAGGCCGGACGCGTCGCCGGCCCCCCCGGGGGAACAACCCGCGACGGACAGGGCCGCCGCCCCTGCCAGGAGCAGGGCCAGCGCGACTTTCGTCTTTCGCTCGCGGATCATCGGGCAGTCCCGCCTTCCTTCGTCGTCCAGGCTAAACTATAGCAGGTCGCCCGCCTCCGGACCCGCCGCGGGACAACGGGAACCTCGAGAGCGGGAAGCCGGTTCGATGGCGGGCTGGAACGGAGCGGACTCCCCGGCGGCGGGGGCACGGTCAATCGTCCAGGAGCAAGGTGAAGCGAAACACGCTGCCCCCGCCCTCCCGCGGTTCGCACCATATCGAGCCGCCGTGCGCGGTAACGATCTCGCGGGCGATGTAGAGGCCCAGGCCCATCCCGGGCGTGGAGTGATGCATCATGTCCTCGACCTGGTAGAACCGGTCGAACACCTTCTCCCGGTCCTCTTCTTCTATGCCCCGCCCGCGGTCGAGAACGGCGCACTCCAGGGTTCCTTTCACCCGGGTCAGCAGTATCTCCACGGGGGAGCGGGGAGGCCCGAACCTTACGGCGTTCTCCAGCAGTATCACCAGCAGCTGGACGAACTTCTCGGGGTCTACCTGGATAGTGCCGATATCGGGCGACACAGTGGCGGTGAAATCGTTCTCGATACCGATCGCCCGCATGTCCTCCAGGGTCATATTGACCAGCTCTCCGACCTCGGTCGGCTTCTTCTGGATGGGAAAGCGGCCTTCCTCGACGCGTGAAACGTCCATCAGGTCCTCGACGTAACGCGTCAGGCGATCGGCGGAGCCGTCGATGTCGTCCAGTATCTCCATGATGTGCTCTTTGGGCATCTCCTCCATGAAACCGCTGAGGGTGTTGGCGTAGCCCTTGACGACGGTAATCGGATGCCTGAGCTCGTGCGACGCGACACTGAGGAAGTGCTTCAGCCTCTCCGCGGTCTCGGCCAGGTTCCGCTCGTACATGCGCTCGCGGGTGATATCGATGAGGGAAAGGACGCAGGCCGGCCTTCCCGGGAGCAGCCCCAGGTTGGCCAGTACGTTCAGGGCATTACCCGCCTTGTCGACGACGTTGCACTCGAAGTGTATGGGAACCCCGCGCGATCCCCTCAGCGTCTCCCGGTGGTAACTCCTGAAGCTGTCGGCGTCGGCTGGCTGGAGGAAATCGGTGAACGGGCGCACTCCCTCCACCTCCGCAGTGCCGTAGCCGGTCATCCTGCCGAACTCCTGGTTCATGAACGTCACCACCGTCTTCTCGCCGATGATGCACATGGCGGTGCCGGTCGACTCGAACACGGTTCGGTACTGTTCCTCTGATTCCCTCAGCGCGGCCTCGGCCTGCCTCCGCTCGGTGATGTCGATTCCGGTACAGATGACGAACCCGCCTCCGCCCTCCTCGTCCATCAGCGTGCTGGTCCAGGATATGAGCTTGCGGGCCCCGTGCTTCGTCAGCCATTCGAGTTCCAGCGTCTTGTAGGCATGGTCCCCCGCGACGATCCCGTCGAACGCCTCCTGCGCCTTTTGCGCCTGGTCGCTCGGCAACAGGAAATTGGCCTTGCGGCCCCTGACCTCCGGGGCGGAATAGCCGGAGATCTCCTCGGCGGTGCTGTTGAACAGGATGATGCGCCTGTCCAGGTCGAAGACGACCACAACCGCGGCGGCCG
>JAKPQH010000195.1 GCA_029580855.1 bacterium | reverse complement strand
GACGAGGTGATCACCGGCTTCGGCCGGACGGGGCACCTGTTCGCGGCGGACACCTTCGGCGTCACCCCCGACATCCTGTGCTGCGGCAAGGGCATGGCCAGCGGGTACGCCCCGCTGGCCGCGGCCATGGTCTCGGATAAGGTGGCGCGGGTCTTCTGGGGGGCGCCGGGGACCGAGTTCGCCCACGGGCATACCTACGCGGGGAACCCGGTGGCCGCCGCCGCGGGGCTGGCCAGCGTGCGCGAGATCGTGGAGCGGAAGCTCCCCGCCCACGCCCAGACGGTCGGCGCCCACCTCGTCCAGCGGCTGGACGCCACGCTCCGCCCCCTCGGGATCGTGGGCGACATCCGGGGCAAGGGGCTCATGCTCGGGATCGAGTTCGTCCAGGACCCGGCCACCAAACGGCCCTTCCCCCCGGAGGTCCAGTTCGGCCTCCGCGTCGGCAAGCGCTGCCTGGCGAACGGCCTCCTGCTCCGCTTCGACCCCCACTGGGTCGCCTTCGGGCCGCCCCTCATCGTCACCGAGTCGGACATCGACGCCATGGTGGCGATTCTGGCCCAGAGCATCCGGGAGGTGCTGCGGGAGGTGTAGAGCTCGCCGGAAACGTTCTGGACGTGATGGCTGGGCGACGGACAGGTCGCGTCGTGCTTCACCCTCGCGGTTGACTATTCGAGAGGCGGTCGCTATAGATAACTGATGCTGTCGATCCGCGGAACAGAGCAGGAGGCCGCGAATAACACGGCGGCCCGATGGGTGCGGGCGTGCCTCGGTCTCCTTCTTTTTGTCCACCTCGTGCTGCTGGGATTCTTCCAGATCAGCTCGCTCGACACGTGGTTCCATCTCAAAGAGGGCGAGCTGTATGTCGCCACGCGGTCGCTGCCCACGCAGGATCCCTTTGCGTTCACCACCGAAGGGCGGGAATGGGTCAAGTACTCCTGGCTGGCGGACGTTCTGTTCTATCTCGTGTATGCGGCCACCGGGTTTCCGGGTCTCGTCCTCCTCCGGCTGGGCGCCCTGCTGGCGATTGCCGGGTTTCTGTATCGCCTCCTGCGCCGGTGCGACGCCGACCCGGTGGCCGCCATCCTCCTCGTCTTCGTCGCGAGTCTCGCCCTACGGTTCCGGCTGTTCGTCAGGCCGGAGCTTTTCACCTTCCTGCTGCTTCTCGGGACGCTCGCCGTACTCTTCCGGCTCCCGGCGTCTCGGCCGGGGACGGCGTACGCGCTGGTCCCTCTGTTCGTTCTCTGGGTAAACACGCACGGGAGCTACGTCTTCGGCATCGGCCTCCCCGCGCTGGCGCTGCTCGCGAATCTGCTGCCGATGGATTGGTCCGCACCGGGCTGGGGCCGGCTCCGGCTCGACCCCGCTCGCCGTCGCCACCTGGCCCTGGCGGTGGCGGCTCTCCCGGTGGCCGGGTTTCTCAACCCGCAGGGTATCGGGCTGCTCCTGTTCCCGTTTCGGCAGAACCGGATGATCCGGTTGACCGCATTTCCCGAGTGGTTGGAGGCCTGGCGGTATCCGGGCGTCGACCCGGTGTGGTGGGAGCCGGTTGTCGTTCTCGGGGTCGTCCTCCTTGCGTTTGTCACCGTGGCGGCCCTGCTCGTCGTGTGGGAGCGACGCTTCGATCCGGTGGGCTGGGGCGTGGTGGCCGCCATGGGTGCGTACGCCGTGTTCCGGAATCGGGCCATCCCGTACTTCGTCCTGGCGGCGCTGCCGTTTCTGGCGCTGGCCATCGCACGCCTCTCCGAACATCTGCCGACCAGGCTGCCGGCGGAGGTCCCACGACGGATCGGACAGCTGGGAGTCCTGGCCAGTCTCACGCTGTTGATCCTCTCCATCGTCGACCAGGCCTTCCTGACGCGGCGCTTCCCGCCGGGGTTCGGCGTGGCGGAGCATATTTTTCCGGAACACGCGGCGGCCTTCATGGAGCGCCACCGGTTGGACGGCCGCGTGTTCAACTCCTACCAGTTCGGCGGGTACCTGATGTGGCGCCGCTGGCCCGCCAACCAGCTCTTCATTGACGGGCGATACGACGCCATCCTGTTCGACGAACAACTCCTCGAGGCGTACGCCGAGGCGCACCACCGTCCCGTGGCGCTCGATCGGCTTGCCGACACGTACGCGTTCGAGATCCTGGTCCTCGACGCAGAGCCGGGATCGCGCATGGACCACCTGCGGAACAACCCAACCTGGGCGCGGGTGTACTGGGACCCGGTGGCCGAGGTCTATGTACGACGGGATGGCCGGTTCGCCCGGCTGGTCGAGGCGCGGGAATACCGTCTGACGCGGTCCACGGCCGATCTGACGTACCTCGAAGGGTACCGCGCCAGCCCCGCAGCCCGGGCCCAGGCGATGATGGAGCTGCAGCGCGCGGTCGAGGACAATTCCCGGAACGTGCTGGCGTGGCAAGGACTGGCGCAGGAATACGGCGCCGCCGGTCCGGCGGCCCGCGGGAAACGCCTGGAGGCGCTCACGCGGGCCCTGGCCCTTCTGCCGGACAATCCAGGGACCGGCCGGCTGCACGCCGAGCGGGCCGAGGCGCTCCTCCAGCTTGGACAATCCGCTGAGGCGGAAACGGCGGCACGGGAGGCGCTTCGGGTGGACGCCACCCTCCTCCTACCGCGCTGGATTCTGGCAGGCGCGGCCGAGGGCCGCGGCGCCTGGCGGGAGGCCCGGGAGCAGCTTCGCATACTTCTCCGCCGGATCGACGCGAGTCACCCCATGGTCTCGCGAGTCCGGGAACGGCTGGACGGCGTGGAGCGGCGGTTGCAGGCACACGGAGCGAGGTGAGGCGGGGCGTGGTGTTGCGAAAGCTCGGGCTGCACAGGCGCGACGACGGTGCGCCGGCCTGGTGGGTGTCTTTTCTGCTGGTCGCGGCCCTCGCACTGGTGGGGTACGGGTTCATCCTTCAGCCGGGCCAGATACTCTACAGTCCGCATTCGGACATCCTGGCGTATCACCTCGGGGCCAAGGAGGTCTTGTGGCGCTCGCTGGAGGCCGGCCGAGGGGTTCCCTTCTGGCGATCCGACCAGCTGTCGGGCGGCCCGGCGTTCACCAGCCCCAACGCCCTGTACACATACCCGCTGCATGTTCTCTTTTACCTGTTCCCTCCCCCCGCGGCGGTCAATTGGACGGTGTGGCTTCATCTCGTGCTGGGGGCGGTGGTGTTGTGGGAGCTGGGTCGCGCCCTGGGGCTGGGCCCCTGGCCCCGGCTGCTCATGGCGGCGGCCGCCCTGTTCAGTTTCAAGGTGCTCTTGGCCGTGTATGCCGGCTGGCTGAGTCTCCTGCCCGGCATCACGTTCTTTCCGCTGTTGTTTGCCACGCTCTTCCACCTGACGGAGCGCCCCCGGCTGTGGAACGCCCTGGCGTTGGCCGCCGTCGGCGCTCTCTGTCTGCACGAGGGCATGTACAGCTCGTGTACTACTGCGGATGGTTTCTCGCGGCGTATGCCCTGACCGTCCTGGTGCGCCGGTGGCGTGACGGCGCGCGCGGCGATGCACGGCAAGCCGCGGGGTGGATCGCCGTCGACGGGGCCCTGGCGGCGGGGATGGCCGTGTACATCCTGGCGCCGTTGGTGGCCGACCGCCGTTCGTGTCGCGGGGTCTGGCGTCAAAGAGGTTTTTCCGGTCCTTCCATTCCCTGGGCTGGCAGCATCTGCTGACGTTCCTGCATCCGGAACTTCTCGGCAGTCCGCGCGACGGGACCTATGCCGCTGTCGAGCTGTGGGAAGACGTCGCCTATTTCGGATTGGTCCCGCTGCTGCTGGCAATCGCCGGCGGGACGCTGGGGTGGCGACGACCCCGTGTCCTCTTTCTCGTCGTGAGCTTTGTCGTGTCTACGCTCGTCGCGCTCGATACGCCGCTGGTGCGTTTTCTGTACGACACGCTGCCGGGCTTTCGCTTGTTCCATCTGCCGGGGCGGCTGCTCTTTCTCACGTCGTGCTTCGGTATCGCACTGGCCGGCGTGGGCCTGGAGGAGATCCTGGCGCGGCTTCGCGGCGCCTCGGGGACGGTCTGGCGCACGGCACTCGTCGGCGGGACGTCGCGATCGCGGAGGGGGTCGAGGCGGATGAGCAACCCGCAGCCGCCTCCTCGACGGGCGTGGCACGGGTGGTGGGCGCGGCAGACGGGTTTCTCGAAGTTCACACGGAGAGCCTCGCGCGAGGTTTTCTCTTGATCAGCGAGGTGTGGCATCCCGGATGGGGCGCCACTTTGGATAGTGTCGAGCACCGCCTCGACCGCACCGATTTGGCCCTCATGGGGACGTGGGTGCCTGCCGGAGCACACAAGCTTGTTCTGCGGTTTCGGCCTCGCTTTTGGATGCCAGCACTTGCGGTCAGCCTGGGCTCCGGTATGGGTTTCGTCGGATTGGCCGTGATTGCGTTCCGGCGTCGCCGGCGGGAGGGGCGTGACATCCCGGTCGGCGGAGTACACCGCGGCGAAGCTCATCGCAGATGGCCCGCGTACCATGCGACGAGTGCGTCCCCCCAGTACAGACTGATCAGCGCCCCCAGGGCGAGAAACGGCCCGAAGGGCATGTGCTCGCGCCTGCCGAGCCGCCGGAGGGCGATCAGGGTCAGGCCGGCCAAAGAGCCACTCAGACACCCCACGAGCAGCGTGACCGCCACCGCCTTCCACCCCAGAAATGCGCCGACCAAGGCCATGAGATTCAGGTCACCCTCCCCCATGGCATCCTGTCCGTAGAGTACCCCGCCGTACAGGAGCACCAAGTAGAGGAAGCCGGCCCCCGTGAGCGCCCCGAGGATTCGATCCAGGATCGGGGGGCCACCGACGGCCAGGCCGGCGAGCAGGCCCAGCGGGATCCCGGGCAGTGTGATGACGTTGGGGATGAGCTGGTGGTCCAGGTCCACGAAGGCGATCACCACCAGCGCGGCCACGAAGGGCAGAAGCGAGGCCGCCAGGGCCGTCGGGCCATAGTGGGCCACGGTCAGGGCGAAGAGGATGCCTGTGAGGCCCTCCACGAGTGGGTAGCGCCAGGCGATGGGTTGTCCGCAGTCGCGGCAGCGCCCCCGGAGGATGAGGAAGCTCAGGATGGGGATGTTGTCCCACGCGCGGATCGGCTTGCCGCACCCCGGACAACGGGAGCGCGGCGCCACGACGCTTTCGCCCCTCGGCAGCCGGTAGATGCACACGTTGAGGAAGCTTCCCACGATGGAGCCGAAAAGGAATGCGATCAAAATGATCATGGTCGCTTTCTAATACTCGTGTCGGATGCGCCGGGAGTGAACGGAGTTGCGGATTGACGTTCCAGCTTGGCGATTTCCCGGTTGGCGATGTCCCGCACCCAGTCGCTGGTGGCGGAGTCCCGCATGGCCTGCCAGAGTTCCAGCGCCGTTTCGCGGTGGCCGGTGGCGGCGTACAGGCGGGCGATGAACCGCGGGATATAGTGCGGGCGCCCGGGAATCCGGTCGGTGATCTTGAACCACTCCAAGGCTTTGGGGTAGTCCTTCAGTTCAAGGTAGTATGTGCGGGCGATATCGTGGGGGAGTTCCCAGCGGTTCGGATTGGCCCGGTAACCCCGCTGGAGCAGATCCAGAGCGGTTTGCACGCGCGCGCCGGAATAGTTCAGAAAGAGCGCTCCCAGGGTGTAGGCTTCCACGAAGTGCGGGTCGAGGTCCACGACGGTATCCACCAACCGGCGCAGGTGGGGAAACTGCCGGTCGCCGATCAGGTGGCCGCCGATATACTGGATCGTGAGCAACCAGATCGCGTCAGCCGCCATGGCGTGGAATCCGAGCGAGACGACCCGCAGCGCGCCCGCCGGCGGCAAGAGCCACACCCGCTCCTCGATCAGGTCAAACTTTGCCGCCACCGCCTGAGGACGGTGCAGGGGAACGACGAGGCCCACGAGCACGGCGGCGGCCAGCGCCCCGGCAAGCCACGGGGCGCGGGTGAGGCGACGGGGCGCGCGCACACTCATTTGAAATCCCGCCGCTGGAAAACGGCGATGGCGAGGAGGAGCAAAAAACCCGTGTAGGCCAGACCGTACGCCGCCGCCATGCCGATGTCCGCCGGCGCCAGCGGAAGGCCCTGCACGACGCGCGAGCCGAACTGGAAGCGCCCGAGGTCCGGGAGCGCCAGATACATCACCCATATCCCACGTTTCAGGGCCGCATCCGCAAACTGATCGGCGAACAGGGTCAGATCGCCGCTCAGACGCCCGATGACGAAAATCGCGACCGTGAAGATCGCGCTCAGCGTCGGCGTGGAAAACGTGGAGAAGAGCAGCGCCACCGCCGTGACGATCAAAAGCGCCACGAAGTCCACGCCGACGGCGATCAGCAACGCGGGTGTCGCGCCGCCGTCGACGAGGGCAGCCAGGAGAAAAACCATCACGCCCATGACACCGACAGTGACCACGAGGGTCAGCGCCAGACCGCAGTACTTCCCGACGAGAAACCCCGGTCGGGAGATCGGCTTGGGGACGATGAGGTAGATCGTCCGCCGCTCGATCTCTTTTGAGACGAGGGTGATCCCAAGGAAGATGGCGATAAACGTACCGAAGAGGGTCGTGCTGGCCAGCCCAAGATCTTTGACGATCCGGCTCTCCTGCCCGATCGACAGTCCCGCCAGGATGACGGAAGCGCCGATCAGGAGCAGCGCGAAGGCCAGAATCGAGTACAGGATCCGATCCCGCACGGCCTCGCGGAAGGTGTTCCAGGCGATGGCGACGATCGTCATTGCGCCACCCCTTGGACCTCGCGCAAGAAATGTTCTTCCAGCGTCTGCCGCAGCGGAGCGACGGTGACGACCTGGGCGCCGGCGGCCATAGCCGCGCGGAGGGCGTCGTCGAGCCGGGCCTCATCCGGGAGGCGCACCAGGACACCGCCCGGCTGATACAGCAGGGGCGCATGGGCAAGCGCCTGCAAGACGGGCAGGAGGCGGTCGGGAACCCGCTGGAGCGTCAGTTCGATGTCCTCCGTGGGCGTCTTGAGGATGTCCGCGAGACGCCCGACGTCGCGCAGCCGGCCCGCAGCCAGGATCGCCACACGGTCGCACAACACCTCGACATCGGGGAGGATGTGGGAGCTGAAGAAGACGGTTCGCCCCTCGGCTTTGAGTTGCAAAATGATGTCGCGCATGGCCTTCCGGCCGAGCGGGTCGAGGCCGGACATGGGTTCGTCAAGGATCACCAGGCGCGGGTCGTTGATCAGGGCCTGGGCCAGGCCGAGCCGCTGCAGCATACCCTTGGAGTATTTGCGGAGCTGCTGGTCGGCGGCGGTCTGTAACTCGGTGAGGCGCAACAGGCGGGCGATCCGTTCGCGACGGAGGGGGGCCGCAAGGCTGAACAGCCGGCCACACAGATCGAGGAATTCGCGGCCGGTAAGATAGTCATAGAAGTACGGGTGTTCGGGCAGAAAACCGATCTGCCGCTTGGCCGCCACCTCGGCCAGGTCGTGACCAAGCAGCTTCACGGACCCCGCGGTGGGGAGGATCAGACCGGTGAGGAGTTTCAGCGTGGTGGTCTTTCCAGCGCCGTTGGGTCCCAGGTAGCCGAAGATCTCTCCGGAATTCACCGTGAGGTCCAGCGGGTAGAGCACGCGCACGCGCTTCCGCCAGAAGCCCACGCGAAAATCCTTGCACAATCCGCGGATTTCGATGATCGGTTCCATCCGTTCCTCATGCTGGGAAGATTTGTCATATTAGAACCAAACGGTTCGCACGTCGTCAAGGCAGTCTTACGTTCCGGCGTCCGGTCAAGCGCGCCGGGCTCAGGACGTGACATTGTACAGAGTGGCCGACACTTCCTCGATCGCCTTGCGGGCATCGGTATTAAGGGGTTCCAAACGTAAACAACGATGGAAGGCCTCGAGTGCCGCTGCCGCGTCCCCGCGCAGAGCGTGTAGCCTGCCCAACGCGAGCCAGACTCCCGGTCGGAAAGGGTCCTTGAGGCTAGCCGTGCGCAAGGCTGTCCACGCCTCGTCCGTGCGCTTTGCCTCAAGGTTGGCCACACCGAGCTGATAGTAGGCGAAGGCATTCTCCGGTTCGCTGGAGACGACCCGACCAAAGACCTCGATGGCTTCGGCGTATCGGCCGGACCCTCGGTACGCAAGGCCGAGGCCGATCCGCAGGCGGGAATCCTCGGGTGCAACGGTAAGCGCGGTAAGGTACCGTTGGATGGCCTCGTCGAAGCGACCGCGTTCCCTCACGAAGTCCGCCAAGGCCGCGAGGTGTCGGGCCTCGTTCGGACGGAGGGTCGCGATCTCGCGCAGGTGAACCTCGGCCGCGTCCCACATGCGCTGCTCCCGGTATAATTGTGCCAGCGTCTCATGCGCCTCGATCGAACGCGAATCGACGCCGAGGGCGGCCTTGAAGTCGGCCTCCGCCAAGAGGACGGAAGCCGAGCGGGCATGAATCTTTCCACGATAAAGCAATGCCACAATATCTTTGGGGTTATCGCGCAACGCCCTCTCGAAATGCAGTCGAGCCTCCTCGAACCGGTCCTTGGCCCAGAATACCAGGCCGAGGTCTCGCTGCAGCTCAGGTGCCGTCGCCGCGCTTTCAGACAGGTTGAGGAGGGGGGGGAGCGGACGGTGCCCGAACGACTTCAGGATACGCCAGTTCAGATCCAGCGTGTCTGCGTACAGGCTATCGGGCGCCGAGAACTCCAAGATGGGAAGGTCGTCGGTGTTGACCAGGGCATGCCGGCTGTACGCTGCGGCTTCCTCCTCTGTCAAGACAAAGTCCGCCAGGATGGCCAACGGGGAGCGGATGCCGAGCCTGGCCATGTCCTCGCGGAGTTCGCGACTGGCCTCATATTTCGTCTGGAGCACGGCATTGTCCAGCGTCCAGGGTTCCTTGGAGCCGAGGAGGAGTAGATCGCCGATGTTCGTGTTCCAGATGGCGGTGTGCGGGAACACGGATCGAAAGGTTTTGACGACCATCTTGACATCTTCGGGGAAGAGCCCGTAGATGTGGATCCACTGGCAGACGATTCCCCTAGGGGCCAGCCGCCGGGCGACCAGTTCATAAAAGTCCAGGGAAAAAAGATTCCCGATGCCTCGCATCCACGGATTCGAGGGCTCGGAGATGATGACGTCGTAGTTCTCATCTGAAGCCAAAAGAAAATTCCGTCCGTCCGCGATCGCCACACGGGCCTTCGGGTTCTTCAGGATCTCCCGGTTCTCTTTGGCGAAAAATGCGGCAGCTTCAACCACCGCGGGTTCAATCTCGATGAGGTCGATCCGGTCGGTCGGGTGTAGGCCCACCGCCCCGGCCGTCACGCCGCTTCCCATGCCGATGACAAGCACGCGCTTGGCGTCGGGCCGGATGAGCATGGGGAGGTGCCCCGACATCAGCTGGGTGTGCATGTCTCCGCCGTTGCTGGCATCCGTCTTCCCGTTGACTCGCATGTACACGAGTTCTCTTTGCCGGTGTACGGAGACGGTCGCGCTCAGACCGTCTTTGTAGTACAGGAGTCTATCAGGGGAAGCCGCCCCCCGGAAATTTCCTGTTCCCAGTCGGCCGAAATAGCTCCGTCCGTAAATGGCGACTCCGCTGGTCATCACGCCCGCATCCCAGGTAGGGGATAGATAGAGCGCGCCCAACGCCAGAATGGGAACGACTACCGTCGCCGGCTGCCGCCATACGGGTCGGCGGGACGTGAGAAAAAGCGCCAGGGCCAGACAAAGGTTCAGGGATACCGCCACCTGGAGCGTCGCCTGGAGGCCCCAGAACGGAATCAGCCCGAATCCGGCGACGACGGTGCCGACGATGGCGCCGCCGGTATTGACGAAGTAGACTCGCCCGACATCGCGCCCCACCCGGTTCACGGCCGTGGAGGCGATCTGGATCGCACAGGGAAATGTCGCGCCCATAAAGAGGGTTGGGACGAACATGGCGAGCGCACTGATAAAAAACTGGAGCGCTTTCATGAATCCGGGGGACTGGGAGATCTGAAAAAGGCGCAGAAAAATCTCAGGCATCCGATCGAAGAGGGGCGTCACCAGGAGGGCGCTCAGCCCGATGCCGAGCTGGAGACCGCCAAAGAATCTCGGCGTGATCCAGAGGCGTCCCGCCACGCGCGAGTACAGGTAGCTTCCGAGAGCCAACCCTGTGAGGAATGTCACCAGCATCGTGCTGAAGGCGTACGTGGAACTTCCGATGACGAGGGCGAGCACCCTGGTCCACGCGACCTCGTACATCATGGACACGGCACCCGATATTCCCAAGCCTGCCACGGTGAGCCATACCGCCACGGCCGACGGTCTCTCCGGTGCGGGAACTGCGGGATTCGACTCCCGAGCAGACGCCGCCGGAGCCTTTGCCGGCTCGCCCGCGGTCTCGCCTCGTCCGAGCTGGTACAGGTGTCGGTCGAAAACGACCGCCAGGGCACCGATTCCGATATTCGCGACGGCGGCGAGCAGGAGCGTGGTCTTGACGCCCAGCGTCGGGATGAGGTGAAACCCCGCCGCGTACGTCCCGAGTACGGCGCCGAACGTGTTCAGGGCGTACAGTCTCCCCACCTGCCCACCCAAGACCTCTAGGCTCCGAACAAAGAATCTGCTCAGCACCGGGAGTGTCGCACCCATGAGTGTCGTGGGGATCAAGAGGATCACGAAGATGAGCAGGAACTGGAGCAGACTGAAGGTGAAGAAGGATAGCCCAAATGCGCGGTGGAGTGGTATGTAGATATCTTCGGCGCGAGAAAACAGAAACGGTGTGGTGAGGGCGTAAACCCCGATTCCAACTTCCAAGAACCCGTACAGTCGGAGCGGTCGAGAGTTCCGATCGGCCACGCCGCCGAACAGGTAACTCCCCAACCCCAACCCAGCCATAAAGGCCGCCAAGACGGTCGTAATGGCAAAGACGGTATGGCCGAAGACGAGCCCGAGGATGCGCGTCCACAGCACCTCGTAAATCAGTCCCGTCGCTCCCGAGCAGAAGAAGCAGGCGGTGACCGCGGCAAAGATTTGCCGCGTCTCCTTTTCGACCTCCCGCGTTGGATCCGCGGCCAAACCCATGGCGCGTCCTCCCCACATAACGTATGTTTCACGAACGGCGTTTCGGGTCTTTTATCCGAAACCTTGGGTGTCCATCAACACGCAAAAGCGGAAAGGGGCAGGCGGTGATGTCACGCCTGCCCCCCTTCCGCTTCTAGCCCTGCACTAGGCTGGGGTGAGAGTTACGCCTTGCCTTGCCAGGAGCCGTATACGCTGGAGTACCCGACACCGCCGTCCGGCGTGGAGGCTGGCACGGCGGCAAGCGGGGCGAAGCCCGTCGCGGGGCAGTCAGCGCCGGCAGCCGTCGGGCCCTTGCTGCAGACGGCCATCTCGCCCTGGGCGGCCGGGGTGGCAGTGTTCGCGAAAGCCGCAGAGTAGCTCCAGGCGCCAGACCACGGATCGGTGTCCGCAATGTTGGCATAGCCGGAGTCACGCAGCATCTTCATGTCTCCGGGGTTCTGGTTCTTGTCGTTGGAGAAGACGATGGCCTGGGTGACCGCCGTCTTGGTGTCGGAGGCCGCCCGCGCGTACTTCGACTTCTTCTGGGCCGACAGCAGGTTCGGGATGGCGATGGCGGCCAGGATGCCGATGATCGCCACGACAATCAGCAGTTCGATCAGGGTGAAGCCCTTCGACTTCTTGCGCAGCATCTTCAGCATTGGACATCCTCCTTCTGTTTGGGTTGGTCTTGCGTTCGCTGCTTCGAGTCTCTTCGGGAAAGATCCTCGGACAGCCGGATCAGGATGCAGAAGCGATGCCATTGCCTCGATTCCCGTTCCTCACGGACGGCCGAAACAATCGTTCCAAATAAAACCAATAGTTACGAGATTTCAAAAGGCGGATTCCCGAAGTCCCCTTTCTACCGGAGCGTCGTTGCGACCGCCGTCCCACTGATAATTATTTTTTTCGGGTGCCACAATTTGTCATGCTTGACGACGGATCACCCCGTCGTTCTGGGGTGCATCATCTCATACTACCCCACATTGTTCCGGGAAGACGGACTGGAGGAACTCACGGCAGGAGTGGCGGTCGTCGATTGAAGTCACCTGCGGTCGAGGGCCGATCGCTTTCTGGAACCGCTCGCGCACGTCGCTCGAGGGAAATGACCACATAAAGTAGGCCATGCTCGCCAGCCAGACGAGAGCAAAGAATGCCAGAACGGCACGGTGGCGAAGCGCCTTCACGTCCATGGAGGAAAGCAGTGTGGCAAGCGCGGGGAAGCTCAGGACCAGAAACCGGTCGAAGGCGTAGTAGAGGACGTACTCCCGGAGACAAAGCAAGACGGCGAGAGGCACGACGGAGAACCAGAACGCTCCCTGTGCCCCGCCCCGCATGGAGCGGTAGAGACCCCATCCGTACAATGCGCCATAGATCGTGAACGATGCGTACGAGGCGACGTTGAGCCACGGCTGGTCGAACGGAGATTTCAGGAGCCCGAGGAGCGGCGCGGTGAAGATCGGACGTCCGTCGTACTGCCAACGCAGAACCCCATCGGAGCCGAGCGCCCGGCTTACGATAAGCGCCAGCGTGGGCAGGCAGATCACAGGGGACGACAGCAGCGGTCCCCAGGCCCGCTGCCGCAGGTGGCCCAGCGCGGCAGGAATCCACAGCACCGCCGCCAGGTCGTGCGTCAAGGCAGCGGCGCACAGGGAGAGATTCGCGCGATGCCCCTGGCCCCTTCGGAGGCAGAGGTATCCCAGGACCACAAACAGACAGAGCATGCTGTCTGCAAGGATGCGCGTGGCGTAAACGAAGTGCCGCGCGGGAAACACCGAGAGCGCCAGCGCGATCCAGAAGGCGCGTGCGGGCGGGGTCTGCTCGAACAGCAAGAGGCGGCGAATGACGTCGGCCGCCAGGACGAGACAGGCCAGACTCACCGCGACCCCCACGGCTTCGATCGGGGGAACGCGAAACATCAAGACATGGAGTACTCCCACCGTCCAACCGTACAGGGGCATATGGTGTGCCCCCGGGCGAAAGGTCCGGGCCTGCTGAAGGTAATCGGGAGCATCGCCGTAACTTCCCAACTCTCTCCACGAGTATCCGCGCAGCACCGTCGTCCCGGCAAGGACGATCATGCCGAGGGCGAGAAGCGCGAGCGCCAACCGCCACCGGTCCGCGCGTTGACGCGTTTCGAGCAGCCCTGTCCCCCGCACGCCGATCTCCGCCTCGCTCATGCGCGGATGTGTCTGGTAATGCCGACGAGCCCGCGCCGGCCCATCGTCACGACTGGCACGATCGGTCCTGGACGATCGGCAGCCCGTCCACGAACCAATCGGCTCCGACCAGGCGGGTGTCCCCGACGGCGCAGCGCGTGAGTCGGTTGCCGTCGCCGTCCTCGGTGGCGAGTTCGAACCAAAGGCGCGCCGCAAACTCTCCACCCGTCAGGCGTGCAATCCACGTGACCCGCACGCGTGGCAGGCTGCCGCCCGCGCCCCATCGGTTCCCGCCCACCTGGTCTTGCGGGCCTCGACTCCCGGGCGTCAGAAGGCGGGCAGCCCGAGGCCATCCATCCTCCCCCAGCGCCCGCCAGAAGCTCTCCATCGCCGCCTCCGGCGACGTCTGGCCGGGACGTCCCCGGGTGATGCAGATCCCCCGGCGGTCCGGCTGCGCAAGGCGCGAAGCCATCGCCAAGAGCGCCTCGGAGCGAGCGGCGTCTCCGGCCTCTGCGTACGACCGGGCCACGATCCGAGTCGCGTGCGCCAAAAGGTACCGGTCGCCCGGGGCCAAGCAACGGCCGTCCTCCGCCAGAACACGCTCCGGAGTGAAGATCCGGGTGGCTCGCTCGTACTGCAGCTGGGCCGCGGCTGCGTCTCCGCCGTAGAGGGTCGCCTCGATCAGCCCGGCATGAAACCGGAACTGCGCGGACGGCGCTCGCTCGGCGGCGGCCCGGAATCGCGCGGCGGCCTCCTTCCACCACCCGACGCTCGCCGCGATTTCCCCGGCCAAGAACTGACTGTTGGGGTCCAGCGGCGCGATACGCGCCGCCCGATCGGCCACGTCCATTGCCGCCGCCGCGTCCCCAGCGCCCACGTTCGCCCAGGCCGACCATTGGAGCGCCGGGAAGCTCACCGGGTTCAGGCGCAGCGCCCAATTCAGGTGACGCCGCGCGGCCGTGGTCTCGCCGGCTGTCAGGGCGTGATGGCCCCAGGTCACGAGCGTGGCCGCGTAATAGCGCGTGAGCGAGACGAGGCCGGTGGCCGCCAAGGCGACGATGAGCGCGACGCGCCAGAGTCCGGAGCGGGCGACTCGTCTCTCCGGCAGGCCGTCAAGAGAGGATACCGCCAGACCGATCAGGGTCGCGACCGTCAGGGCAATGGCCGGGAAGCTCCAATCGAGGTCCACCAAGCTATGGACACTGAAAGCCGCGAGCGTCGCCAGCAGTGCCACCTGCCTCGCTCGGACCGGATGGCCTGGCTCGGCCCGCCGTATCCGGCCGCCCAATCGCACGAAGAGTCCGCCGAGGGCCAGCACGGCCAGGATCGCCGTCGGCAAGCCGTACTCCGCCGCGAGCTCCAGGTACAGGTTGTGCGGGTTCTCTCCGCTGACGTACGGCAGGCGCTGATAGTGGGTGAGGGCGACGGGAAACGCCCCCGGGCCCACGCCCCACCAGGGGTGGTCGCGCACCATGGCCCATGTCCAGCGGAGGATGTGCCATCGCCAGAGAAGCGACGAGTCCTGGGTCGGATCCCCTAGTCGCCAACTTGCCACCATCCCTGCGTAGTGCGAACTCCAGCCGAGCGCCGCGAGGGCCGCAGCGCCGCAGAGACATCCCCCCACGCACCACAGCGGTCGTCGTCGCAGCCAATGCGGTCGCTCGATCGCTAGCCACAGGCAGAGTGCCAAGACCCCCGCCACCAGCGCCCCGCGCGATCGGGCAAACCAGATACCACAGCAAATCGCGAGGCCTCCGGCGACCGCGGCGGCCCGAATCGCCTGGTTGCGTTCCCCTCGCCAGGTGGCCAGGGCGGCGCCACCCGTGAGCAGCGAAAACCCCGCCAGAGCATTCGGGTAACCGAAGGGACCGGTGGGGAGCGAGGCGTAGAGGCCGAGCTGATCGCCTTGCGCGAGACGGAAAAACGCCAGGGCTGTGCTCGACACGCCAGAAAGCAGGATCGCCCACAGCAACACGCGCTCGGCCCCGGGAATCCTCCGTGCGCCCTGGGCCGCCACTGTGCCGGCCAGCAGGTAGGCGACGAGCAAGGGCAAGCTCTGCACTGTGCGGTCAGGGTAGATGGTGAACACGGCCGAAATACCGGCGAGAGCGGCGGCGGTCAGGAGAAGCGGTGACGGCCGGGACTGGAGAGTGTGATTCCCCGAGAAGAGGCACGCCGTGGCGGCCAGCACCATGGAGAGGACAAGACCCACCTGCCCGACGGCGCTCCTGCCGCCCGCAGCCCAGGGCAACCCGATCAGCGTGGCGGCGAGGAGGCAGGTCGCGATCCAGAGCGGCCGGCGGTCAGGCGGCGCCATGGTCTCGGTCGCGGACGTGTCGGTCGAGGCCGTACTTTCGGGCGCGATAACGGAAGGAGCGGAAGTTGATCCCCAGAAGCTGCGCCGCGCGGGTCTGCACGCCGTCCGCCTTGGCCAGGGCGTCCTTCAGGAGGGCCTGCTCGATTCCGGCGATGACCTCCTCCAGATTCAACCCCTCCGGCGGGACCTCCCACGTCTGCGGAAGCGACGCGGCAGGCGGTTGCATCACGTTGGGGGGGAGGTTCTCCGGGTGTACCTCGTCGGTGACCGCCAGGGCGACGGCGCGCTCCATCACGTTTTCCAGTTCCCGGACGTTTCCCGGCCAGGCGTACGCCGTCAGGATCTCCATCGCCTCGGGGGCGATGCGCATGGCGTTCCGACCCGCGCGGGCGGCGAACACACCCAGGAAGTTGGCCGCCAGCAGCGGGATGTCCTCCCGGCGGTCGCGCAGCGGCGGCATCTCGATGGAGATGACGTTCAGGCGGTAGTACAGATCCTCGCGAAACGCCCCCGTCCGGATGAGCTGCCCCGGGTCTTTGTTGGTGGCGGCAACGGTCCGGATGTCGACCTCGATGTCCTCGGTGCCTCCGACCCGCCGGAACCGGTGGTCCTGCAGGAAGCGGAGCAGCTTGACCTGAAGCCCCGGGCTCATCTCCGCGACCTCGTCGAGAAATACGGTACCGCCGTCGGCCACCTCCACCAGCCCGATCTTGTGGGCGATCGCGCCCGTGAACGAGCCCTTGACGTGTCCGAACAACTCGCTCTCCAGGAGCTCTTCGGGGATGGCGCCGCAGTTGATGGCCACGAAGGGCTGGTTGGCTCTGGCGGAGTTGTAGTGGATGGTGCGGGCCACCAGCTCCTTCCCCGTGCCGCTCTCGCCGGTGATCAGGACCGAGGAGTCCACCAACGCCACGCGGCTGATCAGTTTGTACAGCTCGACCATCCGCGCGCCCCGGCCGATGATGCTGCGCAGCGCCGGCTCTTCGACCTGCGGCGCCGGCACAGGCTCGGTCTCCGCCTGCCGCGCCGCCTCCGCGAGGGCCCGTCGGATGACCAGTTTGATCTCATCCATCTTGAACGGCTTGGTGAGATAATCGTACGCCCCCTGCTTCATCGCCTGGATGGCGGATTCCGAGTCCGCGTAGGCCGTGATCATGATCACGGGGGTGGTACGTCCCTGCTGGCGGAGCCCGGCGAGCAACCCGACGCCGTCCAGGCCGGGCATCTTGATGTCGGAGATCACCAGGTCCACGCTGCGGCTGGTTGCCAGCGACAGCCCGGTCACCCCGTCACCGGCAGTCAGGACCTCGTGCCGCTCCTTTTCGAGGACGATGCGCAGCAAGTCGCGCATGGCCGCTTCGTCGTCGACGACAAGGATTCTGCTCATGGCAGCCTCATGACTGGCGACGGACTGCTGACGACGGGACCACCGACCACGGCCTACTGACTACGGACTCCCGACCCCGCGCGGTCTGTTGTCCCGGGGTCCGTGGTCTGGTCGCTGTCCACTCTGTGGTCCCGTGGGCGCGGGTTGTGTGGTCGGTCGTCGACGCTCCGCAGGGCCCGCCGGAGCCAGACGCGGAACGTGGTCCCGACCCCGATGGAGCTCTCGACCCCGATGTGGCCGCCCATGCTGTCCAGGATCTTGCGGGCGATGGCGAGCCCCAGGCCGGTTCCCGACGGGCGCGTCGTGAAAAACGGATCGAAAACCCGCTGGAGCTCCGCCGGCGTCATACCCTTCCCCGTGTCCTGGAATGCGATCTCGACCCACTCGCGCGACGCCGGTTCGCCGGCGAGCCGCGGCACGCCCGCGCGGTCGGCGGGGGGCGCGGGCGGACCGGCCGACGCGCGCGGGGCCGTGGCAACCACCCGGGCATCGGGCGTCGAGGTGCGGATGGCGACGGTCAGCGTACCCCCGTCGGGCATGGCCTGAACGGCGTTCAGGCAGAGGTTCCACACGACCTGACGGAACTGGTCGGCGTCGGCAAGGACCAGGGTGTCCGGCGCCTCGTCGCGCACCGTCCACCGCGTCCGCTTATGCCACTCGCCGCTTTGTTCGAGTAACCGGAGAGTCTCTTCCGCCAGCGATCGGACCGCGCAGGGGCGAAACAGGAGCGATTGCGGCTTCGCGAAGTCCAGAAACTGGCCGGTGATGAACTTCAGACGGTGCGCCTCGCCGAGAAGCATGTCGAGAAGCCGCCGATTGGACCCGGTCGGCGTGAGGTCGTCGCGGAGGAGCTCCACCGCGCCGCTGATGGCCGCCAAGGGGTTCCGCACCTCGTGGGCGATATTCGCCGCGAGCTGTCCCAGGGCCGCCAGGCGGTCCGCCCGCCGCAGCTGTTCCTCCACGCGCTTGCGCTCGGTGAGGTCCTGAAAGATCGCCACGAGTCCGGCGGCCGTCCCGTCGGCTTGCCGGAGCGGCGAGCAGGAGAATCCGACGGGGATCACGCGCCCGTCCCCACGCTGTAAACCGATCTCCGCCACCGCGTTTGTCGGCGGCACCGCCGGGTTGGCGAAGAATTCCGCCATGGGCGGGCAGCCCGCGAAGGGGCTCTCCTGCCACGAGCGGTCCCGCAGCGCCGCAAAGGTGTAACCGGTAATGCGCTCGGCCGCCTCGTTGAAAGAGACCACGCGCCCTTCGAGGTCGAGCGTCATCAGGCCGCTGCTGATGTTGGAGACGATGGCCTGGTGGAGGGTTTGCAGATTCCGGAGGTCCAGCCCGCGCCGCTCCAACTCCTGTCCGGTCTGCCGGAGCCGGTAGGCGAGGTGACTGCTCAGGACGGCCACGGCCAGAAACGCCACGGCGTGGATCACGACCTGGTACGCCGCGTACCCGGCGGATCTGTGGAGAGCGAGCCCCCCGGCGAAATCCACCGGGCGGATGACCTGCATCCACTCGGCCGCCACCAGCGTGGCGTACAGGAGTCCGCTGAGAACGCCGGCGATCAGACCGCCCGGGCGCTCGATGACGGCGGCGGCGGCGAAGACGACGAAGATGTACATGAAGGGAAACACCGAGTCGAGACCCCCGGTGAAGTGGACCAGCAGGCTCACCAGCGCCAGGTCGAGGGTCAGCTGGGCCACCCCCTGCCCGAGGAGCCAGCGCTGGCTGCGCAGGGCCACGGCATACGCCAGCGACAGCCCGAAGGTGACGGCCAGGAGCCCGTAGAGAGGGGCGGTCGGGAAGGGCAGGCGGTCGTGCAGGTCGAGCGCGACGGCGGACCCCAGCAGGGCCGAGGCGAGCAAGAGGCGCAGCCCGATCATCCACTTCAGCTTGGCCAGCATGCCCGTCGAGGCGCGTGGAGCGCCCTTGCGCGGCTCCGTCGTCACTGCCGGGCTCCCCAAAGGACAACGGGGGCCGCGCGCGGCGGCCCCCAGCACAACGCGGCGTCCGACGGCCTTACCGCCCGACGACCGTCACGAGCTTGAAGATGGGGAGGTACATGGCGATGACCACGCCGCCGACCACGACACCCAGAAACACCATCAGCAGGGGCTCCAGGAGCGACGTGAGGTTCGCCACGGCCGTGTCCACCTCCTCGTCGTAGAAGTCCGCGATCTTCCCCAGCATGGCGTCCAGCGCTCCGGTCTGCTCTCCCACCGCGATCATCTGCACCACCATGGGCGGGAACACGCCGGACGCCCGCAGGGGCTCGGCGATCGTCTTGCCCTCGGCGATGGAGGCGCGCGTCTTGAAGACGGCCATCTCCACGATCTTGTTGCCCGCGGTCCGGGCCGTGATGTCCAGACCGTCGAGGATGGCCACGCCGCTGCTGATCAGCGTGCCCAGCGTCCGGGTGAATTTCGCCACCGCGACTTTCCGGATCAGGATTCCGATGATCGGCAGTCGCAGGAGCAGACGGTCGATGTTGGTCCGGCCCGAGGCTGTCCCGTACCACCACCGGAGGGCGACGACGACGCCCGCGAGAGCGGCGATCCCCACCACGAAATAGCTCCGGACGATGCGGGAAAGCTCCAGGACGATCTGGGTCGGCAACGGGAGGGCGGCGCCGAAGCCCTCGAACATCGCCTTGAAGGTCGGGATGACGAAGACCAAGAGAAAGATCACCACCACCACCGCCACCGTGACGATGGTGGTCGGATAGATCATCGCCGACTTGACCTTTTTTTTCAGACCCATGGCCTTTTCCATGTAGCCGGCCAATCGGTTGAGGATGGTGTCCAGGATACCTCCGGCCTCGCCGGCTTCCACCATGTTGGCGTAGAGCGAGCTGAAGATCTTGGGATGCTGCTTCAGCGCCGCGGCAAACGTCGACCCGCCTTCCACGGACTGGCGAATCTCGGTGAGCGTCTTCTTGAGCGTCTTGTTGTCCTGCTGGGCCGCCAGGATTTCCAGGCATTGGACCAGCGGCAGACCCGCGTCGATCATCGTGGCGAACTGGCGGGTGAACACCACGATGTCCTTGTCCGAAACCTTGGCCGCCATCCCGGGAATCGTGATGTCCCGGGGCTTGCTGCGCACCGCGGTGGCAATGACCTGTTGCGAGCGCAGGCGCGCCACGACCGCCTCGCGGTTGGCCGCCTCCATCTCACCGGTGATCGTCTGGCCGCCCCGGGTCCGTCCGGAAAACACAAAGACCGCCATTGGGGGTTCCTCCAATCAGCGTCGTGCCGCCTGGCCTTGAGTCCGGTGGATCATCTGGGTGAGCTCCTCCGGCATGGTCGAGGCACTCAGCGCCTGCTCCATGGTGATGGATCGGCGGAGGTAGTGCTGCAGCAGGGACTCGTTCATGGTCTGCATCCCGGAACGCTCTTTCCCCGCCTGCATCATGCTGTAGACCTGATGCAGCTTGTCCTCGCGGATCAGGTTCCGGATGGCCGCGTTGGGGATCATGATCTCGAGCACCAGCACCCGCCCTTGCCCGTTGGCTCGGGGCAGGAGCATCTGGCACATGACCCCCTCCAGCGTGAAGGAGAGCTGCGCGCGGACCTGCGGCTGCTGGTGGGGGGGGAAGACGTCGATGATCCGGTTGATGGTCTGGACGGCGGAGTTGGTGTGCAGCGTCGCAAAGGTGAGGTGACCCGTTTCGGCGATGGTCAGCGCCGCCTCGATGGTCTCCAGGTCGCGCATCTCGCCGACGAGGACCTTGTCCGGGTCCTCGCGCAGGACCGACTTGAGGGCGGATTTAAAGGAGCGGGTATCCGAGTTCAGCTCGCGCTGGTTGACGACGCACTTCTTGTGCTGGTGCACGAACTCGATGGGGTCCTCGATGGTGATGATGTGCTCCGCCCGTTCCCGGTTGATCTTGTCGATCATCGTGGCGAGGGTGGTGGACTTGCCCGAGCCGGTCGGGCCGGTCACCAGGATGAGCCCCTTGGGCCGCTCGCACAGCTCCGCCACGACCGGGGGGAGCCCCAGCTCCTCGAAGGTCATGATCTTGTACGGGATGGTGCGGATCGCCACCGCCACCGCCCCCCGCTGCATGAAGACGTTGGCGCGGAACCGGCTCAGGCCCTTGACGCCGAAGGACAGGTCCAGCTCCCACTGCTCCTCGAACTTCTGCTTCTGCGCCTCGGTCAGGATGCTGTACGCCATGCTCTTCGTTTCCGCCGGGTTCAGGGGCGTGGTTCCCACGGGGGCCACGTGACCGTGCAGGCGGATCATGGGGGGGATTCCGGTCGTGATGTGGAGGTCGGAGGCCCCCTTGTCGATCATCTCTTTGAGCAGTTCGTGCAGGTTTGGCATAGCGGTGACCGCGCTCCAGTTCCCGTGCCGAGCAGGCTGTTGGGTTGAGGGTTAATGACCGGTGGTGACGCGCAAGACCTCTTCCACGGTGGTCATGCCTTCGCGGATCTTCTGCAGGCCGGCCTCGCGGAGGGTCTGCATGCCGTTCTTCCGCCCCAGTTCGCGCAACTCCAGCGCCGATGCGCCTTGCAGGATGGCCTCTTTGATATTCTCCTTGATCAGCATCACCTCGTAGAGCGCCACGCGCCCCTTGTAACCCGTCTCGCTGCAGGCCATGCACCCCTTGCCTTTGGAGGGCTTGAGGGTCTTGGCCTCCTCCGGGCTGAAGCCGACGTTCACCAGCGCCTGGGGCGGGAGCGGGACGATCTCCTTGCAGGACTGGCAGATGCGACGGGCCAGGCGCTGGGCCACGATGACGTTGGTGGAGGCCGAGACCAGGAACGGCTCCACGCCCATGTTCAGGAGCCGGCTGATGGTGCTGGGCGCGTCGTTGGTGTGCAGTGTGGAGAGGACGAGGTGGCCGGTGAGGGCGGCCTTGACACCGATCTCCGCGGTCTCGTAATCGCGGATCTCGCCGACCATGATCACGTCGGGATCCTGGCGCAAGAACGAGCGGAGGGCGGCGGCGAAGGTGAGCCCGATCTCCGCCTTGGTCTGCACCTGGTTGATGCCGGCGAGGTTGAACTCCACCGGGTCCTCGGCGGTCATGATGTTGGTGTCGATGGTGTTGAGACGGTTGAGCGCCGAGTAGAGGGTGGTGGTCTTGCCCGAGCCGGTGGGGCCCGTCACCAGGACCATGCCGTACGGCAGCAGGAGACCGCTCTCGAAGTCCGCCAGGGCTTCGGGTCCGAAGCCCAGCTTGGTCATGTCGAGCTGCAGGTTACCCTTGTCGAGCAAACGCAGGACGACCTTTTCCCCGAACAGCGTAGGCAGGGTGGAGACCCGGTAGTCCATCTCGCGCCCGGCCATCTTGATCTTGATGCGACCGTCCTGCGGCAAGCGCCGCTCGGCGATGTCGAGCTGGGCCATGATCTTGACGCGCGAGGTGATGGCGGCCCGCAGTCGAAGGGGGGGCTGCATGACATCGTAGAGGACACCGTCGATGCGGTAGCGCACGCGGAAGGATTTCTCGTACGGCTCGATGTGGATGTCCGACGCCGACTTCTTGATGGCGTCGGTCAGGATCAGGTTCACCAGCTTGACGACCGGGGCATCCTCGGCGGCCTTGCCCAGCTCGGCGGCGTTGACGCCCTCCTCCTCGTCCTTGAGCGCCTCCACGTCCTTGTCATCGAACGTCTTCATGATGTCTTCGACCATGCCGGCCGAATCGTAGTACTTGTTGATGGCGTTCCGGATGGACGTCTCCGCGGCCACCACAGGCTCGACCTTGAAGCCGGTCATGAACTTGACGTCGTCGATGGCAAAGATGTTGCTCGGGTCCGCCATGGCCACGGTGAGGATGTTTCCGGTGCGATTGATGGGAATCACCTGGTGTTTTTGTGCGATCTCGGCCGGGATGAGCTTGATGACGGTCCCGTCGATCTCGAAATGGGACAGGTTGATGGAGGGGACGCCGTACTGCCGGCTCAGGAACGACGTGATGTCGTCTTCGCTGATGAAGCCCAGCTTGACGAGGTTGGTGCCGATGCGCCCACCCGCAGTCTGCTGCTGCTGCAGCGCCTGGTTCAGCTGCTCCCGCGTGATCAGCGTCGCCTTGACCAGCATGTCACCAAGGCGAACGGCACCCGCTGCCATAGCTCTCCTTCGGCGTCCGCGCGTCGCGCGCAAGCGCGTTCACATGTTAATAACCGACTCGGGCTTGTCAAGGGAAATATCCCGGCGCACGGATGCCGTCGGCGGGGCCGCGGGCTAGGCGATCCCGTCGGCGATGGCGTGCACCAGCGCCTGCCGGATGGCCCCCATCCGCGCCGGTTCGGTCACCTTGCGCCCGTCCTTCTCCGTGACATAGAACACGTCCACCGCCTGATCCACCTCGGTGGCGATCTTGGCCAACGTGACATCGATGTCCAGCCCGGAGAGCACGCTGGCGATGACGTAGAGAAGCCCCAGACGATCCTGGGCACGGATGTCGATGACGGTGTAGCGGTCCGAAACCAGGTTGTCGAACTCCACGCGGGTCTGGATCTCGTCGAGCCGCGCCACGGGCTTGGCGAGCAGATCCCGGCGCCGCGCCTTGATCAGGTCCCGCGCGCTCGCCTGGCCCAGAATCACGCCACGCACGTCCCGCTCGAAACGGCGCCAGGTCGCCTCGTCCTGCGGGGCGGCGCCGCGGCCGTCGCTCACCTGAAAGGCGCGGATCATGACGCCGTCGGCGCGGCTGAAGAGCTGCGCGGAGAGGATGTTGATCCCGTGGGCCGTCAGCGTGCCCACCACGCTGGTGAAACGGCCCGGTGCGCCGGGGGCGCACACCAGCACCTCCGAATACCCGGCCAGCGGGAACGCGGACCAGTGGACGGCGACCGGCTCGCCCCGCCGCACCCGATCGATCAGGCGGAGATGCTGGGCGACCTTGGCGCTGGACGTGGTGAGGACGTAGCGGGCGGGCATGAGCGCCAGGTGCTGGCCGACCACCTCGGCGCCAAAGTCGCCGCCCAGCTCCGCCACCAGCCCCGCCCGCAGACTCCGGGCGCGCTGCTGCTCCGCCTCCCCCTCGGGGACGCCCCGCGTCAGCAGGGTGTGCGTTTTGATGAACAGCTCCCACAACAGGGTTCCCTTCCAGTCGGTCCACACGTGCGGGCCGACGGCGTTGATGTCGAGGTAGGTGAGGAGATACAGCATGCGCAGCAGCTCTTCGCTTCCCACCAGGCGGGCGAAATCGATGATCAGGCGCTCGTCGTCCAGGTCCCGCCGCTCGGCGATGTGCGCCATGGTCAGGTGCTGCGCAACCAGGAACTCGACGGCGGCGGTGTCGCCGGCCGAAAGGCCCATGCGCGCCAGCACCGTCTCGGCGATGGCGACGCCGCGCTGGGTGTGGCCGTGTCCCTCCCCCTTGCCGATGTCGTGCAACAGGATGGCGAGCTTGAGGATCTCCGGCTTGCGCAGTTCAGCGGCGATCCGCCGGAATTCCTGCAGCCGGGGATCGTCCGTTTTGCGCAGCGACTCCAGGTAGTCCAACAGGACGAAGGTGTGCTCATCCACCGTGTAGCGGTGGTAGTAGTCGAACTGCACCAAGCAGGCGATCCGGGCGAACTCCGGGATATAGGCGGTGAGCACACCCAGCCGGTGCATCTGCCGGAGCGTCTCGGCCACGCCCTCCGGTGCGCGCAGGATGGCCAGGAAGAACCCCAAGGCGCGGTTCGACCGGCGGAAATCGGCGTCGATGAGGTCGAGGTGGGAACGGACCGCCTCTTTGGCTTCGGCGCTCAGGTCGTACCCCATCTCCTGCCGGTACCAGAAGATCTTCAGCAGTCGAACCGGATCGGCGCGGAAGCAGTCGCGCTGGGCGGGGAGGATGTGGATCTGGCGGTTCAGCTCCACGAAGTCGTCGCCGATGTCCCGCGCCCGCAACCGCTTCATCACGGCCTCCACGTGGGAGGGGGGCCCCTTCGCGCACCGTTCGATGATCCGCGTAGAGAGCTGATGGAGCCCTCCGGCCCGGAGATAGTACTGTCGCATGAACCGTTCGACCCCGCACGTCGGACCCTCGGAAAAACCCAGGTTGGCGGCCACCGGGACCTGGATCGCAAGATTCAGGACATCGTGCTTCCCGCCCTGGAGGTAGTGGAGCTCGCTTCGGACGCGGAAGAGGAAGTCCAACGCCTGCACGCACTGGCCGATCTCCACGGGTGTGAGCAGCCCGAGATGCGCGAGGTCGGCGAGCGTCGCCAGGTGATGCCGCGCCCGGGCGATCCAGAGGGCCACATGGAAGTCGCGCAGCCCGCCCGGCCCCTCCTTGACGTTGGGCTCTTGCAGGTACACAGAGCCGCCGAACTTCTCGTGGCGGCGCCTCTGCTCGTCCAGCTTCTCGGCGATGTACTGCTGGACCCGTCGGCCTTGGAGGCCGCGCCAGATGCGCTCCTGCATGTCCCCGAATACGGCGTGGTGGCCCGCCAGGAGGCGCGCCTCCAGCATGGCGGTCCGCGCGGTCAGGTCCGTGTCCATCATGCGTTGAGCGTCGGCCAGGGATCGGCAGCTGTGCCCGACGCTGAAACCCAGGTCCCACAGGATATAGAGGACGTGCCGGAGGACGGCGTTGACATACGCATCCACGTCGCGCCGGTACAGGAACATCACATCCACGTCGGAGCCGGGATTCAGCTCCCGCCGGCCGTACCCACCCAGGGCCACGACCGCGCAGCCCGCGGTGCGCTCGCGGGCGCTCCCCGCGACGCTGGCGTCGGCCATCCGAAAGAGTTGGCAGATCAGCGCGTCGACCAGTTCGGTGTGCAAGCCGACGATCTCGATCCCGCTGCCGCCCTGACGATGGGCGGCCGCGATCCGTTCGCGCTCCACCGTCACGAACGACTTACAGACCGGAAGCAGGGTGTCACGGAGATCCGCGTCCTCCAAGGCGGGGGGTACGCGTGCTTCCACCAGGTCGCGAAGGCGCCGCGCCACGGGTGTCTCGGGGCCGTACGAGACACCCGGACTTGTGGTCACGGGGCCCCAGTGGAAAAGGCGGGTCAGGGCGCGAACGAGATCAACCATGCCGTGGTTGCCGGGAGGGTCTGCGCTTGCCGAGCCTCCGCGGCGGTCGGGGGTGATGGCGCGGCCGGCACGCCGTCGCGGAAGACCCGGGCGGCGGCCCGCAGACGGGACGCGCGCCCCTGAAGCCGAGTCCGCCCGGAGAACGGAACGGGCGCGGAGAGCCACGGGGCCGCGAACTTGCGGGAAGCCTACCGTCCGGAGCGGCGCGTTGCAACATCAAATTGCCCGTCGCTGGACGCGCCCGCCTCGATGCAGGCGGGCACGCGGCGTGTCCCGCGGCCCGAGCGGGATACGGCGACGGGTCCAAGCCGCGCGAAACTACACGCGGGAGTCGAGCCGTCGAGCCACGCACAGCCGCAGGGCGAGAACAATTCGGTGCCTGCGGCCGGGTCAGGTGTGGGCGAAGCCTGCTCCGCGATCAGACTCGCCGGCGGGACCGTAAGGCGGACGAGCGCCTCACCCTCGATCTTTGTAGCACGAGCGGCGTCCGCCGAGGGGCAGCCCGGCGGTCAGCGCGTACCTCACGGCGGCCCGGGCGAGGTTCCAGGTGGGATCGATCACCGGCACCTGGAGGTCCCCCTCGCGAAGGACGAGCGGGATCTCGGTGCATCCGGCGATGATGGCTTGGGCGCCCCGTTCGAGGAGGTGGGTGGCCGCTTCTCGCACGAGGCGACGAGGTCGTTCGAGGGACTCGCCCTTCTTCACGGCGTAGATCGCCTCCATCACGCACGATTCCTGGAGGCTCCGATCGCAGGTGAGGACGGCGAGCCCCTGCGGCTCGAACTTCGCCTCGAACATCCGCGACTGCAGCGTACCGCTCGTGGCGAGAAGGCCGAAACGGCGCAGCTCCGGGTGCTCTGCCCCCACGGCGGACACGGTTTCGCGGACGAGGTGCAGGATGGGGATCCGTACGGCCGCCTGAAGGCCGTCAAAAAAGTGGTGGGCGGTGACGCACGGCATCGCGAGAAAATCCGCTCCGGCGCGGATCAGCGCTTCCGCACTCGCAACCAGCGCGGGGAGAGGGTCCGGTCCCTCGCCGCGAATCGCGGCGGTCCGATCCGGGATCTGGGGGTTACTGAAGATCAGGACCTTGAGATGATCCTGGTCGGTCTCCGCGGGCGTCGCCCGGATGAGCTTTTGGTAAAAGTCCGCCGTCGCCGCGGGCCCCATGCCCCCCAGGACGCCGATGATTTTTGACCCGTTGCCCATGCTGGACATCTATCATCCTCTTGCCATCCAGTCAAGCGGTCCGCGATCCGGGCCTGGCGCCGTCCGGGGGCGGCGCACGACACAAAAGTCGGGGGCACGGCTTGACCTCGTCGGGGAATCGAGATATGGATGTACAGCATCGCTCCCACCCATCACAGGCGGACGGCCGTCATGCATGTCTATACGATCCTTTTTTTTGCCGGACTCGGTATCGGCGCCCTGGGGACCCTCATCGGGGCGGGCGGGGGGTGGATGATCGTCCCGCTGTTGCTTTTCGGTTATCACTTCAGTCCGCAGGAAGCCGTCGGGACTTCCCTCGCGGTGGTCTTCCTCAACGCGCTGTCCGGAAGCGTGGCCTACATGGTTCAAGGCCGCGTCCTCTACCGGATGGGGCTCGCGTTTGCCATAGCCACCATACCGGGGGCATTGGGTGGAGCCCTGCTGGTGCAGTATCTGGATTCGCGCTGGTTCTCGACGTTTTTCGGCGTGTTCCTCCTCCTGATTGCCGCCTTTCTCCACCGGGGGCGCCAATTGCCTTTTTTTGTCCGGCCGCGGGGCACCCACGTGTCCAGCGAAAGTCTGCAAGCCCTGCGATCGCCGTACATGCGGCTCGGGATCGTCATCAGCTTTCTGGTGGGCGCGATCTCGAGTCTTTTCGGCATCGGTGGAGGGATCATCCACGTGCCGTTCCTGATTGTCATCCTCGGGATCCCGGTGCACGCAGCCACGGCCACGTCGCATTTCGTGCTGGCCATCACCAGCCTCACCGGCACGCTGGCGTTCCTTCGGCACGGCCAGGTTCGCCTGCCCGTGGCGGGGAGCATGGGGCTGGGCGTGCTGCTGGGTGCGCAGTTGGGCGCCCTGCTCTCCATGCGGCTCCCCAGCGAGCCGATCCGCCGGACCCTGGCGGTCGCGCTGGCGGTTTTCGCGTGCTGGCTGATCCTCCGGACCGCGTTGTAGCCGTCCACGCGGGAAGCGGCCACGGGGTGCCGCAGGTGGCGGAGGACCGGTCCGCCCCGCACCAGGGTGCGCTCGATCCCCCACGCTTTGCGCCGCGGAGCCCGCGCACCGGCTCCACGCTGCAGCCGACAATTGAGGCAAAAGATAGGAATATTGAGTCATTTCGCACAGCCGGGCACGGTGTCAGAAAAAATCCCTTGGCGCAGCGCGACGATTTGCAACCCCACTTGTGGACGGCCGTCCAACGCAACCCATTGAATTATTGGTGGTGGAATAGATTTGTACTGCCGATATAGCCATCCAAAGTTTGGTCGTGAAAACAAACAGACCCTCTGGTATGCTGATTGCTCTTCTGAACCATCGATACGTCGGCCGCACTTGATTTCATCATCGAGCCTTTGGTTGTCCTGGCTCCGGGGAGGAAGAACGATGAAACTGACGCGTGGGGGAGAGTACGGCATTCGTGGTGTGCTTTACCTTGCCCAGCAAGAGGAGTCCAAAGTCAGCATGCTGTCCGCGATTGCCAAGGCGCAAGACGTTCCGCCTCGGTTCCTGGCCAAGATCTTTCAGGCCCTGGCGAAGGCGGGGGTCGTAAAGTCGCATCGCGGCGCGAAGGGCGGGTTCTCGTTGGCCCGGCCTGCGTCGGAGGTGACGATCAAGGATGTCATCGAGGCCGTGGAGGGGCCCATTCATCTGAACGTCTGCCTGGCGGCGCCGGGGGACTGCAGCCGGGAGGCTCTGTGTCCGCTCCATTCGGTGTGGCAGGAAGCCCAGGAGCAGATGATGGCCGTGCTCGGTCGGAAAAATTTCGCCGAGTTGGCCAAGGCGGAAAAGCAGTTGCTGCTGTCCATCAATCCGGGTTCGACGGCAGGCTCGTGAGGCCGTGACTCCTTGACGGGAAATCTCATCGCTCTGAGGTACGGTCCCCCTGCGGCGGCACAACCGGGGCGTCGTCCGGAGGCCTGCGGCCCCGGCGGTGTGCGCACCGGCTTCACGGTTGCAATCGGCCATTCCGTGCTCTATGATCCCCCTTCGAAGGGGAATCGTGAATGACCGTCGCGGTCTCGTATAAAAGTGTAATCACCGACGAAATCCTCCCGTTTGTCACGAAGCCTTCCCGATACATCGCCGCGGAATGGAATGCCGTCGCGAAAGACCCGGCTCGCGCGGAGGTGCGCGTCGCGTTGGCGTTTCCCGACGTTTACGAGATCGGGATGTCGCACCTCGGCTTGAAGATCCTCTACCAGTTGCTGAACGATCGAGCCGAGGTGATGGCCGAACGCGTCTACGCACCCTGGCCGGATGCGGAGGCGCGCCTGCGTGAGCGGGGCATCCCGCTATGCAGTCAAGAATCCGGACTGCCCCTTTCCAGTTTCGACGTCGTGGGGTTCACGCTGCAATACGAGCTTTCGTTTGCCACGATCCTGGCCATGCTCGAACTCGGCGGAGTCCCCGTGCGCGCCGCCGATCGGTGCGACCGAGATCCCTTGGTGATAGCCGGCGGCCCCGTAGCCGCCGCCCCCGAGCCGCTGGCGGACTTTGTGGACGCCTTCCTGATCGGTGACGGCGAGGAGGCCGCGGTGGAGCTGTGCGCGGCGCTCGGTCGCGCGAAAAGGCGGGGCGCCCGCCGGGAGGAGTTGCTCCGGGCGATCCAGGAGGTCGGCGGCATGTACGTGCCCGCCCTTCACACGCCGGGAGCGGCGGTGCGAAAGCGCACGGCGGTGCGGTTCGGCGGCGTGGACTACGGACGGTTCCCGGTGCCGTACATGGAGATCGTCCACGACCGCGCCAGTCTCGAAGTCATGCGGGGCTGCGCGCAGGGGTGCCGCTTCTGCCAGGCCGGGTACCTCTACCGACCGGTGCGAGAACGCGAGGCGCCCGCCATTTGCGACATGGCGGAGGCGGCGCTGGCCGGGTCGGGGTACGAGGAGATCTCGCTGTCCTCGCTCTCCATCGCCGACCTCTCCTGCCTCCGGGACCTCTTTCCCACCCTCATGCGGCGGCTGACGCCGAGCCGGACGGCGCTCAGTCTGCCGTCCTTGCGGGTGGAAGCCTTGAACCGGAACCCGGAATTGGCCGCGGCGATCGCGCGCGTCCGCAAGACGGGATTCACCATGGCGCCCGAGGCAGGGTCGGAGCGTCTGCGCCGCGTCATCAACAAGGTCGGGTTCGACGAGGACGCCATCCTCGCCGCCGTCCAGAACGCCGCGCGCGCCGGCTGGGAGTCGCTCAAGTTCTATTTTATGATCGGGCTGCCCACCGAAACACAGGCCGATCTGGACGACCTCGTCCGCGTGGCCCGCGAGGCGGCGCGCATCGCCCGCCGGGAGCGACGCCGGGGGTTCGGGCTCACCGTCAGCGCCAGTTCCTTCGTTCCCAAGCCGCACACCCCGTTCCAGTGGTGTGCGCAGGAACCCATGGAGGTCCTGCAGGAGAAGCAGGCGTTTCTCAGGGGCCGGTTGCGGGAGCTGCGGATCGATTTCAAGTGGCAGCACGTGGAATCCTCGTTCCTGGAGGCGGTCCTCGCGCGCGGAGGCCGGGAGGTGGGTGCCGCCATCGCCCTGGCCCAGGAGCGCGGCTGCCGTCTCGACGGTTGGACCGAACAACTACAATTCGACACGTGGATGCAGGCGTTTGCCGACGCGGGCGTGGACGCTGGCGCCATCGCCAACCGACCGTTGCCGCTCGATGCACCGCTCCCGTGGGACCATATCGACATCGGCGTGGACACAACGTTTCTCCGGCGCGAATACCGCCGTGCCTTGGACGGACAAGCGACCCCGGATTGCCACACGGGTCCGTGCAACGGCTGCGGCGAGCAGTGCCGACCGGATTGGCGGCGGTGGGCGTGGGACGTGGGCCTGCTCTCGGCGGTTCCGGAGCGCCCGGCGCCCGCGGCCGGCACGACGGCCGCGGGAACGGCCGTCCAGCCCCCGCCGGTCCGCGTACAGCAACGGATGCGATTCGAATTCCAGAAGGTGGGGGAACTCCGGTTTCTGTCCCACCTCGAACTGATGCGGGCGCTGCAGCGGGCGTTGCGGCGCGCCGACATCCCCTTTGCCTTCACGCAGGGTTTCAACCCCCAGCCGAGGCTCTCGCTCGCCCAGGCGCTGGCCGTGGGCGTCGAAGGGCTCTGCGAGCCGGGGGAGGTCGAGCTCACCCTGCGGATGGCGCCGGAGGAGATGTCGGCGGCCTGGAACCGCCAGTTGCCGCCCGGGCTCAAGATTCTCCGGGCTTGGGAAGCCCCCCTGAACGGGCCGTCCCTATCCGCCGGGGTACGAGGTGCCGTGTACCAGATCCAGCTGGCGCCGAACGGTTGGGACCCGACCCTCCTGACCGCCCTCGGCACCACCGAAGCCTGCGCCGCGTTTCTGGCGCAGGAGTCGATTCCCGTCGAGGTGACCAAGAAGGGCAAACCCCTCGCCCTCGACGCCCGCCCCTTCCTGCAGGAGTTCGCGGGTATCGAGGGCGAGGGGTCTCCCGTGTGGCGGATGCGCCTGCGGGTGAGCCCCACGGGCAGCGTCAGGCCCGCGGCGGTGATGCGGACTTTCCTGGATGGGCGGGTCCCTCCCGGTGACCTGGATCGCATGGTGTCGTCCCTCCGGATCGCGCGGACCGCCCTCGCACTCGAGGGCCAGGGGTAGGCCTCCCGGTTTTTCGCGCTCGCCGCGGCGAAGGCCTTCGCACGGCTTTGCGCCGGCAGGCGGCGGCGTCGAGGTCCCCCGAATGAAACGCGAGATCGTCGTCAACTCCTCCCTGGTGGAGACCCGTGTGGCCGTCGTCGAGGACGGCACGCTGGTCGAGATCCTGATCGACGATTCCCACACCGAAAACCTGGCGGGCAACATCTACAAGGGCCGGGTGCTGAAGATCCTCCCCGGCATGCAGGCCGCCTTCGTGGACGTGGGTCTGGCGCGGGACGCCTTCCTGTACGTGCGCGACATCTACGAAGACATGGAGAGCTACGAGGATCTCCTGGGCCTGGGCGACGACGCGGAGTCCGAGGCGGAGGCGGCCGAGCCCGCCGCCCACCCCGAGGCCCATGCGAAGGGCCGCCCGCGACGAGCGGCCCGCGCCTCCATCGAAGAGCTGATCCAGGAGGGGCAAGAGGTCCTGGTGCAGGTCGCGCGGGAGCCGCTGGGCACCAAGGGGGCCCGCATCACGTCGCACATCACGCTGCCGGGCCGCTATCTGGTGTACATGCCCACGGAGTCCCACGTCGGCGTGTCGCGCAAGATCGAGGCGGAGGCCGAGCGCACCCGGCTCAAACAGATCATCGAGGAGATCAACGAGCCGCGGGAAGGGGTCATCGTCCGCACCGCGGGCATCGGCCGATCCAAGGCGGACATCCAAGCCGACTTCGAGTTTCTCCGCTCGACCTGGCACGGAATCAAGGCCAAAGCGGAGACCGCCAAGGCGCCGGCCATGGTGCAGAAGGATCTGGACCTGGTCTTCCGCATCTTTCGCGATCTGATCACCAAGGACGTGACGCGGCTGGTGGTGGACTCCGCGGTCGAGTACGAGCGCTGTATGGCATACACGGAGTCCCTGTTTCCGGAACTGCGGCAGCTGCTCTTCCTGTATACGGAGGACGAGCCGATCTTCAAGAGCTTCGGGATCGAACGGGAGGTGGAGAAGGCCCTCCGCAGCAAGGTGTGGCTGAAATCGGGGGGCTACCTGGTCATCGAGCAAACCGAAGCGCTGGTCTCGGTGGACGTCAACACCGGCAAGTACGTCGGCAAACACGACTTCGAGGAGACGATCCTCAAGACCAACCGGGAAGCGGCGGTGGAGATCGCCCGGCAGGTGCGTCTCCGGGACCTGGGGGGCATCATCATCATAGATTTCATCGACATGGCCCGGCAGGAGAACCGGGACAAGGTGATGGCGGATCTCAAGGAGGCGCTGAAAGCCGACCGGTCTCCCACGAACGTGTCCCTGCTCTCGGAGCTCGGCCTGGTGGAGATGACCCGGAAGCGCGTCCGCCAGGGGCTGAATCAGTCGCTCAGCCAAACCTGCGCCGCCTGCGGCGGCTTGGGCTGGGTGCGGTCCGTGGCGTCGATCGCGCACCAGACGCTGCGCGAGGTGGAGTGGCGCATGGCCCGAAAGGCCCTGCCGCGGATCAAAGTCCGCGCCGCGCGCGACCTTGTGGACTGGATCAAGGCGGAAGAGGCCGAGGTCGTGGACATGCTGCAGCAGAAGCTGGGCGGCGAGATCGATCTCATCGTGGAGGAGAGCTATCCACCGGGAAAGTACTCCCTCCTGGAGGGCTGACGCCCTGGCGGTGGTCCCGGCCCCGCGGCCCTTCTCGGAGGCGGAACTTCTTGACACCCCGCGGGGCCCGTGTTATAAGTTTCCCCCCGCTTCGGCCAGAGGCGGGGTCGTTTTTTTGGCGTGCAGTCCGTGTCCCGCTCTGCGGGATCGCCACCATGCGGCGGGAGGAACCTCGGTGTACGCGATCATTGAATCGGGAGGAAAGCAGTACCGGGTGGAGCCGGGCGCGGTCCTGACCCTGGAGCGTCTTCCGGGACAGAAGGGCCACCGGGTGGAGCTGGACCGGGTCCTCTTGGTGTCGGACGGAGACAGCCTGAAGGTCGGGCATCCGACGCTCCCCGGGGCCCGCGTCGTCTCGGAGATCGTGGCCCAGACGCGCGGAGACAAGATCGACGTGTTCAAATTCAAGAGGCGCAAGAAGTATCGCCGCAAGACGGGTCACCGCCAGGAGCAGACCACGGTCCGGATCGCCGAAATCGTGGCGTAGCCGTCCGGCGCGTACGGAGGATGCCATGGCCCATAAAAAAGGTGCAGGGAGTTCGCGCAACGGCCGGGACAGCGTCGGGCGGCGCCTGGGGATGAAGGCGTTTGCGGGCCAGGCGGTGACTGGCGGGAGCATCCTCGTCCGGCAGCGCGGGACCCGTTTCAAGCCGGGCAGAAACGTGGGTCTCGGCGGTGACGACAGCCTGTTCGCCAAGGTGGCGGGCGTCGTCAGCGTGGAACGACGCGGCGGCGACCGATTTGTCTGCGTCACGCCCTTGGCCTAACGATTCGGGCCGGCCCGCGGGCGCGTGGGGCGCCGCGCGCCGGGCCCTCGACGGTTCGCCCAACCCTTGGCAAAATTCGTCGACACCGCTCAGATCGTCGTGCAGGCCGGCGACGGGGGACGCGGCTGCGTCAGTTTTCGACGCGAGAAGTATGTGCCCCGCGGCGGTCCCAACGGAGGGGACGGGGGGAACGGGGGCAACGTTTACATCGAGGCCAGCCGCTCCTTTCGCACCCTGGTCGACCAGCGATACCAACGGCTGTACCGTGCCGGCCGCGGCGAGCACGGGCGCGGCAAGGACCAGCACGGCGCCACGGGCCGCGACGTGACCATCAAGGTGCCGCCGGGGACCGTGATCGCCGATACGGCCTCGGGTGACATCCTGGGCGACCTGACGGAGGAGGGGCAGCGCGTCCTGGTCGCCCGCGGGGGCCGCGGGGGCCGCGGCAACGCTCGCTTCGCCACGGCGACCCACCGGGCTCCGCGCTTCGCGCAGCCCGGGACCGCGGGCGAGAACCGCACGCTCCGCCTCGACCTCAAGCTCATCGCCGACGTGGGCCTGGTGGGCCTGCCCAACGCCGGCAAGTCGTCTCTGCTGGCCGCCTTTTCGTCGGCGCGGCCCAAGATCGCCGCCTACCCCTTCACCACCCTCACCCCGAATCTCGGCGTGGTGGACGTCCCACCCCACGGGGCGTTTGTCGTGGCGGACATCCCCGGGCTGATCGCGGGGGCGGCTCACGGCGCCGGTCTGGGGATCCGGTTTCTCCGCCACATCGAGCGGACCCGGCTCCTGGTACACGTGGTGGACGTGGCGGACGGCGCGCCGGAGCCCGCGGAGGCCGTGGAGACCGTCGAGCGCGAACTCGCGGCGTACGACCCCGCCCTGCTGGCCCGGCCGCGGATCGTGGCCGCCAACAAAATCGACCTCCCGCACAGCGACGGTCTGACGCGCCTGACGGCGCGCTGCCGGGCATCCGAAATGCCCCTGCTGCCGGTATCGGCACTCACCGGCGAAGGCGTTCCCGGTCTGATCGAGGCCGTGGCCGCGCGGCTGCGGGCCTGGCAAGGATAGACGCATGACCTCCCGGAAAATTCCCACCGGTCGCCGCGCGGAGTGGCTCGGGACACCGCGGCGGATCGTGGTCAAGGTCGGTTCCGGCGTGCTGTCCCAGGGCGGCGTCGGTCTGCACCGCCCGACCCTCCAGTCGCTGGCGGGCTGCCTGGCCCGCGTCCAGGCGCAAGAGGTCGAGCCCATCCTGGTGTCGTCGGGAGCGATCCTGGCCGGCATGGAGGCGCTGGGGCTCACGGAACGACCACGGGAACTCCCGCTGAAACAGGCGGCCGCCGCCGTGGGCCAAAGCCACCTCATGCGGGCCTACGAGGAGGCGTTTCAGCCGTGCGGCGGACGTGTCGCGCAGATCCTGCTCACGCAGGAGGACCTCCGGCACCGCAGCCGCTACCTAAATGCCCGGAACACGCTCTTCACGCTGCTCGGCCTGCGGGTCATCCCCATCGTGAACGAGAACGACACGGTGGCGGTGCGGGAGATCCAGTTCGGCGACAACGACACCCTGTCCGCCCTGGTGGCGCATCTGGTCCAAGCCGACCTGCTGGTGATCCTGACGGACACCGAAGGGGTGTTCACGGCGGATCCGCACCGGGATCCGTCGGCGCGGCTGATCCCGCTGGTGCGACCGCAGGACGCCATCGCCTCCTTCTGCGCCGAGGACACCGGCAGCGCGGCCAGCATCGGCGGGATGACGTCCAAGGTCCGCGCCGCCCACCGCGCCGCCGTGGCCGGGATTCCCACCGTGGTGGCCGGCGGGCGTGTTGCGGAGTCGGTGGAGGCCATCCTGCGCGGCGAGGAGGTGGGGACTCTGTTCATCCCCTCGCGTGCCCGCATGCAGAGCCGCAAGCGCTGGCTCGCGTTCGCCAGTCTGCCGCGCGGCGGGATCGTGGTAGATGCCGGGGCGCGGGGCGCCCTGGTCCTGGGCGGGAAGAGCCTGCTGCCCTCGGGGGTCCGGGCCACGCAGAAGACGTTCCGCGCCGGCGACGTGGTGAGCCTGGTGGACCTGGCCGGGCAGGAGTTCGGGCGGGGCCTGGCGAACTACAGCCGGGACGAAGTGGAAAAGATCAAGGGCTTGAAGAGCGACGAGATCGCCGGCATCTTGGGGGCGAAGCCGTACGACGAGGTGGTCCACCGGGACAACCTCGTCATCCTCGAGGCGCCGGCGGGCGCGATCTCGAAACGAGGTGACGCATGAGCGGGTGCGATATCCGGGGCATGGCGATGGCGGCGCGGGCCGCGGCCCGCGCGCTGGCCTGCGCCGGCGGCGACCACAAGAACCGCGCCCTGCGGGCGATGGCCGAGGGACTGACGGCGGCGCGCGCACGACTGCTGACGGTCAACGCCGAGGATGTGGAGGCGGCACGGGCGGACGGCCAGACGCCGGCTTTCGTGGACCGGTTGACCCTGACCGAGTCGCGGATCGACGGGATGGCGCGCGGGGTGCGCCAGGTCGCGGACCTGCCCGACCCGGTGGGGGCGGTGACCGGCACGTGGCGGCGGCCCAACGGGCTGGACGTGGGGCGAATGCGGGTGCCCCTGGGCGTCATCGGGATCATCTACGAGTCCCGACCCAACGTCACCGCGGACGCCGCGGCGCTGTGCCTCAAGTCGGGGAACGCCGTGCTGCTGCGCGGAGGCTCCGAGGCGCTCCGCACCAACCGGGCCATCGCCGACGTCCTGTCGGCGGCGGTGGCGTCGGCGGGGCTGCCGGCGGCCTCGCTGGCCGTGGTACCCTCGGCGGACCGGGAGGTGGTCAGGGCCATGCTGTCCCTCCACGGGCTCATCGATCTCATCATCCCGCGGGGCGGCGAGAGCCTCATCCGGGCGGTGCGCGAGGGCTCGCAGATCCCGGTCATCGCGCACGACAAGGGACTCTGCCACACCTACGTGGACGAATCGGCGGACCTGGGGATGGCGGGGGAGATCGCGTACAACGCCAAGGTCGAACGGCCCGGGGTGTGCAACGCCATGGAGACGTTGCTGGTCCACGCGGGGATCGCGGCGGCCTTCCTCCCCGGCTTCGTCGCCCGGCTGCGGGCGGCCGGCGTGGAGGTGCGGGGATGCCCGCGTACGCAGGCCCTGGTTCCCGACGTGGTTCCGGCCACCGATCTGGATTGGGATACCGAGTACCTGGCGCTCACCCTGTCCATCCGCGTGCTGGATTCGTTCGAGGATGCGGTAAGCCACATCGCGCGCCACGGGTCGGGGCTGGCGGAAGCCATCGTGACCTCGGACCACCGCCGCGCCATGCGCTTCCTGCGGGAGGTGGATGCCGGCGCGGTCTTTGTCAACGCCTCCACGCGCTTCACCGACGGCTACGAGTTCGGCATGGGGGCCGAGATGGGGATCAGCACCCAGAAGCTGCACGCCCGCGGACCCATGGGACTGACGGAGCTGACCTGCGAGAAGTTCGTCGTGCTGGGGGACGGCCAGATTCGCGATTCGCGCAAGTAGCCGGCCGCTCAACAGGCTCACCTGCGGATGGGTGCCCGAGGGATCGCGCGGCGGTTTGCCCCTGGACTTCGCCGCGGGTCCTGCGCCCGTCGAAGGAGAACCGGACCTCTTTGAGCCGCCCGGTAAACTGCGCGGAAGGCGGCGAACCGACCGCGGTCCGGCGGCGCGCCAGGAGCGGCCATGCGCATCGGCATCATGGGCGGCACGTTCGATCCCATCCACCTGGGGCATCTCAGGGCGGCGGAGGAGATCTACTGGGCCTTCGGGATGGACCGGATCATCTTTGTGCCCGCGGCCCGGCCGCCGCACAAAGACGAGGCGACGGTGGCATCGGCGCTGCACCGCTACGAGATGGTGTCGCTGGCCACGGTCTTCACGCCCTACTTCACCGTGTCCCCCATCGAGCTACAGCGGGAGGGGAAATCCTACTCCGTGGAGACGGTGCGGGAGTTCCAGAAAGCGGCCGGCCCCGACACCCGGTTGTACTTCGTGGTGGGGGTGGACGCGTTTTTGGAGATGTCCGCGTGGAAGGAGGCCGAGGAGCTGCTCCGCCTGACACGGGTCATCGTCACGGCGCGGCCGGGGTGGCGTCTGAACGAGGTGGAGGGTCTGCTCACGCCGGAACAGCGGCGCCTGTTGGGCGAACCGAGCTTCCGTTATCTCAAGGTGGGCGAGCTGGACGCCGCGCAGGTGGAAAAGAGCCGGCGGCCGCGGCAGGTGCTCCTGGTCGAGGTGGTGTCGCTCGACATCGCCTCGCGGGAGATCCGCCGGCTCGTCGAGGAGGGGCGGAGCATCCGCCACCTCGTGCCGGACACGGTGGCGGCGTACATGGCCAAGAATCGCCTGTACCAGCGGCCGGGCGGCGGCGGCTGACCGGGCCGACGAGGAGCGTCGCGGCGGCCGCGGCGCTCGCGGGGGAGGCAGAGCCATCGATGCGTTGACGGTTGCAGAGTTGGCCGCCGAAGCGGCATCGGGCGCAAAGCCCGTCTATCTGGCGATCCTCGATTTGCGCGGCTTGTCCAGCTTTACCGACTATTTCGTGATCGCGGGGGCGGACTCCTCGCGCCAGGTCCGGGCTCTGGCCGAGCGCGTGGAAGAGCGCCTGGCGCAGGCGCGCGTGCGCATGCGGCACCGCGAAGGGACCGGCGAGGCGCGCTGGATTTTGCTTGACTACCAGGATGTCGTCGTTCATATTTTCGACGAACGCACCCGTCAGTTCTACGATCTGGAGCGGCTCTGGGGAGATGCGCCGAAGCGGACGCTGGCCGGCGGCTCTTTTGCCCAGATCGGATAGAGACGCGTCCCGCGCGGGCGCCCGACGCAGCGTCGGGGACCTGCCGCACGGCGCGGACAGAGGACCTCGCGAAGACCCGGCATCCGCCTCGTTTTCGCGAGGATTTGTATTCCCGGCAGCCGGAGGCGTCCGGCGGCGGGATCCCTCCTCGGTTGCCGGGGAGAAGAGGCGGCCGAGTGATTCGAACGTCCGTCGCCCACGAATCGCCGACCACCGACACGGGGCGCAGGAGGACCGGGCCGGCGGGCCGCGCCTCCAGCCCGACCGGTCCGACCGCCGGCGGCCGCGGTCCGCACGGCCACGGGAGGGGATGAGGATGTCGTTCAAGGGAGCCAAGGTCGAGAAATTTCGACAGCGCCTGCTGGCCAAGCGGAGGGAGTTGCTGAGCGGGGTCCACGGGTCGAAGGTGAAGAGTCTGGAGAGCACCGGCGACGAGATCCAGGACATTGCCGATCAGGCCAGCAGCGCCTATACGAAGGAGTTCCTGTTGTCCATCGGCGATACGGAACGCCGCATGCTCAAACAGGTCGATGAGGCTCTCCACAAGATCCGTCAGGATACGTACGGTCTGTGTGAAGCGTGCGGCGAGCCGATCGGCGAGCGTCGGCTCGAGGCGCTGCCGTTCGCGAGGCTCTGCATCGCCTGCCAGGAAGAAGAGGAGCGGGCCAAGGCCGAGAAGTGAGGCCGGCCCGCCGGGAAGCGCGGTCGGCGCGGGCCGCCCGCCGCCCGGCTTTCCCGCCCCGCGGGGCCGGGGTCGAGCCGGGCCGGACGGCGGCACCCGCCCCCTGGCGCGGATAGGCTGTCCCCGTGTGCGCTGCGGCACCGAAAACCCGAGGGTCACGCACGCTGCGGCGAGGTTCCTCCAGCACTCCTCGTCTCCTGCCATCGGTCGCTTTTTGGCTTCTCCTGATCGCGGCGGGCGCGCTCCTGGCGCCGCCCGCCGCCGCCCAGACTCCCGCTCAAGATGGGCCGCCTCCCGTCCGCGAAAGCGTGGGGGAGCGCCTCGCGGTCGGCCAACGGTGGATCCGCGATCTCGGCGATCGCCCGCTGGCCGGCCCCGTGACGGTGGGGATCCTCGCCCTGGGCCTCCTCTGGCTGGTTCCACGGCTGCTGCGCCAGACCCGGGGGTCTCCCGTAACCGCGCCCAGCACGGCCAAAGCACGCCGGCTCGTCCGCCAGGGGGCGTATATCGAGGCGGGTCGCATCTTCGAGCAGCTGGGTGACCGGGAGGCGGCGGCCGACGCCTACGAGCGCGGACGGGCCTTTGTGGAGGCCGGCCGGGTGTGGGAACACCAGAATCAACCGGCCAAGGCCGCCCGCCTGTACGAGCAGGCCAACGAATTCCTCAAGGCCGGCGACATGTACGTGCGCGCCGGCAACCACCTGCGTGCGGCGACGATGTTCCAGCGCGGCGGTCTGGACGTGCGCGCGGCGGAGGCGGCCGAGCGGGCCGGGGACCTGGAGCGGGCGGCGGCGCTGTACACGAAGTTTGACGCGTTCGATCGCGCCGGAGATCTCCGTTTCCGCATGCGACAGTACGCGCAGGCGGCGGAGCTGTTGGAGCGCGCGCTGGGGCGGCTCCGTCGCGTGCCGCAGGAGTCGGAGACATCCCACGCCGCCACGTGGGCGCTGGCGCGGCAGTGCGCCGACGCGTACGCCAAGGCGGACCAGCCGGAGAAGGCGGGCGCGATCCTGCGCGAACACGGCCTGGAGGTGGAAGCCGCGGAGCACTACTGCCAAGCGGGAGCGTGGGACGTCGGTCTGGCGCTCTTTCTACGACACCAGCAGTTCGAGCAGGCGGCGCAGCTCTGCCAGCGGATGGGGCGGGAGGCGGAACTGCACATCGTGCGAGGGGAACAGTGCCTGGCCGAGGGCCGCGAGGGAGACGCCGGCCGAGAATTCGAGGCGGGCGGGCTCTGGTGGCGGGCCGGCGAGATGTATCAGCGCGCCCACGAGTACGCCAAGGCCGCGGAGATGTACGCGCGGCACGGCGACGAGGAGCGGGCCTCGGAGATGTACGTGGCCGCGGGAGACCCGAAGCGGGCGGCCATGTCGCTGGAGCGGTGGGGCAAGCTCCCGGAGGCGGCCCAGTACTACCAGCAGGCCGGCGAGCACCGGGAGGCCGCCCGGCTCTTGCAGGAGATCGGCGACCACTTCGGCGCCGCCACCCAGCTCATCGCGGTCGGCGCCGCGGAGGACGCCATGGCGCTCCTCCAGCAAGTCGCGCCGGAGTCGGAGCGATACCTGGACGCGACCATCCTGCTGGGAGATCTCTTTGTCGAGCGGAACCTGGACGGCCCCGCGCGCGAGAAGTACGAGCGGGCGACCGCCCTGCGTCCCATCGGGCCGGAATTCGTCTACCCCACCTACCAGCTGGCGCGCCTGCAAGAGCGGCAAGGGAGCATCCAGGAGGCTCTGCGCCTGTACGAGAAAGTGGTGGCGGAACAGTTCGACTACCGGGACGTCCAGCAGCGAATCGCGGATCTGTGGGATCGGCTCGCCGGGACCACGCAGGCGGTGCCGGGACGCGAGCCGACGGGCCCGGCGCCGAAACTCGCGCCCGCCCGGTACCGCATCATCCGCGAAGTGGGGCGCGGCGGCATGGGCATCGTGTACCAGGCCGAGGACGATGTGCTCCAGCGCCCGGTCGCGTACAAGGTCCTGCCGGACGCGGTGCGGGACGACCCGAAGGCGCTCGGGGATTTTCTCCGCGAGGCCCGCATCGCCGCGTCGCTGCACCATCCCAACATCGTGACCATCTTCGACGCGGGACAGACGGCGGACGCGGTCTACATCGCCATGGAATACGTCGAGGGCCGATCGCTCCAGGACATCCTGGACGAGGTGCGGACGCTGCCGCTGCCGCGCGCCCTGGACATCTTCCGGCAGGCGTGCCGGAGCCTCATCCACGCCCATCGCCAGCAGATCGTGCACCGCGACGTGAAACCCGCCAACATCATGCTGTCGTCCAGCGGGACCGTCAAGCTCATGGACTTCGGGCTGGCGGCGGTGGTCTCGCACGCCAGCGCCAAGGTCTCCACGGTCCGCGGCACCCCCTTCTACATGGCGCCCGAGCAGATCACCGGCGAGACCATCTCGGCGCTGGCGGATCAGTACGCGTTGGGGTGCACGCTGTACCACATGGTGGCCGGTCGCCCTCCCTTTGTGGACGGCGACGTCCTGTATCATCACGTTCACACGGAGCCTTTGTCGCCCCGGCAATGGAATCCGCGGATTCCCGTGTGGCTGGACGCCATCATCCTCCGTACGATGGTAAAGGTTCCGGCCAAGCGGTTCCCGTCGGTCGAGGTCCTTCTCCACGAAGTCGAGCACAACCTGGCGGGACCCGACGCGACCCAGGTGCTCGGCCATGCCCCCCGCTGAGATTGCCGCGATCGGGCCGATGATCCGGGAGGTGGCCGCCGGCCTCCTCCACCTTGTCTTTCCCACGCCCTGCCATGTGTGCGGGCGTCCCCTGGGACGCGGCCGCCGCAGCGCGTTGTGCCGGGAGTGCTGGGAGGCTCTGGAGCGCGTGGGCGAGGCGGGCTGCGGACGTTGCGGGTGGCCGTTTCCGGCCGCCGCCGCGGCTCACGGGGTGGAGCAGCCGCTGTGCCAGCGCTGCCGGGAGACCCACGATCATTTCGAGGCGGCTCGGGCCGTGCTGCTCTACCGGGACGGGGGGATCGCCCGCGCGGCCATCCTGCTCTGCAAGCACGGCGGACGTCCGGGCTTGCTCCGCCACCTGGCCGGCCTGCTGGCGAGGGAAGCGCCCGCAGATCTGATGCGGCGGACGTGGGACGCCGCGGTGCCGGTTCCCCTCCACTGGCGGCGGCGCTGGCGCCGGGGATTCAACCAGGCCGAGGCGCTGGCGCGCGCCGTGGGCCGGCGCCACGGACTGCCGGTCGAACGGCGCTGCCTGGTGCGGGTCCGCCCCACGCCTCCCCAGCGCGGCGATACGGCGGCGCGGCGGCGGAACGTGCGGGACGCCTTCGCCGTGCGCCACGCCGAGCGCATCGCGGGAAAGCGCGTGCTTCTGGTCGACGACGTGTTCACCACCGGGGCCACCGGCAACGCCTGTGCTGCGGCCCTGCGGGCGGCGGGTGCCGCCGCGGTGGGGGTGCTCACCTTGGCCCGCGTGGAGTGACCGCCAATGCCACCCGGAAAACGGACAACGCACGACCGAGCGTTGCGGGGGGATCTCTTATGGTCATGGATCGGTTCTCGGTGGTCCGCCTGCCGCGCCCGCGGCGCGGGCGGGTCCGTTGTGCGCCGTGCATTGCATCTCGGTCCTTCGATATGTTTTGACAATTCCCATGCGTTCCACTAACATCACTCGGCTTCGAGACCGCAACTCCCGGTTTCTGGCGGTCTTTTCCATTGCTCGACGATTCCAAGGAGGTCGGTATGGCGGTGCGCGTTGGCATCAACGGGTTCGGTCGGATCGGGCGTAACTTCTTCCGCGCGGCGTACGGCGACGACGCGCTGGACGTCGTGGCGGTCAACGACATCACGGATGCGAAGACCTTGGCCCATCTGCTCAAATACGACTCGGTGCACGGGCCGTTCCCGGGCACGGTGGAGGCCAAGGGGCAGAACCTGGTCGTGGACGGCAAGGAGATCCGGGTTCTGGCCAGCAAGGACCCCGCCGCCCTCCCCTGGAAGGACCTGCGGGTCGAGATCGTGGTGGAGTCGACGGGTGTGTTCACGGATCGGGCCGGCGCCGCCAAGCACCTCGAGGCGGGCGCCCGCAGCGTGATCATCTCGGCCCCGGCCACGGGCGAGGATATCACCATCGTGCTGGGCGTGAACGAGGGCCGGTACGATCCCGCCAAGCACCGCATCATCTCCAACGCCTCCTGCACGACGAACTGTCTGGCCCCGGTGGCCAAGGTGCTCCTCCAGAACTTCGGGATCCGGCACGGCTTCATGACCACCATCCACTCCTACACGAACGACCAGCAGATCCTGGATCTCCCGCACAGGGACCTGCGGCGCGCGCGGGCCGCGGCGCTGTCCATGATCCCCACCAGCACGGGAGCGGCCAAGGCGGTGGGGCTGGTGTTGCCGGAGCTCAAAGGCAAGATGCACGGCGTGGCCATCCGCGTGCCCACGCCGAACGTCTCTCTGGTGGATCTGGTGGCCGAGACGGAGAAGCCGCTGACCGCCGAAACCGTGAACGCGGTGCTCAAGAAGGCCGCCGAGGGCGAACTGAAGGGGATCCTGGGTTATTCGGAGGAGCCGCTGGTGTCCTCCGACTTCAACGGCAACCCGCTGTCGTCCATCGTGGACGGCGGCTCCACGTCCGTGATGGACGGCACCATGGTGAAGGTCCTGGCCTGGTACGACAACGAGTGGGGCTACTCCTGCCGATTGCGCGATCTGGTCAAGTACATCGCGACGCGAAACTAGGGGGACTCCCCGGCACGCATGGGCCGGCGCGCCCGGCGAATCCACAGCGGCGGAGCGCCGGCGGTGAGGTGACGGCATGGCGAAACTCTCCATCGCCGATCTGGACCTGGGGGGGAAACGGGTCCTGATACGCGTGGACTTCAATGTCCCGTTGAACGACCGCCGGGAGGTGACGGACGACACGCGCATCCGCGCGGCCCTGCCCACGATCCGCCATGCCCTCGACAAAGGCGCCAAGGTGCTTCTGGTGTCGCACCTGGGGCGCCCGCAGGGCAAGGCCGCCCCCGCCCTGAGTCTGGCGCCCGCCGCCCGCCGCCTGGCCGAGCTGCTCGGCCGGCCCGTCGCCATGGCGCCCGATTGCATCGGCCCGGCCGCGGCGGCGGCCGCGGCCGGGCTCGCCGCGGGCCAGGTTCTCATGCTGGAGAACTGCCGGTTCCACGCCGGGGACGAGAAGAACGACGAGGCCTTGAGCCGGGCGCTGGCCGCGCTCTGCGACGTCTTCGTCAACGACGCCTTCGGTGCGGCGCACCGCGCGCATGCCTCCACCGTGGGCGTGACGAAGTTCGTGCCGGTGTCGGCGGCGGGGTTCCTGATGGCCAAGGAGCTGGAGTATCTGGGGCGGGCCATGACCAATCCGAACCGCCCGTTTGTGGCCATCCTGGGCGGAGCCAAAGTGTCGGACAAGATCGGCGTCGTCAAGAACCTGCTGACCAAGGTGGACGGACTGCTGGTCGGCGGCGGGATGGCCTACACGTTCCTGAAAGCCCAGGGCATGGAGATCGGCGGTTCGCTTCTGGAGGCGGACAAGCTGGACGTGGCGCGCGAGGTCCTGGCCGCCGCGCGGGTCAAAGGAGTGACCTTCGGCCTTCCCGTGGACCACGTGATTGCTCGGACGGCGGCGGCCGACGCCGAGACGCGCACGGCGGACAGCACGGCGATCCCGGCGGGCTGGATGGGGCTGGACATCGGCCCCAGGGCGCGCCAGGCGTTCGCCACGGCGATCCGGGCGGCCAAGACCGTGGTGTGGAACGGCCCCATGGGCGTGTTCGAGCTGGCGCCCTTCCGCGAGGGGACCCTGGCCGTGGCGCGCGCCATCGCCGAGAGCGGGGCGACATCCATCGTGGGCGGCGGCGACTCGGTGGCGGCCGTGACCCAGGCGGGTCTGGCGGACCGGATGACGCACATCTCGACGGGGGGCGGCGCCTCGCTGGAATTCCTGGAGGGCATCCAGCTTCCGGGGGTCGCGGCCTTGACCGACAAGCCGTGACGGGTCGAGTGGTCAAATGGTCGACAGGTCAATGGGCAAGAGCCGCAACCTCGAATCTTTTGACCACTCGACGAATTGACCAATCGACCCATCGACAGGAGATGCCATGCGAACGCCGGTGATGGCAGGCAACTGGAAGATGTACAAGACGGCTCGGCAGGCGGGGGAGACGATCCGAGTCCTGGCGGGTCTAGTCGCCGGGGTGGACGGGGTCGAGGTGGTGATCTGTCCGCCCTTCACCGCGCTGGCGGCGGCGGTCGAGGCGGCCGGGGGGTCCGGCGTGGCCATCGGGGCGCAGGACTGCCACTGGGAAAACGAGGGCGCCTTCACCGGCGAGGTGGCCGTGCCCATGATCGCCGATCTCGGGTGCCGCTACTGCATCGTGGGCCACTCCGAGCGGCGACAGTTCTTCGGCGAGACGGATGCCACCGTGGATAAAAAGGTCGCGGCGGTCCTGGCGCAGGGTCTCCACTGCATCGCGTGCGTGGGCGAGACTCTCGCCGAGCGGGAGGCGGGGCAGACCTTGGCGGTGCTGGAGCGGCAGGTGCGCGGCGGGCTATCCCGGCACCTGACCTCGCCGCGTCTCGTGATCGCCTACGAACCGGTGTGGGCCATCGGGACCGGGAAGACGGCCACCCCGGCTCAGGCGCAGAAGGCCCACGCGTTCATCCGCGGCGTGGCGGCGCGGGCCGCCGACCCGGCGGCGGCGCAGGCGGTCCGCATCCTGTACGGCGGGAGTGTGAAGCCGGACAACATCGCGGCACTCATGGCGCAGCCCGACGTCGACGGCGGCCTGGTGGGGGGCGCCAGCCTGGATGCGGCCTCCTTTGCGAAGATCGTGCGCTTCCGCGGGTAGTTTCGGGCGGGGTCGCCGCGCCCCGTGTATCGGTTTTTCCCAACGGGAGGTCGCATGTATATCGCGCTGTCGATTCTCCACGTCTTCATCGCCGCCGGCCTGATCCTGATCGTGCTCTTGCAGAGCGGCAAGGGGGCCGACATCGGCGCCGCATTCGGCGGTGGATCCAGCCAGACCGTGTTCGGCGGCCGCGGCGCGGCCACCTTCCTCTCGAAGGCGACCACCGTCCTGGCCGTCCTGTTCATGGTGATGTCCGTCGCGCTCACGCTGCTCGCCTCGCAGCGGGACGGAACGACCGTGGTTCCCGCGGATCGCCCGACGCCGGCCTCGTCGGCCCCCCCCGCGCCGGCGCCGAGCGCCCCGGCGACTCCGCCCCCCGCTCCAGGAAAGTAGTGACTGCGTTCAACCACATTAGCCGGCGCGGGTTTCTCTCCCTGCTGGGCACGCTGCCCCTGGCGGCGTGCGGGCGGACGGAGTCCGTCATCGAGTCCGACGCCACCGACGGCGGCCCTGCCTACGGCGACACGCTCGTCGAGGCGTCCATCGGCGACATCAGCGGGCTCATCCCCAACATCACCAGCGACTCGGCCTCCCACGAGATCGGCGGACTGCTCTACTCCAACCTGATCCGGACCGACAAGGAGCTCCGGCCCGAAGGGGAGCTGGCGGAACGGTGGGCCGTCTCCGAGGACGAGATGACCCTCACGTTTTCCATGCGCAGGGGTGTCAAGTGGCACGACGGGGAAGACGTCACCGCGGAGGATGTGGACTTCACGTTCCGATACATGATCGACCCCAAGACACCGACCGCCTACGGCGAACCGTTCCGACAGGTCCGACGGGCCGAAGTCGTGGACCCATACACCTACCGGGTGACCTACGCGAAGCCCTACGCGCCGGCGCTTCTCTCGTGGGGCCTCTGGATCCTGCCGCGGCACATCCTGGAGCCCGCCTGGAAGGCGGGGGTGGATCTGCGCACGACGCGGCAGAACCGCTCTCCCGTGGGCAGCGGCCCGTACCGGTTCGGCGAATGGAAGACCGGCGAAAAGATCGTCGTGGAGGCGAATCCCGACTACTTCGAGGGGCGGCCCTACCTCAGGCGGGTCGTCTACCGGGTCATTCCCGATCAGTCCACGATCTTCCTGGAGCTGAAGGCCCGGAACATCGACCTGGCAACCCTCACGCCGATCCAGTACCGGCGGCAGACGGAGTTTCCGGCGTTTCTCAAGGCGTTTCACCGATACCGGTACCTGTCCAACAGCTATGCCTATCTGGGGTTCAACCTGCTGGATCCGCGTTTCCAGGACCGGCGCGTGCGGCAGGCCATAGCGCATGCGATCAACAAGCAGGAGATCATCGAGGGGGTGCTCCTGGGGCTGGGCCGCCCGGCGGTGGGCCCGTACAAGCCGGGGACCTGGTGGTACAAGGCCGACGTGAAGACGTTCCCGTTCGACCCGGCGCGGGCCCGGGCCCTGCTGGCAGAAGCGGGGTGGAGGTGCGGGACCGCCGATGGGGTTCTGGAGAAGGACGGGAAACCGTTTCGCTTCACGATCCGCACCAATCAGGGGAACGCGGTGCGCCAGCAGACGGCGGAGATCATCCAGCGGCGGCTCCGCGCGGTGGGCATCGACGCCAAGATCCACATCGTGGAGTGGGCGGCGTTCATCAACACTTTTATCCGGAAGAAGGACTTCGAGGCGATCATCCTCGGGTGGGGTCTGGGACTGGATCCGGACCAGTACGAGATCTGGCATTCCAGCCAGACCGGCCCGGAAGAGTTGAATCACATCTCGTACAGGAACCCGAGGGTGGACGAGCTTCTGGAGGCGGGCCGCCGGACGTTCAGCCAGGAGAAACGCAAGGCGATCTACGGCGAGCTGCAGGAGGTCCTGGCCGAGGACCAACCGGTGGTCTTCCTCTACGTCCCGGACGCGCTGCCGGTGGTGTCCGCCCGGGTGCACGGCATCGAGCCCGCTCCGGCGGGGATCACGTACAACTTCATCAAATGGTACGTGCCGTCGTCCCTGCAACGCTACACGCGCTGAGGTTCCCGTGCTGGCCTATCTCGTCCGGCGTGTGCTGATCACGATCCCGCTCTTGCTGGGCATCCTGTGTCTGTCGTTCCTCATGCTGAAGCTGGCGCCGGGAGAGCCGACCATCATCCAGCAGGACCTGCAGGCCCGGGCCACCGGCGCGCAGCGGGAAACCCTGCGGCAGCTCTACGGCCTGGACAAGCCCATCCACGTGCAGCTCGGGCGGTGGCTCTGGCGCGTGGTGCGTCTGGATTTCGGCCGCTCCTACAGCCCCGACGGCCGCCCGGTGCTGGAGAAGATTACCGAGCGGATTCCCGTCACGCTGGGGCTGAATCTGCTGGAGACCATCATCATCTTCGCCCTGGCGGTGCCCCTGGGCATCTTCTCGGCGACCCGCCAGTATTCCGTCTTCGACAAGGCCACGACCGTCTTTGTGTTCGTCGGGTTCGCGACGCCGGATTTCTGGCTGGCGCTGCTGCTGATGATCGTGTTCGGCGTCCAGCTCGGCTGGCTGCCCATTTCGGGTTTGCGCTCGCTCAATTTCGAGTATCTCTCGCTCGCGGCGCAGGTGCGGGACATCGCCGCCCACCTCGTGCTGCCCCTGCTCGTGGCGTCGGTCGGCGGACTGGCGGGCCTGTCGCGCTACATGCGCGGGAGTATGCTGGAGGTCATCCGTCAGGACTACATGCGGACCGCGCGGGCCAAGGGGCTGGCCGAATCGGTGGTGGTGTACAAGCACGGGGTGCGCAATGCGGTGCTCCCCGTGGTGACGTTGCTGGGGCTCATGCTGCCGGGGCTGCTGGGCGGCAGCGTGATCATCGAGACGGTCTTCGCCATTCCCGGCATGGGCCAGCTCTTCTACCAGAGCGCCTTTTCCCGGGACGAGCCCGTCCTGATGGCGCTCATCGTGATCGGCGCCAGCCTCTCGCTGTTGGGCAACATCGTCGCGGACGTGTCGTACGCCCTCGTGGACCCCCGGATCCGTGTGGCGAAGAGACGGGAGGTCTAGCATGGCGCGGGGGGCGTCCGTCGGCCGCCGGGAGCACGTCGCGTGGCGCCGGCTTCGCACAAACCGCCTGGCCATGACGGGCGGGGGTGTGGTGCTTCTTTTGGGCGCGCTGGCGCTGTGCGCGCCGTTCCTGGCGCCCTACGATCCCGCCGCCTACGACGTACAACAGATCCTCCTGCCGCCCGGCCCGCAGCACTGGTTCGGGACGGACCAGCTCGGCCGCGACGTCTTCAGCCGGATGCTGTACGGGGCCCGCATCTCCATGGCGGTGGGGTTCGTCTCGGTGGGCATCGCGGTCCTGCTGGGGACGGTGATCGGGACGTTCGCCGGGTACTACGGGGGCCGTGTGGACGAGCTGCTCATGCGGTTCGTGGACCTGATGCTGAATTTCCCGCGCCTCTTTCTTCTGCTCACCCTGATCGCGCTTCTACGCCCGAGCATCTGGGTGATCATGGCCGTCATCGGGTTC
>JAKPQH010000194.1 GCA_029580855.1 bacterium | reverse complement strand
CGCCGCCGTCGTAGGTGATCCCCGAGGCGCGGGGCGGCAGGATGACCTCGGTGGTCGTCTTGAAGACCTGGTCGGAGAAGAGGGTGAACTCGCTGTTCACCGTGTAGGTCTCCTCGAAGGTCAGCTTGTTGCCGGCGGTCGACTTCGGTTTCGAATCGAAGCCCCCGTAGAAGACGAATTCGCCCCTGGTGTTGTAAGCCATGCCGGGCTTGTCGTAAGTGATCACTACCGAGTGGGTCGAGTCATCGAGATCGGTGCGGAAATCGATCAGCTCTCCCTTGTCGTCCTCGTCGTTGAACCGCCGTGTCAGGAAACCGCGCTTCTTGCGTTCGACTTTCTTGATCACCGCGTAGTCGTCCCTGGAGTATTTGATGGTGTCGACGACGCGCCCGTCGCCGACATCGTTCAACGCCACCTGGTAGGTTTCGTGCACCGTGGGCTTCTCGCCGGCGGCCCGGGAGGCGCCCGGCGGCAGGACGGCCAGAAGCGCCAGTGCGGCCAGAAGCGCCAGAGCCAGGGCGGGCAGGACGACCTTCGCTCTCACCATGACGGTATCACCCCCGCCTTCCACCAGTACTCGGGATTGATGTATATGATGGCGCCGTCGTTTTCCGCGTCTTCCAGCTCTTTCCCGGCGATCTTTATGCACTCGCTCGCCAGGACCTCCGGCGAGACCGAGTCACCGAACTTGTCCAGCGCGTATTCCTTGTCGATGAAAGTGGATTCTATTGCGTAGAGGTCCCCGCTCTCCGGCAGCTCCACCACGGGTATCGCGTGCCCGGGTATCAGGGCCACGTAGGACTTGATGCCCACCGCCTCCATCAGCGCGCTCATGCATATCGCCAGGTCGAGGCAGGTGCCCGACGTCCGCTCGATCGTTTCCCTCGGGTACTGGACGTACTGCGAGGCGCCGCCGGTCCAGAACCCCGCGGGTTCCATGATGTACTTGACGCCCAGGTTGCGGAGGCTGTAGAAGGCGCTCCCGAAAGCCTGGAGGGCGTCGTCGTCGCTCGCGCGGGTTTCGAGGCCGCCGGCGACGGTGTTGGCGAACGACTTCGTGACCTCCTCGTTGGGGGTGATGAAGGCGGCGACGAACCGGTAGTTGTCGAACCTGTCGGTGAAAGTGACGATGTCTTTTTCCTTGAGGCTGGTGAAAACGAAGTCGTTCCTGCCCAGGAGGAATATCTTCTCCGCGATCTCCTTCGGCTTGTCGAGGCCCGCGTACTCGTATTTCACGGTGAGTTCCGCGGGCGTCTTGGTGGTAATCTGCTGGACCTTTTCGGGATCCAGGGGTGGCCAGCAGTAGTCCCTGACCGTTTGCCCGGGGCGTATCTCCTCGTACGTCTCCCCGGAGTTCCAACCCGTCAGGTCTCCCAGCCGGTAGGAGATCCGGAAATCTCTCACCGGGATCTTGCCGGTGTTCTTGATGATGGTCTTGGCGACCCACATGTCCTGCGAGTTGTCACCGTAGATCTTGTACGCGGCGGTGATTATCTCGCTCCGCGTCAGCAGCCGGACGTCGAGTTTCACCTTCGCGGGGTCGTAGGCTGTGCCCGGGCGGGTTACGGCGAAGAGGAAGACGGCGGCAGATGCGACCGTCAGCACGGACAACAGCACGAGCAGGTGGAACCTGGACTTTTTCCCCATCGCGCTGTCCTTTCACGCGTTAATCCGCGGAACGGGGTCTGGCACCGGCATCGACGATGTTAGCACAGGAGGACCCGGCGGGGAATGGTCCGGCCCGGTGAGGTTACCAGGCCCTTGAGAGGTACCAGTCGACGGCCTCGGCGACGGTGCTCTCCAGGGGAGCGCTCTCGAGCGAGAGGTGCTCCCGGGCGCTGGCCGCCGAGTAGCAGAGGTCTGCGCCGGCAAGGCGCAGAAGCGGCGGCCCCGGTGCGCGAACCCCTGGTACGAGCCTGCGCAGGGTGTTCCGCAAGCGACCCCGGCGGGGCTCCTCGCGGGGGACCGCCCTGCCCGCCCTGGCCTTCTCGGCGAGCCCGGCGAGTTCGGCGAGGGTGACGTTCTCGCCCCCCAGTATGTAGGAACGACCGGGCCGCCCACGGCCCAGGGCCCTGACGGCCGCCATGGCGGCGTCGGCGGCCCTCACCACGTTGAGGCTGCCTGAGGCAACGGGGCCCGGCGAGGAGAAGACCCGCTCCAGGAGGTACCAGCCCGCGCCGCCGGGGAGGTCGCGGCTGCCCATCACCAGGGTCGGGTTGACGGTGACGGCGCGCGTGCCGCCGGAATCGCAGTAGCGCCGCACCAGCTCGCCGGCGGCCCTCAACGCCTCCAGGCAGGGCAGGGCCGGCAGGGAATCCTCCGATGGAGAGCTTTCGTCTCCGGGCTCGGCGGGGGTCCCGGGCCGGAACACCAGGGCGGAGCTGCCGAAGACCAGGTCCTCGACGCCCGACCGCGACATTGCCAGAAGCAGGTTCCTGGTTCCCTCGAGGAACGAGCGGGTCGCCATCGGGCCGGCCGAGGCAAGATGCCCGGACTCGAAATGGAACACCGCCGACGCGCCGTCGAGCGCCTCCAGGCAGGCCTCCGGGTCAGTGGTGCGGCCGGGATGCACGCGCCACCCTGCCGCGGAGCTCCGGGGCGCCAGCTCGCCCGGGAGGAGGACGTTGACGGTGAACCCCGAGGCAACAAGGGCACGCGCCACGTGATAACCGAGGATGGTGTCGACGCCGGTGAGAAGCACGCTCAACGGAGCACACCTGCCTTCGCGGCCGCCGTTGTCGAAGAGGCGCTCAACTCAGAGCCTGGCCCCGCACTCTCCACAGAACGCGGCTCCCTCTTCCTCTACGGGGGCCCCGCACGCGGGGCACCGGGGTCCGGCCGGAGCGGCGGGTTCCACCGGCGAGGAGGGTGGGGGCTCGGGAGACACCGGAGGCGGAGGAGGCGGAGGAGACGGAGGAGACACGGGCGCTGAAGCCCCGGCGGGCGGCGGGGGAGGCGCGACAGGCGAGGCAGGCGAACCCGGCGGAGGAGGCGTTGGAGCAGTGGAGGCAGGTTCCAGGGAAGCTCCGCACGTGCCGCAAAAGAGCGCCCCCGGGGCCACGGGAGCGCCGCAGCTCGGGCACGCGGCGACGGCGGGCAGTGGCGGAGCCGCACCGGGGACCGGAGCCCCGCAGCTCCCGCAGAACTTCAGGCCGGCCGTCAGGCCGGCACCGCAGGAGGCGCAGGTGCCCACGAATGCGCCGGCGGCCTTCATCTGCTGGACGGCCGCCTGGAGGCGCGCGATGTCGGCGCCGGCCCGCTCGATCTCCTCGTCGATGGCGCGGATGCGGCCGCACGATTCCACCAGTCCCGGGTCCGTCAGGCGCCCGTCCAGGAAAGACCGGTACGCGGCGCGCCCGAGGTCGGGGAACGACCTCTCCTTGTCTTTCTGGAGGGTTTTTACCCTGGCCTTGAGCCTGTTTATCTCCCTCTGCGGCTTGGGACCTTGATCGGCTGCCATGGTTCTCCTCCGGGGTCTCCGTTCGGCCTCGCTGCCGTCCCATTCTAGCATTTCTCCACGCGGGTGATTTCGCCCGCGCCGCCACGCGCATGCGGAGGGTGCCGGCGCCGCGGATACCGCCGGAGGGAGCGGCGGACGGGACTGGTTGATATAATCGGGAAGAACGCTCGAGGTGGTGAAGACGTGGCTGGTCCGGGAAGTTCTCACATACTGGTCATCGACGATGACCCGGAGATGCTCAAGACGGTGGAGGCGGTGCTGACCATCGACGGGTTCGAGGTCACCATCTGCCAGGACCCGGAGGATGGAGCGGCCATGGCCGCGGAGGTCGGGCCCGACCTGGTGATCCTGGACATGAGGATGCCCGGCAAGAGCGGCCTGGACGTCATGATGGAGATGAGGTCGAACCAGGTTACCAGGCACACCCCCATCCTGTTCCTCTCGGCGGTCGGGGACGAAGCGGTGGTGGTTAAGGCCCTGAAAGGGGCCGACGATTACGTCCTCAAGCCGTTCAAGACCCTGGAGCTCGTGGCCAGGATCACCAAGATACTCGAGCGCGCGGCGAGGACCGCGCCCGAGCTGCCCCTGTCGAGGTCGACCCGCCTGCAGCGCCTGCCGGTTCAACGGGGCGACGAGACGTTCCTGGTGCCGCTGGCGGAGATAGCCTACTTCGAGGCGGCCGGCAAGTACTCTTACGCGCACACGAGGGACAGGCGCTTCCTGACCGGTTACAGCCTGGGCCGGCTGGAGCAGAGGCTGGATTCCGGGAGCTTCGCCCGGACCCACCGCTCCTACATCGTCAACCTCGATTTCATCCACAAGGTGGCGCGGGACAGGTCCAGGGGGGTCCTGGTCGTGCTCGCCGACGGGAAAGAGACCAGGCTGAAGGTCAGCGACTCCTACCTCCCGAAGCTCAAGGAGCGGCTGGAGCTGTAGCAGGGGGCGGCGGTGCGGCGCCGGGATGCTCCGCGCTCCAGGCCGTTCCCGGACATCTCCGCCTCAATCCCCCGAGGAGCCATTTCGTTCGTTTCACCAGATTACCCGTATCAAAGTGCGGCGGTTTATCGTTATAATGGGCGACATAGTGTCACCCGGCCGGGTGAGGGTGAAGCGCCGCGAACCGGTCCGCTTCTTGGGGCCCGGCCACCATGACGGAGGTGGTTTCATGGAAACCGGCAGGAAGAAAGCGGCGCTGATCGTCCTGGTTGTCGCTGGAGCGGTCGCGTTGTTCCTCTGCTCCGGCGCGTTCGCCGCTAACCCGACCAACGTGAGCGTGTCGGCGAACATCGCTACGACTCTGCAACTGACCATGCCGACCACCAGCGTGGATTTTGGAGGCGGCCCCCTGGCCCCGGGCTCCGACTACACCGGGGTAATAACCGCCACCGTGAACAGCAACAAGGCGTGGAGCCTTAAGGTGACCAAGGACCACGACCTCCGCGGCACCGGCGCTACTCCTGAAGTTATACCCTCTGGGAACCTTACGTTCGAGGCCACATCCGCGGACTCGAGGGTCACCTACAAGGCGTCGGCGAACACCCCGTTCGGAGATACCGCGGTGGACGTGGTCCGGGGCAACCGTGGAAGCAACATCACCAGCAGCATCACCTACAGCCTGCGGGTGCCGTGGGAGCTGGCGCCGGACACCTACAGCGCCACGCACACCTACACCGCCACGCAGCCGTAAGCCGCGGGGGCGGGGGCCTTTGTACGGGCTATCTGCAGCCTCGCCGCCACGAGGGACCCGGTGCCGGACACCTGCCCGGCTGCGCGCGTCTTCGCTGCCACCCAGCCACAGCCACGCTTGCGGACGCTGGTCCCGGCAGCGGTGAGGTATAGAGATCAAGGGGCGCAGGCCCCTTGATCTTTTTTTGGAGAGGAAAATGAGAAAGAAGACCGCGGCCGTCGCGGCGCTTCTCGCGGCGGCCCTCCTGACCGGCGCGACGCCGGCGGCCGCCCAGGGCGCGTTCGACCTGATGGTGTACCCGGCAAAGCTGGAACTGGCCGCCGCCCCGGGAACGACCCGGGAGTTTGCCGTGAACGTGCGCAACCTGGGTTCCGACCCGGTGACGATGAACGTCTACTTCAACGACTATTTCATCAAGGCGAACAACGACTTCGTCTTCAGGAAGCCCGGGCACTACTCCTACTCCTGCTCCAACTGGCTGGCCACGGACGCTCCCGCGATGACGGTGCCTCCGGGCGCCACCGCGGCCAAGGCGTTCCGCCTCGCCGTCCCGGCCGACGCTGAGCCCGGCGGCCACTACGGGGTCATATTCTTCGAGCAGGCCCCGGACGCCGGAGGGGCCCCGGTATCGGCGCGTCCCCGGATAGGGGCGCTGGTCATGGTCACCGTACCGGGGGAGATCGTCAGGGAGGGCCGGATCAAGGACGTCAGGGTCACCGGCACCTGGTTCTGGCCGACCCGCGAACTGCCCCTGCTGCCGAAGCGGCGGGTGGCGGCGCGGGTGGTCTTCCAGAACTCCGGAAACGTGCACCTGACCGTCAAGGGCTCGCTCTCGTACAGGGCGGCTTTCGGCTGGGGCTCCGGCAGGGTCGAGTTCAGCGAGATAACCGTCCTCCCCGGGACGACCAGGTACCTGGAGGCGGTGATACCGCACCCCCCGCTGGTGGGCAGCTTCAAGGTGAAGGCGGTGGTCCGCTACGGGCCGAGCCTGGACGTGTTCGACACCACCAGGAAGGCCACCGCGACGTTCAACCTGTTCCCGCTGTCCATGCTGGCCCTGATACTGCTGGCAGCCTCGGCGGCGGCCGTGCTGGTGACGTGGGTGTCCCGGCGCAGAAAGAAGCGGGCGGCTCCCGCTGAAGGGTCCGGGGAAGATGGCGCGGCCGGCGGCGCTTCTCCTGAGCCTTCCGAGGAGCCGGAAGAGCAAACCGCACCGGAGGGCCCTCCGCCGGAGCCCCCCGGGGAACCCGAGGTGAGAAGCGGGCCCGGCGGCACGCCGCCCTGCGAACCGGAAGAGCAAACCGTGCCCGAAGACGACTCCTCCGGTTCCGGGGAGGCACCTGAAGAGTGTGGGGAAGGAACGGGCGCGGAGGAGGATAAGAAGAAAGGCGCCGGCGTAAAGCCGGGACGCCGGTTCAAGGAGCGACGAAAGTGATCGACCCGGGATTCTCCATGCGGACGGTGTTGACGTTCCCGCGGCCCGAGTCCGTGCCGGACACGTGTATGGTCCGCGCCACCGTGGCCGAGACCGTTACCGAGGCGCCCTGCGCGGGAGCCGCGGGGCAGGCCGGCCCGCTGCTCGTCGCGAGCATCCCCGCGGCAATCAGAAATATTGAGACGAGAACCACACCGCGGCGCATCGCCACTCCTCGCTTTCCGCCGGCCTGTTTTAAGGCTCGGCACGGGGGAGCCCCCTCACCATGCACCCTGAGCGGGAATCTCGACCGCGGAAGGGGTGAGGCCGGGAGGGGCCGGCGGGTTAGGTTGAAGGGCTCCCGGGGTATGAGAGACGGTCACCCGGAACCTTGTTACGGCGAGAGAGCGGCACCGGCCGCCGGAAGGAAGGCGTCATGAGGAGAAGCGTCAGAGCTGTTGCGGCCGCCGGGGTGGCGCTGACGATCGCGCTGCTCCTTCTTCCGCTCGCCGGGGGCGCCGCCCGCGCGGCCGCCGCCGGGGCAGGGGGGCCCGATGGGGCCCCTGCGCGCCGGCGGGCTTTTGGCGCGGCCGGCCCGGGGAAAGCGGACCGTCACGGGGTCCGGGCCCACCGGGGAGCAGCCGGAGCCGTGGGCGACGGGGGCTGGACCTGGGTGTTCCAGAACCCCCTCCCGGGAGGCCGTCGAATGAACGCCACCTCGGCGGGGAGCGCCAGCGCGGTGTGGTCGGTTGGCGACTACGGGACCATAATGTTCTGGAACGGCAGCGCCCTGACCCAGCAGCGCAGCAACACCACCAGCAACCTGTACGACGTCGAGGCCCTGGACGCCAGCAACGCCTGGGCGGTGGGAGAGGCCGGCACGATCCTCAGGACGACGAACGGAGGAGCGACCTGGAGCCGCGTCACTCCAAGCCCCACACCGTACGACCTGCTGTCGGTGACCTCGGCAGCTCCCAACCGCGTCTGGGCCGCAGGCGGCTACGACGGGTTCAAGGACGCGGTCATCCTCTTCTTCAACGGGTCTACCTGGTCGCGACAGCTCGAGCTCACCACGGGCGGGTTCACCGGCATCTTCGCCCTGAACTCCAACCAGGTGTGGGCCGTGAGCGTGTGGACCTGGTACACCGGCAATGGCGGAGCAACCTGGACTATGGTCAACGACGGTTCGCTGGACGCTCCCTACAGGGTCTCGGCGGTGGCGGCGAACAACGTTTACGCCATCGACTGGAACGGGAACATTCTCAGGTCCACCTCGAACCCCGGGGGCGCGTCCTGGACGCGGGTGCTCACGGGCCAGGACTGGCCGGCGGACCTCTGCGCCCTGGACGCTTCCCACATCTACTTCGCCGGGTGGGAGGGCACGATAAGGATGTTCAACGGTTCCTCCTGGACTTCCCACAACAGCGGGACGACCGCGGACGTCTGCGGCATCGACGCGTTTAGTACCAGCAGAGTGTTTGCGGCGGGAGACGGTTTGTTCATGACGAACACCGGCGGTAAGTCGTGGACCTCCAGGACCGGCGGGAGTACGGCCGCACTGAACAACACCGCGGCGGCAAGCGCCGACGAGGTATGGGCGGTCGGGGCCAGCGGAACTGTCCTGCACTCCGGGGACGGGGGCGCCTACTGGGAGACTCAGGCGAGTGGAACGACGAACACCCTGGAGGGCGTCAGCGCGCTCGACCCCGGACGCGTCTGGGCTGTCGGGGCTTCGGGAACGATACGCTTCTACAACGGCGCCTCCTGGACCGGCCAGACCAGCGGGACAGCGAGTGCGCTCTACAGCGTTTGCGCGCTCGACCCTCGCCACGTCTGGGCGGTCGGAGCTTCGGGAACGATACGCTTCTACAACGGCAACTCCTGGACCGGCCAGACCAGCGGGACAACAAGGGCGCTCAGGAGCGTCTTCGGGTTCGACTCCAGCCACGTCTGGGCAGTCGGCGACCGCGGCACGATACTGTTCTACAACGGCACCTCCTGGAGCAGCCAGCCAGGCGGCACCACGGCCAACCTCCTGGGGGTGTGGCCGGTGGACGGCTCCCACGCCTGGGCGGTGGGAGCCAGCGGCACGATACTGTTCTACGACGGCTCCGCCTGGAGCCGGCAGGCGGCGCCTACGACCAGGAACCTGCAGAGCGTCAGCGCGACGGATTCCAGCCACGCCTGGGCGGTGGGGAACTCGGGCACGGTCCTCTTCTTCGACGGGAGTTCCTGGAGCGACCAGGCGTCCGGCCTCACCTCGAGAACGCTGTACAGGGTCTTCGCTTACGACAACAACGACATCTGGGCCGTGGGTGCGGGCGGGACGATCCTGTTCGCCGACCCGCCGTACATCAAGGCCTGCTCGCCGTACTACTGCGACCCGGGAGAGACCCTGGACGTGCAGGTCATCGGGGCCTACACGCACTTCCAGGGGGCGCCGCCGACCCTGTCGTTCGGAGACGGGGTGCAGGTCCTCCCGGGTTCTCTCGACGTGGTGGACAACACCCATATCCTGGCGCGCATACACGTGGACCCCGGGGCTGCCCTTGGGCCCCGGGACGTCTCGGTCACGACGGCGCTGGAAACGCCGGTGCCCCTCCCGGGGGGCCTGGTGGTAGGCTCCGACCCCACAATCGCGAGGATAGAGCCCGCCTCCGCGCCCCGGGGGTGGACCGGCGAGGTGCGCGTGACCGGGAGCCAGACACATTTCGACGCTTCCAGCAGGCTGACGCTGGGCGGCGGCATAGAAGTGAACAGGGTCAAGGTGGCGGACGCCGAGCACCTGGCGGCGGAGATAACCGTCACCGGTTCGGCCGCGGCCACGTCTCGCGCGGTGAACGTGCTGACGGGGGGCGAGAAGCCCAGGC
>JAKPQH010000193.1 GCA_029580855.1 bacterium | reverse complement strand
CTTCACCCGGCGGGGGAGGGCGATGGCACTCATGGCGATTTCCCGGGGGGCGTTCTGCGGGGGCGAGGCGCTCGCCAAATGGGTGGCGGAGCGGCTCGGGTACGTGAACCTGAGCCGGGTGGGTCTCGGCATGCCCTGCGAGACCGTGGCGCGGCCGGCCAAGGCAGACGAGTTCGAGGCGACCCCCGAGTCGCGGAAGGTCATGTGGGGCGCCGCCCCTATTCACCGCCCAAGCCACTGCGGGAGCAGGGTCGTCAGCGGCGGCAGATAGGTGATCAGCAGCACACCGACGAGCAACACGCACTGCATCGGGATGACCGCGCGCGATACCTGGAGCACCGGTTTGTCGAACCGATAGGCGGATAAAAAGATATTGATGCCGACGGTCGGGGTCAGGAGTCCCAGCTCCATGTTTGCCAGGAAAATGATGCCCAGATGGATGGGATCGATGCCATACGCAAGGCCCAGGGGCACGATGAGCGGCACCACCACCACGATGGCAGAGTACATGTCCATCACGCAGCCCACCGCGAGCAGGCACAGGTTGACCGCCAGCAGGAAGGCGTACTTTGACGTGACCGCGCCGGTGACCCATTCGAGCGCCAGGGTAGGAACCTGTGCGTCAATCAGGTAGTTGGTCAGCCCCAACGCCACGCCAAGAATGAGCAGTACCCCACCCACCAGCAGACCGCATTCGGTCATGACACGCAGGATCTCTCGCACCCGTTTGAAATCCCGATAGATACAGGCTTCCACGATGAAGGCGTAGAGCGCCGTCACCGCCGCCGCTTCAACCGGTGTGGCGAACCCGCCAAAGAGCGCCACCAGGGCCACGACGGGCAGGAGCAGTTCCCACTTGGCCGCCCACGTCGCACGGCCGGCCTCCCGGCGGTCAAAGGCGGGCCGATCCGCCACGTCCTTTGATCCGAAGCGAATGCCAAGCCAGGCGGCCATGGCGACCAGCAGCACGCCGGGGCCCAGACCGCCGAGAAACATCTTTTCGATGGTCACGGCGCCGGCCTTGGCGTTGGTGCTGGCCACAATGGCATAGAGGATGAGGGGGAGCGAGGGAGGGAACAGCAGCCCGAGAGCGCCGGATCCCGTGACCAAACCCAACGTGGAGCGCTCCGAATAGCCCGCTCCCATCAGGGTCGGCATCAGCAGTCCGCCCAGCGCCAGAATCGTGACACCGGACGCGCCGGTAAAAGACGTGAAGAAGGCGCACGCCAAGACCGTGACAATCGCCGGTCCGCCGCGCACCGGTCCGAAAAAGGCGTGAAAGGCTCGGATCAGCCGCTTCGACGCCCCGCCCTCGGCTAGGAAGTACCCGGCCAGGGTGAACAGGGGGACCGTCGGGAGCGTGGGGTTGGTCACCATCGAATAATGCGTGAGCGACATGGATGCGATGGGGACGTCCTGGCCCCAAAACAGGATCAGCGCTGCGCCGCCCAGCATGACGAAGATCGGCGCGCCGAGGACGACTGCCAGGAGCAACATCAACAGGGCGGCCGGGGTCAGCGTGGCGGGCGCGACCGGCGGCTGGACGCCGATCCACGCCACTCCCGCGGCCAGCAACAGAGCCATGGATCGGGCGCGCCAGCTCTCCGCCGCGCGCCACAGCAACCGGAGCGCGATGAGGCCGAACGCGACGGGCATGACGGCTTGCGCCATCCACAGCGGAATCCCGTATGCCAGAGTCTGGCCGGCTTCTCGCTCCATCCGGACCAGTTGCACCGCCGCCACGCAAAGAAACCCGCTGATGCCGGCCGCCAGCGCGCTGCTGTAGACCTGCGCGCAGACCTGCCACCGCGCCGGGAGAAACTCCTTCAGCGTGGAGAGCGAGAGCAGGCGGCCCTCGCGCGCCGCCAGCGCGCCCCCCAGCAGACCGACAAAAAGCGTCAGATGCTGCTGAACGGCGGTGGCGCCGCCGATGCCGGCCCGAAAAAACTTGCGCAGGAGGATTTCCGCCAGCGGCAGGAGCACCAGACCGGCCAGCGCGAGCGAGATCAGGAGGCCCTCGGCATCCCGCAGCCAGCACCACGGGCCGTCCCGGGCTGGTGTGCGGTGCGCCGGATCCGGCGGGGTGCGGCTGCGGCCCGCGCCGCTCATTTCGTGCCCCCTGCGCGCGCGGCACGATACATTGCCAGCTGCTTCGCCACCTCGTCGAAAATATCTTCCGGCACGATCTTCCCGCGGACCGTGGGATACGCGGCCTCCCCCGCCCGGCGCCACTCGGCCTCGATGTCGGGCGTGAGGGCATGGACTTGGAGCCCGCGCTTGCGCATGGCCTCCACCGATTCCACGCTCTCCCGCCGGCCGTCGGCCTTGATGAACCTCCCGGCCTCCCTCGCCGCGGCGCGCACCGCGTCCCGTGCCGCCTCAGGCACCGCGTCCCAGGCCTTCGTCGTGATGACCGTCGCCCCGACCAGCGGCGCATAGGCTAGATCGAGCATGTGCGGCGCCGCACGGTCCACCTGGCTGGCCAAGGCAATGCTCGGCGGCAACGGGACCGCATCGATCAGACCGGTCTGCAGGCTGGGCAGGATGTCCACGAACTCCAAGGGGACGGGATTGAAGCCAACCGAGCGGTACGTGTCGACGTCGGCGGCGCTGCGGGTCCAGACAAACAATTTGGCTTTCCGCAGATCGTCGGGCCGGATCACCGGCTGCTTGGAGAAAAACCGGACCCAGCCGCTGTCCCCCCAAAACAGCACCACGAATCCCTTGTCCCGCAACCGCCTCTCCAGCATCGGTTGCAGCTTTTCGCCGATGTAATCCACCTCGTCCAGCGAACGGAACATCAACGGCAGGTTCTGAAGCCCGGCCACGGCCGGCTCGATTTCCGCCAGACCCACCGCGGTCAGCATCCCGGCCTGCAACTGGCCCAACCGCATGCGCCGGACCATGTCGCCCTCGCCCCCCATCGTCCCGTCGGGGTAAATGGTCAGCAGCACACCCCCGCCCGGCGCCTGTCGCCAGCGCTCGCCCATGGCCTGCAGATGCTTGGTGTACGAGGAACCCTTTGGCGCCAGCGTGCCCAGTCGCACCCTTACCGCGCTGTCACCTGCGGAGGCGCACTCATGCGCGGGCAGCGCACTGGCCAGTCCCAAGGCCAGCAGGGCGCCGAGGAGACTGCGTCGCGCGGGTCCTTCGGTTTGTGCGACTTGCCCGGACCCCAACCGGCGCGGACGGACGGGGACCGCCCGGAACGATCCGTCTGACCACCACTCCGCCATCCTGCGGCGTTTCATCGGGCGCACCTCACTCGGTCTCGATGAGGAAGAGTTCCGTCTTGCGCGACAACAGCCAGCGTGCTCGGCGCTGCATGATCAGATTCTGGAGTCGCGTGTCGGGCTGGACGTTGGGATCGATGGCCAGCGCCCGGTTCAGCAACGATTCGAACTCCTTGACGTTCTGTTGCTGCACCGTGACCGCCTCGGCGAGCGCTACCAGCGGCGCGGCATCCCTTCCTTCCGACAGCACCATCGCCCGCTCAAAATGGGCGCGAGCCCGTGCGGCGGGATCGCCGGACCGACCCTGGCGGCTCATCTCGTAGGTGATCAGAAACCCGTGAATGGCGCCGCGGCCGTAACCCTCATCCAGTTCCAGCGCTCGGTCGATCAGCGCCTCCATGGCCGGGAGTTGGGCGACAAGCTCGGGGTTGTCTTTGGACAAAGCGATGGCCCCTCCCCAAGCCGCCGCCGTCCAGTACAGAAGCGGCACATCCGCCCTGGTGGCGGCGCCCACCGCGGCGCCGGGGTGGACCAGGATGGCCGCCGCAAAACCGGCGTGATTCACCTCGAGACCGCGCAGGCCGTACTGCCGCGCGCGCAGATAGAGGCGCCGGGCCCGCGTCCGCCGGGCCTCGGCCGCGGTAAGGTCGTGCGCCTCCAGTTCGTCGGCCTCCTGCTGTACGAAGCCAAAGGCGTACTGGGTGAACCCTCTCGTCGCGGCGAGCAACAGGCCTGGGTGGTCCGGTGTCTCCACCAGCAGGCTCTCCAGCAGTTTGAGGCTGAAGGGGGCCGCCGCCTTCACCAGATCCGGATCGTCGTCGCTGGCGAAGGCCGTGCCGCTGTCGGCGAAGGTGTTGGCGATCTCGTTGAGGGCGGAGCGGCGCAGTAGCGAGCAGCCGCTCCCGCCGAGCGACGCCAGCAGAAGCAGGACCGCCAGCGCCGTTGGGCCCAGCGTCGTTGTCCCCATGGGCTGATCACTGTGATGAGAGTGTCCGCGGCCTGCGCGGTTGCATCGATGGGTGTAAGCATACCACAAACGTGGCGCTGGACACGCATGAAGATTCCGGATCGGTCGCGGCGGCCGATTCCCGCTCCACCGTTTTCGAGACATCCGGCGCCGTCGGGGGGACCCGCGGCGGCGGCTGTGCGGAAGAATCCGACCGACCTCGGCCGGCCCCGTTGTCGTCGACGCGGAGGTGGCGAGCAGCGAGATGCTCATTGACACGGGGGTCGGTTCGAACGATCTTATGTGAAAGGGGCAAAGCCGGGACACGACGGGCGGGTTGGCGTCCTCCGACGGGTCGTGCGGCCGGGCCTGACCGCCTGTCGGTCCGACGTGCCCGACGACAAGCCACACCCACGCGCGGCCGGGAGGCGGATCGGCCGCCCGGTCGGCAACGGATCCGGGGGCCGAGGCGCACCCTGTCACGCGCTGCGCGGACCCGGGAGCGGCGGGAGGCCGCCGGGCTGTCCACGGGGTCGTGCCGCGCCAAAAAGGAGGCCCGCGATGGCCATCATTGCCATTTCCCGGGGGACGTTCAGCGGGGGCGAGGCGCTCGCCAAATGTGTGGCCGAGCGGCTCGGATATCCGTGCCTCAGCCGGGAGGCCAATCTGGAAGAGGCGGCGAAGACGTACGGGGTGCCGGCCGAGGACCTCACGGCGGCCATGGAGAGGCCGCCCTCGTTTTGGCAGCGGGTGGTGGGGGAGCGCGCGGCCTATTTGACGTTCGTGCGTGCGTGTCTGTGCGAACACGCTCAGGCCGACAACCTCGTCTATCATGGGCTGGTCGGCCATCTCCTGCTGCCGGGCATCTCGCACGTCCTCCGGGTGCGCGTCATCGCCGACCTGGACTACCGCATCAAGGCGGCGAGCGCGGAGCGAAAGCGAGGATACCCCGAGGCGCTGGCGTATATCGAAAAGGCGGACCGGGAGCGGCGACAGTGGGTCCGCTTCCTCTTCGACGTGGAGTGGGATGACCCGCACCTCTACGACCTGATCGTGAACCTGAGCCGGGTGAGTCTCGACATGGCCTGCGCGACCGTGGCGCGGCTGACCGAGCAAGACGAGTTCAAGGCGACCCCCGAGTCGCGGAAGGCCATGGCGAATCTCGCGCTGGGGAGCCGGGTGTCGGCGCAGCTCGCCATGGATCCCCGCACCAGAGGCGTCGGAGTGACGGTCGTGGCCGAGGACGGCATCGTGACCATCTCCGGTGAGACCCGGTTCGCCGAGGTCAACCAGACGCTCCAAGCGGTGGCCCGCCACGTCGACGGAGTCACCGAGGTCCGGTCGAAGGTCCTGTGCACTTCCGATCGGCCCGAGCGTCTAACCCGTTCCAACGTCTGACGGGGGCGCCCCGGGTCGCCAGGAGAGCCCCTGCGGCACGGCGTGCGCGGTGTCGTCGAGCGCCCGAGCCGGGAGGGGTCGGGTTTCCCCAGACAGGAGCGGTGGCCATGAAGTGGATTACGGTGTCGCGAAAGATGGGGACTCATGGATCCGACATCGCCAAAGGCGTGGCCAGCGAGCTCGGATACCGGTTCTACGATACGGAGGCCATCAGCCAGATCGCCCAGGAGCTCGGCGTCCTGGAAAATCCTCCGGCGGAAGGCGGGAACGCGCCGCCCCTGTTTCAGCAGATCTTTTCTCAGCGGCCCGCCGTCTACCTCGAGCGGCTCGCCTCGACCCTCTACGAGCTGGCCCGACAGGGCGATGCGGTGTTTCTCGGCCGGGGAAGCCACGTCCTCCTTCGCGACTTCCCGTGCGCCCTGCACGTCTGGGTCACCGCGTCCCTCGAGACCCGCATTTGCACCTTGCTCAACCAGGGGTGGACCCGCGAGACGGCGGCGCGCGCCATCAAACGGAGCGACGACGAGCGCAGCGCGGTCGTCAAGTTTGCCTTCGGGGTGGATTGGCAGGACCCGGCGCGTTACGACCTGGTTCTCAACATGGACAAGCTGAGTGTACCCGTGGCGATCAGCACGGTGCTCCACATGGTTCGCTCCCCGGCCATCTCCGATGCCTCCGAGGAGGCGGTCCTCAGCTTGGGCAGGCTGGCACTGGCGCGCCGGGCGGAGGCGGCGCTGCTTGAGGCGGCCGTGAACCAGGGGTGTCCGACCTCGTTGTCGGTGTCCGTGGTGGCGCCGGGCAGGGTGCGGCTCACCGGCGATGTCGAGACCACGGAGAGGAGGGCCGGGGCAGAGGCGATCATGAAGATGGTCAAGGGGGTGGACTCGATCGAGAATGCCATCCGCGTGGTGGCGCGGCGGCGCACCGCGGCGTGATCCTGCGGCGGGCGACCGCACGGCGGTCGACTGAACGCGGAGGTCGGACCAGGGCGCAGGGCGGCTTTCCGCTTGACACTCCGGTTTCTCCTCGCGTAGCATCGCGCCGGTTTCCCGGCTCGGGCAACCGAATCCGTCGAGGTGATCGTGCGCGCCATCGTGCTTGCCGCCGGTGTCGGTTGGCGTCTCCAGCCGCACACCGAAGGCACCCCGAAATGCCTCCTGGAGCTGGGCGGGAAGACGCTGCTGCGGCGCTATCTGGAGACGTTCGTGGCGCTGGGGATCCCCGAGGCCGTGGTGGTGGTCGGCTACCTGAAGGCGCAGGTGGCGGCCGAGGCGGCGCGCGGCCCGGCCGGCGTGCGCGTGCGCATCGTGGAGAACGACCGCTACATGCGCGGGAATATCCTCTCGCTCTGGCATGCGCGCCACGAGTTCGATGACGACGTGATCATCATGGATGGCGACGTCCTCTACCCGCGGGAACTCCTGGCCCGCCTCCTGGCGGCACCGGACGGCAATGTGATCGCCGTGGACGAGCAGCTTCAGGACACGGGCGAAGAGCAGAAGGTCGTGTGCGAGGACGGGTGGGTCGTGGAGGTAACGAAGAAGATCGGCCGGGATCCTCGCGTGCGCGGCGAAGCGGTGGGGATGCTGCGGCTGACGGCGGAGGCGGCGGAAATCCTCCGCGACATCCTGGAGGAATTCATCGACACCGGTAAGGATTCCGTGGAATACGAGGACACCTTCCGCGAACTGGCCGGCGAAGTTCCCATCGGCCTGGCCGAGGTGGGAGACCTCCCCTGGACCGAGATCGATTTTCACGAAGACCTGATCCGCGCTCGAGACGAGATCCTTCCGAGGGTTGACCGGCTGGATCGCGGCGACAGCGCACCCGCCCGTTGAGCCCGGATCGCCCCCCAATCACCCGGGAGCCGTCAGACCGCAAAAAACGATGACCATCCGCACGGCCGCGGCGCCGCTAGCTGCCGCCGGCGTCCGCGGCCGACTCCGACGGCAGGAGGTGGGGGTCGCCGGGCAGTCGCAGACTGACCCGGTCGCCGCGATGGAACGCGGGCCTGTGGCGCGGGTCGGACAGATCGACCCGGAGCAGGGTGTCTCCCACCTCGACGGTGTATCGAATGACGGCGCCGGTATACATGGCGTGCGCGATGGTGCCCAGGAGGCGGTTCGGCTCCGCCGGGCCGTCCGGCGGCCCGAGGCGGATCGCCTCGGGCCGGAGGAGCACCGCGACCCGGTCACCGATCGCCAATCCGTTCGACACCTTCTCGACGATCAACGTGCCCAGCGATGTCGCAATGGCGGTTCGCCCCGGGATCCCGTTTCCCAGCGTGCCATCCAGAAAGTTGGCCGCGCCGATAAACCGCGCGACAAAACGGCTGGCGGGTCGCTCGTAGATCTCGGCCGGGGCGCCGGCCTGCAGGATGCGTCCGCGATCCATGACCATGATGCGGTCGGAAATGCTCATGGCCTCTTCCTGATCGTGCGTGACGAAGACGATGGTCTGGTGCAGCGCGCGCTGCAACCGCGTGATCTCGGTGCGCATCTGGACGCGGAGGTTGGCATCCAGGTTGGACAGCGGCTCGTCCAGGAGCAGCACCTTGGGCTGGAGGCTGAGCGCGCGGGCCAAGGCGACCCGCTGCTGCTGGCCGCCGGATAGCTGCGACGGGCGCCTGCGACCCAACCCCTGGAGCTGAACCAGCGACAGCAGCTCCTCGACGCGCCGGGCCACCTCCGCCGCGGGACGCCGCCGGATCGTCAATCCGTAACCGACGTTCTCGGCGACGGTCAGGTGGGGAAAGAGGGCGTAGTTCTGGAAGACCATGGCGGTGGCCCGCTGGTTCGGCGGGAGCGGGCCGAGGTCCTCGCCGTCCAGGACGACGCGGCCGGCGTCGGGCCGGACGAAGCCTCCGACGATGCGGAGCAGCGTGGTCTTCCCGCACCCGCTGGGTCCGACGAACGAGACCAGCTCGCCGCGCCGGATGTCCGCCCGGACGTCGCACACGGCCAAGGCCGTACCGTATCGCTTGGTGAGCCCACTCAACAAAAGCAGCGGCTGTTCGGCCATGACTCCCCTTCGGTGGCGGTCACACCTGGGCGGCGAAGATCCGGAACCCGCTCCGCCGTGTCAAAACCGCCAGACCCGCCAGGCAAGCGGCGAGGCTGAGGATCAGGAGGAGCGACGTCGCGCACGCGATGCCCATGTCCCCGTCGCGCGCCCGGTTGAAGATGTATACCGAGGCGAGGAGGTTGCCGGGGGCGACGAGGAAGATGGCGGCGCTGAGGCTGATCATAGACTGCATGAAGGTAAAAAGGAACCCCGCCGCGAACGCCGACGACAGGAGGGGCAGCACGATGCGCCGAAACGTGGTGAGCAGCCCCGCCCCCAGGTCCGCCGAGGCCTCCTCGATGCTGACGTCGATCTGGTGGAGCTTGCTGACGCCGGCTTCCAGCCCGACCGCCAGGAATCGAGCCATCATGTTGAGCGTCAAGATCGCCAGGGTGCCCGTCAGGAAGAGCGGCGGGCGATTAAACGCCAGGACGTACCCGATGCCCATCACGGTGCCGGGCAGCGCGAAGCCGACGAGGGTGGTTAGTTCCAGGATCCCTCGCAGCCGGGTCTCCGTCCGCATGCACAGGTACGCCAATCCCATCCCCGCCACGGCGGCCACGACACCGGCCTGGAGCGATACGGTGAGGCTTGTCCGGATGGCGTCGAACCCCGCCATGGAGGCAAAGTGCTGCAAGGTCGGCGTGTTGTCGATGCCCACCAGCTTGGTCACGGCGCCCAGCGCGATCACCCCGTAGGACATGACCACCAGCGCCCCGAAGGCGAGCGAGGGCACCAGGAACGCGGCGAGCAGAACGCCTCCGATCCCGCGCGGCTCCGCGGCGGTGGCGTGGCCGCCGATGGTGGTGTACGTCTTCCCCTTGAGCCAGTAGTGCTGCGCCAGAAAGATCCCCAGCGTCGGCACCAGGAGGACCACGGAGAGAACGCTGGCCATCTCCAGATTCCACTCGCCCGTGACCATCAGATACGCATCCGGGGCCAGAAAAGACAGCCCGCCGCCCAGCAGGGCGGGATTGCCGAAGTCCGCGATGGAGAGACCGAAGGTGAGCAGGCCGGCCTTGAGGAGTCCGGGCACGGCGAGGGGAAGAATGACGGTTCTGAGCCGCGTGACTTCGTTGGCGCCGAGGTCGCAGGCGGAGTCCTCGATGGCGGGGTCCAGCGACGCCAGGACGTTTTCGATCATCAGGAACGCCACGGGCAGCAGCGACAGCACCTGAGACAGAATTACGCCCAGCCATCCGTAGAGGGGGATTTGGATGTCCAGGAGCTCCGCGACAACGCCGCGCCGTCCCGCCAGGATGATGAGGGCCAGCCCGAAGAGATACGGCGGCGCGATGAGCGGCGCCAGCGTGAAGACGCGCAGGGGCAGCCGCAGCCGGCGCGGTCCGCGAGCCGCCAGGTAGGCCAGGGCGAACCCCAAGGCGATGCACACGCCGGTCACCGTGCACCCGAGGACCAGGGTGTTCAGCAGGGAGCGCAGGAAGTAGCCCTTGGCGAAAAACGACTGGTAGTGGGCGAGTGTGACCCCCCCCGCTTTGGTCGAAACGCTCCGCAGCAGGACGGCGAGCGCGGGGTACGCGATGAACACCGCCAGCCACGTTGCCAACAGCCAGACGAGGACGGCGGGCAGCAGGCGTGCCGCCGTCCGGCCGCCAGGCTGCGGCCGCGCGGCGGTCCCTTCGGCGCTCGGCGTGGTTGGCATGGGGTCGCGTCGTCGGAGCAGGGTCAACACACGGACGACCGGCCGCTACTTGCGCAAGAACTTCGTTTTCCAGGTGTCGACGATCCGCGCGTGGTTGTCGGCGGCCCATTCGTAGGAATAATCGACGAGCTTGGGCTTGGTCTTGTACATGGGGTTCGGCTCGTCACGGGCCGTCAGATAGCCGAACTGGGCCAACCAGCGCTGGAACTTCTGGGTGCCGGCAAAGTTGACGATCTTCCTGGCGGCCTCGAGTTGCTTTGTTCCCTTCACGATGGCGACGACGTTTCCCTCGTAGCCCAATCCTTCCCTCGGGGCGGTCCACAGGATCGGGAACCCCTGCTGGAGACGCTGCGGCACCTTTTCGTCCGACGCGATCCCGAGGATATACTCGCCTCGGCCGACGTGCTCCAGCGGCGCATTCCCGCTCCGGGTGTACTGGGCCACGTTCTTGTCCAGCCTCTCCATGAACTCCCAGCCCTTTTCCCACCCCAGGAGCTGCAGGAACGTGGCGCTGATCATGAAGGCCGTGCTGGATGTCACGGGCGACGGCATGACGATCTCCCCCTTCCACTTCGGATCGAGGAGATCGAACCAGGTTTCGGGCATCGTGAGATTCTTTTTCGCCAGCAGGCCCTTGTTGCCCACCAGGACAAAGCACGACGTGCCGACGTCGTAGTAGGTGCCGTCCTTGTCCTTGTAACGCGGGTGGATGTCCTTCCATGCCGGCGCATCGGGGTAGGCCGCCCAGAGGCCCTCGCGCTTCCCAAGAATCGCCGTGCCCGGCGCGAAGCCGAAGATGACGTCGGCGCCGATATTCGGTTTTTCCGCCTGGACGCGCGCCCACAATTCGCCCCCGGAAAGACCCAGGGTCTTCACCTGGACCCCGGTGTTCTCCGACAGCACTTTTGTGAGGTCCTCCTGAATGACCAGCATGTAGGTGTAGAGACGGACCTCGTCGGCCGCGGCCGCCGGGGATATCGCGGCGACGAGCAGACCCCAGACCGGGAGACACCGGAGGAGTGCGCGCTTTGTCATGGTGTGGCCTCCTCGTCCACTGGTCGTGCGGTGCGGTCGATCGGTGTTTGCGATGCGCGTTACCTTAACATTCCCGGCAAGCCGGGGTCAAGCAAACGCGGGCGGCACGGTTCAGCGATGGGTCCGCGTGCGCACACGGCCGGGATGTCCGTGGCGGCCAGCAGGCGCCTTGGGCCAAGGGGCGAACGCGTCCGTCTCGGCGCCGTAGGAAATCGACGCCGGCAGCGAGCGGCGGTCTCTGTCTCCGAGCACGGCGGCCGGCCGGTTGCGCGGACCCTGCGCGAGGCCGCCGCGGGTCCCGCCGCCCGGCAAGGCGTCGCGAGCCGCCCGCGGCGGTCGACACGTCTTGCGCCCAGAGTTGGGTGTGGTTTAGGATAGGCGAACGTTCCCACGCAAAGGCGAGACCTGGATATGATCGATACCGCCGTGGCGGTGTGCCCGCGCGATGAACTCCCGGACGCCGCGCTGCTCGACCTCGAGGTCGCCGGGCTGAGCCTGGTGACCCGATGGCTCCTGACGGCGCAACAGGCCGGTTTCCGCACGCTGGTCGTGGTTGCCTCGCCCGGCCGACTGGCGGCGCTCCGGCGAGCCACAGCCGTCGAACCGCGCCTTCGCGGGCGCGTGCACTGGGCGGAGGACGCCTCCCGGCTTCCGGGGGCACCCGCCCGGTGCATCGTGTCGGTTCCCGCGGCCGTGGTGCACCCGGGCGCGTTGCGGGCGTGGCGGACACGCGCGAGCGACGTGGATGGGCTCGCCACCGCGGAGGGGGTGCGCGGCGCGCCGTGGGCGATCCCGTCCGCGCTCCACCCGGCGTTCGTGGCGGCGGCGCGGGACGGCTGGGCCGGTGTGGAACGATTCGGCGGGCAGGCCCGGCGCAGCGCGCCGGTACACCACATCCCGTGGGAAGGCCCCGCGCCGGAGATCGTCGGATCCTCGGCCGATGTCCCGGGCGTGGAGCGCCGGATGCTCCGCGCGCTGAGGACCCCGGAGGACGGCCCGATCGTGGACCGGTTCGTGAACCGGGCCCTCTCGGAACACATCAGCCGCCGCCTGGTCCGTTGGCCGGTGACGCCAAACCAGGTCACCGTGGCCAGCCTGCTCTTGGGTCTGCTGGGAGCCTGGATGCTGCGCCTCGACGGCGCGGCGACCTCGCTCCTGGGTCTCGCGTTGTTCCAGTGCTCGGTCGTGCTGGACCACGTGGACGGCGAGATCGCCCGGCTGAAGTTCCAGTTCTCCCGGTTGGGGAAATGGCTGGACAATTTCAGCGACCACGCCGTGGATCTGGCCGTCATCGCCGGCATCGCGTGGCGCGTGGCCGCGGGCGGATCGGGCGCGGGCGTCCTGGCCCTCCTCGGCGCCGCGGTGTTCGGGGTCAGCGGATCGTTCCTGGCGGTCTTCTTCTGGAGTCTCCATGGCGGCGGCCGCGCCCGCGAAACGCCGCCGCGGCCCGCCGCCGGGACCTTGGTCTCCATGGCGAACCGCGACGGGCTCTGCCTTGCCCTCTGGGCCGCGATTCTCGTCGGCCGTCCGGCGTGGTTTCTGTGGGTCTTGGCCATCGGCTCGAACGTCTTCTGGGTGGCGTGGCTCGCCGTCTGCGGCGCGCCGCGGAGGGGAACCTAGCGGGCAGCGGTGGCCAATCCGCGGCGGGCGGGGCCGGCCGGAGGGTCGCGAAGCCGCGGTGGCGGGAGAACCGCTCGTCGGGACTATGCCCATCCGAAGAAACGCCGGGACCGCCAAGTCCCCGCGGCGCAAAAAACGGAGTGGCTCCCCGTTTGTGGATCGCGGCACCCACCGATCCCACAGCGCTGACACCGTCGGTCGTTCCCGAGAACCGCGGAGCCGATTCCCCGTGGTGCGGTCGCGTCTTGCCGGCGAGACTCCGCCGCAGGCCTAGTTGCCGGGCGGGCGGACAACGCTTTGGCGGTCCATAGTCCGCACCGAGATGACCTGGAACCCGGCCTCGCGCAGGACGACGACGTTGACCTCGTCGCCGGTCCGCGTTCTCCACAGTTTCCGGTAGAAGTCCTCCTGGCTCTCCACCTTTTCCCCGTTGAACCGCACGATCACATCGCCGCGGGCAAAGCCTGCGCCGACGGCGGGTCCGGCGGGCGCGGCGCCGGCAATCGCCAGCCCCCGCGGCGTCTCCACCGTGTACAGACCCAGCCAGGGGCGCGGCGGTCGACTCGTGACGCGACCCTCCTTGAACAGTTCGTCCCCGACGGCGCGGAAGTACTCGATGGGAATGGCCAGGTTGGCGTTCGGCGGATCGCCGAGCCGGAGCGATGTGACCCCGATGATCTCGCCCCGGGCGTTCACCAGAGGGCTTCCGCCGAAGGAGGGGTTCGGGGGAGTCACGATGAAGGCGCGCTCCAGGAGGTACTCCCAGTAGCCCGTGAACCGCCGGATGTCCCGGATGCGGCCCTGGGTCGTCGAGAGCTCGTTCTCGCCGGTGACGCCGACGATGGCGGCGGGATCGCCCGTGCGGACCGCGGACGAGTCTCCCAGGGGAACATGCGGCCAGGGACCCGCGCCCTCCAGCTTGATCACCCCGATGCCGCTCTCGTAGTCCTGTCCGACAAACCGCGCGGGGATCACCCGGCCGTCGCGCAGCCGGACCTGGATGCGCTCGGCGTCCGTCAGGAGGTACCCGACGGTCACCACGTAGCCGTCGGCGTCGACGATCGCGCCGCTGCCGGAGCGCAGCGGACCCAGGGTCAGGACCGAGGGGCGATCCAGCGGGATCGTGGTGTCGATGCCGACGACGCCGGGGCCCACCCGCTCGACATCCGCCGAAGTGACGGGGCCGGGCAGCGGGGGCTGGCTCTGCTCCGCGACCGCGGGTGTGGCGCGGACGGCGAGCGCGACGACGAGGGCAATCGTTGCGGCGTTCATGGCGCACCTCCCTGGCGCGGAGTCTAATGTACCAGCCATGGCGGCGCCAGCCCTCTTCCTGCGGCCGCCCTCGACGGTGCCGGAGGTCGTCAGAGGTTGCGGGCGGGCGGGCTCGGGCTCGGCGGTTCGGGCGGGGAGGGTGGGGGCGCCGTCGGGGCGCGGGAGGCGCGCAGAGCCTGCAATTCCTTGGTCTGGTGCCGGAGCCGACGCCGGTCCCGGAACCAGCCCGGGAGGCTGACCAGTGATGCCATCATGGCGCCGAGAGCGGCAGCCACGAGGATGACCACGACCAGCGACATCTCCAGCGACCAGAATCCGAAGCGGACCACGACGGGTCCCGCGTTCTGCACGGCGAAAACGGCCACCCCCGTGGCCAGGATCAAGAAGAGGATCAGCGCGGTCTGCCCCACGGTTCGCACCTCCCTGAGGACATCCAGTCCGCGGGCACGCTAGCACAGGCGGCCGGGCCTTGCAAGGCGAACGACAAACGGCGCGGGACCGTGCGCCGGCGCCGCCGGAGAGACCCGCGGCTTTGGCTTGTGTCCCCCGACGAGAATGTCTATGCTACCCGCGTACACGCCGCAGGGAGGGCGGGATGGCGGGACGGACGGGATGGCTGCGCCGGGTCATGCGCGACGTCATCCGGCGGCTGCGCCAGCACGACATCATGATGATGGCCGCGGGGATCGCGTTCTACTGGCTGCTGGCCGTCATCCCACTGCTCCTCCTGGGGAGTTCCATCTGCGGGTATATCCTCGGATCGTCGGAGCGGGGCGTGGATCAGGTCATGACCATAACGCGGCGGCTGATCCCCGCCGCGACGGGCCGCGACGTGGACGCGTTTCTGCGCTCCATCGTCGAGACCAGATATGTCACCGGCGCCCTCGGGATCGGATTCCTCCTCTGGGTGGGGATGGGGGCCTTTGACGCCATCACCAGCTGCCTCACCACGCTGTCCGGCGAGCGGGAAACGCGGTCGTATCTCCGGCGCAAACTGGTGGCGATCGTCATGCTGGCGACGGCCGGTCTGCTGTTCGTGGCGGCGCTGGTCGGCGGGTGGATCCTGACGGCCTGGCCGGAGATCGAGGCGCTCATCGGCGCCCGTCTCGTCCTGCCGCCGTTTATCACGGCGCCGGGGTTCCCGCGCTACTTCACCTCGGGTCTGCTCGCGTGCCTCCTCACCATCGTCTACCGTGTCGCACCGGTGCGCGCCATCCGCTGGCCCTACGCCATGACGGGCGCCGGTGTGGCGGCGGCCTTCTGGTTCGAGGCGCGCGTGCTGTTCAATACCTATCTCATGCACTACGCCCGTTACAACATCTTCTACGGGATCCTGGGCGGGTTCGTCGGCCTGGTGCTCTGGGTCTTCTACACCGCCATCATCCTCCTGCTCGGCGGACTGCTGGCGGACGTGCTGGATCGGGCCGGGCGCCCATCGCGGGACCGCTCGTAACAGGCCATGGAGATCGTCAGCACCCACATCCACGCCGACTTCGACGCGCTGGCCTCCATGGCGGCGGCGGCGAAGCTCTATCCCAAGGCCCGCCTGCTCTTCCCCGGCTCGCAGGAGCGGAACGTCCGGGAGTTCCTGCAGGAGACCAGGTTCCCGCTCCGCGCGGAGCGGTTGCGGGGCTTCCCGCTGGACGCCATCACGCGTCTGATCCTGGTGGACGTGAAGCGCGGAACGCGCATCGGCCCGCTCAAAGGCATCCTCGGGCGACCCGGGCTGGAAGTGCACATCTACGACCATCACCCGGCCCACCCCAAGGACATCGCCGGGAGCCTGGAGGTCCTCCGCGAGGTGGGAGCCACCACGACCATTCTGCTCGGGCTTCTCCGGGAGCAGGAGACGGCCGTCACGCCCCAGGAGGCCACGCTGTTCGCGTTGGGCATCTACGAGGAGACGGGGTTCCTCACGTTCACAAACACCACCGAGGCCGACCTGCACGCCGCGGCGTTCTGCCTGTCCCGCGGGGCCAACCTGGCGCTGGTGTCGGATTTCATCCGCCGCGAGTTGACCGCGGTGCAGGTGGGGTTGCTGAACGAGCTCATCCGCTCCGCGGAGACGCACACCGTCAACGGCGTGCGCGTCGTCATCAGCACGGCCTCGCTGGACCGCTACGTGGGCGACCTGGCGATGCTGACGCACAAGCTCCGGGACATGGAGAACATCAACGTCCTGTTCACGCTGGTGCGCATGGACAACCGCGTGCACCTGGTGGCCCGCAGCCGGCTGGAGATGGTGGATGTGGGGCGGATCGTGGAGTCGTTCGGGGGTGGCGGCCACGCCACGGCCGCCTCGGCGACGATCAAGGATCTGACGCTCTTCCAGGTCAAGGAGCGGCTGCTGCACCTCCTCCGGGAGGTCATCCGGCCGCTCCGGCGGGCGCAGGACATCATGACGGTGCCCCTGAAGGCCATCCCCGAGCGCTTCACGATCCAGAGCGCCGGCGAGATCATGAACCGTTTCAACCTGGCCCACCTCCCCGTGGTGCGGCGCGGCGACATGGTGGGTCTGATCACGCGCGAGGTGGTGGACAAGGCCATCTTTCACGGTCTGGGCGAGGCGGCGGTCCACGAGTACATGACCGGCGAGTTCCCTCGCGTGGCGCCCGAGACGCCGCTCTCGGAGGTGCAGCGGCTCATGGTGGAGCGCAGTCTGGGCTTTGTTCCCGTGTTGAAGGGGCAGCGCCTGCGCGGGGCCGTGACCCGCGCCGACCTGCTGCGCTGCGCCTACGAGGATCTGCTCACGCGGCCCACCTTCGCCGCGCCGGATGACCGGGAGCTGGGAGAGCCGGCCGTGCGCAACGTGCGCAACCTGCTCGCCAATCACCTGCCGGTCCGCATCCAGTCGCTGCTGCGCACGGCGGGGGGCGTGGCGGACGACGTCGGCACGCGGATCTACGCGGTGGGCGGGTTCGTGCGCGACCTCTTGCTGCGCCACGAGAATCTGGACGTGGACCTGGTGGTGGAGGGGGACGGGATCGCCTTCGCGGAGCGGCTGGGCGCGCGGCTGTCCGCCAAGGTCACCAGCCACCGGAAGTTCGGCACCGCGGTGCTCACGCTGTCCGACGGCTTCAAGATGGACGTGGCCACGGCCCGCACCGAGTACTACGAGTACCCCGCGGCCCTGCCGACGGTCGAGCACAGCTCCATCAAGATGGACCTGTACCGCAGGGACTTCACGGCGAACGCGCTGGCCGTGTGCCTCAGCGGAGACCGGTACGGGGAGCTGTTGGACTTTTTCGGCGGCCAGCGGGACCTGCGGGACAAGACGCTCCGGATCATCCACAACCTGAGCTTCGTCGAGGACCCCACCCGAATCCTGCGGGCGGCCCGCTTCGAGCTGCGGTTCGGGCTGCGTCTCAGCCGCCACGCCGAACAGCTGAGCACCAACGCGATCCGGATGGGTCTGTTGGACAAGGTGGCGGGCCCGCGCCTCTTCGCCGAGCTGCAGGCGATCCTGGGCGAGCCCCGGCCGTGGGCGATCTTGCAGCGGTTGGACGCGCTGGGGGCCCTGGCGGCCATCCACCCGCGCTTCGGCCTGGGGCGGATGTCCGAGCAGCGCTTCCAGCGTGTCGCCGAGGTGCTGGCGTGGCACAGCCTCCTCTACCTGCCCACGCAGCCGGCGCCCTGGCTTGTCTATCTCTTGGTGCTCTTCGAGGACCGCCCGAGCGCGGAGACCCGGCCCATCCTGCGGCGTCTGAGCCTGCCCCCCAGGACGGCGGACGCCGTCGCGCGGGATCTCGGGCGGCTCCGCAGTCTGGCACGGCACCTCCAGCGGGCTCGGGAGACGACGCCCAGCCGGATGCATCGGTGGCTGGCGGACGCCTCCACCGAGGTCGTCCTGGCCCTCATGGCCGTGGTCGGCCGCCCCGAGCTGCGGAAGGCCATCGGGGACTCGCTGACCGCCAAGGGACGCGTGCGGCCGTTCCTGGGGGGCGACGACCTCCGGGCGCTGGGCATCCCGCCGGGTCCGGTGTACCGGGACATCCTGAACTCGCTCTTGTACGCGCGGCTGGACGGCCACGTTCAGAGCCGGGACGACGAGCTGCGTTTCGTCCGGGAGCGCTTCGCCCAGGTGTTCCGCAGCGCGGGAAACGGCGCGCCGCGGGAGCTGAGACCGCGGCCGCCGAAAACTCCTTAAGTTCTCGTATCTTCTGGCGCCGGCGTCGAGTCTCCGATTGACAAACACCCGCGGATCGAGTACGTTTCGAGAATTATCTTCGCACCAAGAAAGGGACCCATGTTCCATCTGGCGTCGATCCAAGAGCTGGTGGTCCTCGTACCCGTCTTCCTCTTGGCGCTGACCATACACGAATTCGCTCATGGCTGGGTGGCGGACCGCTTGGGGGACCCGACCGCCCGGCGGCAAGGGCGCCTCACGCTGAACCCCATGGCCCACCTGGACATCATCGGTACGGTCGCCATCGTCCTCATCGGGTTCGGGTGGGCGAAGCCGGTTCCGGTGGATGCCCGCCACCTGCGGCGGCCCCGCCGCGACTTGATCCTCATTGCCGCCGCCGGGCCGGGCAGTAACCTGATTCTGGCCGCGGTTGTCGCCCTGTGCTATCGGGTCACCCCCTGGGGGATCCTGGGTCCCGAGTGGTCCTGGCTCGTCGTTCCGTTGCGAGCCATGCTCCGGACGGGAGTGTGGGTCAACGTTCTCCTCGCGGTTTTCAACCTGCTACCCATCCCACCCCTGGACGGCAGTCGCGTGGTTTCCGGCTTGCTGCCCCTGCGGCAGGCGATCGGTTACAGCCGGCTGGAGCCGTACGGGTTTGTCATCATTTTCCTGCTGTTCTTCAGCGGGATCATGGACCCGATCTTCGGGGCTGCCGTCCGAACCTTGACGCTGACGCTGTTTCGGATGTGGGGGTGACGGGAGACGAGCGAGCGGCGAGCCGGGAGCCACACGCCGCCCCCCGATCTTTTCTGGCGCCGACCGCTGGTCGCCACCCTTCACACGGAGATCGCATGACACGCAAACGCGTATTGAGCGGGATGCGCCCGACGGGGCGCTTGCACTTGGGGCACCTCTTCGGGGCATTGGACAACTGGCGGACGCTCCAGGAAACGTACGAGTGTTTCTTTTTCGTCGCCGACTGGCACGCCTTGACCACCGAGTACGCGGAGCCCTCGAAGATCAAGGAGTACACCACCGAGGTGGTCCTCGACTGGCTCGCGGCGGGCTTGGACCCGCGGAAGGCCACCTTCTTTGTCCAATCGAGGCTGCCGGAACACGCGGAACTGCATCTGCTGTTTTCCATGTTCACGCCGCTGGCCTGGCTGGAGCGCGTGCCCACGTACAAGGAGCAGCAGGAGCAGATCACCGACAAGGACCTGCACACGTACGGGTTTCTGGGCTATCCGCTCCTGCAGTCGGCCGACATCCTGATCTACAAGGCCCACTACGTGCCGGTGGGTGTGGATCAGGTGCCCCACGTGGAGCTGACCCGGGAAGTGGCGCGCCGCTTCAACTTCCTCTACCGGGACGTCTTGGTGGAGCCCGAGGCGCTCCTGACCGAGTTCCCCAAAATCCCCGGGACGGACGGCCGGAAGATGAGCAAGAGCTATAACAATGCCATCTTTCTGGCGGATACCGCCGACGAGATCGCGGCCAAGATCAAGCCGATGATCACCGACCCGGCGCGCAAGCGACGGAACGATCCCGGCAATCCGGAGGTGTGCCCGGTCTATGACCTCCACAAAGTGTTCACCCCGCAGCACGAGCGGGACGGAGTCGTCGTTCCGGGCTGCACCAGCGCGGGGATCGGCTGTCTGGATTGCAAGCAGATCCTGCTTAAGTACGCGCTCCCGGTGCTGGGGCCGGTGTCCGAGCGGCGCGCCAAGCTGGCGCAGGACCCGGACGCGGTCCAGGCCATTCTGGACGACGGCACCGCGCGGGCGCGCAGGGTCGCGCAGGTGACGCTGGGCGAGGCGAAAGCGGCGATGCAGATCTGACGCATCGGGTGGCCCCGGCAGGGAGCGGTGGGGCGGGGGAGGCACGGGGCCGCGGCGGTGCAACGGGTGTCGAGGCGTCGGGAAGCCGCCAAGGGGGAAGCACATGGAGCAGGAGACGCGCCGGATCGAAGAGGCCTTGACGTTTGACGACGTGTCGTTGTGTCCGCAGCGTTCCGACGTCATCCCCAAGGACGTGGAGGTCTCCACACGGCTCACCCGCAACGTGCGGATCAACATTCCCATCGTCAGCGCCGCTATGGACACCGTGACCGAATCGCGCCTGGCCATCGCCCTGGCCCGCGAGGGCGGGATCGGCATCATCCACCGCGCCATGGAGCTGGAACGCCAGGTGGCGGAGATCGACAAGGTCAAGAAATCGGAGTACGGGATGGTGGTGGATCCCATCACCATGTCCCCGGACCAGCGCCTGTACGAGGTGCTGGAGGTGATGGAGAAGTACCGGATCTCCGGCGTGCCGGTCACGAAGAACGGGAAGCTCGTCGGGATCCTCACCAACCGCGATCTGCGTTTCGAGACCAAGCTGGACCTCAAGGTCGGCGACGTGATGACCAAGGAGCGGCTGGTCACGGCACCGGTCGGGACGAGTCTGGAGGAGGCGAAGGAGATCCTGCACCGGCATCGGATCGAGAAGCTGCCGGTGGTGGATCGGGATTTCAATCTGAGGGGCCTGATCACCATCAAGGATATCGAGAAGCGCATCAAGTACCCGAACGCCTGCAAGGACGTCCTGGGGCGCCTGCGGGTCGGGGCCGCCGTGGGCGCCGGACCCGAGGCGCTGGAGCGGGTGCCGATGCTGATCAAGGCCGGCGCCGACGTGCTGGTCGTGGACACCGCCCACGGCCATTCCGAGGCGGTTCTGGACATGGTCCGCAGCATCAAGCGGCGCTACTCCGGGACCGAAGTGGTGGCGGGCAACATCGTCACCCCCGAGGCCGCCGAGGACCTGATCAAGGCGGGCGCGGACGCCATCAAGGTGGGGGTCGGGCCCGGGTCGATCTGTACCACGCGCGTGGTGGCGGGTGTGGGCGTGCCGCAGATCTCGGCCATCCTGGCCTGCGCCGCCATGGCCAACAGGCACGACGTCCCCGTCATCTCGGACGGCGGGATCAAGCACTCGGGGGACATCACCAAGGCCATCGCCGCGGGCGCGCACTCGGTCATGCTCGGCGGCCTTTTCGCCGGCACCGAGGAGAGCCCCGGCGAGACCGTCCTGTATCAGGGCCGAACCTACAAAGTGTACCGTGGCATGGGCTCGCTGGGCGCCATGCAATCGCGCGCGGGGCGCGAGCGGTATTTCCAGGATCCCGAGGCGGATCTCGACAAAATGGTTCCCGAAGGGATCGAGGGCCGCGTGCCGTACAAGGGGTCGCTGGCGGCGCTGGTCTACCAGCTGGTGGGGGGCCTGCGGGCCGGGATGGGCTACTGCGGCTGCAGGAACATCGCCGAGCTCCGGACCAAGGCCAGGTTCCTGCGGCTGACCCAAGCCGGGCTGCGCGAATCGCACGTCCACGACGTGATCATCACCAAGGAGGCGCCGAACTACCGCCTGGAAAGCTAAGGGGGGGACGAACGGCGCGCCACGAGCCACGGGGGAGTGGGTTCGGGTTGTTCCGCGAGCCGCGGGGAAGGAGGACGGCGAACGGGGCGTGGGAAATGGCGATGGAGGGTCAACCGGGAGGCGGCGAACCTCCTCAAAAAGGGGAGGCGCCGGACTTCGATCCGCGCGACTCGGGGTTTGGCGGAAGGCGGCCGACCTCCTCGGCAACGGATTTTGTGGACGAGGAGGATTCATTCTGGCGGATCAGATGCGGCGCGCGACGCTGTCCGTTGCTTCGAACACCGCGGACGGCCCGGGCCGCGAAACTCGGAAGGAACCTCAGCGCCGCTCCATCCGTGCGAAAGGGCCGGCGTTCGCAGTCGTGAGCATCGCCACAATCGGTCACCGGCGCGGCCGGATCCCGATTGAACCGGATCGTGATCCCCATGGGCGCGTGGAAGATCGCGCCAGGATGTTGAGCGGTGTGAAGCGTTCTTCGCAACCAATCCGGTAAAGAGCGACTCCGGCCCGGCGGTTTTCGCGGCTTGCGGCGCGATCCATGGATAAAGTCCTCATCCTCGACTTCGGCTCGCAGTACACCCAGCTCATCGCCAGGCGCGTGCGGGAGCTGAAGGTCTACTCCGAGATCCGCCCCTATTCGATGCCGGCAGCGGAGATTCGGGCGTTTCAACCAACGGCGCTGATCCTCTCGGGCAGTCCCGCCAGCATCTACCAGCCCAACGCGCCCAGGCCGGACCCCGGCATCCTGGCGCTGGGTCTGCCGATCCTGGGGATCTGTTACGGCCTGTGCGTCCTGGTCGAACTGGCCGGGGGACAGGTGGCCCGGGCGGCGCGCCGCGAGTACGGGCCGGCGGAGCTGCTGGTGGATCACGCCGAGGATCTCTTCGCCGACGTGCCGCCGACACTGTCGGTGTGGATGAGCCACGGGGACCGGGTCACCGATCTCCCCGGTGTCTTCCGCGGCCTGGCGCACACAGACAACGCGCCGCACGCCGCCTGTCGCCATCGCGAGTGTCCGTTCTTCGGGGTCCAGTTCCACCCCGAGGTGGTCCACACGCCCCAGGGCAGGGCGATCCTGGGGAACTTCCTGTTCCGGATCGCCAAGTGCCGGCCGGACTGGACGATGCGCTCCTTCGTGGAAACCGGCGTGGCGCGCATCCGGGAGCAGGTCGGCGACGGCCGCGTCCTGTGCGGCCTGTCGGGCGGCGTGGACTCGTCGGTGGCGGCGGTCCTGGCGCACCGGGCGGTCGGGGATCGCCTCACCTGCGTGTTTGTCGACAACGGCCTGCTGCGGCGGAACGAGGCCGCGCAGGTGGCGGAGATGTTGAGGGCCCACCTGGGCGTGCGCCTCGTCGCCGTGGATGCGGGCCACCGATTCCTGGAAAAGCTGCGCGGCGTGACCGATCCGGAGCAGAAGCGGAAGATCGTCGGCGCCGAGTTCATCGCCGTGTTCGAGGACGCGGCGGCGCGACTGGGTCGGATGGAGTATCTGCTGCAGGGGACGCTGTACCCCGACGTCATCGAGAGCGTGGCGGTGAAAGGGCCGTCCGTCACGATCAAGACGCACCACAACGTGGGCGGCCTGCCCGAGCGGATGGGTTTCCGGCTGGTGGAACCGTTGCGGGAGCTGTTCAAGGACGAGGTGCGCGAGGCGGGAAAGGCGCTGGGTCTGCCGGACGCGATCCTCTGGCGCCCGCCGTTTCCCGGACCGGGCCTGGCCGTGCGGTGTCTCGGCGAGGTCACCCGCGCGCGGCTGGATCTGCTGCGCCACGCCGACGCCATCGTCGAGGAGGAGATCCGCCGCGCCGGCCTGTACCGGGACATCTGGCAGGCCTTCGCGGTCCTGCTGCCGGTCCGAACGGTGGGCGTCATGGGCGACGAGCGGACTTACGAGCACGCGATCGCGGTCCGCGCCGTCGAGAGCCGGGACGGGATGACGGCGGACTGGGTGCGGCTGCCCTACGACGTCCTGGCGACCATCAGCAGCCGGATCGCCAACGAGGTCACCGGGGTGAACCGCGTCGTCTACGATGTGAGCAGCAAACCTCCCAGCACCATCGAGTGGGAGTAGATCCGCAGGGGCGCCGAGACGACGGGGAGCCGCGGTGCCGCGGCCGTGTCGTCCACACCGATTCCGCCGGCACGCACGCCCCGGGACGCTAGACCGACGATGTCAGACGTTGGCCTCGATTTCGCCGACTACCTCGTGGCGCACGACCTCCAGGCGGAGATCGTGGCGCCGGGGGTCCACATGCCCACCGTGGATGCGGCCGCGGCGGCCATGGGCGTGCCTCCGGCGCAGATCTTCAAGTCTATCCTGTTCCAGTCCCCGGCGGGCCGCTGCGTGCTGGTGGTGGCCAGCGGGAACGCGCGGGTGGACGTCCGGCGCGTGGAGGCGCTCACGGGGATCGCGAATCTCAAGCTGGCCAAGCCGGCCGTGGTGTTCGCCAAGACGGGGTACCCGGCGGGAGGCACGCCGCCGGTGGGACACCGCGAGCGGTTCCCCGTGATCGTGGATGCCCGGGTGGCGGCGCAGCCGTGGGGTTATGCCGGAGGCGGGCGGGTCGAGCTGCTGGTGAAGATCCGCCCTGCCGACATCGTCCGCCTCACCGCGGCGACGGTGGCCGACGTTGTCGCCGAGGACCCGATGACACTGTAAAATGCAAAACGACAACCGAGGACCGACCATTGTGTGTCGCTGACCGGGTTCGCATTGGCGGTTGTCGGTTTGGCATTGGCGTTCCCTGAAGGATGGTCATGCAGCACACCGACTTCGTGCACCTGCACCTCCACACGCAGTACTCGCTCCTCGACGGGGCGTGCCAGGTCGATCGCCTGATCGCCAAGGCCAAGGAGTATCGGATGCCGGCCTTGGCCATGACGGATCACGGCAATCTCTTCGGCGCGGTGGACTTCTACGCGCTGGCCGCCAAAGAGGGCATCAAGCCCATCATCGGCTGCGAACTTTACATGGCGCCCGGCAGCCGATTCGAGCGGACACCGCAGGACGGCCAGTACGAGGGGGCGAACCACATCACCATCCTGTGCCGTAACCTCGCCGGTTACAAGAACCTGATCAAGCTGGTGACGGCGGGGTATCTGGAAGGTTTCTACTACAAACCGCGGATCGATCGAGAACTGTTCGCGCAGCACGGCGAGGGGCTGATCGTGCTGTCCGGCTGCCTGAACAGCGAGCTGGGGCACGCGCTGCTCGAAACGGACGAGGCCAAGGCCGCCCAGATCGCCAAATTTTACATGGACGCGGTGGGCAAAGAGAACTACTACCTGGAAATCCAGGACCACGGTCTGGAGGATCAGCGCAGGATGACCCGGGGGATCCTGCCGCTCGCCCGGCGCCTGGGCGTCCCCGTCGTGGCCAGCAACGACGTGCACTATCTGAACGCGGGCGACCACAAGGCCCACGAGGTCCTGCTCTGCGTCCAGACCGGCAAGACCATGCGCGACGCCGACCGCTGGCGCTTCAGCTCCCAGCAGTTCTATTTCAAGTCCCCGGAGGAGATGCAGGCGCTCTTCGGCGAGGTGCCGCAGGCCCTCAAAAACACCGTGGCCATCGCGGAGCGCTGCAATCTGGAGCTGAGCTTCGGCAAGATCCGGCTGCCCAGATACACCGTGCCCGAGGGCCACACGCTGGACTCGTACCTGCGCGCGCTGGCCGAGGAGGGGCTGCGCAAACGCTACGGCGAGCCCGGCCGGGAGGCGGTGGCGCGTTTGAACCGGGAGCTCGAGGTCATCGCGAAGATGGGGTTCGCGGGCTACTTCCTGGTGGTCTGGGACTTTATCAGCTACGCCCGGTCGCGCGGGATCCCGGTGGGACCGGGCCGGGGCTCGGCGGCCGGGTCGCTGGTGGCGTACAGCCTGAACATCACCAACATCGACCCGCTTCGGTACGGGCTGTTGTTCGAGCGGTTCCTGAATCCGGAACGGATCAGCATGCCGGACATGGACATCGACTTCTGCGACGAGCGACGCGACGAGGTGATCGAGTATGTTCGGCAGAAGTACGGCGCCGAGAACGTCTCGCAGATCATCACCTTCGGGACGCTGGGCGCCAAGGCCGTCATCCGCGACGTGGCCCGGGCGATGGGCATGCCCTACGCCGAGGGCGACAAGATCGCCAAGATGGTGCCCAACACGCTCAACATCTCGCTGGACGACGCCATCAAGGACTCGGCGCCGCTGCGCCAGGCGGTGGAGAAGCAGCCCGCCGTGGCCGATCTCATCGAGACGGCCAGGGTCTTGGAGGGGTTGACCCGTCACGCCTCGACGCACGCCGCGGGCGTCGTGATCTCCAGCGAGCCGCTCACCGAGCATGTCCCGTTGTACAAGGGAGCCAAGGGAGAGATCACGACCCAGTACGCCATGACCGCCATCGAGAAGATCGGCCTCCTCAAGATGGACTTCCTGGGTCTCCGCACGCTCACGGTGATCGCCAACACGGTCAAGCGGATCGAACAGGCGCGGGGCCTCAGCGTGGACATCGAGCGCATCCCCCAGGACGACCAGGCCACCTTCCAGCTCCTGGGGGAGGCCAAGACGTTCGGGGTCTTCCAGCTGGAATCCTCCGGCATGCGCGACCTGCTGCGCCAGCTCCGGCCGGGCCGCATCGAGGACATTGTGGCGCTGGTGGCCATGTACCGCCCGGGTCCCATGGAACAGATCCCCAAGTTCATCGAACGAAAGCACGGCCGGACCAAGGTGGAATACGAGCACCCGCTGATGGAGGCCATCCTCAAAGAGACGTACGGGATCATGGTCTACCAGGAACAGGTCATGCGCATCGCCTCGGACCTGGCCGGGTTCAGCATGGGCGAGGCGGACATCCTGCGCCGAGCCATGGGGAAGAAGAACCCCGAGCTGATGGCCGAGCAGCGGAAGGAGTTCGTGGACGGGGCCGTGGCCCGCGGCGTACCGGCGAAAAAGGCGGACAAGATCTTCAGCCTGATGGAGCAGTTTGCCGGCTACGGCTTCAACAAGTCCCACGCCGCGGCGTACGCCATCATCGCGTACCAGACCGCCTATCTCAAGGCGAACTACCCCGTGGAGTTTATGGCCGCGCTGCTCACCTCGGAAACGTCCGACACGGACAAGATCGTCAAGTACATCGAAGAGTGCCGCGGCATGGGCATCGAGGTCCTCCCCCCCGACGCGAACGAGTCGAGCCGCGACTTCACCGTGGTGGGAGACAAGATCCGCTTCGGGCTGGTGGCGATCAAGAACGTGGGTGAGGCGGCCATCCAGACGATCCTGGCGTCGCGGCGCGATCGGGGGAAGTTCCGCGACCTCTTCGATTTTTGCGAGCGGGTGGACCTCCGGCTGGTCAACAAGCGCGTGCTGGAGGCTCTGATCAAGTGTGGGGCGTTCGACTCGCTGGGGGCGCGGCGCTCCCAGCTGATGGCGGTGCTGGACAAGGCCATGGAGGCCGCGGCCTCGACGCAGCGGGACCGCGCCCACGGGCAGGGGTCCTTGCTGGACGTGTTCGCCTCGTCCGGCGCGTCACCTCACGTCGCGCCGGCCCTCCCCGACCTGCCGGAGTGGGACCGGCTGCAGCTGCTGGCCACGGAGAAAGAGTCGCTCGGGTTCTACATCACCGGCCACCCGCTGGCCGAGCACCGCGGGCTCCTGGCCAGATACGCGACTTCCACGACGGAGGATCTGCGCGGTCTGCAGGACAAGTCCACGGTCCGCCTGGGGGCCATCGTCACCGCGGTAAAGGAGATCGGCACCAAGAGCGGCGACCGGATGGCTTTCGTGACGCTGGAAGACCTGACGGGGACGGTCGAGGCGGTGGTGTTTCCCGATGTCTACCGCTCCAGCATGCTGCACCTCGCCAAGGATTCGGCGGTGCTGGTCAAAGGGCAGGTGGACATCGGGGAGGAGGGAACGGTCAAGCTTCTGGTCGGCGAGATCCGCCCCCTCGCCCTCGCCGGCAACGGCGGGACGCCCATCGTCGAAGTGACGCTGTCCGGTTCCTCGGCCACGTCCGAGGCGCTGGGCCGGCTGGACGCGATTCTGCGGGCGCATCCGGGGAACGCGGCGTGGCGGCTTCGCCTGCAGCTTCCGGACGGGCCGCTCGTCACCATCGCGCCCCCCGCGGCGCGGAGCGTGGCGCCCGGCGAAGCCCTCCGCAGGGCGCTGGCCGCGGAATTCGGCGAAGGCTGCGTGACACTGCGCGACCACGGACCAATGGGCAAGTCCCCATGATCCACGCGGACCTGTCGGTTGGTCATCCGTCATCGGTCCGTGGACATTTGCTCGGGGGTGGGGCATGCCGGGGTACACACTGGATTTCGAGCGGCCGATCCTGGAGCTCCAGGGTAAGATCCAGGAGTTGAAGCAGCTCGCCCAGGACGAGCGGGCGGATCTCGGCTCCGAGATCGCCCGGCTGGAACGGAAGGTGTCCCGGCTGCAGGACGAGGTTTTCGCCAACCTCACCGCCTGGCAGCGCGCCCAGATCGCGCGCCATCCGGGCCGCCCGTACAGTCTGGATTATATTCGACTGACGCTGACCGACTTCGTCGAACTGCACGGCGACCGCGGGTTCGCCGACGACCGGGCCATCGTGGGGGGGCTGGCGCGGCTCGACGGTATGCCGCTGGTCGTCATCGGGCAGCAGAAAGGCCGGGACACCAAGGAAAAGCTGGCCCGGAACTTCGCCATGGCGCATCCCGAGGGGTATCGAAAGGCCCTACGCCTCATGCGTTTGGCGGAGAAATTCCGGTGGCCGGTCCTCACCTTGGTCGACACCCCCGGCGCGTACCCCGGACTCGGCGCGGAGGAGCGCGGGCAGGCCGAAGCCATCGCCAGAAACCTCCTCGAGATGTCCCGTCTCCGCGTACCGGTGGTCGTGGCGATCGTTGGGGAGGGCGGATCCGGCGGCGCGCTGGGTTTGGCGGTGGGGGACCGCGTCCTGATGCTGGAGTACGCCATCTACTCGGTCATCTCGCCGGAGGGGTGTGCGTCCATTCTCTGGCGCGATCCCGCCAAGGCGCCGGAGGCGGCCGCGGCCATGCGGATTACCGCGCACGACCTGCACCGGCTCGGCGTGATCGATCGGGTAGTGCCGGAGCCGGTGGGCGGCGCCCATCGGAACCACCAGGAGATGGCAGTCATCCTGAAGGCGGCCCTGATCGAGGCGTTCGGCGAGCTGCGCCCGGTGCCGGCGGACCGTCTGGTGGAGCGGCGCTACGAGAAGTTCCGGCGCATCGGCGTCTTCGAGGGCGGGTGACGGACGTGCCGTGTGCCGAGTGCCGAGCAGCGAGGTGAAGAGTCGAGTAGTCAACCCGTCAAATGGTCAATCCGGTTCTGCCCTTGCCGCTTGACCAATTCGACCAATTGACGGCTCGACGCCCCTTCGGCTCCCCCGAGCTGACTATTTGACCATTTGACGAATCGACCCGTTTTTCCGAAAGGAGTTTGACCACCATGCCTATCCTCAAACCCGAGCCCCTCGAACGCCTCGCCCGCGAGATCTTCGACGCCATCGGCGTGCCGCCGGCGGGCGCGGCCTGGATGGCCACGCTGCTGGTGCGGGCGAACCTGCGCGGCCACGATTCGCACGGGGTGATCCGCGTACCGCAGTACGTCGACTCCTGGAAGCGGAAGGAGTCGGATCCGAAAGCCGAGCCGACCGTCGTCCGGGACGGGCCGGCGACGGCTCTGATCGACGGCAGGAGGGGCTTTGGACAGATCGTGGCCAGGCGCGGCATGGAAGTGGCCATGGAGAAGGCGGCGGCCATCGGGGTTGCCGGCGTGGGGGTGTACAACAGCAATCACATCGGACGGCTCGCCGACTATGCGGAGATGGCGCTGGAGCGGGACATGCTGGCGATGCTCTTCGTGAATGCCGGCGGGGCGGGTCAGCGGATGGCGCCCTGGGGCGGGCGCGCGCCGCGGCTCAGCACGAATCCGCTGGCGTTCGCCTGTCCCACCGGCAGCGCCGTTCCCATCAGTCTCGATGTGGCGACCACGGTTGCCGCCGAGGGGAAGGTGCGGCTGAAGCGGAACCGCAGGGAACAGACGCCGCCCGCCTGGCTTATCGACTCGGACGGGAAACCCACCACCGACCCCAACGCCTTGTACGGGAAACCGGAGGGGAGCATCCTGCCCGTGGGGGGGCACAAGGGGTACGCCCTGGCCCTCATGGTCGACGTCCTGGGAGGGGTTCTCGCGCGCGCGGGGTACTCCCGCGAAAACCCCGGCCCGGTGCTGAACGGCATCTTCATGACGGTGGTGGATATCGCCCGGTTTGTTCCCGCGACCACGTTCCGAGCCGAGGTGGACGATCTGATCCGCTACCTGAAGACCTCGCCGCCGATAACGCCGGGCGGCGAGGTCATGTATCCGGGCGAGCCCGAGGCGCGGACGGAAGCGGACCGTCGGCGGAACGGGGTCTTTGTCGAGGACGAGACCTGGCGGCAGATCGAGCAGGCCGCGCGCGAACTCGGCGTATCGGTGCCGGCCGTCTGATCGGCGAGTCGGCAGGCGCAGCGACGGCGATGGCGGCGGGTCCGCCCCGTCCTCGGGGGTGGCGGGCCCCCGTCGCGGTCGGGCTTTTATGCCGGGGGGGCGGGCGCGGCGCGGCCGGTGCTGTACAGGCGGAGCTTGCGGTACAGCGTGCGTTCCGCCAGGCCCAGCATCTTGGCGGCCGCCGCGCGGTTTCCGTTGCAGTGAGCCAGTGTCCGCAGGATGGCCTCGCGCTCCAGCTCCTCCAGCGTGATCCCGATAGGAAGCCGCAGGCCCTCGCGTTGTTGCAGGGCGCGCACCGACGGGGGCAACTCCCCCGCGGTGATACTGCTGCCCTTGGCCAGGACCACCGCGCGCTCGATGCAGTTCTCCAGCTCGCGCACGTTGCCCGGCCAGGCGTAATCCATGAGGAGGCCCATGGCATCCTCGGCGATCCGATCCACCGGCTTGCGCAGCTTCTTGGCGAACCACTCCAGGAAGTGATTGGCGAGCAGCGGGATGTCCTCCGTCCGTTCCGCCAGGTCGGGCAGCGCGATGGTGATCACGTTCACCCGGTAGTAGAGGTCTTCGCGGAACACCCCCTCCTGCACCGCCTGGAGCAGGTCGCGGTTTGTGGCGGCGATGAACCGGACGTCCACCTTGACGGTCTGGTTCGACCCCACCTGCTTGATCTCGCCCTCCTGGATCGTGCGCAACAGCTTCACCTGCATGGAGAGCGGCATGTTGGCGATCTCGTCCAGGAAGAGCGTCCCGCCGTCCGCTTCCTGAAACACACCGGGCTTGCTGCTGATGGCCCCCGTGAACGCCCCCTTGATGTGGCCGAAGAGCTCGCTCTCCAGGAGGGTCTCGGTCAGGCCGCCGCAGTTCAAGGCGACGAAGCGCCGATCCTTGCGCGGGCTTTGCGCGTGGATGGCGCGCGCCGCCAGCTCCTTGCCCGTGCCGCTCTTACCCATGATGAGCACGTTGCTCTCGGTGCCCGTCAGGTTCTCGATCAGCTGGAAAACTTCCTGCATGCGGGGGCTCTTGCCGATCAGATCCTTGTACGTGTACCGCCGGTCCAGCTCGCGGCGCAGGGCTTCGTTCTCGCGCCGCAGCCGGATCTCCTCGACGGCCTTTCGGGTCAGGTGGAGCAGCCGGTCGGGCGTGAGGGGCCTGGTGATGTAGCACAGAGCGCCGCGCTTTACGGCCTTGACCGCGGCGTCGATGGTCTCGTAGGCGGTGATGAAGATGACCTCGGGCGGGTCGGCGAGGCCGCGGATGGCCTCCAGCAACGCCAGCCCGGTCATGTCGGGAAGCGACGAGGCCGTGAAGACCAGGTCCACCGGCTCCCCCTGCAGGGACGCCATGGCCGCCTCGCCCCCCTCGGCGGCCCGCACCGCGAAGCCGTCGGCAACCAGGGTTTCGCGGATGAGGTCCCGGGAGTCGAGGTCGCTGTCCACCACCAGGGCACGTCGCTCTTGCGTCATGATCGGATTGTACTCCAGACTGCGTCGCGCTGGAGGCCCGGCCGCACCGAAAACACCGTGCCAGCCGGCACCGCTCGTCCACCGCGGCCGTCACCCCGGCCGCGGCGTTCCCCGCCGGGCTATTCCGGTCTTGCCAGGAGCTTGGACACCTTCGGGGCCCGCAGCCGATGGGCGGAGTGGAGCCCGGAGCCCAGGAGCGGCCGGCAGTAATACCGGAAGGCGTCGGTCACGTTGTTGCCGACTTCGTTGATGAACTCGTCCGGCATGTGCCGCGTCTTGCCGGCGACCTCGCGCAGCGGCACGAGCCGGTAGTCGACCGAATACTCCCCCGTCCGCTGGATGGTGATGGAGCCGTCCTGGTTGTGCCAGATGGAGAACTGGGCGGCCTTCTCGCCGACCTCCCGCGCCTCGTGCTGGTCGACGTCCGACACGCACCCGAAAAACGAGCGCTGGAGATAGCCGAAGGTGTCCGATCGCACCCGCTTGATGTTGAGCTTCCTCCGGACCATGTCGGCCAGCAGGTCGCCCAGGGCGCCGGTGCCGGACAACTGCACGTTGCCGTGGGCATCCTTCTCCAACATCTCCAAGGACTTGGTCAGGATCGGCGTGCCCCGCGCGTCCTGGATACCCTCGGAGGCGGCGACGACGCAGCGGCCGAACCTGTCGTACACGGCCTTGACGTCCCCCACGAACCGGTCCGGGTCGAACGGTCGCTCGGGAAGGTAGATCAGATGCGGACCGTCGTCGGGGTACTTGCGCGCGACGGAGGATGCCGCCGTGAGGAAGCCGGCGTGCCGCCCCATGATGACAGCGATATAGACCCCGGGGAGGGCGCGGTTGTCCAGGTTCGCGCCGATGAAGGCCTGGGTCACGAAGCGCGCGGCCGACCCGTACCCGGGCGTGTGATCGTTCACCACGAGGTCGTTGTCGATGGTCTTGGGGATGTGAATGGCGCGGAAATCGTAGTTGGCGAGCTCCGCCTGCGCGTTCACGATATGCACGGTGTCGGCCGAGTCGTTCCCGCCGATATAGAAGAAGTACCGCACGTCGTGGGCTTTCAGGACGCGGAAAATCTCCTGGCAGTACCTCTGATCCGGCTTGTCGCGGGTGGACCCCAGCGCGGAGGAGGGGGTGACGGCGACCTGCTCCAAGTTGTTGGTGGTTTCCTGGGTGAGATCCACGAACTCCTCGTTGATGATGCCCCGGACCCCGTTGATGGCCCCGTACACGCTGGTGACCTGCGGGAACTTGCGCGATTCGAGCACGACACCGACGAGCGACTGGTTGATTACGGCCGTTGGGCCGCCCCCCTGGGCGACCACCACTTTCCCGACGAGCGCCATTCGATCCTCCTCACGGGCGGCAGCGAAAAGCCGCAGATTGCCCCTTCGCGCATGCGAAACGCGCACGTATTTCTATCATACCCGCGGAACGCGCGTAAAGGGGAAAGCCCGGCACGAGGCCGCGGGAGACCCCGCGCGCCGCGGGCCCGAACGTCATCCGGCGCGGCGGAACCGGAACTCCATGCGCGGCGCTCCCGGCAAGTCCGGGAAGGAGGCGACCAGGCGCACTTCCCGGTTGTCGGGAGCCGGGCGCGCGAAATATAGGAAGCCGCGCACCGTCGCGCCGGGCTGGATGGGTCCTTCCGCCAGCGCCAGCGGGATGATGTCCCGGACATCGTTCCCCCACGACCCAAAGGTGACACCCAGGCCGCCGCCGACAAAGGAGCGGTTTCCCCATCCCCCCGACGAGCCCCCGAACCCGACGGACGGCGAAACGGCGACGCCGGATCCGCCGCCGCCGCCGAACATGGCCGCCACGTCCGCGGGATGAATAGAGGAGTACTGCCGATTGGCCTGGTCGAGGAGCGCGAAGTCGTGCCGCGCCACGGCGACCGACCGGTCTCCGGTGTTGCTGACCGTGACGAGCAGCGGCAGGACGGCGTCGGGAAGGCTGCTGGGTCTGGCGTTCCAGGCGCCGGTCTCCACGGCGACCTGCAACCCCGGCACTTCCTGGAGGATGGGTCCGACTCCTCCCGGAACGTCGGGGACCAGCGCCGGCTGGGTGCACGCCGCCAGCCCCGCCCCCGCGGCCAGGACGAGGAGGGTGAGGCGGCCGGCTTTTCCCTTGACACGCCCGTGGCCGCCGAGTAGGGTGGCGCGGGTGCGGCGGAAATCGTGCGTCATGTCAACCTCCTGAGGTCGCGCAAGTCGCGTGACCCGAATTCGCTCCCCCGGGCGCAGGTATGGCCGAGATTGTTCCCTTCCGGGCCCTTCGTTACAATCCGCGCTTCGTCCCCGACCTCGCGCAGGTCGTCGCACCGCCGTACGACGTCATCTCGCCCGAGGCGCAGGAGCGGTACTACGCGCGGCACCCCTACAATGTCGTCCGGCTGATCCTGGCCAAGGACGAGCTGTCCGTCTCGGGGCGCGATCGGTACGCGTGTGCCGCCCGAACGTTCGCCGACTGGCGACGCGAGGGGATCCTCCGACGCGACACCGCGCCCGCGGTCTATCTCTACGAGCAGGAGTTCGCCATCGGCGAGGGGCGGCGGCTGCGCCGGCGAGGCGTGCTGGCGCCGGTGCGGCTGCACGACTATGCCGACGGAGTGATCTTTCCCCACGAGCGGACCTTCCCCCGCTACAAAGACGACCGGCTTCAGCTCATGCGGGCGTGCCCCGCCAACCTGGAAGCCATCCTCGGCTTTTTCCCGGGCCCGAATCCCGGGGTCGCAGCCGTCCTCGATCGATGCCTGGAGACCGGCCCGATCGCCGGATTGGTCGATGAAGACGGCGTCGGGCACCGGCTCTGGCCGGTGTCGGAGCCGGAGGAGGTGCGAGCGCTGCAGACCGCGCTCCGGGAGCAGCCGATTTTCATCGCGGACGGTCACCACCGGTACGAGACCGCGCTGAATTTCCGGAACGAGCGTCAGGCGCACGAGGGGGCCGCGGGCGGCGCCGCTCGCGGCCGTCCGGACAGCTTCGTCCTCATGAACCTCGTGCCGGCGGACGACCCGGGGCTCGTGATCCTCCCCACGCACCGGATCCTCCGGCGCCGTCCCGCGTGCGCCGGCGAGGCGCTCACGACGGCCCTCGCGCGCCACTTCTGGATCACGTCCCATCCCGTGGATCCCGGCGACCCCTTGCCCGGCGTGCACCGCGCCCTGGCCGACCTTGCGCGGCGCGGCGCCGAGGCCATGGTCTTTGGCCTGTACGCGGGTGGGGCGGCCGTCCTGGCGCTGGAGCTGAACGATCCCACGACGACCCAGGCGCTGCTGGCCGAAGGCCATGCTCCGGCGTTCGCCAACCTGGACGTGGCCGTGCTGCACCGGCTGGTGGTCGAGGGCGTCCTCGGAGTTCCGGCCGCCACGCAGGCAGACGACAGCATCCGGTACACGCGGGACGCCGCGCAGGCCATCGCCGAGGTCGCCGCCGGCACGGCCTCGGTGGCGCTGTTTCTCAACCCGCCCCGCGTGGAGCAGGTGCAGGCCGTGGCCATGGCCGGCGAGCGTATGCCGCAGAAGTCCACCTACTTCTACCCCAAAGTCCTCGGCGGGCTGGTCATCAACCCGTTGGACGCGGCCGAAGTTCCCGGGGGCGTGTAGCCGCCTCCGACGACCCCGGTGTGTTCCGGTCCGATCGAGCCACGCCTCCGCCGCCGCGGGCCGGAGCCGTCACGAAATCGCGTGCCTATCTGCTGTCGTTTTGTTGCGGCCCCGTCGGCCGTTTCAGAATTTCTCCGGTCAAGGAATTCGTTGCCAACGGCTTAGCGACGCGAGGCGGCCAGGAGATACGTAAGCGTGTTCCGCACGAAGAGGTCCCGGTCCGGCATGCCGGCGAAGTCGTTCAGGTCGAAGGCAATGCCGATGACCCGCCCGGCGCCGACCGCGACCTCGGCGATGAGCGGGAAGAGAAAACTCCCTCCTCCGACATGGCCCCCTCCGACGCGCATGCCAGCCCCCCCGCCCCCCGGCGACTGCAGGATCTCCACCGCGCCCGGGCGCGGGTTCATGTCGTTGATGGTTCCCACGGTGATAAAGGTCACACCCGCCAAGATGGGGTGGCCGGGTTGCAGGGCAACGGGGGAGCGGAATGTGATGAATCGCCAGTCGCTATCCGAGCGGATCTCGAAGGGGATGATCGGAGCCACGGCCTTGTAGCCGCCGCTTCCGAACGACTGCGCGCCCCCCGTGATGAGCACGGAGCCGCCGCCGTTCACAAAATCCACGAGCCCCTTCTGGATCGGGTGCGGCAACGAAGGGAAGGCGATGTTGGCCAGAACGAGAACGGCGACGTCCTGGAGCGGCGTGGCCGGGTCGCGACTGACCGGCACGCCGGCCGCCTGCCGGATGTCGGCATCGGTGATGTACGCGGCGTCGCCCAGGACGAGGATCGTTCGGGAAGGTTGACCCGGGTGCGCCAGGGACGCCCATCCGATGGCCAGGAGCAATCCGGCCACGACGGCGAGACGATTTCGCATAGGATTTCCCCTTTTGTGGTGTGGGCGCATCATGAGGCGCACCGCGTTGTGCGGACACGGGGGAACTATACAGAACGGCGGAGGCGAAGTAAAGGTCGAGGGAGCGACCCCCGACCTTTTTCGCGTTGACTTTCCCCGACCCCGTCGCTAGCGTAGCCCTCGCGTCACGACCGGGGGGTCCATGCCTTCTGCCGGGAAACTCGCCCGCATCGTCTCGATCCTGCGGAAGACCTACGGCGCGCGCCAGCCGGAACGACGCTGGGACAATCCGCTCGACTCCCTCATTCACACCCTTCTCTCTCAGAACACCACGGCGGCGAACTGCGAGCGCGCATACACGAACCTGCGTCGGCGATTTCGCACGTGGGACGCCGTCCGGGACGCGTCGCTCAAGGATCTCATCGCGGCCATCCGTTCGGGCGGCCTCGCCAACATCAAGGCCGTTCGTATCAAGGCTCTGCTGGAGGAGATCTGGAAGGCGCAGGGCCACTTCGATCTCAGCTTTCTCCGGGACCTGTCGGATGACGAGGTGCGCGCGTACCTGGGACGATTCAAGGGCGTGGGGGGCAAGACCACCGCCTGCGTCCTCCTGTTCGGTCTGGGGCGCCCCGCGTTTCCGGTGGACACCCACGTGTTTCGCGTCTGCCGTCGTCTGGGTCTGCTCGACAGTCAACCGACTCCCGAAAAGGCCCAGGCGTTTCTGGAGTCGCAGGTCCGGCCCCGCGACTGCCACGCGCTTCACGTGCACCTGGTGGAGCACGGCCGCGAGGTCTGCACCGCCCATCGCCCGGCATGCGCCAAGTGCCCGCTGTCCCGGATGTGCGCGCACGCCAAACGGGTGCGCTCGCGGGCCCGGGAATGACCGTCGCCAACCCGCCACGCCCGAACAATCACGCCGCCAAAAATCCCAAGTAGCGACGCCCCCCTCTTCCCGGGCCGCTCGCGCAGCTCCGGATGTGCCCCGGATCCGCCCGGGGCGCGCTCGACACGGGCCGCTCGCAGCGCGCGGGCGCCCATCCTTCGAAGCGAAGGGCGCCCGCACGTCGGCTCTTTTCCGCAACCCGCTATTGACAGCCGGCCGGCAATCTGGTAGGTAGATCCTCGCCTGCGGGTATCGTCCAATGGTAGGGCACAGGCTTCCCAAGCCTGGGATGCGGGTTCGATCCCCGCTACCCGCTCCAATAATCCAACAAGTTATGCAGGGGTTCTGGCGTTGAGAGACGTGTGTTCCGGTTTTTGGGCCGGTACGCTGGTGAATTCGTGTGTTGAATAGTGATGCCCGAGAGGTCCGTTGGCCCCGATCTCCCCGTCCCGCCTACCGCTCTTGCTCCGTGAACTGATCCTGACACGTGAATGAAGTTGCCCGCCCTGCCTGCCGTCATGATCAGGCGCATGGCGGCTTTCTAGACATGCTGCCGTCATTTGTTTGCGCGTCTCGCTGCGGTCTGGTATAAAAGGTTGACTTTTACCTTCAAGTACGCTCCGGCGCTGGAGGTTGACGCGGCTGACCTTGAAGCGACCTGGAGCATTACGAATCACCGGTTCCCCTCGGGGGATCCGCGTTCTTTTTGTCTGAGTTGATCCTTCACTGGTAGGCGAGGGGTCAACATGGCTCACCTCGAAGATCTGACCTGTGGCGCTCAACTCAAGGGCCTTCACCCTGATGGTCCGGTGACGATTGTGGACGTCACCTGCTGGAGATCCAGGCCCACATCCCGGACGGAGCGCCCGAGAACGTCGTGCGAACGGTCACCGAGAACTGTCGGACGCTGAAGTTCAAGACGCATGGGTTCGAGGAGACGTAGGAAGGCTCCGCTGGGAGGAGAGCTAGGATGTGTGGTAGGAGACACAAAGCGTGATGAAAGCATTTGACCCCACCTCACTCCTAACCGCAGCCGAGCTTCGAGAGCCCAGAACTCCTAAAGAGCTATTTTGTTGGGTTGATGCGAAGTGTCACCTCTTTGCGGGATGTAGGGAAGCGAGAGAGTGGGTGTTGCTTCGCCGAGGCCTGTCACAGGCTTTCCACGAAGAAGCCTTCCCATTCAGTCGATGGGCCGCGCACGTGTACGGGGATCGCTCTGATGTGAAGTGCGTGTTTACGCTGGACAACAGGGATTACGACGCCTTTGTCGTCGACTATAAAATGGAGCCGCCGAGCGAAATCCGAGTCGAGATCACCTCAGCAGCGACAGACCGCCAAGAGTACCTCCGCATGAAATATTTCGTCGAACATGGGCACGTCAGCGTGTGGGGACCTGTCACTGCATCTGGCAACGAACGGCGTGGGCACGCGATCAAGGTTGAAGGCGAAGCGGTAGCCCATTCGGAGTTACTGCGGCGCACGTGCGAGAGGATCAAAAGTGCAGCCGAAGGCAAGGCCGGTAAGCCTCACAAGCCACCACGATACGGGCCTGGCTATGTCCTGCTCATCGCGTTTGACGATTGGCAATGGTTCGACTCGGACAAGGACGTGCCTTGGTTGCGGGCCTTCGTGGATGAGCAGGTTGCACCCCTGCCCCTGAACTTCGATCGGTTCTATGCCGTGGGATTGTCCGGCAAGACCTGCGAGTGCTTTTTCCCGTCCGCGCCAGAATAGTCTCGGAAAGAGTCACGCGCTGTATAGAAACGATAGACTAATCATTGGAAATCACAAGACCGTGATCGATGCGATCCTAGGCGCCGATAGGTGTATGCGGAGATCATCTGGGTCCTTATGGAGCGCGCGGAGCCTCTTGTTCATCGTGCGCATTTGATGCTGATGGAAGACGCCGCGATCACTCGGAGATTGGCAACCATGAATGTTGCGAGATTTTTCGGAATGCTCTTCTTCGCTTTCGCTGTCGCCAACTTTGACGGGTACGTTTCCGCTGATCCTTCGCACATCAGTGGGCCTGGTATCCCAAAAAGAAGCACCACAGCGCAACGAGTGTTACTACCAAGAGAGAAAGTACCTTCACCGACGACCCTTGCCAACCAGTGCAAGGGAACCTACCCCATGATTGCGCGATGGTTGAACGAATGCAAGAAGCTAGCGATCCAAGGAGATCGAGAAGTCGCTGTCAATGTGGGCAGCTACCTAGAATTCATGCAACAGGGCAGAGAAGCGTTTGAGTGGTATAAGCGAGCGGCCGACTTGGGAGACCCGAACGGGATACGAGTTGTTCATAATGTCTATTATTCTCCGCATCGGGGATGGTGAAAACCCTCGCCGTCAGGCGAAGCACAGGGCGTGGTAGTATGGTCGCGTGCGCAACGACCGGATCGGACCGCATACCAAAACAGACTGCAAGACCCACCGAGTCTGGGTCCCGAAGTATCGGAAACCGGTACTTGTGGGACCGGTGGCCCTCCGGGTGCGCGATCTCCTCCGCCAAAGTGCCATGGAGCAGGAACGCGCAATCCTGGAGGGGAAGGTCGCACGCGACCAGGTTCACCTCCTGCTCGCCTAGCGTCCGCACCAGAGTATCAGCATGATTGCCCCGTGGCTGAAAGGGAGCAGCTCGCGCATGCTGCTGCAGGAATTCGCCCACCTCCGCCGGCAGTTCTGGGGTCGGCACCTGTGGGCCCGAGGCTATGTCGCGGTCACCTCGGGCACCATCACGGAGGCGATGATCACAAAGTCCATCGCGGACCAAGAAGGGGAGCCGGTCCCGGACGACCGTCGATTTCGAATCGACGACCGCCCGAACCTACCGCCTTCTAGGCGGTAGTTGTTCGTGTCCTTTCGGCACGCCTGCATGACTTCCGCTGAGCCGCTTGGTATCGTCAACTGTCACCTCACCAAGAATAGGAGGACAGCTGATGAGCGCCGCAACGGTGCCTGCCCATCCCACCTCCCTGGACCGGGTCCGCTGG
>JAKPQH010000192.1 GCA_029580855.1 bacterium | reverse complement strand
CCGGTGCTCGCGCCGGCGCACGAGACGACGACCGTGGCTGATCTGGCGCCGGGCTACGCGGCGCTCACCGACGCCGCCGCGCGCCCTGCTCTGATCTGGATCGGCTGTCCCCACGCCTCACTTGCAGAGATCGCCCTGGTTGCCGACCTGGTGCGCGGCAAGCGCCTGCGGCTGCCGTTGTGGATCACCTGCGCGCGCCCGGTGAAGGCAACCGCCGTCGCTCAGGGCCTCGCCGGGGACATCGCAGCGGCGGGCGGACGCCTCTACGCCGACGCCTGTCTTGCCATCGCCCCCGTGCGCGATCTGGGCTTTGCGGCAGTGATGACGCCCTCCGCGAAGGGCGCCTGTTACCTGCGCAACCTCGCAGGCGTGCCGACGCGCTTTGGGACGCTGGAGGAATGCATCCATATGGCCGTGACAGGAGGGGAATGACGGGATGAAACTGGCAACGCAGCTGCACCTCGAAGGTCGGGTCATCAAGGCAGGACGCGCGGAGGGCGAGGCTTTAGTCTCCCCTGCGCCGATGGGCTTCCTCGGCGGCGTGGACGCCGACACGGGCATCGTCACCGAAAAGGGGCATCCGCTGGAAGGACAATGCGTCGCCGGGAAGGTGCTCGTCTTCCCCACGGGGAAGGGCAGCACCGTGGGCTCCTACGTGCTCTACCAGCTCGCCGCGAACGGACTGGCGCCGGCCGCCATCCTCAACGCCGAAAGCGAGCCGATTGTGGCGGTCGGCGCCATCATCAGCGACATCCCCATGGTGGATCAGCTGCCCATCGAACGCATCCACACGGGGGATTTTGTCCTCGTCGAAGGGGAGCGGGTCACGGTCAGGCCGCTCCTTCCCGCCAACAACCGGGGATAGCAGCGCTGCGACGTCGCCGGGCGGCAGGCCAAGAGGAGCGGCGTCCGGGGCCATTCACGGCGCCCGTCACGTTCGTGCCATTGACAAAGCCCCCGGCCTGTCTATAATGAAAGTAGAAAGGCTCCTCAACATCGGTCCAAAAGGCATAGTCGCCAAGAGCGACTCAAGCGAAGCCAGGCGGGGAATCCGCCACGTGACCGGAGG
>JAKPQH010000191.1 GCA_029580855.1 bacterium | reverse complement strand
CTAACGGGGCGGCGGCTGAGCCGTGGCCCGCAGGGCCATCGACTCCAGCCGCGGGTTCGGCCGCCGCAGGCGGCCGTAACCCGCACCGGCACAGCCGCCGCCCCGTTCAGCCGGCCGTCTGCGGCCGGCTGAACAGTAATTACGCCGATCCGCGTACGATGCGGACGTTGAGTGTGCTGTCCGTATAACCTGCCGCAAGATCCGGAACAAAAGGCGTGATGAACTCTGTATATTCAACGAGATGCGGTCCGTCCTGCGACTTATGGCGGCAACTTACGCGGATCGGCATAATATGCGCTCCTCGGTTGGGTCATAGGCTATCCACCGGACTCCGGACGCCCGCCGGTCCACGATTGAGGACATGAGTATAGATCATAGTCGTCTTAACGTCGCTATGGCCCAATAACTCCTGGACTGTTCGAATATCGTAGCCGCCTTCGCGGAGATGTGTCGCGAAGGAATGCCGGAAGGTGTGGCATGTGGCCCGCTTGGTCAGGCCGGCTCTCGTGACGGCATCGCGGACGGCTTTCTGCACGAGGGATTCGTCGACGTGGTGCCGGCCCTGCTCCTTCGTCGTGGGGTTGATCCACCGGTGCCGTTGCGGAAAGACCCATTGCCAGCGCCAATCCGTCGGCGCGTTGGGATACTTGCGATCCAATGCCATCGGCATCTGCACACGACCCCACCCATCGGCCACGTCCTTCTCATGGATTGTCTTAACAATCCTGAGGTGGTCTCGGAGCGGGGTCTTGAGCGATTCGGGCAGCACGGTGATTCGGTCTTTCGCCCCCTTGCCGTCGCGGACAAGAATCTCGTTGCGGGAGAAATCGATGTCCTGCACTCGAACACGGAGGCATTCCATCAGGCGCAGTCCCGCGCCGTACATGAGCGAGGCCATCAGCCACCGGTCACCCGAGAGGCCCGTCAATATTGCCTTCGCTTCCTCACGAGTCATGACCACGGGCAGGCGTGTTGGCTTGCGGGCCCGGATGACCTCGCCAATGTTGCCGATCTCATATCCAACGATGTGACGATAGAGAAACAGCAAGGCGCAGAGTGCCTGCGTCTGCGTGGAGGCGCTGACATTCTCCTTCACGGCCAGGTGGGTCAGGAAGGCGTTGATCTCGGGCTCGGCCATCTCGGCCGGGTGGCGGACGTTGTGGAAGAAGATGAAACGCTTCACCCAGTGCCGATAGGCCTGCTCGGTCCGACGACTGTAATGGCGGGCACGGAGCGCCTCGGCAAGTCGGTCGAGTAGTTTGGGTGGGTGGCTCGCGGGTTGTGGAGTTGCGGGCGCTATCGGATGACCGGGGACGGAGCCGGAAGCGGGGTGCGGGCCCTGCGTTGTCATCGGAGAAACCGCGGCGCCGATCGCTCGCGGAGAGGTGGGGGGTCGCATCGTGGGACCGACTGGCCGGACCGCGATGTGGGGGAAGTGCCCGACCGTCACCTTCGGTGCGCGGATAACCACCGGATTATCGCCGTGGGCCGTTATCATGTCCCCACCTCTGCCGTCTGCTCTACAGCCTCAACCTTGCCGCACGGCACTTCGGCCAGGAGGAGCATATCACGGGTACGAATGCGGCATCTCGACGAGAAAGAGCATTCGCATCAATCCCGGGTCGTGCGGCTCGCTGGCCGAGATCGAGGCGGACGCCTGCCGGTTGCCCCGGCGCGCCGCAGGACAACGACGTCAGCGCGGTCCTGCGGTCTGTCGGTGGCCTCTTTGTTGCCGATCAGATCGTGGAGGCCGATATAATACGTCGGTACACTACCGAATCGCGCCTCGACCCGCCGTTTCCACAGGGCCGGAAAAACCGGGCAGCCGGGGATCGTCGAGAGCACGTCGATCCTCACCGGGGCAACGCCGAGCTGGAGGATGCTGTCCGGATCGACGACGTCTTCGATCGTGTAGTTGAGCCTCACACCGCCGAAAAAGTCTCGCATGGCACCGAGAACTTTCTTGGCGTTCGCGCGAGTCGGTTCGACGAGGATGTCAAGGTCCTTGGTGGCTCGCGGGCGCGCGTGAAATGCGACCGCGTGGGCGCCGATCAGCAGATACCGCACCCCATGGGCATTTAACGCGGCGATGAACTCTTCGTAGTCGCGGGATGCCATCGAGTCCTCGTGCTTTCAGGCAACTCTCGAGCGCCTCGACCACCACGTCCACGCGTTGCTCGGCGGTGAGTCCCTCGTACCAAAATCGAAAGTCCGCCGCCGCCGCAGTCCTCTTGCGGATCTTCTTGATGGTCCAGATGCGGCCCTGCTTGTCTCGCACCAATTCTTGCCTTACCATTCGCGCCCTGTGCCGGCGACCGAGCCGTCGCCTAACGCGCCGGCGGCAAAGGAGGGATGAGCGGTTCCAAGGCAGCGATCAATTCGGGGATGCTCTCCGTGGCGACCCGCCAAATAATCTCTGCCTGGACCTCTCCATACTCATGAGCGAGGACGTTCCGCTGCGCGACAATCTTGCGCCAAGGGATCTCCGGATGGGCGTCCTGGACGCTTCTCGAGATGCGGTTGCCGCTTCTCCGATGATCTCGATACGGCGTTCGATGGCGAAGCGGAGATCCTCGTCGGCCAGGTATTCCGCGACCGATCGGTTTTGGACGGCCCGCTTGACGCCGCGTGCATGCTCGAGCATGTCGAGAAGATACCCTGCATCCTTCGCGTCAAGCGGCATATACGACCTCAGCCGTGCGCAGAATCTCCTGACGACGAAACGGGTTGCGAAGACCCCCTTTTGCGACGAGATCCACGTCCCGCTTGAATACTGTCTTGAGTTCGTCGATCATATCGATCCAGTCGTAAAGGCTCAGGCCGTGATTCGGCTCTAGTTCTACGAGCACGTCGACATCGCTCGTTGGGCCGAAATCGTCGCGAAGAGCCGAGCCGAAAATGGAGAATTCCTTCACTCTCCACTTCCTGCAGAACGCCTCAATCTCTCTCTTGGGGACCTCCAACCGCAGCGCTCCCATTCGGTTCCTCAACGATCTTGGATCTTGTACCGCGTGGAGAACTTCTCGGCTCATCGCCAGGTCACATCTTGCGCAGTAGACCGATCACCTTCCCTATGATCTGGAAACTCTTCTCGTTCTTTTTAACCTGGATCGGGGCCATCGAGGGGTTCTCTGGTTGAAGGACGATGCCGTCCGCGCGAAAGAAGATGCGCTTGATGGTGGCCTCGTCGTTGAGGAGGGCCACGACGATATCGCCGTTCTCCGCTGTGGACTGCCGCCGCACCAGGGCTTGGTCGCCGGGGCAGATGTGCGCGCCGATCATGCTGTCGCCCTGCACCTTCAAGAGGAATGCCTCGTCTCCGTTCACCCAGTCCTGCGGGACGACGGAGGTGCCCTCGAGATTCTCGTCCGAGAGAAGCGGTTGCCCAGCGGCCACGCGTCCGAGGATGGGGAGTTCGCGGTACGACAGCGGGCCGCGAGCCCCGAGCCGTGAATCCGACGTCGCGGCGGGAGGAGCGTCCAGGATCTGGAGGGAGCGGGATTTGGACGCCGTGCGACGCAGGTAGCCTTTGCGCTCCAATACCTTCAGGTGGTCGAAGATGCTCCGGGGCACGAAGCCGAAATGCGCACCGATCTCGCGCACCGTGGGCGGATAGCCCGCCCGGGTCATGAACTGCCGGATGAATTCGAGCACCTCGCGCTGTCGGGCGGTGAGCGGCGGGAGCATGGTGTACCTCCTGATTTGCCTCTAAATACCATACGGGCGTATGGCCGGTCAAGGGAAGAAAAAACAGCCGGCAGAAGGCAGAGAGCGCATAGCGCAAAGCGCAGAGCGGTAAGCGGACGATAGAATAGCGGGCAGCAGGCAGCGGGTGGAGTCGATTGGTCGAGAGGTCGACGAGTCAACTGGCAAGACCGGGAAGGAAGGCATAGAACAGCTGGCAGCCGGCAGGAGGCAGAGAGCGCATAGCGCAAAGCGCAGAGCGCCGGGCGGACGGGAGCGCAGGGCGCAGCCGACAGCGAACGGGGAAAGGGTCGATGAGTCGATGGGGCAACGAGTCGACTGGGAAAGGCGGCGGAGGACAGCTGGCGAGGGGCGCATGAACTGGCTCCCCTGGTCGGTGTTGAGGATCCCGGGGCACCCGCACGCCCGGATTGCCGATTCCAGGGCGTCGAGACACACGTCGGTGGTCATCGTGTTCGACAGGCGCCACGCCAGGACGCGGCGGGTCGCCCAGTCCAGAACAACCACGAGGTAGAGGACGCCGTGGCGCATCGGAAGGTACGTGAGATCCATCGCCCCGACCTGGTTCGGTCGGGTGATCACCCGATCGCGCAGCAGGTACGGGAACGCCTGATGGCCGGGATGCGGTCGGGTGGTGCGCGGATGGCGATAGAGCGCAGCGATCCCCCTCCGGCGCATCAGGGGGGCCACGTGCTTCCGGCCCACGACCACGCCCCGGAGGCGGAGCAGATCCCGGAGCAGTCGGCTCCCGGCGACGGGGTATTCCAGGTGCAGTTCGTCCAGTGGGCGCATCAGGGCGAGGTCCCCTGCCGAGACGGGCTGCGGCGTGTAGTACACCGACGACCGCGGGAGCGCCAGGAGCTCGCACGGGCGCACCACGGGGAGAATATGCTGCCGATCAATCATCGCGTTCCGCTCGCATCGGGGAGCCGACCGCGCGCGCCGGCCAAACACTCGTCCGCCATGGCCAACGGGCCGATCGTCGCGTGCAGCGCTGTGCCATCGGGGCCGGCGGCCTGGCGCTCGGCGGGGGTCGTGAAGAGTTCCAGGGCTCGCTCCAGGCGCTGGCTCTTCCATTGGGTGATCTGATTGGGGGGGACGTCGAACTGCTGGGCGAGTTCCGCCAAGGTCGTGTCGCCCTTCAAGGCCGCCAGGGCCACCGTGGCCGTGACCGCGGGGGCATGATTTCGTCGAGGGCGTTTCATCCGCTGCTCTCCTTTCCGGGACGGGCTAATCGTCCCGTCGAGTCGAGCAGAGTTTCCACGTACCCGCTTGTCCTATTTTGCGGGGCCGGCTCTGCATGCACCGCGCCAAACGCTTTGCGTCTTGCGCTTCGCGTCGTGAACTGAAACGTTTCAGATTTTTCTTGACACGGTCGCCGGGGCGCGACTATGTTGGTCGGGCCCCAGGCGCTCGGCGGGCGGTCGCCTCCGCCGGTGGGGCGGGGACAGGAATGAAACGTTTCAAGCCCTGGAGTGCGCGGTGGCGGTGACGATCAAGGATGTGGCCCGCGAGGCGGGGGTCTCCGTCGGCACAGCCTCGCAGGCGCTGCGCAACAGCCCGGCGGTCCGCGAGGCAACGCGCCGGCGCGTCCTGGCCGTGTCGAAGCGGCTCCGCTACCAACCCAGCGCCCTGGCGCGGGGCCTCGTTACCCGCCGGACACACACCGTCGGCCTGCTCATCTCGGATATCTCCAACCCGTTTTTCATCCGGGCCGTGCGGGCCGTCGAGGACGTGGCCCAAGAAAACGGCTACAACGTGATGCTGTGCAACACGGATGAAGACCCGACCAAGGAGACGCAATACCTGCGTGTCCTGGCGGAGAAGCGGGTGGACGGGATCATTCTCGCCACCACCGCGGGCAATCTCGCGGCGATCCGAGACATCCGGTGGCGCCGGATTCCCCTGGTTCTTTTTGATCGGGAGTTGCCCCGCACCGCCATCGACACGGTGAAGGTGGACGGTGTGCTGGGGGGGCAACTGGCCACCCAGCACCTGCTTCAGCTCGGGCATCGGCGCATCGGGATCATCCACGGGCCGGTGGTGCGATCCACCGGCGTCGAGCGACTCCGCGGATATCTGCTGGCGCTGCGGGCAGCCGGGCTCCGGCCCGAGCCTGCGCTGGTCCGGGAAGGTAACTTCAAGCAGGACAGCGGGCGCGAGTTGACGCGGAGACTCCTGGAGCTGTCCCCCCCGCCCACGGCCCTCTTCTGCACGAATAATCTGATGACCGTGGGGGCCATCCAGACCCTGCAAGAGCGGGGCGTGCGGATCCCGGCGGACCTCTCGCTCGTCGGGTACGACGACATGGAGTGGTGGACGTTGACCAACCCGCCGCTCACGACGGTCGGGCAGCCCGCCTACGATCTGGGACGCGAGGCGATGCGTCTCTTGTTGGCGCAGATCGAGACGGGTAGCCGCCGCCGGCCGCAGCGTGTGACCCTGAAACCGGAATTGTTGACCCGCGAGTCGTGCGGGCCGCCCCCCCCGGCGACTCGCAGCGCGTCGTGTGGTTCCGCCGGTTCCCCGCGCCAGAGGAGGGCATCGGAGTGACGTATCTCATCGGTGTGGACGTGGGGACGCAGAGCGTCAGGAGCTGCCTCTTCGATCTGGACGGCGGCACGGTGGCGTCGGCCAGCCGGCCGCTGGCGACGACGTATCCAAAGCCCGCGTGGGCGGAGCAGGACCCCGAGGCCTGGTGGCGAGGCGCGGTCGAAACCCTGCAGGAGGTGCTCCAGGTCTCCAGGGTGAATCCGCGGGAAATAGCGGCGCTGTCCTACGACTGTACCGCCTGCACCGTAGTGGCGCTGACGGACGACGGAGTTCCGCTCCGGCCAGCATTGCTCTGGATGGACGAACGCGCCCACGCGGAGGCGGACGAGGTGTCGGCGACGGGCCACGAGGTGCTCCGGTACTGCGGAGGCAAGGTCTCGCCGCAGTGGATGATTCCCAAAGGGCGCTGGCTGGAGGTGCACGAGCCGGCGTTGTTCGCCAGGGCCCGCTGGATCGTGGACGAGGCCGATTTTTTCACGCTGCGTCTCACGGGGCGCATGACCGCGAGCCTGAACAACGCCACCGCCAAGTGGAATTACGTGCGGCCCCTGGGGGGTTGGCCCGCAGAGTTTCTGCGCGCCGCGCGGGCCGAGGCGCTGGCCGCGAAGTGGCCCACGGATGTTCTGTCGGTTGGGCGGCCGCTGGGATTCATCCTTCCCGCAGTCGCGCGTCAGGTGGGGCTCTCGCCCGCGACGGTGGTCGCTCAAGGCGGCATCGACGCGCACGCGGGCGAGATCGCTCTCGGTGCCGTCGGCCCCGGGGATCTGGCGCTCATCCTGGGGAGCTCCACCTGCCACATGGCGCAATCGCCCACCCCGGTCTTCGCGAATATTTGGGGGCCGTACCCCGACGCCCTGGTGGATGGGATGTACACGCTGGAGGGCGGACAGACCGCAACCGGCAGCATCCTCCAGTGGCTGGCGGAGCGATTCGGGAGCGAGGCCGCAGCCCAAGCGAAGAGCCGCGGCGAGGACCTGTACGCGTTCCTGGACCGTCTGGCCGAGGCGGTCCCCGCGGGGAGCGAGGGGCTGCTCGTCCTGGACTATTTTCAGGGCAACCGAACTCCTCACAAAGACCCGCTGGCGCGCGGGACGGTGGTGGGGCTCACCCTGAAGCATACGCTTGCCCATCTGTACCGTGCGGTGGTGGAAGGGATCTGTTTCGGCACGCGGCAGATCCTGGACGACATGGCCGCCCACGGATTCAGGCTGGAGCGGATCTACGCGGGGGGCGGCGGCGCGAAGAGCCGGCTCTGGACCCAGATCCAGGCCGATGTCCTGGGGCGGCCGATCCACCTGCCGCGGGACAAGGAGACGATGGCGCTGGGCGCCGCCATCTGGGCGGGGCTGGGGGCCGGTCTCTTCAGGACCTATCAGGAAGCGATCGGTCGCATGGTCCACATCGAGCGGGCGGTGACCCCTGTCGCCGGGCGGGGCGATATCTACGATGCGCTCTACCGGCAATACGTCGAACTGTATCCGGCCACGCGGCCCGCGATGCACAGTCTGGCAAGGCTGACGAACTGAAAAGCACAATCCGCACAGCCGATTGACCTGGAGCGCAGAATGCCCACCCGTCTCATCATGTCGCATCAACCGTGGGGCCGCGACTTTCACCGGCTCGGCGCCTATCGGGCGGAGTACGGGTACCACGGTGTCGAATGGGCGATGGAAGGGATGCGTTTACCGATTGCACACGCCCGTCTGCAAAGGATGCTGGCCCAGATGCGGGCGGTTGCGCCCCACGCCTCGTACCACGCCCCCTATAGCGATATCGAGATCGCGCATCGGGACCCGGCGATCGGTCAAGCCTCTCTGGACGCGCTGAAGCGGTACGTCGATGCCATCGCGCCGATGGGGGCACACCACCTCAACTGCCATGTGGGTTCGTTCGGTCTGGGACCCGACGAGCGGTCCTGGGATCGGATGGTGGACAACGTGAGGGAGATCGCGGCGTACGGGGAGGCGCGCGGCCTCATTGTGACCATTGAAAATCTTCAGGAGGGCCTGTCCAGCGAGCCGGATTTGTTCTGCCGCCTGGTGACGGAGACCAGCATCCGTGTAACTTTCGATATTGGCCACGCCAACGGCAGTGACTGGGTGTGCTCGGGCCGGGGAACGGCGGCGGAGTTTATCCGCCGACTTGGCGGGTGCATTGTGGCCGCTCACGTATATGAGATCGAGGCGGGTGACGCGCACCACGCCCCTCGCGATCTGAGCCGAATCGGGGCGGCTCTGCGCGAGTTGAGCCGGGTGGGGTGTGACTGGTGGGTGTTAGAGCTCCCAAGGCTGGATCTCTTGGAGGCGACGCGGAACGTGGTGGACAGGTTCGTGGCGGAACAGGAGGGGCCGCAGCGCCTCCTGGGACACGGACGAGTCGGCTAACGGCCTTAAGACGAGAGAGGAGGTCGCCATGAAACGATTTGGCCAAGGACAGACCGGTTTGTTGGTGAGCGCCCTGTTGACGGTCGTGTTTGCACTTGGGATCGGCGAGGCGGCGGAAAAAGTCAAGATCGCCTACTGGCGGGTGTCGCATCCGATCGAGGGCGCGGCCGCCAAGACGCTGGCGAAGAGTTTTATGGAGAAGTATCCGAACATCGAGGTGGATGTGCAGATGTTTCCGGTGGCGGAGTACGAGCAGAAGATCCGGACCGCCATCGCCGGAGGCGTCGCCCCCGACATGATCGCCATCGACGGACCGACGATCGCAGCCTACGCGTATCAGGGCGCTATCATTCCTCTCGACGATTACTACACCAAGGAAAGCCGCGAGGATATCCTGGATGCCACGCTGCGCGAGATCGTGTGGCGGGGAAAGATCTGGGCCGGGCCGCTCCAGCAGGCCAGCAACGCCATCTGGTACAACAAGGCGATGTTCGACCAGGAAGGGATCACGCCGCCCCGCGATGTGGACAAGGCCTGGACCTGGGCGGAGTTTCTCGAGGCGGCAAAACGCATGACCAAACGAAAGTCCGACGGCAGTGTGGAGGTCTGGGGACTCAAACTGGCGCTGGGCTTTTCCGAGTGGGCGGCGTACAGCGAGATGCCTTGGTTGTGGCAGAACGGGGCCGATATTCTGAGCCCCGATGGGACCAAATCCGACGGGTTCCTGAACAGCCCGGCGGCCGTGGAGGCTTTGACGTTCTGGCAGGATCTCTTCATCAAGCACAAGGTGGCGCCCCAGTCCCCGGTGGTGACGGGCTCGGTGGTCAGCCAGGAGCCGCTCGCCGTCGGCCAGGCGGCGATGATCATCGCCGGAACGGCACCCCAGGCGTTCTACCAGCAGAAGTTCCCCAATTTCCAGTATGGAGTCACGCCTCTTCCCCGGAACAAAGCGCAGGTCACCCCCTGCGGGAGCTGGCACATGGCTATCACGGCCCAGTCCAAGCATCCGAAGGAGGCGTGGTCGTTCGTGGACTGGGTTACCGGAAAGGCGGGGACCAAATACTGGTACGAAACCACCCGCTATCTGCCGACGCGGAAATCCGTCTACGACTCGCATGCCGATCTGGGCGAATATCCGATAAAGATTTTCAGCGAACAGACCAAGAGATTTTGCAAGCCGCGGCCTGTCACCCCGGCATACCCAGTCGTCTCGGATGCGATCATCCAGACTTTCCAGGATGCGGCGTTCGGGAAGGATCCCAAGACCAGCCTGGACCTGGCGGTGCGGACCATCGATCGGGAACTCCGGAAGTATCCGGTGAAGTGAATGGATCGGGCCCAGGAATTTCCCCAGACACTGGAGGGCCCCCGGCACCCGCCGGGGCCCTCCCCTTGGTTGCGGTCGAAGCAGCGCGAGTGGATCGCCGGCTATCTCTTCAGCTTTCCGGCGCTGATGGGGATCGGCCTGTTCTCTCTCGGTCCCATGCTCTACGCGCTGTACATGAGCTTTCACGACGTCAATATCATCAGCCCCGTCATGCCTTTTGTGGGCCTACAGAACTACGAAAACCTGGTCCAGGATCAAGTTTTCTGGACCTCGGTGCGCAACTCCGCCTATTTCACCGTCGTGGTCGTCCCGATCCAGTCCACCCTGGCCCTGGCCCTGGCCTTCCTCATCAACCAGCGGATCCGCGGACGGATTCTCTTCCGCGCCTCCTATTTTATGCCCGTCGTCATCTCCACCGTTGTCGCGGCGTCGGTATGGCAATTGATGTACGACCCGACCCACGGCCTGCTGAATAGTTTGTTGCATGCCGTGGGAATACCCGGGCAGCCCTGGCTTGGCAGCTCCGTGCAAGCGATGCCGGCCGTGATGCTTATGTGTATCTGGAAAACGACCGGGTTCTTTATGATCATTTTTCTGGCCGGCCTGCAGGAAATCCCCAACGAATTCTATGAGGCGGCCCGGATCGATGGGGCCGGCGGGGGCCAGCTGTTCCGGCTTATCACCCTGCCCCTTCTCCAGCGCACCAGTCTCTTCGTCCTGGTCATCACGACCATGGATGCCCTTCGCGTGTTCACCCAGATCTACGTCATGACGGGGGGCGGCCCGGCCAACGCCACTTCGACCATCGTATTCTATATCTGGCGCACCGCGTTCCGCCAGATGAAGATGGGAGACGCCACGGCCATGGCCTTTGTTCTCTTTGTCCTGATTTTTCTGCTGACCTTGTGCCAACTCGCCATCATGCGCTCTGGCAGGGAGAAGGAATGAGCGCGGCGTCAAGCTCGCCCCCGACCCGCCGGACGCTGGGAGGTACGCTCTTGTGTCTCACGGCGGGAGCGATCGCCGTGGGGTTTCTGCTTCCCATCTTGTGGATGGTTCTGTCGGCGTTCAAATCCCAAGAGGAGATCTTTCGCTATGGTGCGCCCCTCAGTTGGCGTACGTTTGTGCCGGTGGCGCCGACCCTGGAAAACTTCCGCGAGGTGTTCACGACTGCCCCCTTTGCGCGCTACATGCTGAACAGCACCATCGTGGCGACATCGGTGACTCTGCTGGGGCTTCTGGTGAACGCGCTGGCCGCCTACGCCTTCGCGCGGTTGGAGTTTCCGTTTCGCCGAATCCTTTTTCTGGTCGTCCTGAGCACCTTGATGATCCCCTTCGAGATGATCGTGGTGCCGCTTTATCTCATGGTGCGGACGCTGGGCTGGATCAATACATACCAGGGGATCATCGTTCCCTTGCTGGCGAACCCCTTCAGTATCTTTCTGCTGCACCAGTTCTTTCTCGGTCTCCCCACCACGTTCGAGGATGCCGCCAAGATGGATGGTGCCTCTTGGAGGACGATTTTTTTCCGGATCGTTTTGCCGCTGTCCAAACCAGCGCTGATCACGGTGGGACTGATCACGTTCCTGCGGGCGTGGAGCGCCTTCCTGTGGCCTCTGATCGTCATCAATTCGCAAGAGAAGATGGTCATCGAGGTGGGGATCGCCTCCTTCTCCTCGGAATTTGCCATCTACTGGGGGAGGATCTTTGCCGCATCCACGCTGGCATCGTTTCCGCTCATTGTCATCTTTGTTTGCCTCCAGCGGTACTACATCGAAGGGGTTGTGAAGAGCGGCATCAAGGGCTAGACCTCCAAGCCCGGGAACGTACGGGTCGCATTTCGGGAGACCGCCGACTTGATCGACCGGACGCCGGGTCGTAACGTTTCACGGATAAGAGGAGGCAAAGCAATGCAGAAGAGAAAGATCGGGATCCTGACCTTCTCCGACGGACGGAAGTTCGCCCACGATTTGCAGTACAAGATGACCAGGAGCTTCCAGGACAAGCTGGCGAAGGTCCTGAAGGCCACCGGCGAGGTGGAGTGCGTCACCGGCGAGATTGTCTGGACGCCGGAGCTGGCGCGTTCCGAGGCGAAGAAGCTGGCGGCGGCGGGGGTCGAGGCGACTATCCTCAACTTCGCCATCTGGGCGTTCCCGCACCTCCCGACGATCGCCACGCAGTTCGCCCCGGGTCCGTTCCTGTGCCTCTCCAACGTGAACCCCAAGGCGCCGGGTCTGGTGGCCATGCTGGCCGCCGCGGGCAGTCTCAACCAGGTCGGCGTGCTCCACGGGCGGGTCTCGGGCGATGTGGAGGACCCCAAGGTGCTCAGGCAGGTCATGGCCTTCCTGCGGGCCGCGTCCGCTGTGAATCGGCTGCGCGGGAAGACCTACGGGCTCTTCGGCGGACGCAGCATGGGGATGTACACCGCCGTGCCGGCCCTGGACCAGTGGCGACGGGAGTTCGGCGTGGATATCGAGCACATTGACCAGTGGGAGATCGTCCGCCGCTCCGAGACCATCGACCCGAAGCGGGTCACCAAGGCGCGCCAGTGGCTGGAGAAGCACTGCGGTCAGGTGGCCTACGACGGCAAGGCGCTCACGCCGGAGACGCTGGAGCGGCAGATCCGGAGCTACCACGCGGTCCGCGAGTTGATCAACGAGTGGGATCTGGATTTTGTGGGAATCAAGGGGCAGCCGGAGCTGACCAACTCCTTTTGCACCATGGATCTCACCGAAGCGTTCCTGAACGACCCGTACGACTGGGAGGGGAAGCACGAGCCGATCGTGTGCGCCACCGAGGCCGACTCGGACGGCGCCCTCACCATGGAGATCTTCAAGCAGATCGCCGGGACGCCGGTCCTCTTCGCCGATGTGCGGCATTACGACGCCGAGGGGGACTTTTGGGACATGGTGAACTCGGGCCAGCACGCGACCTACTTCGCCGGAAAGTCCTTCGATCCCAAAGAGAATCTGCCCAAGGTAAAACTCGTCCCCGAGGACTTTTACTTTCCGGCCGGCGGGGCCGCGGTGCAGCACATCGCCATGCCCGGCGAGGTGACGCTGGCCCGGCTCACGCGCAAGAATGGAAAGTACTGGATGGCGATCGCGCCCGCGGAGTTTCTGGCGTTCCCCGAGAAGAAAGCCATCGCAAAGGCCGAGGCGACCACCGCGGTGTGGCCGCACGCGTTCACCAAGCTCAGGGTCCCGCCGGAGCGGTTCATCGCCACCTACAGCTCGAACCACATCCACGGCGTATACGGCGATTGCGTCGAAGAGCTGAAGTGGGTCTGCAAGATGCTGAACATGGAGGCCGAGGTCTATGTCTAGCGCTCCGTCGTCACGGACGCCCGTCCTGCAGGGCGTGATCGCCGCGATGCTGACGCCGATGCGGGACGGGGGCGCGCGCGTGGATGCCGAGGCCGTCACTCGCCTGGTGTCCCGGCTCGTGGACAAGGGTATTCACGGGCTCTACGTCGCGGGCACCACGGGCGAGGGGCTCTACCTCAGTCCCGAGGAGCATCAGGAGCTCGCACGGGCGGTCCTAAAGGCCGCGCGCGGCGTTCCGGTGGTGGTGCACGTGGGCGCGCTCACGACCGCCCAGGCCGTGGCGCTGGCGCGGCAGGCCGTTCAGGTCGGGGCGACGGCGGTGGCCGCCATTCCGCCCCCGTACTACAGCTTGACGCGGGAGGAACTCCTGGCCCATTTCGCGGCCATCGCCACGGCCGCGGAGCCGCTGCCGCTCTACCTGTACAACATTCCGAGCCATGCCCGGAACGAGCTCCCGCCCGCGTTGGTGGCCGAATGCGTCCGGCGCATCCCGAGCGTCCGGGGGATCAAGGACAGCAGCGGGGTCGTCGGCCGGATCCCGGATCTGATCAAGACGCTGGGCCCGGGCTGTGAGGTGGTGTGCGGGAACGACGACAAGGTCCTGCACGCGTTCCAGAGCGGCGCCGCGGGCGTCGTCGCGTCCGGCGCCTGCGTCTTCCCCGAGCTGTATCTGGAGGTGCACGCCGACTGGAAAAGCGGGCGAACGGCGGCCGCGCAGGCGGCGCAGGCGCGGATCGTCGCTATGCAGCAGGTCCTGGGCAGCGGGGCGCGCCTGGGGTGGTACAAGTACGTCCTGGCGCTGCGCGGGATCCCCGTGGGCGGGGTACGGGCGCCGCTGTCCGACCCCACCCCGGCCGAACAGGAGGCGATTCGCACGGGGCTGAGGGGGCTGGGGCTGGGGGAACACACGACACGCTGAACCACGCGGGTCACGCTGGGCTGTCGAAAAACTCGACGCGAAGGAGGTCCACATGAAGAGATGGATGGCTGTGCTGGCTGGTGTGGGGCTGTTCTGCGGGCTGTTGGCGCCGCAGGCGTCGGCGGGAGAAACCCTCGTTATGAAGTGGGGGGTCGTCCTCCAGCCGGAGCACCCCTTCGTTCTGGGGATGAAGAAGACTGCGGAGATCGTCGGTCAGAAGACCAACAATCGCATCCAGATCCAGGTGTTCCCTTCGGCGCAGCTCGGCACGGGCAAGGATATGATCGAGGCTGTGGTCTTCGGCAGCCAGGCCATGGCCACCGAGGGCGCGGCCATGTTCAGTCAGTGGTCGCCTCGATTGTCCATCATGGAGGCCCCGTACATTTTCCGTGACGTCGAGCACATGTACAAGGTGATGAAGGGCCCCATCGGACAGGAGATGCAGGAGGAACTGGTGGCCAAGCGGGGCCTGCGCTCGCTGGGGGTTCTGTACTACGGCGTGCGGCACCTGACGACCAACAAGCCCGTGACAAAGCCCGAGGATGTCAAGGGCATGAAGCTCCGCGTCCCGGAGGTCCCCCTCTATCTCGAGATGGCCCGGGCCTGGGGGGCGAACCCCACGCCCATGGCCTTCGCGGAGCTGTATCTGGCCCTCAAGCAAGGCACCGTGGACGCCCAGGAGAATCCCATTCCCACCATCAACTCGGGCAAGTTCTACGAGGTGCAGAAGTACCTGATCCTGACCGGGCACATCATGGTGCCCCAGTTCCACGCCATCAGCGACAAGCTGTGGAAGAGCCTGTCGGCTGCCGACCAGAAAATCCTCCAGGACGCCGTTGACGAGGGCATCGCCTTCAGCAACGCCACGCTGATCAAACAGGAGCAGTCGCTGGTGGACGAGTTCAAGGCGAAGGGGATGCAGGTCATCACCCCGGATGTGGAGGCGTTCCGCAAGGCCTCCATGGCGGCGATCCCCAAGCTCGAGGAGAAATGGGGCAAGGGGTTGTATGAGAGAATCACGGCCGTCCGATAGGACAGGCGAGCCGATGACGGCGCTCGTGCGGATTCTGGATTTGGCCCTGGACCGGGTGACGGTCGCGCTGCTCACGATTCTTCTGCTGGTGGTCGGGGCCCAGATCTTCGCCCGGTATGTTCTGAACCACTCTCTCTTCTGGTCGGAGGAGCTGGCGCGATACCTCTTCATCTACCTGGTGTTCCTCGGCGCCGCCATCGTGCTGCGACGCGACGGGCACATCCAGGTCAGCTTCTTCGTCGAACGGTTTCCCCTCCGCCTGCAGCACGGGGTCGTGATCCTGGGGGATCTACTCATGCTCGGATTCACGGGGATCGTCTTCACCCAGAGCGTTCACCTGGCGGTCATGGTGTGGACGGTCCCCACGGCTGCTTTGCTCATTCCCTGGACCCTGGTGTACCTCGGGATCGCCCTCGGGATGGGGGCCATGGTCCTGGTCATCCTGGACAGGCTTCGGTGGCACCTCACCCGCTGACACGCGATGGATCACCCATGACGATCCTGATTCTCTTCGCCTGGTTCTTCCTGCTCCTGGCGCTTCGCGTGCCGATCGCATTCTCGCTGGGGATCGTCTCGCTTGGCCTCCTCATGGCGAGGGGCGAGGTGCTGCTAGCGGTCTCGCAGCGGATGTCCGCCGCCGCGGACTCCTTTCCCTTGCTCGCCATCCCGTTCTACATCCTCATGGGGAAGCTCGTGAACGAGGCGGGACTCACCGACAAGATCTTCGGTTTTGCGCAGGCGCTGGTGGGCCACATCCGCGGCGGCCTGGCGCATGTGAACATCCTGAACAGCATGATCTTCGCCGGCATGTCCGGCGCCGCGGTGGCGGACGTGGGCGGGATGGGCGCCATGGAGATCAAGGCCATGGTGGACAACGGCTACGACGTCGACTTCAGCGCCGCCGTCACCGCGGCCTCGTCCACCATCGCCCCGATCATCCCGCCGAGCATCGCCATGGTGGTCTATGGCGTCCTGGCCAGCACCTCGGTCGGGGCGCTTTTCCTGGGGGGGCTGGTCCCGGGCATCCTGATGGGCCTGTTCATGATGGTCTATTCCTACCTGGTGGCCATCCGGCGGCACTACCCGCTGCAGCCCCGCGCCCGCCTGGGCACGGTGTGGCGATCCTTCCGCCTGGCCATCCCGGGCCTTCTCACGCCAACGATCCTGTTGGGTGGAATCGGCCTGGGGATCTTCACCCCGACCGAGGCGGCCGTCGTGGCGGTATTCTACACGCTGATTCTGGGGGTCCTGGTGTACCGACGCCTGGGGGCCCGCGATCTGCTCCGCATGCTGAGGGAGACTGTGGACATGACGGCCGTCGTCGTCTTCGTGATGACCACGGCGTCGCTCTTCTCCTGGATCCTGGCCCGGGAGCAAGTGCCGCAGCGGTTTGCGGAATTCGTGACCTCGGTGACAGCCAATCCGATCGCCGTGCTCTTCCTGATCAACGTGCTGGTCCTGGTCATGGGCTGTTTTTTTGACGGTATCTCCATCCTGGTGATCGTCGTCCCCATTTTTCTGCCCATCCTGGATCAGATGGGAATCGATCGTGTGCACTTCGGGGTCATGGTGGTCCTGAACACCGTCATCGGGCTCATCACGCCGCCGGTGGGGGTGGTGCTCTACGCGACCACCGAGGTGGCTAAGATCTCATTCGAGCGGGTGTGCCGAGCCACGCTGCCGTTCCTGTGGCCGATGCTCGCCGCCCTGATCCTGGTCACGTACGCGCCCTGGACGGTGCTGGCCGTTCCCCGATTCTTTGGGTTCCGGTAGAATGTCGCGCGGATCTGTGCGGGAAAAATCCGGAGGAAGACACGAGTTCCGGGGTGTGCTCGGACGGATCTCCGAGGGGTCGGGCGGCGGATGAGCGATAAAGCGCGATATCGGCTCGACGGGATCGTGCCGATTCTCCAGACCCCGTTCGGCTTGGACGGGAGTCCGGATATCGCTTCGCTCCGGCGTCTGGCCGACCACGTCGTTCGGGCTGGGGCGGCGGGACTGATCTATCCCGCCATCGCCAGCGAGGTCTCGAAGCTGTCTACGGAGGAGCGACGAATCGGTCTGGAGGCGGTATTGGCGCAGGTGGGCGGCCGCGTTCCGGTGTTCGCGGGGGTCAGCGCCGCCGGCCTCGAGGAGGCCCGTTCTCTCGCGCAGCATGCAGAGGCGAGCGGCGCCGCCGGTGTCCTCGCCCAGGCGCCGCGGGCTGCGGCAGTGGATCCGGTTGGTCTCCGGGATTATTTCCATCGCCTGGCCGGCGGCACCGGCCTTACCCTGATGATCCAGGATCTGGACTGGCAGGGCGGCGGGATTCCCCTGGCGCTGATCCGGCAGCTCTTCGAAGAACTCCCCAGCTTCCGATGCATCAAGGTCGAGACCGTGCCCGCCGGACCCAAGTATTCGCGGATCCTGGCCGCAACGGGGGGCCGGCTGCACGTCTCGGGCGGATGGGCGGTTACCCAGATGTTGGACGGTCTGGAACGCGGTGTCCACGCCTTCATGCCCGAGGGGAGCATGGTCGCCATCTATCGGGCCATCATGGCGCGTTTTGCCTCGGGGGATCGGGAAGAGGCCCAGCAACTTTTCGAGCGACTGCTCCCCGTTCTGGCATTTTCGAATCAGCACATTGACGTCTCCATCCAATTCTTCAAGCGGGTCCTCGTCGCCAAGGGTATTTTCGAGTTCGCTACGGTCCGGGAGCCCATCCTGGCGCTTGACCGGGTGCAGGAACGAGCCGCCGCGGCGCTGGTGGACCGAGTCCTCTCGCTGGAAGCGAGCTTGAAACCCGAGACGGGGATTTCCCCTGGAAAACACGGGGCTGTCGCCTGAAGCCGCCATAAAATTGGTCGTTGACAGCCGTGGTGGACACTGAGTAGGGTAGCTCGGCCTGGGACCGACTTCGGTCGTTCCCGTGGAGGAGGAAGCCATGAAGGGACGGCGCGACATTCGGCAAGAGAGCCGGGGGATCTCCCGACGCCAGGCGCTCCAACTCGGAGCCGCAGCGGCCGCCGGGGCGGCGGCGGGGCCGTTCGTGATGCGTGTGGCCCGCGCCGGGGAGGGGTTCAACTGGCAGCGCTTCAAAGGGAGCAAGATTTTTGTTCAGTTCACCAAGAATCCCTGGTCCGACACCATGGAAAAGTTGGTACCGGATTTCGAGAAGCAGACCGGTATCAAGGTGGAGTTTGCGGATCTGCCGGAAATCCAGGCGCGCCAAAAGCTGACCGTGGAGTTCACCGCCGGCTCGGGCGGCATCGACGTCTGGTACACCAGCATGCACGTCGAGAAGCGGCGGTTCTGGAAGTCGGGCTGGTACCTTGATATGCGCAAATTCCTCAACGACCCGACGATGACGGCGCCGGACTATGACTGGAACGATATGGCCGCGGGTGCGAAATCGATCGCGACCCAGCCCGACGGCAGCATCTCCGGTCTGCCGGCGTTCGTGGATCCCTGGATTCTGTTCTACCGCAAGGACCTGTTCGCCCAGAAGGGGCTCAAGCCCCCCAAGACGCTGGCCGAAATGGAAGAGTTCTCCCAGAAGTTTCACAACGCGCCGTCCCTCTACGGGTTTGTGGCTCGCGGTCTGAAGAACGCCAATGCCCCGGCGTGGGACTGGGTGCTCTTCAGCATGGGGGGGAACTTCCAGACCAAGGACGGCAAGGCCTCGGTCAACACGCCCGAGGCGGTGAAGGCGATGGATTACTATGCCGGCATGCTGCGCCGCTTCGCGCCGCCCGGTGTGGTGAATTTCAACTGGTACGAGTGCAGCTCGGCCTTCATGCAGGGCCAGGTCGCGATGTACTTCGACGGCGTGAACTTCGCCAGCCAGTTCGAGGACAAGGAGAAATCGAAGATCGCGGGCAACGTCGGTTACGCCGTGCTGCCCGCCGGTCCCGGCGGGCATTTCTCGCCGATCTTCGGAAACGCGGTCGCGGTGAGCGCGCAGAGCAAGGTCCCCGGTCCGGCCTACTTCTTCGCCCAGTGGGCCACGACGAAGCAGAGCGCCGTCAAGGAGCTTCTGGCGGGGGTGGGCAGCGCACGGACCTCGGTGTGGAACGATCCACAGATCAAGGCCAAGCCGAAGATGCCCGCCGATTGGTATCAGGCGTACGTGGACAGCCTCAAGATCGGCCGGCTGGGACTCCCGGAGATCGTGGGAGTCACGGAGTACCGGGACATCATCGGCGTGGCCATCCAGAAAGCCATTGAGGGTGCCAAGTCCGCGGACGTGCTGGCGGCGGCACAGAAGGAATTCCAAGAGGTCCTGGACAAGACGGAGAAGTAGGGCACCAACACGGCCGTGGCCGACCGGCCGCGGCCCCTTCACAACGGAGGGAGCCATGAAAGGATGTGGACGGACGACAACCGGCATGACGCGTCGCGACGTGTTGAAGCTGGGTGCCGCAGCCGCCGCCGGCGCGGCGGTGGGGCCGTTCGTCGTGACGCCGGGGCACGGCCAGACATTCAACTGGCAGAAGTTCAAGGGGAAGGAACTTTTCTGCATCTTCTACAAGCACCCCTGGATCGATGAGATGGTCAAGTTCTTCCCAGAATTCCAGGACCTCACCGGGATAAAGGTCCACCATGAGGTCCTGCCCGAAGTCCAGGGGCGCCAGAAGCTCACGGTGGAAATGACGGCCGGAAGCGGCGGGTTGGATCTGTGGCACGCCAGCATGCACGTGGAAAAGCGCCGCTTCTGGAAGTCCGGCTGGTTCCAGCCGTTGAACAAGTTCTTGGAGGACAAGAGCCTGACCGCTCCGGATTACGATTGGGCCGACATGACGGCCGGTGCGGTGGCGGCCGTGACGCAGCCCGACAAGACCATCAGCGGGCTGCCGACGTTCGTGGACCCGTTCGTGCTGTTCTACCGGAAAGACCTGTTCCAGCAAAAAGGCTGGAGCGCACCCAAGACGATGGCGGAGATGGAGGACCAGGCGTCGAAGCTCCATAATCCTCCCACGATGTACGGCTTCGTGGCCCGGGGTCTGAAGAATGCCAACGCGACGCCGTGGGCCTACGTGATTTACAACATGGGGGCGGATTACCTCACCGCAGACCGCAAGTCGGCCATGAACACGCCGGCGTGGGTCAAGTCGCTGGAGTGGTACTCGGGGATGCTGCGCCGCTTCGCACCTCCCGGCGTGGTCAACTTCAACTGGTACGAGTGCAGCGCCGCTTTCATGCAGGGCCAGGTGGGGATCTACTACGACGGCGTGAACTTCGCCAACCAGTTCGAGGACAAGGAGAAGTCGAAAATCGCCGGGAAGGTCGGGTACGCCGTGCTTCCCGCCGGGCCGGCCGGACACTTCGCGCCGACGTTTACCAACGCCATGGCGGTGAGCGCCCAGAGCAAGAACAAAGAAGCGGCGTATCTGTTTATCCAGTGGGCCACGACGAAGAAGATGTGCGTCCGTGAACTGCTGGCGGGCGTTGGGGTCGGCCGTGTCGAGCCTTGGGGCAATCCCGAGGTGAAGGCCAAGCCCAAGATGCCGGCGGACTGGTACGATGCGTATCTGGCGAGCCTGAAGATCGGGCGCGCCGGCCTGCCGGAGATCGTGGACGTCACCCAATATCGCGACATCTTCGGCGTCGCGATCCAGAAGGCGATCGAAGGAGGCAAACCGGCGGAGCTGGTCGCCCAGGCCAGCAAGGAATTCCAGGACATGCTGGACAAGACCGAGAAGTAGCACGTCTGGACCACACGGAGCCTGGTCCTCCTCGCCCTCGGGGCTTCGGGGGCGGGAGGGCCAGGCCGTTTTGCGTAAATGTGAGGCGGGCCAACAATCATGGCGGAACGATCTGAAGCGCTTGGATACGGGCCACTCGTCGAACGATCGGGCGGATTCGGCCCCCGGCTCTCGCGATTCATGCACCGGCACGCCCGCTACATCTTCCCGGCGCCGGCCTTTCTCGTGGTCGGCCTCATCATCGTCTACCCCGTCTTCTACACCGCCTGGATGAGTCTGCAGGAGTGGTTTGCGTCCAGCCTGACGCCGCCGAAGTTCATCGGGATGCTGAATTACCGGAAGATCTTGACGGGCGACCCCCGCTTCACGGACGCGTTTTTCCGGACGATCTACTTCACCGTGATCGCCGTGACGATCGAAACGACCCTGGGTGTCGGGATGGCCGTGCTGTTCAACCGGGAATTCTGGGGCAAGGGACTGGTCCGAACGCTGTCCATCCTGCCCATGATGGCCACACCCACGGCGATCTCGCTGATCTTCGTCATGATGTACCACCCCACCCTGGGCGTCATGAATTACCTGCTGACCGTCGTGGGGTTGCCCGCGTGGAGTTGGACCTACAGCAGCAAGACGGCGCTGTACGCCATCGCGCTGGTGGATGTGTGGGAGTGGACGCCGCTCATCACGCTGATCGCGCTGGCCGGGCTGGCCGCCTTGCCCAAAGAGCCGTACGAATCGGCCAAGATCGACGGCGCCAGCGCGTTTCAGTGCTTCTACCTGATCACGCTGCCGCTCCTCCGGCCGACTCTGGTCGTGGCGATCCTCTTCCGGGCCATCGATGCCCTCAAGACCTTCGACATCATCTTCGTCATGACGCAGGGCGGGCCATCCAATGCGTCGGAGACGATCAACATCCTGCTCTTCAACCAAGCGTTCTCGTACTTCAACATGGGCTATGCCTCGTCGATGGCCGTGGCGTTGTTCGCCATCATCCTGGGGATCTGCCTGATCTTGATGAAGGTCCGGAGGGTGGGATGGTAGCCAACAAGCAATTCCGACAGTTCGCGCGGACCGCCGGTTTCTACGGTCTGGTGATCCTCGTCATGCTGCCCACGGTCTTTGTGTTTTTCTGGATGATCACCCTCTCCCTGAAACCGCAGGTCGAGGCCGCGGGTTATCCGCCGAGCTTTTTCCGGTTCACCGTGACCTTCAGGGGATACGTCGAGGTCTTCGCCAAGCATCCGTTCCTGCTGTACATCTGGAACAGCCTGGTGGTGGCGGCCGGGACCACCCTTCTCGGCTTGATCGTGGGTCTGCCCGCGGCGTACAGTATCGCGCAGTGGAAACAACAGAAGCTCGCCCTGACCATTCTGGTGGCGCGCATCATCCCCGGGATCAGCTATTTGATCCCCTGGTATATCCTTTTCCGGAACATCAGGATGGTGGACACGTACACGGCCCTCATCCTGACCCATCTCGTCGTTGGACTGCCCATCACTATCTGGGTCATGATCGGATTCTTCGAGGATATCCCGCCCGACCTGCGCGAAGCCGCCCTCATTGACGGCTGCACCGATTACGGTGCGTTCTGGCGGGTGGCGATCCCGCTGGTGAAGCCCGGGGTCGTGGCGACCGCCATCCTGGCGTTCATCTTCTCCTGGAACAACTTCCTCTTCTCGGTGATCCTGGCCGGCCGGAACACGCGCACCTTACCCATCGCGGTGTTCAACATGATCGGCTACGAGGAGATCAACTGGGGACCGCTGGCCGCCGCGGCGACGCTCATCACCTTGCCGGTCATCATCCTCACGCTCATCATCCAGCGCCACATCGTCACGGGGCTGACGTTCGGGGCGGTGAAGGGGTAGGGGCGGCGATCAGCTGTCAGCGGCGTCCGGGGCGAGAGGACGCGCCCAACGACCGCTGCGGGTGCGATCCGATCATGCCGGTTTTTGGCTGAAAGCTGCCGGCTGAGCGCCGATCGCTGAATGGTGGAAGGCTTCTGCCATGACGGTTGGCGAATGACTCGACGGCTGGAGCGGGTGGTCCCGCCGCATGCGATACGGCATGGCGGTGCACAACGCCGTGGTCGTGTCGCAGGGGCAGCGCGCCTACCAGCGCATGATTTGCACGCCGCGCCAAGCGTTCAGTCATGGCTGAGTGGGCCACAGGAGCCAGTCTCGCCATCCGCCTGGCCGCTTTTTTACGCGGCGGGTTTGTCGTCGGCCTCTATTTGAATCACCGCCGGGCGGGCCGCCTGGTGTGTCGGGTCCGGGATGCAATCCAATCGTGCGGCGGGACGGCGACGATCCGGCGGATCGGGCGGAGCGCCTTACAGGTCTAGGCGGCGCGGTACTGCGCACCGTTCGCGGACTCGGGGAGCCGTGTCCTCCTCGACCCCCGCGACTTTTCTCCTGTGGACGGTCGGCCGATGGCTCGGCCGTCGGGACTGGCCGGCGGTGAGCGCGACGCGGAACGCCGCAGCGCCATGGGCAGCGCGTGGGACGTGCGGGAGCTCGGCTGGCGGACGGCGGCGCTCTGGCTCAGAAGCCGGTGAGCACGCTGCACGGCGTGGATGTCTGGCGCACGCGCATCCGGAACAAAGCCTCCCGGCTCACAATCAGCCTGCCGATCCCGGCCGACGAGACGCGAAAGCCGCTGCCGGTGTTCCTTCCAGTCCGCCGGCTTGCCGAAATGATCCGCGCGCGGGGAGTTGCGCACCGAACCTGACTGATCTTCTTCGTGTTCCAGCGCCGCATCATCACCGCGGTGACGCTGACCGGCCAGAAAGGGACGTGAGGCCCGGCCGCTGCCATTGCCATAGGAGCCGATTGACATGGCCCAAGACGTGTTCCGTCTGGATGGACAACTTGCGCTGGTGACCGGAGGGGGGACCGGCCTGGGGCTCGGGATCTGTCAGGCTATGATAGAGGCGGGTGCCCGCGTCGTCATGACGGGGCGCCGAGAGGATGTTTTGCAGGATGCTTGTGTGCAGCTCAAGGGTGGCGCGCAGTATCTGCAACACGATATCAACGACCTGGACTCGATCCCGGCGCTGGTCGAGGAGGCGGAAGAACGGTTCGGACCGCTACACTTGCTGGTCAACAACGCGGGCAACCACCTGAAAAAGCCCGCCGTCGAGACGACGGACGAAGAGTTCGGCCGGATCCTCCAGACCCACCTGTTCGGCGCGTTCGCCTTGACCCGAGAGTGCGCGCGGCGGATGATTCCCCGAAAACAGGGTGCGATCGTCATGATCGCCTCGATGACCTCTCTCTTCGGGATCCCCTCGGTGTCCGCGTACGGCGCGGCGAAGTCCGCCGTGGCGGGCCTCACCCGACTGCTGGCGACGGAATTTTCTCCGCACGGGGTCCGGATCAACGCCATCGCGCCCGGCTGGTTCGACACCGCGCTGAACCGCCAGGCTTTCGCCGGCGACCCCGGCCGGCTGGAGAAGATCCTGGCGCGCACCCCGATGGAGCGGGTGGGAGAGCCCCTGGACGTTGGCCGCGCCGCGGTGTATCTCTGCTCGCCGGCCGCGAAGTTCGTGACCGGCATCGTCCTGCCCGTGGACGGCGGGGCGAGCATTGGTTTTTGACAGTGTTCAGCGATCAGCTCTCAGCGGTCAGCGTGGTACGATGGGCATGAGCCGAATCGGGTTCTGCGCCTCGATGCTCGCCGGTGCACGACCGATCCTCCGCTCTGATGGTTGGCCAACAAGATCCAAGAGGGCGCGTATTCCAGAAGGGAGAGGCTTCACGACAAGAATCCCCTTGCAGGCTACCGATATTCTCAATAGCATGACGTGGGTTGAGGCTGTAGTCATTCTGATGAAGGAACGCTTTCAGCGGCTGTAGGGTTTGGTTGTTGCGGGGAATTGGGGGCACGAGTTGGCCGGGCAGTTCGTCTTGAGCGACTACACGTCGGAGCTTATGGGGTGCGCGATATACGATAAACTCGAAGACGGGACGTTCTCAGGCCAAATTCCCGATTGCGTGGGCGTCCTGGCGTTTGGGACCACGCTACGCGCCTGCGAGGCGGAGCTTCGCTCCACCCTCGAGGATTGGATAGTCGTTGGCGTGACGCTTGGCCATCGCCTACCGGTGATCGCCGGGATCGATCTAAACAAGGGGCCCGTCCGTGAGCCGGTGGATGCCGTGTAGTCGACGGGAGTTTTTCCGACGGCTGCGAAAGCTTGGTTTCGACGGGCCATTCTCCGGCACCCGCCACCAATCATTGGTCTTTGAGCAACACCGCCTCGCGATTTCGTCCAATTCAGAGTATTCCGTCCCATAGCTTCGCATGCTGATTCACCAGGTCGTGGCTATTCTCGCCCGTGAGCTTCCACTGGAGGAGTGGAACGGTTTGTGAGGCCGTCGGAATTCCGGGAACACCATATGCAACTCGTGATGGGCCGCGGAGGAACGCGGAGGCGCATGGCATGGCACGCATCGCGCGGGTCGGTGTGCCTGGAATTCCGTACCATGTCACCCAGCGGGGGAACCGGCGGGAGGACACGTTCGGCGGCGCTGAGGACTATTGAGACCGACCGCATCCTGCCCCGGGGCGATCTCGGTGGATTGCCGCATGCCCAACCATGTCCACCGGAGCGCCGTTCCCGGGGCGGCGGACGCCCTGCGGAAGGCCGGCGGAAAACCCCACCGGCGTTAGACTCGCCGCGTGAAGTTCCGGGAAGGGTGACGCGGGCATCTCTGGCAAGGCCGCTTCGCCTCCTACCCCGTGGACGAGCCGCACCGCCTGGCGGCCGCGCGCGACATCGAGCAGAATCCCGGGTGGGCGGGCCTCGCGACCACCGCGTGGGCGTATCCGTGGAGCAGTGGCCGCCGCGCCCTTCCTGGTGGCGGTCGAGCGGACCTTCGGTCGCACGCGGCGTCGGGGACAGCCTGGTCCCACCCGGAATCAATCGGAGTAAATCGTATAGGGTCCCCGGAAGTCCGGAGGAACGACGTGATGAAAACGATGGCGAGCGTCGCGCTGCTGCTGTGTATCGTATCGGCCACGGCGCGGGCGCAAATCAACGCCGGTACGCTGCAGCCCGAGCCGGGCCTGCCGTTCACGATGACGAAGGTGGCGACGCTCAACCTGCCCTGGCGCATCGCCTTTCTGCCCGACGGCCGCATGCTCGTCACCGAAAAGGTCGGTGCGCTGTGGCTGGTGACGCAGAAAGGCGAGAAGACCCCGGTCATGAACGTCCCCGCCGTGCTGCACGAAGGACAGGGCGGCTTGCTGGGTGTGTTCCTGTCGCCGCACTACACAACCGATCACAACGTCTACCTGACGTATTCGGAGCCCGGCGACGGCGGGTCGGGCCTCGCGATGGCACGTGCGCGCCTCGCGACGAGCGGTGAGACGGCAAGCCTCGAAGGTTTGCAGGTACTGTGGCGCGAGATGCCAAAGGGCCGCGGCGGACAGTTCGGCGCGCAGATTGCTTTTTCACCCGAAGGCAAGTATCTGTTCCTGACCGTCGGCGATCGCATGCGCATGACGCCGGCGCAGGATCCCAACCAGCCGCTCGGCAAAATCCTACGCCTGACGCTCGACGGCAAACCGGCACCAGGCAACCCGATGGCGGGCAAGACGGGCGCCTCGAGCGTGCCGTTGATCGATCCACCGCGCGACACCGAAGCCGCCAAGGCCGCGCCCGTCGTCAGCGTGTACACCTTCCCGGGGCCGAACCTCGCACCGGCCGAGACCTGGAGTTCTGGCCATCGGACGCCGTACGGGCTGGCGTTCGCGCCTGACGGCCGTCTCTGGGAAGTCGAACACGGTCCGAGGGGAGGCGACGAGTTGAACCTGATCGAGCCAGGAAAGAACTACGGCTGGCCGCTTGTGTCTTATGCGGTCAACTACAACGGTGTACCGATCCCGAGTCCGGATACACGCCAGGATCTGACGAAGCCGGTCATCTACTGGACGCCGGTCATCGCGCCGGGCAATCTCACGTTCTACAAAGGTGCCATGTTCCCGCAGTGGAACGGCTCGGCCTTCATCGGCGGTCTGGGCACGAAGAGCCTCAACCGTATCACGTTCGACGGTACGGGCGGCGCAAGGCCGGCCGAGCGCTGGGACGTCGGTCACCGTATCCGCGACGTGGAGGTCGCGCCGGACGGCGCCATCTGGATGATCGAAGACGCAAACCCAGGCGGACTCTTCCGGGTCACACCGAAGTAGCGAGGCCCGGCCTCAGACCGGCGAGGCGCGGACCTCGCCAGCGCAACGAAAGCCGGGCTTCCGTCTCGCGAGAAGACCGCGTGGGGTCCGGCGTTTGCGGGGATGACGGGTCAAGGCTCGGCCCACACGTGACTCGGTCGCAACACGTTCTGTTCTTCCCGCGACGCTGGTCCGATCCGGTGGGCGACTCCCCGGTGGCGTGATCGCCGAGCGCCGGTCCGGCTTTGTGGCGCGCTGTGCGTTCACCCGAGAGCACCCCCACCCGTGCGCGACGCGGTAGGCGGTGATTGCATGGTCCGCGGCCGCTCCGGCCACGACCCGCACACAGAACGACATCAGTGTACCGCGGTTCCGCACGAACCCGCGCGATGCCGGTTTCGCCGGATTGTGCTTGATCAGCATGTTGCCCGCCACACCGCCGGCGGGGATCCCGAGCTCCTCGAACCAGGCGGTGAAGCGGACGAGAACGGCGATCGGCCGCCCCCGCGCAGGATCCCGGGGAAGACCGTAGTCTTTTCCTTGGGTGGCGTCGATCCGGGTGGTCCTTGAAAATCCGGCCGAGGCCCCGTTCATGCCGAACGGTCTTCTGCCGCCTCCCGTGAAGGCCCGAGCAATCGCAAATGCGAGCACGCCGTCGCGATGCGCCGTTCCATGTCAAGTCTGGACTGCGGCCGGCCCGGCCGGGTGGGTATGCGGGGTGCGCGCAGAGTACAGCGGGCGGCTGGCCGCAGGCGGCGACCGGGAGGGCGGGTGATAGGGGCGGAGAAGAGCGGGGAACCGGGAGACGGGGGAAGGGCGGAGAGGGCGGAAGACGCAGAGACGGAGGGACGCAGCATCGCCTCGGAGCGCGGACCGATGAGGTCGGACATTCGCCACCGGCCTCGAACGTCGAACCCTGAGTCTTGAACCGCGCGCCTCAGCACCGATTCAGCGCGTCGATCAACTGGCGCAGACGGCCAAAGCTCCGGCGGTTGAAGACGAACGTGAGCCGCGGAAGACTGGACAGGGCAGAATCCTCGGCCTCTTCGGGCAGCGCCGAACTCATGGAGAAGCCGCCCTCCGCGAGAATATCACGAAACTCGCTCTCCAGGCGCGAAACCGTCTCGGCCGCGGGGGCGTGCTGGAGTCGAAGTACCAGCCGATCCCCGACATATCGGCTGGAGTGATAGTTCCGATAGAACGATAGGATCTCACGTGCGGCTTCGGCAAAACGATCCGTGACCCGGTAGAGGGATAGGTCTTCAGGCGCAATGAGACCGCGCGAGAGCAGCATCCCGCGGATGTACGCGTCCCACGCACGCCAGTAATCGCCGCCCTCCCGATCCACGCAGACCAGTGGCAGCAAGGAACTCTTTCCGGTTTGCAGCAGGGTCAGCGTCTCGAAAGCCTCATCCATGGTCCCAAAACCGCCGGGGAACAACGCGATGGCGTCCGTCTCCTTCACGAAGACCAGCTTGCGTGTAAAGAAGTACCGGAAGGTGATCAGCTTGGCGTCGTTTTGGATGACCTCGTTGGCGGACTGCTCGAACGGCAGCCGGATGTTTACGCCGAAGCTCTGGTCGCGCCCCGCCCCGTCCTGGCCGGCCTTCATGATGCCGTCGCCGGCGCCCGTGATGACCATCCATCCCCGCGCGCTCATCTCGCGCGCAAACGCCGCGGCCTGCAGGTATTCCGGCGCGCCCTCGGAAATCCGGGCCGAGCCGAAAATCGTTACCTTCCGCGTCCCGCGGTATGGGGCGAAGATACGAAAGGCGTAGATCAGCTCGCGCAACGCAGCGTTGAGGATCTTGATATCACCGCGGCTGGTTTGGTTTCGGATCAGGCGGAGCGTGCTGTGTATCATCTCCTCCAGGAACTCGGCATGGGGGGAGCCGCCGGCCTGCTCGATCAGGTGGGCGATCAGCTCGTCGGCGACGCCGCGCGAGCGAACGGCTGGAGATGTCCGGGTGGAGTTCCGTGCCATGGGGCCCCTCAGGGTTGGGTTCGACAGTTCGGCGGTTCGCAGGTTCGCCTGACGGGAACGGCCGAACCGCCGTACCGCCGAACGCTCGAACCGATCGTTTCGCGGTCGACAGGTCGGCGGTTCGCAGGTTCGCCTGACGGGAACGGCCGAACCGCCGTACCGCCGAACGCTCGAACCGGTACTCGTTCAGCGCAACACCCGCTCCGTGAACAGATCGAGAAACCGCTCCGCCGCGACCTCGACGCACACGTCGGCGTTGGGCGCCGTCCGGCTTCGACGTCGAAGATCCGCGACCGCCATCCCCGCCGTCAGGACCCCACGGGTCTCGACCGCGAGCGCCATGGGTTCCCGGCGGACCAGGGAAGGATCCAAGACGACGCCGACCGCCAGCGGGTCGTGCAGGACGACACCCGCCGGCTCGCCGCACGACCGGTGGAGCCCCATGGCCCCGGCCACGATCTCCTCGACAAAGGGGTGAAGCCGCCGAACCGACTTGACCCCGTCCAGACGCGCGCGGGTGAGCACCACACGTTCCGTCACGTCGAGCGGGATCAGCGTCACGGGCAACCCCGCCCCCAGGACGATGGCGGCCGCTTCCGGGTCCACGGCGAAATTGAACTCCGACACCGGCCCGAGGTTGCCCGGCACACGGACGGCGCCCCCCATCACGAAGAGCGCGCGCAGCTTCCGCACGGTCGGGGCGTCCCTCTCGATCGCCAGGGCGAGGTTGGTCAACGGCGCGGTCGCGATGAGGGTGAGTTCTTCGGGCTGCCGGCCGATCGCGTCCAGCAGAAACCCCACGGCGTCCACCGCGACCGTGCGTCGGGACGGCGGGAAGCACCCCGCCGCCCCGCCGAGCCCGTCGCTGCCGTGTACGTCGCCCGCGGTGATGCCGGGCCGCGCCAGCGGCGCCGCCGCGCCCGCGGCGACGGGGATGGGCGGAGCGTCCAGGAGATCCAGAATCGCCAGGGTGTTGGCCGTGGCCTGGGACACGTGGACATTCCCGCTGACGGTCAGGATTCCTCGGACATCCAACTCCGGCGAGCGGAACGCGAGCATGAGCGCGAGGGCATCATCCACCCCTGTGTCCACGTCCAAGATGACCGGTCGGGGCTTCATCGCAAGGCGCCTGATGCGCAAAGCACGCAGATGACCGCGTGTTTCGTCAAAGAACACAAGCGAGCCGGGACACACCGAACAGAGTCCAGCACGCGATTAACGGGGGGCGCGACCCGAGCCGGTTCAGTTCTGCTGGGTGGATTCCAGAGCCCGGGCCAGATCCTCTTTGAGCCGTATGTTGATCTTGAGGCGGTTCAAGAGGTCGGGCTGGTGAGCCGCCAAATATTGGATGAGGGCGGCGGCGTCCAAAGGAGCCGTTCGCGGTTGGGTATCCAAAATCCAGTCAGCCAACGACTCTTTGTGCAGCCGCCGGACCTGGGGGTCTTGAAATATGATGTCAAGAATCCGTTGAGCCAGTGGTTCATCCACGGAATGCCTCCTCCGTTCGTCCGATGCGAAGGCATTATACCAGGCAGGTGCGCCGCTGGCAAGCGCGCCGCGGCCGCACGACCGCGCGCGGTCAGCGCCGCCCCGCCGCCCGGCTAATCAGACGACGAGCGCGACGGAAAATTCTCGAAAACATTGCGGCCGTCAGGAGGCCGGTTTGCGTGTTGCGCTGGCTGGGGTGGTACGAGGCAAGGAGTGTGACGCCGCCGGGCAACTCCACTTGGGCGCCGTGGGAGAAACGGGGCGGCCTGGCCGGGAGTTCCCGTCCGGCTTCGGTCCAGGCCGTCAGGAAAGCGTCGAAGCCGATCCGTCCCAGGGCCACGACCGCACGCACACGCTCCAAGAGGAGGATTTCCCGAACGAGAAACGGCCGACACGCCTGGAATTCCTCGGCCGTGGGTTTGTTCGCCGGCGGGGCGCAGCGGACCGCGGCGGTAATGTAGCACTCGCGGAGGTGGAGCCCGTCGTCCCTGCTGGAGCTGTCGGGTTGATTGGCGAAACCCGCGGCGTGGAGCACCCGGAACAGGAATTCGCCGCTGCGGTCCCCGGTGAACATCCGGCCGGTTCGGTTCCCGCCGTGGGCGGCGGGCGCCAGGCCGACGATCAGAAGCGTCGCGGCGGGGTCGCCAAACCCGGGGAGCGGCTTCCCCCAGTAAGCCTCGTCCCGGTATCGACGGACCTTCGTTTGGGCCACCTGGTGCCGGTACGTCACCAGCCGCGGGCAGCGCCGGCACCCGATCACGGCCGCCTGCAGCCGGCGCAATTCCTCCGCCGGGAACACCGGCTTCACTCCACGCTCACGCGCTTGATGAGGATCCGGACTCCCCGCTCGGGCTCGACTTCCGGGCAGGAGAGTTCCAGGTCGGCCTCCACGCCCGGTCCTTCCACCTTGAGAGACAGAACGCCGCCGCTCCACAAGTGCGCGATCTCGTTTCGACGCAACCGAATTTTCGCTCGAAGCTCCGCCGTGGGCCCGCGGTCGTTGATCATGGTGTCGGCTCCTCCTCGATCCGCCTCCGGGTACCGCGTCCCGCCGGCGACTCGCGATCCATGGGCCGAGACGCACCCGAGGCTCCCCGGCCCAGGTTGCGGATGTCCGTGGCCCGCCGGAAGCGCTCCACCGCGGGAAAACGAAAGACGACGCGCAGGCGCTCCGGATTGGCGATGGGTTGGGGAAGCGAAAGGATCGGACCGAGGTCAAAGCGGTAGTACGGCGTCTCGTCGTTTCCACGGCCCGCCCAGATCAGCCCCGGGAGATCGCCGCGTCGAACGCGGGAAACGGCGAGGACCTCAGCGTACTCCCGGATGACGCCCACGCGCGCGCCGAAACGGGATGCCGGCTCGTAGAAGGCGACAAACCCCACCTCGGCCCGCGAGGCCGCGACGGCAGAGACGGGAACGTGGTAGAAGCGCCGCTCATGGATGAGCGCCAGGTGCGCGGGTCCGCGGACCGGCCCGATCATGACGATGGCCGTCCGCCCGCCGTCGTTGACCGTCAGCAGGGCCGGCCGCCTTCCGCGCGTATAGCGCGGGCGATCCATGGTGTGGTTTTCGGGAACGGCCCGCGCGGTTCCCGTCGGCCGATTCGGTCTCGGCATGGTTTTCATGCGAGAAACGGTATCACAGCAGGTTGGGTTTTTCCACGGGTGTCCGTTCCGGCGAGTCGCGCAACAGGCCAGTCGTCACGTCGAGTGGACCCAGACACGACATGCCTTGACACCGGCGCACGGCCTATGATAAGCGGGGGGCCTGTGACGAGGTCGCGCGGTGTCGCGCCGACCTGTACCATGCCAACCATGACACCCGAGGGAGGTAGAGCCATGCGACGTTGGATCGGTACTGCCCCGGCCGTGTTCTTGGCGTTCGGTCTTCTCGCCGTGCTGTCGCCCGCTCAAGGCGAGGCGGCGTGGACCGCCACTCGTCCCATCCAGCTCATCTGCCCCTGGGCGGCCGGCGGCGGCACGGACCGCATCGCCCGGATGGTGGGCATCCTGCTGGAGAAGGAGTTGGGCCAGCCGGTGACCGTCGTGAACCGGACGGGCGGCGGCGGCGCCGTGGGTCACACGGCGGGCGCGACAGCCGCGCCGGACGGCCACACGCTCACCATCGTGACCGTCGAACTGGCCATGATGCATTGGATGGGTCTCACCCCGCTCACCTACAAAGAGTTCACGCCGATCACGCTGGTCAACATCGACGCGTCGGGCGTCCAGGTCGCGCAGGACGCGCCCTGGAAGAGCCTCAAGGAGCTGCTGGACTACGTGAAGGCCAACCCCGGCAAGGCGAAGGCGTCGGGAACCGCCAAGGGCGGGATCTGGGACCTGGCACGGGCGGGCCTCTTGAAGACGGCCGGGATTCCCGTGGACGCCATGCCCTGGGTGCCCAGCACCGGGGCCGCCACAGGGCTGCAGGAGCTGGTGGCGGGCGGCGTACAAGTCGTGACGTCCAGCCTGGTCGAGGGGCGCTCCATGATCGATGCCAAGAAGGTGCGGGCGCTGGCCAACATGGCTGAGGCGCGCGACCCGGTGTTCCCGGACGTGCCCACCACGAAGGAGTTGGGGTACGACTGGACCTTGGGCGCCTGGCGGGGGTTCGCCCTCCCCAAGGGGACGCCGGCGGAGATCCAGGGGGTATACGAGAAGGCCATGGACAAGATCGTGAAGAACAAGGAGTTCTTGGATTTCATGAAGGGTGGTCCGTTCGGCATCCTGTACAAGCCGTCGGCCGAGTTTGCGAAATTCCTGGCCGACCAGGACGCGACGTTCGGCGTCCTGATGAAAGAGGCGGGGATCACGAAGTAGCCTCGCGGGGCTCTGATGAAAATCAGCGACACCGTGGTGGGCGCCGGCTTTGTGGCGGCCGGCGCCCTGATCATTGCGGGAACGATGAACTTCCCCCACCTGGAGGGCGGCCATCCCGGGCCGTCGCTGTTTCCCCGGTTGCTGGGCGGCCTGATGGTCGTCTTCGGCGGGCTGGTGGGGGTGGACGGTCTGAGGACCCGAGACACGACGGAGGATGTCGCCTGGCTCGGCCTTTATCGTAACCCCTCTTTCATCAATGCCCTCTTTGTCTTGGGGGCCGTCGTGGCATACGTTGCCATGGTGGAGCGGGTCGGATTCTTGCTCATGGCGACGCTCATCCTCTGGAGTCTCATGTGGCGGCTGCGGGTACACCCCCTGACGGCTCTGGCGGTGGCGATCGTCTTCAGCAATGGCGTCTATCTTTTGTTCGCGAAGATCCTGCGCGTGCCCTTGCCGGGCGGTCTACTATGGTGGTAGTGCCATGATCGAGCACCTCCAGGGGGCCGTCAGCCTACTGACGACCTGGAACGCGGCTCTAACGATTCTGATTTGCAGCCTGTACGGGCTGTTCGTCGGGGCGGTTCCGGGCCTTACCGCCACCATGGCCACGGCGCTCATCGTCCCGTTCACGTTCTTTATGGATCCCGTGCCCGCTCTTGTTTCCATCGTCAGTCTGTCGGCCATGGCAATCTTTGCCGGCGATATTCCCGCGACCCTGGTCCGGATCCCGGGCACGCCTTCCTCGGCAGCCTACACCGAAGATGCCTACGAGCTGACCAAGCAGGGGAAGGCAGAGCTGGCTCTGGGCACGAGCGTGATGGCGTCATCCATTGGGGGCCTGTTCGGCGCGCTGGTTCTCATGACGGCCGCACCCATGCTGGCGGAGGTGGCACTGAAGTTCACGTCCTTCGAGTATTTCTGGTTGGCGGCGCTGGGACTATCGGCGACGGTCATGATCGCGAGTTTGTCTCCCCTGAAAGCCGGCCTGGCGCTGCTCGTGGGTCTTTTTTTCTCGACCGTGGGACTGGACATCACGCTGGGATACCCTCGCTTCACCTTTGGGAGCACCGAACTGCTCAACGGAGTGAACTTCATTCCGGCCATGATTGGTCTCTTCGGCGTGTCCGAAATCCTGCGGAACATGGCCGCCGCTCACCTGCGCTTTCCCACGACCAATGTCCGGGCAAAACATATCTTCCGGGGGATCGGGGCGGTGCTCTGGAAGTACCGTAACCACATGATGCGATCGGGCCCCTTGGGCACGTTCATCGGTATCCTTCCGGGAGCCGGAGCCGACATCGCCGCCTGGATCGCGTACGCGGTGGCCAGGCGCTTCTCCAGAGAGCCGGAGAAGTTCGGCAAAGGCGTCATCGAGCCCATCGTGGGCGCCACCACGGCCAACAACGCGTGTCTGGCGGGGGCGTGGGTCCCCGCACTGGTATTTGGAATCCCCGGGGATTCCATCACCGCGATCCTGATCGGGATTCTCTTTATGAAGGGGCTACGGCCGGGGCCGGAGATCTTTCAGCGGCAGCCCGAACTCCTCTATGCGGTGTACATCTCCTTTCTCGTGGCAAATCTTCTGATGATCCCGTTCGGGTATCTTGCGATCCGGGTCAGCAGCACCATGCTGCGTGTACCCCGAAACATCCTCATGCCCGCCATCCTCATCTTCTGCGTCGTTGGCTCCTACGCCATAAACAACAGCGATTTCGACGTGGGAATCATGCTGGCGACCGGCATCCTGGGATACTTCTTCGAGGCCAACGGAATTCCGGTGGCTCCCGTGGTCCTGGGAATGGTCCTGGGCCCTATCCTCGAACAGAACTTCATGGTCAGCATGATCAAGAGCGAGTGGGATCTCACGCAGTTCTTCATGCGTCCGACCGCGGCGGTTTTGGGGGTGTTGACCATTCTCACCTGGCTGGCCCCATTCATCCCGGCGATGGTGAAGCGTCTGCGCGGAGGAAGCCCGTCCCGGTAGCCGGGCGGCCGATCAGGTGCCGGACAAAGCCACGCCGCCCCGAGGATATCCTTCGGGGCGGCGTGGTTCTTCGCAGGGATCAGGAAGCGTCCGGGACGAGTTGGGCGAGGGCGGCGTCGTACGCCCGGTAGGCGGCTTGACCGAACAAGACGAAGCGGACGAGCGCGATCCCGGGGTGGGCCGTCAGACAATCGCGCGCGGTGGTGAGGGCGATGCGCGCCGCCTCCGCAAGGGGGTAGCCGTATGCGCCGGTGCTGATGGAGGGGAAAGCGACGGTCCTGATTCCGTGCTCGCTCGCCAGACTCAGGCTGTTCCGATAGGCGCGGGCCAGGAGCTCGGCCTCGCCGTGCCTGCCGTCCCGGTAGACCGGGCCGACGGTGTGAATCACCCACCTGGCCGGCAGCCGACCCCCGGTGGTGATCCGCGCCTCGCCGGTTGGACAGCCGCCGATCCGCCGGCATTCCTCCAGGATCTGGGGGCCGCCCGCCCGATGGATGGCGCCGTCCACACCGCCGCCGCCGAGGAGGCTGGTGTTGGCGGCGTTCGCGATGGCCTCGGTATCCTGTTTCGTGATATCGCCTTCGACAAGCTCGAGCGTGGCCGAGCCGATCTTCACGCCGCGCATGTCTCACCTCCGAGTGACGGCAGGGGTGATAGGGTGCGGAGGAGCCGGGGAACCAACGCCTCGAGCGCTGTCGCCCCTCTGCTCCTGCGCGCCTTTGCTACCTGCGGCTCTAGCGAATCCATTTCTGGTACAGCCGGGCAAGGCCCCCCGTCAGCTTCGCCAGATCCAGCCGGAGGTTGATGTGGTTGATCCGGCTCTGGTCGTCGCGCGGCATGCGCGGACTCCCACGGCTCGTTCCGGCCGGGCCGACTAGGATCCCGGTAGCGAGCGGCGCAACTCGGCCGCGCGCCGAGCCTCGAGGCGTTGGAACCATTTCCGAACCCCGCGCTCGACAAGTCTCATCGCCAGGACGGCGAGGACGCAAACGATAACAATGGTGGCGGGGGAGCGGGGCAGGACGCGAGGCAGAACCCACCCCGCGACGGCCACCGTCACGGCCAGAACCACCCATCCCAGGTAGCGGCGTATCCCGCGGTTATCGGCCATCGGCCCGGTCGCCCTCCGATTCGCTCGACGCAGGATCGTAGGGTACCCCGATTCCCCGCGCGGATCAAGCATCGCGGATCGCGCAAAATGGCTTGCCAAGCGGAAGCGACTTGACTAAACTGGTGCGGCTTGGCCGGCGTAGCTCAGTTGGTAGAGCAGCTGATTCGTAATCAGCAGGTCCTCGGTTCAAGTCCGAGCGCCGGCTCCACTCCGTTCGAGTTCCGTGGGGTCCCAATTCTTTATTGTGGCGCGGTATTGGCACTTTTTGCTGCCATCCGCGCCGATACGCGTCAACGCGCCGTTGTCCCCTGCCTTTTCCCGTGCTAAGGTCCACGCTGTTCAACCCGGTCCGCTCGGCAACGCCGAGAGGGACAGAAGCGAGGAGGCCTGCGATGGCTGCGTTTGAGATCGAGGTGCCGGCGCTGATGCGTGCGCCGAAAGTCGTCGACGCCTTGGGGCGTGTGGAAGCCGGCGCGGACCGGATCCTCGACGAGGCTGTCCGGATCTGTCAAATCCCGGCGCCGACGTTCGACGAGGGGGAGCGCGCCGCGTACGTCCGCGCGCGGTATGAAGCGCTGGGTCTGAAGGATGTTGCGATCGACGGCGCCGGGAACGTGCGGGGCCGGCGACCGGGCGCCGGGGGCGGCACCTCGGTGGCCGTGGTGACCCACATGGACACTGTCTTTCCCCGGGGGACGGATCTCACGGTTAAACGTCAGGAGGGGCGTCTCGCCGCACCAGGCCTGGGAGACAACAGCCTCTCGATCGCCTCGGTCCTGGGGATCATCGAGGCGCTGGACGCCGCCGGGGTGACCACGGCCGGCGATCTGTATTTCGCCGCCACGACCGGCGAGGAAGGGCTGGGGGACCTCAAGGGGATGCGGGCGTATATGCCGGACGTGCGCGACCGGGTCGGCGCGGTGGTGATCGTGGACGGCCTCACACCGGGACGGATCGTCCACGAAGCGGTGGGCAGCCGGCGCTACAAGGTCATCTTCACGGCGCGCGGGGGCCACAGCTGGAATCACTTCCCCTCGCCCAGCGCCGTGCACATCCTGGGCCGCGCCATCGCCGACATCTCGCGGCTCGAGGTGCCCAAAGAGCCGAAGACGACGTACAACGTCGGGGTGATCCGCGGCGGGACCACGGTCAACACCATCGCATCCGAAGCGGACATGCTGGTGGACATGCGCTCCGTGGATACGCGATGTCTGGCTGACCTGGAACGGCGCGTGCTGGCCATCGTCGAGCGCCAGGCGAAAGAGGGGGAGGGCCAGGCCAAGCTGGACCTGGTGGGCGATCGGCCCGCCGGGGTGATTGCCGCGGATCATCCGCTGGTCCAGACCTGCACCGCCGTCTACCAGGCATTCGGCATCACCACCACGCACAGGGCGGCCAGCACCGAAGCCAACGTGCCGCTCTCGATGGGCATTCCCGCGGTGTGCCTCTCCGTCACCTCGGGCGAGAACGAGCACCGGACGGACGAGTACATCGAGACGGCGCCGCTTCGGAGCGGGATCAAGGCCATCCTGCTGATACTGTTGGCGCTCGCGGGAAGAAGGTAGCGCGGGCCGGCGCGAGGGTCGCGCCGCCCGGATAGGCGCATCGCTGGGTGGGGGACACACGCATGGAAATCGAAGCCCTGTCGGATTCCCGATACCGGCCGCAATCGTACGTCGTCGGCGCCCTGCTGACGCTGTGGAGCAGCTCGATCGGGAAGAAGATCGTCATGTCGCTCACCGGGATGGTCATGATGAGCTTCGTCCTGGTGCACACCTACGGCACGCTGAAAATCTTCAAGGGCGAGCAGGTATTCAACGACTATGCCGTGTGGCTGCGGGAGGTGGGCACGCCGTTTCTTGCGCACGGAATGGCGCTCTGGATCAGCCGGATCGGTTTGCTGGTTGCGGTGTCGCTGCACATGCTGGCGGCCTGGCAGGTGACCCGGAGGAGCTGGGCGGCGCGACCGACGCGGTACGAGAAGAAGGTGCCGATGATGTCCACCTATGCCTCCCGGACGATCCGCTGGGGCGGGGTCATCATCCTCCTCTTCGTGGTGTACCACGTCCTCCACTTCACCTTCGGCGCGGTCGGTTACGCGCCGGGCCAGTACTCACCGACCTCGGTGTACCGCAACGTCGTCATCGGTTTCTCCGTCTGGTACGTGTCGGCCTTCTACATCCTGGCCCAGATCTTTTTGGGGCTCCACTGGTATCACGGCGGCTGGAGCATTCTCCACACGCTGGGCGTCGCGACGGCGTGGGGCGACCGGGTCTACTGGACGGTGGGGGGGCTCATGGCGCTGTTCGTAACCCTCGGGAACGTCTCGGTGCCGGTCGCCGTGCTGGCCGGTCTGATCAAGTAGGGGGGTGCCTGGCATGAGCGGACAGACGACGACAGACGCCGCAATCGCTTCCCGGCTGAATGCCAAGATCCCCTCCGGTCCGATCGAGCAGAAATGGAGCCGGCACAAGTTCGACCTGAAGCTCGTCAACCCCGCCAACCGGCGCAAATACACCGTCCTGATCGTCGGCACCGGCCTGGCCGGCGCTTCCGGCGCCGCGGCGCTGGGCGAACTGGGGTTCAACGTCCGCTGTTTCACCTATAACGATTCCGCCCGCCGGGCGCACTCCATCTCCGCGCAGGGGGGGATCAACGCCGCCAAGAACTACCGGAACGACGGCGACAGCACCTGGCGCCTGTTCTACGACACGGTGAAGGGCGGGGACTTCCGCGCGCGCGAGGCCAATGTCTACCGGTTGGCGGAGCTGTCCGTCCGGATCATCGATCAGTGTGTGGCCCAGGGTGTCCCGTTCGCCCGCGAATACGGTGGTCTGCTGGACACCAGGTCGTTCGGGGGCGCCCAATTGTCGCGGACGTTTTACGCCCGCGGTCAGACGGGACAGCAGCTGCTCCTGGGCGCCTACCAGGCGCTGCAGCGACAGGTGGCCGCCGGCACGGTGTCGGTCGAGACCCACACCGAAATGTTGGACCTGATCGTGGTGGACGGGCGCGCCCGCGGAATCGTCACCCGCAACCTGTGGACGGGGAGGATCGAAAGCCGTCTCGGCGATGTGGTGGTGCTGTGCACGGGTGGCTATGGGAACGTCTTCTATCTCTCCACGAACGCCAAGCATTGCAACGCCACGGCCGTCTGGCGGGCACACAAGCGGGGAGCGCTCTTCGCCAATCCCTGTTACACGCAGATCCACCCGACCTGCATTCCCGTGAGCGGCGAGTACCAGTCGAAGCTGACGCTGATGAGCGAATCGCTCCGCAACGACGGCCGTGTGTGGGTCCCGCTGCGCCAGGGGGACACCCGCCCGCCGCACGAGATCCCCGAGGGCGAACGCGACTACTACCTGGAGCGCAAGTATCCCAGCTTCGGCAACCTGGCGCCCCGCGACATCGCGTCTCGTGCCGCCAAGGAGGTCTGCGACGAGGGCCGCGGGGTGGGGAGCACGGGGCTGGGGGTCTACCTGGATTTTCGCGACGCGATCCAGCGGCTGGGCGCCCAGGTGATCCTGGAGCGATACGGCAACCTCTTCGAGATGTACGAGCGCATCACGGGCGAGAATGCGTATAAAGTTCCCATGCGGATTTTTCCCGCCGTGCACTACACGATGGGGGGGTTGTGGGTGGACTACAATCTGGAGTCGACCATCCCCGGCCTCTTTGTCGGCGGCGAGGCCAATTTCTCGGATCATGGCGCGAACCGCCTGGGCGCCAGCGCCCTGATGCAGGGGCTGGCGGACGGCTATTTCATCCTCTCCGCCACCATACCCGATTACCTCGCGCGCACGAAACTGGACGCGGTGCCCGCCGATCACCCGGAAGTGCGACGCGTGGAAAACGAGGTGCGCGATCGGATCGCCCGCCTGCTTGCCGTCAAGGGAAAGCGCACCGTGGATTCGCTCCACCGGGAGCTGGGCCTCCTGATGTGGAACCGGTGCGGCATGTCCCGCAACGAAACCGGCCTGACCGCGGCGCTGGAAAAGATCCCGGCGCTGCGGGAGGAGTTCTGGCGCAATGTGCTGGTCGTCGACGCGAGCGACACGGTGAACCAGTCGCTGGAGAAGGCGGGCCGCGTCGCCGACTTCCTGGAGCTGGCAGAGCTGATCTGCATCGACGCGCTGCACCGGCGGGAATCGTGCGGCGCCCACTTCCGCGAGGAGAGCCAGACGGCGGATCACGAGGCCAAACGGGACGACCAGAACTTCTGCTATGCGGCGGCGTGGGAGCATACGGGCGACCTCGGGAAACCGGCGCTGCACCGGGAGCCGCTGGCTTTCGAAAACCTCGCGCTATCGGAGCGGAGCTACAAATGAATCTCTCTCTCAAGGTTTGGCGACAGCGGAATGCGCAGGACCCCGGCCGCTTCGAGACCTACCGGGCCACCGATGTCAGTCACGAGATGTCGTTCCTGGAGATGCTCGACGTTGTCAACGAGGGGCTGATCCTCGGCGGCCAGGACCCCATCGTGTTCGAGCATGACTGCCGCGAGGGGATCTGCGGCTCGTGCGGCTTTGTGATCAACGGGCGGCCGCACGGCCCGTGGCAGGGGACGACGGTGTGCCAGCTTCACATGCGAGCCTTCAACGACGGCGATCACCTCATCCTCGAGCCCTGGCGCGCGGCCGCGTTCCCGGTGGTCAAGGACCTGATGGTGGACCGGAGCGCCTTCGACCGGATCATCCAGGCGGGCGGGTACATCGACGCGCCTACCGGCTCGGCGCCCGACGCCAACGCCATTCTGGTTCCGAAAGAAAAGACGGAGCTCGCCTTTGACGCCGCGGCGTGCATCGGCTGCGGGGCCTGTGTGGCGGCGTGTCCGAATGCCTCGCCCATGCTTTTCACGGCCGCCAAGATCTCCCACCTGGCCCTGTTGCCGCAGGGCCAGCCGCGGCGGTCGCGCCGCGTCCTGGATATGGTTGGCCAGATGGATGCGGAAGGCTTCGGCGGCTGCACGAATCACGGGGAATGCGAGGGGGCCTGCCCGAAGCGCATCCGTATGCATTTCATCGCCCGGATGAATCGCGACCTCCTGACCACCAGTCTGTGGCGGCCGAAATTGGAGGGTCCGCTGCACGCCTTGGCCGAGGCGTAAGCCGCCCACACGCCCTGCGACGCGACCACGGGATGGTGTCGGAGGAATCCGGCTCGCGACGCGCGTCCGTCCTGGCGCGGGCGCGGCGGGGTCCGGCGTGAAGGGCACCCGAAGATCGGGTGTCCGCAAGGCTCCTGAGAGGCAACCCGAGACGCTCTCGGCGGCGCATCCCAAGCGCCGGTCGGTTTATCGACCGGCGCTTTGCCTTTGGCGGAAGGACCGAACGGCGGCCGCGTCGGCTTTCCGTGGCGTTTCGGGGTGAGCCGGCGCGAGCTTCCGGCAGAGGCCATGCAGACAGGTCCCCGGGTGTGCGGTCCGGAAATGCCTTGCGACGGTTTGGGCGGGAGTGCGGTGGTAGCGTCGTCCGGCTTTGCATGCCCGGGGCTCCGGTCTGTCCGCGAAACGAGCCGGGCGCGACCGGGGGCGCGAGACGCGTGTCCAACGACCCCGCCTGGCGTCAACGCGGCGCGCCCCGGGCACGGGGCACATCTCCCCCGCGTTCCGCATCCAGGGCGGTCCGGCGGACCCGGAGCGGGTTTCCCCTGGATGGGTGTGCAACCGTCATGTATACTAACCGTCGAACCGGTCATCATTGGATCCTGGGGCGTAATATTGTCGGTGGAGGATGCGACCCGTGACATGGAGGAGGGGTGTCTTCGCGGGAATGTGGCTTGTTGTAACCCTGCTCGTGGCGCCGATCCCGGTCCAGGCGCAGGAGAACACTCGACCGACGGCGGCCAAAGCGTCGGACGCGGGCAGGCAGGATAACGCGAAGCCGCCGGACAGCCGCATGCAGGCGGAAGCCTATTACGAACTCGGCGTCATGTACCACGAACGGGTCTTCGAGTCCCTCGACCTTGCCATCGCCGAGTATGAAAAGGCCGTCAGGGCAAGACCGGACTACGCCGAGGCTCACTACAACCTGGGCCTGTCCTATCACACCAAGGCCAAGCTGGGCACGGACGATAAGGTGCTGTACCGCAAGGCGGTGGGCGAATACAAGCTGTACTTGAAATACAGTCCTCAGGGCGAGCTGGCGGATAAGGCTAAACAGAACATTCGAGCCCTGGAGGCCCGGCTTCGCCAATGACATCTCTGGACCGGGAGGTGGGGTCCATGGGTTGGTGCGCCGTGTGTGCGGGGGCGTCGGGCGGATGGAATCGCCGGCAGTTTATCCTGGCGATGACTCACGCCTGCCTGGCCCTGGCGGCGCTGCCTCGACGCGCCCGCGGTTTCTCCATCTACGACGAATCCGGCGACGTGACCATCGGCCGCCAGGCCGATCCCGAGATCCTCAAGATGTTCGGGTACTACGAGGCCCCGGACCTTCAGAATTACGTGGCCGAGGTCGGCCGGCGCGTCGTGGCCGCGTCCGACACGCGTTTCAATTTCCAGTTCAAGGTCGTGGATCACACCAGCATCAACGCCATGGCCCTGCCCGGGGGGTTCGTGTACGTGACGCGGGGAATCCTGGCGGAGATGAACGACGAGGCCCAGCTGGCCGGCATTCTCGGCCACGAGGCCACGCACGTCAACTCCCGTCACGGCGCCAAGCTCATGACGAAGGCGATGGCCACGCAGATCGCCACCGTGCTGGGGGTGGGCGCGGCCGCTGCGGCGGGCAGCGGCAGCGCGGCCACCGCCGTGGCGATGATCTCCAACCATCTGGCCAACTACATGCTCCTGGGGTACGGCCGCGAGTACGAACTGGAGGCGGACGAGGTCGGCATGCGGTACGCCAGGCGTGCCGGTTACGATCCGCGGCGGATGGTGGCCTTCCTGCGCTGGATGCGCCGGAACGATCTGTTGCGCGGGCAGCGACTCTACCACGGGTTCGACGCCACCCATCCGGATACCGCGATACGCATCGCCAAGGCGGATACCATGGCGAGTCTGTTGGTGACGGAGCCGGGCCCGCTGGAGATCCGGGCCAACGAGTTTCGGGCGCATCTGGACGGTCTCCGGTACGGCGAGGCCAAAGACCAGCGACGTATCCGGACATACCTGGTCAAGCCGGGCGACACGCTGGCCGACATCGCGCGGAGCGAACTCCATGACGAAGGGCGCCGATTCGAGCTGGCCAGTCTCAACGACCTGCGCGACGACGCGGAGCTCGTGCCCGGCACCCGTCTGAAGCTGGTGGTGTCCGGGGGCGCGGCCGCCATGGACCTGAAGTTGACCCCGCAGTGAAACGGCCCTCCCGGGCCTGCCCCCCTTTTGGTGTCGTCGACGTGTCTCACCGACATCGGGACAGCGTGGCCGAGCAGCGCGCCGCGGTGGAGCGCATGTTCTCGGCCATCGCTCCGCGGTACGATTTCTTGAACCGCGTGCTCAGCGCCGGACGCGACCGCGTCTGGCGACGGGAGGCGATCCGGGCGACCGCGCTCCCGCCCGGTGGTCGGCTCTTGGACCTGTGCACCGGGACGGGGGATATGGCGCTGGAAGCGGCGCGGCAGTTCCCCACAGCCACGGTCGCCGGTGTGGATTTCAGCGCCGCGATGATCGATCTGGGGCGGAGGAAAATCGCCCGTGCACGCGTGGCGGACCGCGTCCGTCTCTGCGTGGCGCCGGCCGAAGCTCTCCCGTTCGGCGATGGGGTCTTCGACGCCGTCACGGTGGCATTCGGTCTCCGCAACGTGCCGGAGCGGCGCCAGGCCCTGGCGGAGATCCGCCGCGTCCTCACGCCGGCCGGCCGGGCGGTGATCCTGGAGTTCACGACCCCGTCACGGCGGTGGTTCCGTCGCGTCTACCTCTGGTATTTTCACCGGATCCTTCCGGCGATCGGCGGATTCATCTCGGGTCACCCATCCGCCTACCGGTATCTGCCGGCGTCGGTGCGCGATTTCCCCCCGCCGGAAGAGCTGGCGGCATGGATGACGGAGGCCGGGTTTCACGACGTCTCGTACCGGTTTTTGACCGCCGGGATCGCGGCGATCCACGTGGGGAACAAAGGAGGCCGGTAGCGTTCGGCGGTCGGCTATCGGCTTGAGGAGCGCGGGGACGCCTACGGACCGGTGGCCGATCGCCGGAAGCTTATGGCCATGTTTGCCAAGCTGCGCGTTTACCTGGACATGATCCGATTCGCCCACACCGTGTTCGCGCTGCCGTTCGCGTTCATGGGGGCGGTCTTGGCCGCGGGCGGGATACCTCCGGGCCGGACGCTCTGGTGGATCCTGGTGGCGATGGTCGGGGCGCGGAGCGGCGCCATGGGGATGAACCGGATCGCCGATCGGCACCTGGACAGCCTGAATCCGCGGACGCGGGGCCGTGCGCTCCCCCAGGGGAGGCTCGCGCTCGGCGAGGCGGCGGCCTTCGTCGTCGTGTCGTTCGCGATCTTTCTGTTTTCGGCGTGGATGCTGAACCCTGTGTGCTTCGCCCTGGCGCCGCCGGCGATCATCGTCGTTTGCGGCTATTCCTATACCAAACGGTTCAGCGCCGCCTCGCATCTGGTCCTGGGGCTCTCACTGGCTCTGGCCCCCATCGGGGCGTGGGTGGCGGTCCGGGGGGAGATCGCGGCGCCCGCGCTCGTCTTGGGCCTGGGGGTGCTGTTCTGGGTGGCCGGCTTCGACATCTTGTATGCGTTTCAGGACATCGACTTCGATCGCCGGACCGGGCTCTTCTCCATTCCGGCATGGCTGGGGCCGGTCAAGGGTCTGCTCATCGCCGGCGTCTTCCACGCCCTCACGGTCTGCTGTCTGGCCCTGCTGATCCCCCTGCTTCACCTCGGGCCCATCTACCGCATGGGTCTCTTGTGCGCGGCCCTTTTACTCATCTACGAGAACCTGTTGATGCACCGTCACGGCCTGGCCAAGCTGGATACGGCCTTCTTCAACGTCAACGGCGCGCTCAGCATCGGGATGTTCCTCGCCACGGTGGGCGACGTTCTCCTCTCGCGCTGACTTCCACATACTCTGGGACGTTGTTGACTGATGGTACGCAGCGGAAAAGTACCATCGGTCGACAACGCCCCCTATTTGAAGGGGCCAAGCGTCCGTTGCGGAAGGGGACGGGGCGGGCGTGGGCATCAAAAGGGCGCGAACCCGCCGGCGCCCCAGAAGTCGCTGCGGATGGCCGAGTACAGGGTGTTGAGGGCGTCGAAGTGCTGCTTCTCCCAGTCGGCGAGGTAGCGGTAAAAGCTCTGCACCTGCCCGCTGTTCGCCGCATCCGCGGCTCCATTGAAGTATGCCATGGCGTTGGTCTCGAGCGTGAGCCCCACCGAGAGCACTCCCATCTCGAATGCGGCGCCCTTGGCCTGCTCGTGGAAGCGTGTGGTGAAGACGTGGTCCGTGATACCGCTTAGGGCGACTGGGGGCTTGGCGACGGCGAAGGCTGCCGCGCCCTCGGCGTCGTAGCGCTGTCCCACGCTCTTGAGGAAATTCTGGTGCTGGACCTCGTCGTGGGCCAGCTTCTCGAAGAGCTCCTTCACCGCGGGTTTCTTGGCCTGGGCTGCGGTCATGGAGTAGAAAGTGTAGCCGTCCACCTCGATCTGATAGGCCTGCCTGAGAATCTCCAGGATCTGCTCGCGCGCATCCACTGGTCGCCCCCCGTGACTGGCGATGTCGGCTTACACCGATTCCCATCCAAAGCGTGTACGAAAAACCCAATGACCGATCACCAAATCCCCATGGGGGACCGCGGTGCATCTCATGGGAGCCTCGGTGTACTGGGATTCCGTCATTCCGGTGTCACCCGGCTTTCCCGACCAGTTTTTTCGCCTCGTCGACCAATTCCTCGGGGGTCGGGATCATGCCGCCCACGCGGCCGTAGAAGGTCACCGGACGCCGCCCCGCCACGTGGCACCGGACATCCTCCACCATCTGGCCGCAGGACATCTCGGAGACCAGGACATGCCGCGCCTTCTCCACAGCCTGGAGCAACGCCTGTCCCGGGAACGGGAACAAAGAGACGGGTCGGAACAGGCCAGCCTTGACTCCGCGTTGCCGGAGGGCGTCGATGGCCGTCTTGCAGATACGGGCGACGGTCCCGTAGGCCACGAAGAGCACGTCCACGTCGCCGTCAACGCACCACGCCTCGTGGCGACACTCCACCCTCGCCATCTCCTCGTACTTCGCGGCCAGCTTCCAGTTGTGGGCCTCAAGCTCCTCGGCTTTCAGATACAGCGAGTTGATGATGTTGGGTTTCCGGCCCTTGGCGCCGGTGGTGGCCCACGGCTTGGGTGGCAGGTCTTCCGGGCGGACGGTACGCTTGAACTCCACCGGCTCCATCATCTGACCCATGACGCCGTCGCCCAGCACCATGACGGGGTTACGGTACTTGTCGGCCAGGTCGAAAGCCTCCTGGACCAGGTCCGCCGCCTCCTGGACGGTCGAGGGGGCCAGGACCAGGCAGCGGTAGTCGCCATGACCGCCGCCCTTGACCGCCTGGAAGTAATCGGATTGGGAGGGCAGGATGCCGCCCAGACCCGGACCGCCGCGCATGATGTTGACGATGACGACGGGCAACTCGGCCCCCGCGATGTAGGAAATCCCTTCTTGCATGAGGCTGATGCCCGGACCGGACGAGGACGTGAAACAGCGGCAACCGGCGCCGGCGGCCCCGTACAGCATGTTGCTCGCCGCGACCTCGCTCTCGGCCTGGACGTACGTCCCCCCCACCTGCGGCAGGCGCGCGGACAGGTATTCGGGGATCTCGTTCTGGGGGGTGATGGGATAGCCGAAGAAGAGGCGGCAGCCCGCCTGGACCGCGGCCTCGCCGATCGCCTCGCAGCCTTTCATGAGCTTTTTGGCCATGAGATGCTCCTCAAAGCACGGCGGCCCCGGCCTTGGCTTGCCCAATGGCGAAGCCGCGGGCCAGCGCCGCGTGGTTGACCTCGACCAGCCTGGGCTTGGCGGCGAAGGACTCGCTGACGATGGCCTTGACGTGGTCCAGCTGCACCACATCGCTGGCGCCCAGGTACGCACCCAGCGCCACCATGTTGGCCGCCTTGGGGCTGCCGCACTCGATGGCGACCTCGTTGGCGGGGACGGCGACGACGGTGGCGTCGGTCCGCTTCGGCAGGCGGTTGATGAGCGACGTGTTGACGACCACGATCCCCTCCGGCCGCACCGTCTCCTCGAACTTGTCCAGCGACGGCAGATTTAACGCGATGAGGGCGTGGGGCGACTTGCTGATGGGCGACCCGATGGGCCGGTCGGACAGCACGACGGTGCAGTTGCACGTCCCGCCGCGCATCTCGGGGCCATAGGCGGGCATCCAGGTGACCTCGCGCCCCGCCTTCATGCCCGCATACGCGAGCAGCTTGCCGATCAGCAGAACGCCCTGACCGCCGAAACCTGCAAGGATGATCTCGGTATGCATGGCTACCGCTCCGTTTCCTTGACCACCCCCCGCTCGGGGGTCTTGAACTCCCCCAAGGGGAAGTACGGGATCATGTGCTCCGCCAACCAACCGCACGCCTCGTGGGGCTGCAGGCCCCAACCCGTGGGGCAGGTGGACAGGATCTCGACCAGGGAGAAACAGGTGCCTTTTGCCTGATGCTGGAACGCCGTCCGGATCGCCTTGCGCGCCTGCATGATCGCCTTTGGGTCGTGAACCGAGACCCGCGCCAGGTACGCCGGGGTCTTGAGCTCTTTCAACATTTCGACGACCCGGATGGGGTAGCCCGCCAACGTGACATCGCGGCCGAGGGGGCTGGTGGACGCGATCTGACCCGGCAGCGTTGTGGGGGCCATCTGGCCGCCTGTCATGCCGTAGATGGCGTTGTTCACGAAGATGACGGTGATCTTTTCGCCCCGGTTGGCGGTGTGGACCGTCTCGGCCATGCCGATGGAGGCCAGGTCGCCGTCGCCCTGGTACGTGAAGACGATGAGCTCGGGCCGGCCCCGCTTCACGCCGGTGGCCACGGCCATGGCCCGGCCGTGCGCCGCCTCGTGCATGTCGCAGTTGAAATAGTCGTACGCCAGCACGCTACAGCCCACGGGGGCCACACCCACGGTTCGCTCGCGGACGTCCAGCGCGTCGATGGCCTCGGCCACCAGCCGGTGGATGACGCCGTGGGTGCAGCCGGGGCAGTAGTGCATGGGTAAGTCGTTCAACGCCTCGGGCGGCGCGGACACCTTTCCCTTGTGCTCGACCTGGATGGCGACGTCGGGGCACACCAGCACGCAGTACCGGCACCCGTTGCAATCGTCCGGGTGCTCCACCATGGGGAAAAAATAGCCCTTGGTGTTGATCTCCTGCGACATGACCAGCACGTGCGAGGGACAGGCGCTGACGCACAGCCCGCACCCCTTGCACCGGTTCTTCTCCACAAGGACGGTCGACATCCCTGACTCCTTTCTTACCCGAGACCCCTACGGCGCCGGAACGCCGGCGCGAGCCCCATGGACCTGCCGCGAACGAGGCGACGATGAGGCGCTCCCTGGCGAGGATGGCGGTCCGATCCGCGGAGGCGGCCGGCCCCTTCACCGCGCAACGCGCCGCCCCTCGTTCCCCGCCCGACCGGTCGCCAGCCGTCTCCTGGGAGGCCCCTCGGTTCGCCTCGGCGCCGCCATCCCGAACATAGGCTGGCCTCCCATCGAAGTCAAGCGAGGCAAACGGAACCTGCGTCCGAGCGGACATCTCGGCCCGGCGGCGCAACCGAAGGAAACGGCAACGGGGGGGAACGACAGCGGCGCCGACGGGACGGCGGGCGCCGGAATCACGATTCCGCCTCTCCGCCGGCGCCGAAGAAGTTGGCGTCGCCGTAGATGGCGGCGTTTTCGCCGTAGGAGCGGATCCACTCTTTCGTGACGAAGTACGTGGCGTGCTCGCCGTATCTCCGCGAGAAGTTCACGCGACCCTTGGTTCCGTCCTCGAGCCGGAACCCGATCTCGGCAAGACGAGCATTCGCGCCGCTCCGGAGGTTCTTGCCGCAGGCCGGACAGAAAAAGTCCACCTCTTCGCCGTCCCGCAGGACGACGTCGGCCGGCACGATCACGGCGTAGTTGCCGGGTTGCGGGCTGAGCAGGATGAGATGCCGGCGCCCGCCTCGGGCCATGGTCAGGATGAGCTTCACGTTGGGATTCAGGGTCGCTCGGCACGCGGGGCAGAAGTACGTGCGCTTCATCGCCGGCCTCGCCTTCTCCGCAGCGCGGGTTGTGCACCGCAGACCGTTAGCCTGACTTTCGCTACTGGCAGCCGGTGGTCGCCGTAAGTCGTTGATAAGACGCCCGACCGCCGGTGAAGGTCTGCCCTACATCTGCACCGCGCGTTTTGCGGTGATGCGGGGCGGCGGCTGGGCGGGCAGCGTCCACC